>NZ_CP054925.1:2427142-3033928 GCF_013364075.1 Amycolatopsis sp. Hca4
GCCGGCGTGGGGTGGGCGGCGACCAGCTGGCTGCTCGGCGAGGCCGACCAGGCTGGCGACGCGGACAAGCGAGCGGCGGCGAGGGTCGAGGCGATCAAGACCGACCATCGCGACGAGCAGCCGGGCGGCGGGCGCCGTCGATTCCACTCCATGGCCCGCAAAATCGGGGGCAGCCAGCTAGGCGAAGGCGCCGTTGCGCGAGGCGACCTGGTCGATGCCGGCTTCCTCGTTGCGTGTCACCAACAGCAGGGCCTTCACGCCGCGCGCGGAGACGCGAGTCGAGGTAGGTGCGCATCCTGAGCCGCAGATGCGCACGGCCGGGGACCATGCCGTCGATAGCCTCGGTCACCGTCAACGGCAGGCCGACCAGGAACGAGATGCGCCCGGCCCCAGGTGTTGAGCTGTTGTGACGCGAGGACGCCGGACACTGTCGGAAAATTTCCAATACCCACTTGGGTGAACTGCGAAAAACCCTGTAACGCGTGGGGTTTTCTTGCGACACCATCAAAAACGGCCGTACAACAGCCCCTCGGCCGATGAAAACACATGACAAGTCGATGCACGCAGCATCGCAGCGGAATGTTGACTAGCGGTGCAGCGAGCAGGTTTGAGAGGTAAATGCTCGTGGCGATCGAAAATGCGTGCGCAATCAATGGCTGGAGTGCAATATCTTCCGCGGCGACGAACTCGCAGCTAGCCGGATTGCTGGCTGGCTTTATTTTCACCAGCGTGACCATTCTTTTTAATCGAAGAAGCATCAGCAGTACGCGAACCCTGATCCTTTTTGCACCAACCTTTGTTGTTCTAGGCTTCGACAGCTACCTCTTTAGCATGCTCACGGGCGGAACAACAGATCCTCTGTGCGATCGACTCTGGAGCCAGTCGATGCCCGCCAGTGGAATGCTGGCAGTCGGCGCTACCGGCGTCGTTAGCGGAATTGCATGGCTACTCGCCGATCATGCCAAATCCAGAATGTTGCGCCACAAGCAAAGCGAACCTTCAAAAGAAAGTGGCATATCAAATTTGCACAGGATTTCACGATTCATGATCTACGGTGTTTCCGTAGCAGTAATGCTGCTCTTGTCTGTAAACTGCCTTGATTACCTTAGAATCCTCAAGATATTCGACCCAAAGGCTATATGGCTCGTGTCATCCTCGCCCGTTGCAGTACTGGTCTGCACTCTCACCTTGGGGTGGGCTCGAACACTGCGCAGAGGCGCAAAGACGAAAGGTGCCTCGTTGTCGAGCGCAGCGACAACCAAGGCCTTGTCGGGAGCCGCATTTGGCACTTTGACGTATGCAGTCGCTGGCCCCGTCTTCGCCGGCGCGTTGACGATCCCGAACTGGCCGACACGCACACCAGGCATCGTTGTGGCAATTGCAATGTCACTTGGTATCATCATTCCCGCTCTTCTTATAATCACTCTTGCATTAGCAGCTCCACCAGTGCGACAGAAACCAGACAATGTTAACAGAGATTCGAATCAATATTCGATCACCATAAACAGCTCAGTCGCCGATAAACTTGACATTCTGACCGAAGTCAACATGGGTGCAGGCCTGGGATATCAGGTCGAACCTGTCAATGCGCGCAAGGATCGATATCCCGACGCCAGCCGCGAGGCTGCGCCATGGCGCGTCGATATCCGACTCGCGTCTGCGGCTGCGGCAGTCTTGGGGATGCTCATGTGGGCGGTGTCGTGGATCAATCGCCGCCCGAGCGAACCGCGGACTACACACCGAAAGAGAAAAAGTCCGGGTCGCTAACGTCAGGGCTTGCGGACGACCGCACCGGTGATCAAGCGCCGCGCGGAGTCGAGTGGCATCAAGTGCGGCCCGTCCGACGATCAATTCGCCAGCAGCACAATCCTCAGCCCCAACAGCTCCAGCCCCGGTAGCAGGCCGTCAATCTCGGCGTCGGTCCGCGCGCTCTCACTGACGAGGGACCCTTTCGGCACGCGTTCTTCACCTCGCCGTCATTGGGCAGCAATCTGCGTCCCGCCTAGTCGCTCTCGGATTCTTGGCGGGCAGCTCTGGCGTTAGGTAACGCTCGCGTGGCCGTCAGCGTCGAGAAGTCGGTTGGCTGCCGATGAGCGAGTAGCTCCACAGCTCGGACCAGTGATGCGATCGACACACTTCCGCGCTGAGCTGAGGACACCGTGCTCTTTTCTGAGCCCGATCAGCGGTCGCTCCACGGGTGCGCGGCGCTAAACTCGTCGAACGCAGCGTTCAGCTCCGTGTCGCAAGCTACATGATTCACAACGATCGAGGATGCGGCGGCAACACCGGCAGCGTCGAGGACTCCGGCGACCGCATGCACGATCGCCGCGTATTGAGCTGGCGGCACGTCTGACGGCAACCGCACCCGAAACTCCCGCGATTCCACCTGCTCCACAATGCTTGTCGCCCACACGCGACACCAAGCCGCGACTGAGTGGATCGCGCAGGCGGTCGCCGTTGTCGAGCACACCGGCATAGGACGTCGCGCCGGTCAGGTCCGGTTCCTGGGCTTCTCGGGTCGCTGCGCGGTGTCCGGCACGTCGTTGTCGACCGACAGTAAGGCTGACCTGCCGTGGCACGGCGAGCTGCGACGGCCAGATAGTTTGACGCGAACTTCCGCCGATCGCGTCGAAATATCTGACCTTTTTCATCGAGGTCCTCGCTGGGGGCCGGGCTGTCGCCGACGCCTCGTAGTCGCATGTAGATAGGCTCAGCTGTTGGTCAAATAGTGGACAGTTCCTACCCGCTGAGGTTGCCAAGCGGCATATGCATGTGTGGTGGGGCATCCTGATCGTCGGCAGCTGGCCAACACAGGACAGGTACGGATGGGAGCCGCCGTGGGCGGGGTGTTCATCAACTACCGTGGCGACGACAGCCGCGCCATGGGCGAGCTGCTCGACCGCGATCTCGCCGCGACGTTCGGCCGGGAGCAAGTGTTCCTGGACTGCTACTCCATCCCGCCAGGTGCCGACTTCGTTCAAGAACTGATGACACGAGTCCGGTGCTGCCAAGTTTTGCTGGTCGTGATCGACCGCGACTGGCTAACCGTCACCACACCTGCCGGCGGTCGACGAATCGACGACCCAGCTGACTGGATCCGCGGCGAGATCGTGGAGGCATTCGCCGCCGGAGTCCGAGTGGTACCAGTTCTGGTCGACGACACGGACACGCCCACCGAGGAGCAGCTGCCCGCCGACCTGCGGGCACTCGCGCGCTGCCAGGCCGTGACCGTGCGCCGACGTCATACCCGCTTCGACGTCAGCGCCTTGATCCACCAGCTGTGTGAAGTCGAACCCACACTCGCCCCGGCGGCCTCAAGCGCGCCGAGCGCCCAGGACACGACGATCACTGACGCTCCCGGGCCGCGCGGCGTGAACATCACCGGCGGCGTGCACGGCACCGGAGCAGGAATCACGATCGGTGCGGCCACCGGCGACCACTTCACCCTCGGCACACCACCGCCTTCTGCGCAGCAGCCGCACAACCCTCGCTAGCCGACGCGGACCACGGGCACACCGCGTCGGCGGCCGACCCGCCCCACCCCGGCACCGCCCCGGACGCCGGCGCCGTGGTGACCACGAGCATTCACGGAGACCTCGTCGCCACCGATCACGGTGCCGCCGTCGGTGTGGTGCACGGCAAACTGAACCTGCACCCGCCACCCCCGCGACCCGCGCCGCCCATCCCGCGGCAGCTGCCCGCCGCACCGGGACTGTTCACCGGCCGGACCACGGAACTGGCCCGCCTGGACCGCGCCCTGACCCACGCCGCCGCACCGCAGGGACCAGGCACCGACACGCGGGAACCGACCACCGCAGCCCCCACCACCGGCCCGGCACCTGCGGCAGCGACGGTGCTGGTCTCGGCGATCGGCGGCGCCGGGGGCATCGGCAAGACCTGGCTCGCCCTGGCCTGGGCATACCGGCATCTGGAGCAGTTTCCCGACGGGCAGCTGTTCGTCGACCTGCACGGCTTCAGCCCCACCGGCGAACCGGTGCAGCCGGCGGTGGCGGTGCGCGGGTTCCTCGACGCCCTGGGCGTCGAGGCGAACCGGATCCCCACCGACCTCGACGCCCAAGCGAGGCTCTACCGCAGCCTGGTGGCCGGGAGGCGGATGCTCATCGTGCTGGACAACGCCGCCACCAGCGACCAGGTCGCCCCGCTACTGCCCGGCTCGCCGTCCTGCACGGTGCTGGTCACCGGCCGGCATCGGCTGGCCTCGTTGATCGACCGGCACGGCGCCTGCCATCTGCCCCTGGACGTCCTGTCCCCCGGGGAGGCCCGCGGCCTGCTGGTCGCCCGCCTGGGCGCCGACCGCGTCGCCGCCGAACCCGAGGCGGTGGACGAGCTGATCGGGCTGTGCGGGGGCCACCCGCTGGCGTTGTCGATCACCGCGCGCACCGCCGGCACGCGCCCCGGCGTTGCGTTGGCCGAGGCCGCCGCCGAACTGCGCGACCTCGGCCTGGAGGCGCTCGACCACGACACCGACCCGGCCGCCAGCCTGCCCACCGTGCTGTCCTGGTCACTGCGCGACCTCACCGACGAGCAACGACGTGTGTTCGCGTTGCTGGGCATCGCCCCCGGCCCGGACACCACCCCGCCCGCCACCGCCGCCCTCGCTGCTCTGCCCGCCCATCTCGCCCGCCGGGCGCTGAGCGGGCTGGAGAACGCCTCCCTGCTGGAACGGCGGCCGGACGGCCGCTACGCGATGCACGACCTGATCCGCCGCTACGCCACGGACACTGCCCACACCACCCTGCCCGAGGACGTGCGGGAAGCGGCCCTGACCCGGGTGGGGGACTTCCACCTGCACACCGCCCACGCCGCGGACCGTCTCCTGGAACCCCACGGCGCGCTCCTGCCGCCCGAGCCGTCCGCGCCCGGCGTGCATCCGCACCCGCTGCCCGACCCCGCCGCGGCGATGGCCTGGCTGGACGCCGAACACGCCACCCTGCTGGCCACCCAGCGCACCGCCGCCACCCTCGGCCACCACCACACCGTCTGGCACCTGGCCTGGAACCTGCACACCTTCCACCACCGGCGGGGACACCGGCACGACACGGTCACCACATGGCAGGCCGCACTGCACGCCGCCGACCACCTCTCCGACCCCGCCACCCACAGCCGTACCCACCGGAACCTCGGCAATGCCTGCGCCCGGCTGGGCCTGCACGAACAGGCCACCACCCACCTGGAGCAGGCCCTGAACCTGGCCCTGCACCACCACGACCCCACCGACCAGGCCCACACCCACCAGGCACTCGCGATGGCCTGGGGACGACGGGGGGACGAGCGGCAGGCCCTGGAGCATGCCCATCGCGCCCTCGACCTCTTCCGCGCCCTCGACCTGCCAGTGTGGGAAGCCAGCTCGCTCAATCAGGTGGGCTGGCACGCCGCGCGCCTGGGCCGGTTCGACACCGCCCGCGAGCACTGCCGGGCCGCCCTCACCCTGTACCAACACCACCACGATCCCGACGGCGAGGCGAACACCCTGGACAGCCTGGGCTACATCGCCCACCACACCGGCGACTACCACCAGGCCCTCGTCTACTACCAATCCGCTCTCGCCTTATTCCGCGGCATCGGCAACGCCTACGCGGTCGCGGACACCCTCGACAGCCTGGGCCACCCCTACGCCGCCCTCGGCCGGCATGCGCAGGCCCGCACGGTGTGGCGGGAGGCGCTGGAGCTGTACCGGGACCAAGGCCGCGACGCCGACGCCGAGCGCGTCCAACACCAACTCGACGACCTCGACCACACCTGAACCACGACGCTGCCTACCAGGCAGCTACCGCTGTCACGGCCGAGACAAGGCGCCAGCATGGCGAGCGGGTCGCCCAGCCGGGCCTCTCCACGAGGGAGGCCCGGCCATGTCGTCATCCCGGCTGGCCGCCGAGCGCCGCCGCGGCACTCCAGGTGGGGCTGAGCCTGATTCCCACGCGCTTTGGCGTCCGCTGGTCAGAACGTGTTTTCTGAAACTGCATGAACCCGAAACGGTGCGCCATATCCATTAACAGATTAAGAAGTTCGATCCTGCAAGCGATCGCGCCCTGGCACGCGGGCCGCAATCGCGTAGCACGACCAGGATATGCGCGGCCACATGAATGCCGAAGTCGTCTCCCGCGAAGGAGGTCAGTGTCGACGGGGCCACTTGAACGGCCACGACGGCCGAACTGCGCGAATCAGCACTGCAAGGTCACGAAGCCCTTTCGTATCCCCAGTCTTATGCACGATGAACGCCGCAAGCCCGAGCGTCGCAATGAAGGCAATTAGGGTGCACAGCGTGACCATGAACAACAGCAAGTCGACTCCACAACGGTGTACACCAGCCCCGGTGCTGGTGTCGTCGGTCGAGTTGCATGCAGTTGGGTGATCCACGGCCGGGCAAGCAAACCAGAGATGAGCAGCAGTCCGGGAACTGCTCGGTGGCTGCGGCTAGGCGTGCAACCTGCACCTGTTCGTTGTGGTGCTTCTGGCGAGTCCCCGAAGGGGGAACGCGAATCGGTGATACGGGCGTGGAGCTTACCTGTCGTCCAGAAATACCTCAACGACAGCCCCAGCCTCCGCTCGGACGGTCGGAGCACGAAGCTTCGTCGCCGCGTCCGGCCGGTGGGCTGCTCAGGTCGCCATGCCACCGAGGGATCGACCGGCAATGCCCGAGGCTTTCGCCGGCAGCCTGATCACTGCGAGTGTCACACCGAGGGCGTCGATGAACTGCGCCCAGACACAGCAGGACAGCCCCGCGTCCGCGCATCCGTTCAGCCTCCTCCGGTGCCGAGGCGCTCAACCGGCTCATCCAGCCTGGCGACGCCGAGCCTCGGACCGACGCCGCACGGCTCGCCAGATCCCGGCAGCGGGAGCCGCGCTGGCAAGCGCCAGGGCCGTCCCGGCGGGCATCGACAGAGCGACGACTACCAGCTCACCGCCGAACACCACCGCCCCGGCAACGAGGACGCGTACTAGGGCCAACGCGTTGCGGGTGCGGTCCGCGGACTGGACTGTCCACCTGATCAGGTCGGCCACCGAAGTCGGTTTCATGGTTTACAGCAAGCCATGCCGACGTCCACGGATCCAGGATCCTGATGGACTCCGAAGCACCCCGAACGAAGCTGAATAATCCTGAACCGCGAGAGTAACGCTCGAAGACCGATGCCGACATCCAGAACGACGGCCCTGCACTGCCGAACGGACGACCGTGGACCACCTCAACACCTCCAACACGCTGTTTGACGACCTCGATCCCACATCGGCACGGTCGCCCGAGACCTTCGCCGGCATGCTGAGAGACGTCCGGCAGCGGGCCGGCCGGACCTACGCGGACCTCTGCAAATCGACGAAAAGGGCTGACCGGCCGCTCACGCAAGGGACCCTGTCCGCGATCTTCAGCGGCAAGCAGTTGCCGACCGTCGGCCAGGCCGGCCAGATCCTGACCGGCTGCGGACTCGCAGAGCCCCAGGTCGCGCGCTGGATAAAGGTCCTGGCTGACCTGCGGGGGCAGGCCGACAGGACCGACAGCGCGCGGACCCGCGCCGTCCTGGGAGCCGTCGAAGAGGCCGAACAACGCGCCGATGACCTCGCCGCGCGCAGGGCAGAATTGACGACCCTCCTCGCCGTTGAGGAGGCGAAATGCCGCAACCTCGAACGCGAGTTGGGGCAGCTGCGGAAGCGGCCGGACCAGGCTCGTGGCGTCGGCGAGCTGGAGCTGCTGCTGCGACGCGAGCGTGCTTACAATGACGAGCTCATCGGCGAGCTGGTGACGACGACCGGGGACCTCGCGGCCTTGACGACGTCCAGCCCGCACGGCTGCGGCCTGGACCTGCCCGGCCGGGGCCGACGTTGTCCGCTCCCCGCTGTGGATCGCATCTTCGTCGGCCGGGACAGCCTATTGGACGCCATCGGAGCCCCGGGCCTGCTGTGGTTGTCCGG
Organism: Amycolatopsis sp. Hca4; assembly: GCF_013364075.1. Classification (GTDB taxonomy): domain Bacteria; phylum Actinomycetota; class Actinomycetes; order Mycobacteriales; family Pseudonocardiaceae; genus Amycolatopsis. The sequence continues at coordinate 2,435,069 of NZ_CP054925.1, forward strand.
GCGGCCCGGTGTCGGCACATCCCAGGTTGCCATCCACTTGGCCCACCGGGTCGCCGCAACCCACGACCGCGCTCTCTACATCAACCTCCGTGGCATGAGCCCGGGCCACCAGCTCAGTGCGCGCGAAGCCGCACACGACCTCCTCGACGCCCTCACCGGGTCACCGTGGTCGCGCCATGTCGATGAGGCCGCGCTCTACGAACGGCTTCAAACAGTCCTCGCCGCGGCTGACGTTCTGCTCGTCCTCGACAACGCACGCGACGCCGCGCATGTCGCGCCCCTCCTGCGGGTCACCGGCACGAGCACCGTCGTCGTCACCTCCCGCCAGCGAACACAGGACTTTACCAACACCGCGATCCACGTCCCGGTCCTCGCGAGGACGGAGGCTGTCACTCTGCTGGCCCGCTTCGCGCCCACCGCCGACTCCGCGGTCCTCGAACGCATCGCGGAGTTGTGCGACGACCTCCCCCTCGCCTTGCGTATCGTCGCCAGCCTGATCGTGGGCAGACCCGAGCTCATCCCCACGGTGGCACGCAGTCTCGAAGCCGAACAGGAACGTCTAAATTACTTGTCCTCTCCCGAACGAACAGTGCGCAGCGCAGTTCTCCTCAGTTACCACAACCTGGCACCGGACGTCCAGCTCGCAGCCCGTTACCTCGCCATCTCCTTCGCTGCAGTCAGCGACATCGCCGAGATGGCGTACGGAAGGGACAGCGGCGAGGCACCGACCGCGCTGCAACTGCACCGAGTGGTCGACGCGAGCCTCGCCGAATACTCAGTCACCGACGACGACGTCCTCATATTCTCCGTCGCGCCGCTGATCCGGCTCGTCCTCGTCGAATGCTCCGCTCGCGAAGACGAGCCGGCTGCCATTGCCACCTTCCAGGCACGCACGGCCCGGCATATGGCGAATACCCTCGCCGCGGTGGTCGAGCGGCAGGACATCGTCGTCGACACCACCCGCGCCCGCACCGGATTGAGCGCCGCCTCTGCCCACCAGTGGTGGGACATCGCCGAAGACCTCGCACGCAGCTTGATCCACCTGCACGACGGACTCGGCGACCTGCGCACCCTCGCCGAGGTCACCGACATCCTGGTCTCAGCACACCTGGCCAACGGTAAACCGGACTGCGCCGTCGATGCGGCGCTCGAAATCGCCGGCACCCTGCGGCTCAGCGCCGCTCACCGTGTCGACGCCCTCGCCTGGGTACAGCGTGCCGCGAAGATCGCGCAGGTCCACCAGCTACCGACGCGCGAGGTCAAGGCCAGGATGACGACCAGCCAGATCGCAGTCCAGCTGGCGGACACCGAAACCGCCCTGCACGCCGCCCGCGCTACGCTGCCCCTGCTCGAAAGCGCCCTCACCGAGGGCGAGGCGATCAATCCGCTGATCAACATCGGCAAGCTTCACCTGTTCTGCGAGCAGTTTTCGGAAGCCGAACGCTACCTCCGACGCGCGGCGGAGTTCGCGGAACGGGCGGGCGACGTAAGAAACCGAGCCGCGTCGGAGTTTGCCCTCGCGCAGTCGCTCGGTGGACTGAATCGCGCCGCTGAGGCGAAGCTGGCGTACAAAAAGGCATCCATCCTGTACGTCGCCACCGGTGAGTCCGACAATGCGGCCGTGGCCCAAGAAAACATCGCTGATCTCTGCGACGACCTTCACGACGAAGTAGCGGCGCGAGCCCAAGCGGTCGGCCATTGGCGAGAGACAGCGGACCACGGACGACTCGCCGCAGCGCTGGTAAACCTCTCGGCGCTGAGCTGTTCCACCGGTCGGCTCGACGTAGCCACAGCGGCGCTAATCGAAGCGGATGGCTGCGCGCTGGAAGACCGCTACGACCTCGCCCACGAGATCACGGTACGACTGGCCGCACTGGCGCGGCTGCGGAAACAGCCGCTCGACCCGCCGCCCGACCGGCCGGGAGCACATGAACTGATCATCCGGGCATGCCGCAGCATCTCCGTCAGCGGCGATACGGAACAACTCACCACTCTGCTGAGCCATCCCGTGTTGAATCCCGACGCGTCCTACGATTTCTGGCTGTTTGACGGCCCGAGAACTCCAGACAACCCGACAGCGCTCGAAGGGTAGGTCCACCACGCCGCTGGGGGGCTCGGTAAGCCAGGTGATGATCTCGGTGTTCCAGCCGGTCCATTGGAGTAAGGCGTCGCACGGCAGCACGATCGCGACGGTGATTGAACCGCCGTTGATGATCTCCCTGCTCGAGACGATCGGAGCCGATCATGTGCAACTTCGTTGCGCATCTTCTGCAGAAGGCCGCCAACCTGGGCCACTCTTCCGTCGCGGTGACCGAGGACTACCTCGCCGCGGCCGACACCCTAGTGGTTGTGACGGCGTGAACTGACCGCGGATGTACGTTGTTTGTGACCGCGGTCGGCGGTCGTTTGCTTGATCAATGTCGGTGAGAAGTGGCCGTGGTCAGAGGCCGGCGAGGAAGAGGGCGCCGGCGACGATGAGGCCGAGTTCGACGAGCAGGACGAAGACGCGTTCGCTGATCCGGCCGACGATCTTCTTGCCGGTCCAGGCGCCGAGCAGCGTGGCAGGGGTGAGGGCCGCGCCGAAGAGCAGGACTTGGCGGGTGAGCAGGCGCCGGCGCTGTGGGTGGCGATCTTGGTCAGGTGCATAGTCAACGCGCTGGCTGCTTCGGTACCGATGTAGGCGCCTCGGGTCAGGCCGAGGGCGAGGAAGAACGGCGCGGTCAGCGGGCCGACCGAGCCCAGCAGCGCGGACCCGAGTCCGGAGGCGGCGCCGACGAGCGCGAGTGAGGGTTCTGCGGGTGGGCGTGGCCGGCGTTGCAAACATCGCCAGACGACGACGCCGATCAGGAACAGACCCAGGAGGCGCTTGAGCGGGGCGAGCGGGGCGTGGGTGAGCAGCAGGCCCTCGGCGACCGCGAAGGGGATCGCGCCGAGCGCGAACCAGCCGATCACGGGCCGCGCAGCTCCCGCCGGTTGAGCCAGACGCGCGAGCCGTTGGAGGACAGCTGAGTCAGGGTAGCATGGGGACTGCGACGCGCAGGCCGAACAGCGCGGTGAAGACCGACATCAGCAAGGCCCCGCCGCCGAACCCGGCGACCGCGGAGAGCAGGGCCAGCAGGAACGCGGCCAGTGAGGCGGCGAGCAGGGTGGGCAGCAGGTCGACCAGCACGAGGTCCAGCCTGCCAAGCCATGGGGAGCGCGTCGGGCGGCGGGGTGGGGATCCTGCCCGCTCTCCGGGTCCCTTTGCGGTGCTGATCGTGCTGGTCGCGGGTTTCAGGCGGTGGAGTTCTGGGTGCGGCGGCTGCGGGCGAGGCGGTAGGACTCAGTGCCAGTCTCGATGATGTTGACGCCGAAGGTGGGCCGGTCGACGATAGCGGGCGGTGACGCCGCGGTGCCCGGCCAGCCTCGGGTACATGCCAGCGTGGTGTCGGGCTTGGGCGAGATATCGATGACCAGCTGCGGGTGCTAGGTCGCGACCATCCCTACACCCGGCGCTGTAACCGCGCTCGAGGAACCGCTCGTCGACTTGTCGCGGGTGCTGGGCCCCGATCATCCCTCACACCGTGGCCGCCCGCCACAACTCACCCGTTGCGAGCCCTCTCATCCGGGAGATCCCACTGTTGATCGGCGGGGTCGATCGCCAAAGCCACCTCAAGTCCGCAACCTAGTCGAGCGGCTGTTCTCGCGGCCACCGCAACATGCTCTTATGCCGCTAGTCTCGCGCGCACCTGCCCACGAGCCGGCGGAGAGTCTAGCGAAGGGATCCCCGGGTCAGTTGATGCCGTTGTACGACGTCTCAGCCGGGTTGTCGCAAATTGCCCGATGGGCCGTCACCGTACTTGACGTATATCCACGCCGGGGCAACGGTCTCCTTGACGCGGACGGTGACCTGCACGTATCGACGTGGCTGGCTGAGTGCACTGTGTCGGATGACCTCATCGTAGAACCACGCCGACGCTATCAATGCCAGGGGGCCAGGCGACTGCGCAAGTTCCGCTTTTATCGCCGGAGAGTCGAGCAGCCGGAACGCGTGAACGATCGCCTGCCCTGTCGCTCCGTATGCGTCATAGCTGACCTCGCCTGCATGCAGGACCAGCCGTAAACGGATCTGCTCGGTCAGCGAATGCTCTTCGTTGTAGGCGATCAATGCCTGGGCCAGAGTCGGAACAACCTGCTCGATGAAGATCGCCTTCGGATACGAAGATGGAGCCAGCACGAGGACGCCGTCGCCGAGATCGACGTGCTGGCAATCGTCCCAAACAACACCAGAAGCCAGTAGCGCATGGTGGACGACCTCATACAGCCCGGCACGGACGGTAAGGCGATCGGCGTTAGTGCGACCCGGAGAGGAAAACTCTTCGACATCGACAGCCACGATCGTCCGATGTACGGCATTCGAGCCGCGCTTCTGCAGCTCACACGTGACAGCTGATGCATCACGCGTCTGCGGCGCGGAATGTGCGTCGTCCATCCACAGCCGTCGCAGCCAGCGCCGCAACGAGCGCTGAGCGGCAGACGTGACTGGCGGCGTGTCCGCCGGCGACCGTGGCCTGTCGTTCGCGGCGCGTTTGGGCTGCACTCGACGGTAGATGTTGTCTGGCGTGAGCATCTGGGCCACCTCCGCTGGGCCTGTCGTACGAGGCCGATCGTCCAGCTCGGAGGTTGACACTTCGGTTGCCATGAACAGGACAGATCCTTGACAGCCCCGGTAACCAGGGGCAACTACCCTGTTGGCGGGGCTAATGTGCACGTCATCGCGTCCCTGGCCGGCACTCCGCGGGGTGGCACAAGGAGCCCGATGGAGTTGAACATCCTGGGCAGCGTGGAGCTGCGGCTTGACGACCAGACAGTCGACTTCAAGCGTGCGAAGGAACGCTTCCTGCTCGGTGTGCTGGCGATGCGGCACGGCAAGCTCGTGAACGTTCAGACAGTCATCGACGCGCTCTGGGATGACCCACCCCTGCATGCCAGAAAAACTCTCCACGCCTACGTCAGCCGGCTGCGGGCCACTCTTCGCGGAACCGGGGGCGACAGCGAGATCCTCACTCAAGACGGGGGCTACAAGTTCGTCCGAGGGCAGGACTCCCTTGACTACCTCCGGTTCAAGGATCTCGTCCGCGCCGGCCGAGCAGCTCGCGAGACGAACGAGCTCGACACAGCCGCTGAGGCGCTCGACCAGGCAGTCACGCTGTGGCGTGGAGACGTCGTCGCAGGCCTGAACACAAGCTGGATGGAACGCCAGCGTGAAGACATGGAAGACCGGGAGCTGCTACCCGCCTACCAGGCCTTGTGCACCATCGAGTTGCAGCGGGGCAACCTCCACGAAGTGCTGAAACGGCTTGATGCTGTGCCGGAACGGCACGAGCAGGATGTCACCTTCGCGGCGTTGCGGCTCAGCGCGCTGGATGGACTCGGACGGTTCGAGGATTTCGACGCCTGCTGGAGACAGATCTGGGACAGGTGCGCCGAGTCGTACGGCACCAGCCCACCTCGAGAGTTGCAGGAACACTACAGAAAGCTTCTCCAGGAACGCGAGCTGGTCGAACCTGCTGATCACCGCCGCACCCAAGCTGCGCTACGCGCCATTCCGCCCGCCCAGCTCCCACTCACCGTCAGTGAATTCATCGATCGGCCCGCTCATCTTGCGGAGCTGGAGAAGTTGCTGGTCAAGGCACAGATGAACGGGCCGACGTCAACCCTGGTCATCGTGATCACCGGGCCGGTCGGCGTCGGAAAGACTCAACTCGGGCTGCACTGGGCCCACACGATCCAGGAGCAGTTCCCCTATGGGCAGCTCTACGCCGACCTCTCCGGCTACTCCCCCACCCCCGCGCGCAGCCCGGACGACGTACTGGTTGAGCTGCTCGAATCGCTAGGAGTTGCTGCGCCGGACATTCCGATTTCACCGAGGTTGCGGGGCCACCAGCTGCGAACGAAGCTGGCGGGACGTCGAATTCTGCTGTTCCTGGACAACGCGCTCAACTCCGAACAGGTGATACCGCTCCTGCCGGGCAGCGCCGCCTCCGTGGTGATCGTGACCAGTCGCCACCGCCTGACCGATCTCGTCAACGATCACGGCGCCTACCGGCTGACCGTCGCAAGATTCACACCCGCCGAGACCGCGCAACTGCTGACGGCACTGGTCCCCGACCTGCACGCGCCGGCCGGCAACTTCACGGCCGAGGCCGCCAATCACTTGACAGGTGGCCTTCCCCGAGCCATCCGGATTCTCGCCGACGCCCTTACCACCACAACGGCGCCAGCCGACCCGCCTGCCCCTGGCGATCTGCTCCCTGGCCGGCGAAACAGACAGCCGGACGCTGCTGGCATCGATCGCGTGGTCCTATGACAGCCTCCCGGCCGGCGCGGCCAGCACGTTCCGGACACTGAGCATGCACATCGAGCCCACGCTCAGCGTTGCCGCGGCAACGGCGCTGGATGGCACCAGCTCGGAGACGACCCGCGCTCACCTCAACGCTCTGCGTGCTCTGCATTTGATCGGCTCACACGGCCACGGCTACACGATGGACACGTTGACCCGGGCGGCCGGCGAGCGGATCGCCATGAAGGTGGACCCCTCCGACAGCCGAGCTCGCGCGCAGGTCCGCCTGCTCGACTGGATCAACGAGTTCGCCACCGACATCGCCGAGACACTGGCACCCACGCGCCCCCGGCCGGAGACCGAAAGGCCCGGGTCGGAGGACGAATCCCGCGATTCCCACGCTGACGCGACAACATCGCTCGAGCGCGAACGCGCCAGCATCGCCGCGAACGTACGACGGGGAGCACGAACGCACCTTCCCCAGGTTGTCGCCATCCTCCGCACGCTCCGCCCGCATCTGCTGATCGGCGACAGCCTGCGCGACTGGCTCCACACACACGAGGAAGTTCGCACTGCGGCGATCGCCGCACAGGACCACGGCAGCGAAGCCGAGGTGCTCGCCGGACTCGCTCAGCTGCACCACCATCTCGGCAACCCCGACGAATCACTGAAGTCGGCCCACGTCGCCGTCACCCTTTTCCGCACAACAGACAACCAACGCGGCGTCGCCGAGGCCCTCCTATTCGTCGCCTCCCACTACAGCACGATCGGCGCGCACGAACTGGCCATCGCCAGAGCCCGCGAAGCACTGGAGATCCACGCGGACATCGACCAACCCGCCCTGGCAGCCCGCACACACCTTCAACTCGGAACCGACCTGCAACAAGCCAACGACCTCACAGCGGCACTCGGACACCTCACCGCCGCAGCAGACACCTTCCAGCGCCTACCCGACCACCGACAGCACGCAGCAACCCTGCTTCAGCTGGGCAAACTCGCCCGTCGGCAAAACCACCCCGACAAGGCGGCCGTCCACCTGCAGAAATCCGCGACCCTGCACACTCACCACCCGGCCAACCACAGCCAGACCGTAGCGGTACTTCTCGAGCTCAGCGAGACCAGCTTCGAACAAGGAGACTTCACCGAGGCGGTGCTACGCGCACGTGAGACCGTCGGCCTCTGTCGTTCTCCCGAAGACCACGTGAGTTCGGTGCGCGCGCACGTCACACTCGTGCGAGCACACGCCGCAACCGGACGACAGGCTGACGCCTGGACCGAGTCCCGCCGAACGCTGGAGCTGATCGACGAAGTTCAAGACGAGGTGAATGAATATGTCCGAGAAGAATTCACCAAGCTCGAACTATGGCCCTAGTCGTGAGGGCTCTGAATACGTCTGGCGCGTGTTCCGATGTGCGGGAGCCTTCGCCAGTCCGCAACAGGTGCCATTCGCCCGAGGGAGATCGCTGCGGTCCGGCGGCACCGGCGAAGCGCGCTAACGACTCGTCAAGAATCCCGCAGCCAGCAGGCGGCAAGGCCCGTGGGATCGGACGGTGCGCAGTGCGGCTCCACTGCTCGACTGCCGCAGCTGAGGTCAGCGGCGCGAGCCCAACGCAGGCCCTTTGTGAGGTTGACCCCCATGTTGGACATGAATAGTTGCCGCCTCGGAGCGGGACTCAGGGCCGCGCCCGCCGGGCCCTCTCTTGATCACGCCGTCCGCCAAGTCAAAGGATCACCCCGGCAGACGAACGAGTGTTGACAACCACCTAGTCGTCGAGACGCGTATCATTTGCGCAGCAAAATACGACTATCAGAGCATTGACGCACTCCGTCGAAGATCAATAATCCTACAACCCGCGCTTCGGTGGTGGATATGTCTCTAGCGACCGATTTCTTACAAGAGTGGATCAACAAGGCGGCTCAGCGCGAGCCCAGCATCACCCGCACGACCGCTCAGCGGTGGCCCCAGATCGGCCCACCGCCACACTTCAAGCCAGGTATCACGAGCTACGGCTGGGGCATCAACGGCACGCTGGTGAAGGATTCCAGCGGGCACGCGATCGGGTTGAAGTTCAGCAAGATCGAGGTGTGGTTCAGTGATCGTGGCCTGAATCTTGACAGCCCTCCACCGGACTCGTGTCAACAATTCTTGGGCACGAATGCCGACCGCGAGGAAATGACTTTCACCATCTCCGGGGACACAGTAAAGCTGGACGTGAAGTTGACCAATTGGAGCAATGAACCTTTTTCCCGAAGTACCACCGTGTTTGACGAATTCAGCAACCAGCTCGTCTTCTTCAATTACCCTGCAGCTGGACCGGATCCGGTGACCGCGCTGTTAGTTGTCAGTTTCGCCGACACAGGCGCATTCGGTTGGGTGTAGAACAAGGTCGGCAAGCAGGTCGCCGACCGGACGGGTGAGGGCAACGACGAAGCCCGCGGACTACCCGCGTACCGGTGGTCGTTGAAACACATGATGCCTCGGCTTAGCGATGGAAAGTCCGCATCCGTGCGAGCTAACAGAGACGCCGTGGTCGAGGCCGGGCTGTCCTGGGCTGATCGGCTCGGCGATGCGCTAGGCATGCTGCTCGGCTACGCCGACACGACCGCGCCCGGGACGCGGTGTACGCAGTCGGCCGTGCCGCCCGGACCATCCTCCGGCCGAACTGGGCGCCGCGCTCCGGCCAGTGCTGGCCGACAACAAGGTGACCTCGCGCGAGCAAGCGATCCGGCTGCTCGTCGAGCACCGCGTGCCCGGCGCAGCCGACGAGCTCGCCGCGCTGTGGGCGGACCTGCAGCTCCGCCGCGCCATCGTGTCGGCCGCGCACCGGCTGCTCGAGAACGAACGAGCGTGGCAATGGCTCACGGAAGCGACCGGCATGACCGCGGTGGCCACAGCGGTGACCGAAGCCGCCCCGCCGACCATCGCCGAGCACCACCACCGCGCCTGCTACGGCGCGCTGGGGTGCCGCAGGTGGCGCGGTTAGCGAGCTGTTCAGCCCGGCCCGCATGGTGAGAGCGGCCGGTTCGGCACGATCGGCGGCGCTGTCGTCCTCGGCGACCACGGTGCCGTGTTGATGACGATCTCTGAAAGTCCCCACTCTCACTCTTTGGATTTCCCCAGCTGAGGCAGTCCTACCCGGCATGTCGTTTGCGCTGGTCAGCGCGCCTGCAGAGACGGTTCGCGGTGTTGGTCATTGTGGACCGTTGCTGGAGGCCGGACGCTTTCGCTGGAGGACGTGGAGGCCCAGGCCCGGTGTGAGCAGGGGTGGTCGATCGGCGCAATCGCGCGCCACCTCGGCCGTGATCGCAAGACCATCCGCCGATATCTGTCTGGTGAGCGGGCGCCTGACCAGGTCCTTCTCACTCCACACTCGCTCAGCCATGGGCCTCCCTTGATCAGGAGCCCAGACTGTCAACAACCTCTGTCAGTTTTAGAAGTTCGATCAACCGCTCGACGGTCGGCGACTCCACAACTGACTTCTTAGTGAACTGCAGCAGCGTTCGCCTCACAGCCGGCTGCGCACCGAAACGATTACGGCACCAGAGCCGGCGTCAGCATGCAGGTCCGTGGACCCGGCACCTGGGCGCCGTCACGCTGAAGTGGCCTTCGTGGCAGACCCAGCAGATCGGGATGCGGTCCGCCCGGAGTACGTCCGCCACCGCTGCGTCCGGGACGTCGGCCGCACAGATGCCTCGGGTCAGAGCGATGATCCGGCGCGTCGACATACTCCCGGCGTCAGCCGCCACCTCTGCGGGTGGCGTGCCCACTGCGGTCATGCCGGGACCGGGCTTTCCAGCTGGGTGCGGACCAGACGGTCGACCGCCAGCAGGCCCGCGACCGCCGCGCCCGCCGTCGCGCCCAGGACCCAGCGGACGCCCACCAGGTCGGCCAATGCTCCTGCGGCCAGCATCGTGACCAGCAGGATCGCCGCGTACAGCGCTCCCGACGTGCCGACGATGCGGCCGCGGCTGGTCTCCGGGACCGTCAGCAGCAGCCACGTCTGCGTGCCCACCCAGGACAGCGTGAACGGCAGGCCAGACAGACCGAACACCACCAACGCCATGGCCGTCGACGGCCACACCGCCAGCACCACGATCAGCGCGTTCGCGATGGCTGCCCCGGCCACCACCGGGAGCCGGTAGCCGAGGCGGCGGACCGTCACGCCGACGATCGGGCCCGCGATCACCGCCGTGACGGCGAAGGCGCTGTTGGCCGTGCCCATCTCACCCGACGTGGCGCCGATCACCCCCAGCATCAGAACCGGGAACAGCGCCGACAGCGGCCCCTCCTTGAGGGCGTCCAGCAGCTGCAGCAGGACCAGCCCGCGGACGCGGGCGTTGGTGCGCAGCAGCTCGCGCACTCCCCCGCCGGACCCGGTTTCCGCGCGGGCCGTCCGCCTCGCGCGGTCGCCCGGGAGTGCCAGGCTCAGCAGGAACGACACCGCCATCAGCACCGACATGCCCACGACCGTCCAGCGGAACCCGGCCCAGGCGATGACGAAGCCGCCGAGGGCCGGGGCGATCAGCCGGGTCGCGTTGGAGGCGAACGAATTGAGCCCGTTGGCTTCCGACAGTTCCTCGCCGGAGACGTAGGACGCGATGAGCACCTGCTCCGCCGGACCGTAGAACTGCTGGACCGTCGCCTGCAGGAAGACCACGGCCACCAGGCCCGGCCCCGACTCGGCGACGCCGAACAGCGCCACCAGCAACAGCACCCGGATCAGCAGGCCGGACCGGACGATGCGCAGGCGGTTGTGCCGGTCGGCCGTCGATCCCGCCAGTGCGCCGAAGGCGATGCCGGCCACTGTCGAGGTCGCCGCCAGGACGCTGGTCAGCAGCGCCGACTGCGTCAGCAGGTAGACGTGGACCGACAGCGCGATGCCCAGTGACCAGCCGACCATCGACGACACGAGGTTGATCACCCACAGCACCCGGAACCGGGGGTTGGCGCGCAGCAGCCTCACAGCCGGCATCCGGCCATCGTCCGCGCGACCTCGCGCATGCTCTCTGCGTTGACGAAGTCGTCCATCCGCAGCTCGTAGCCCAGCCCGCGCAGCCTGCTGATCAGCTCCAGCACGGCCATCGAGGCCAGGCCGAGATCGAAGATGTCCAGGTCCGGCTCATCGAGCGGCCGGCCGGTGACGGCGGTGTACTCCCGTTCCAGGTCAGTGAACGCGCTGTCCACGGTGACTCCCTTCTCCTACGTCGTGGGCCAGGGCCCGGTAGTCGGTCTTGCCGGAGGCGGTCAGCGGCAGGCGGTCCACGGGGACCAGCCGGAACGCGACGTCCTCCATCGCCGAGGTGGCCCGGACGAATTCCCGGATCACGCGGGTGCCGGGCACCGCGCCGGGGTCGCGCGGCCGGCACGCGAGCACCACCCGGGGCGGACTGCCCGGGTCGCCGGTGTCCAGGAACGCGGCGCAGTCCTGGATTCCGGGGTGGGCCCGCACCGCCGCCTCCAGCCCGTCCAGCTCCACGCGCACCCCGTTGAGCTTGACCTGCCGGTCGCTCCGGCCGAGCACGGCGTAGATGCCCGGCTCGACCTCGACCGCGGTGTCCCCGGTCGCGTAGGCCGTGCCGTCCGGGTTGAACCCGCCGGTGCCCGCGGCTGCGCCCAGGTAGCCGCCGGCGACCTGCACGCCGGAGATCACCAGCTCGCCGGAGGGGCGCAGGGTCAGCGCGCAGCCTGCGGCGCCGCGCCCGATCGGAACGGGGTCCCACTGCTCGCGCTCGTCGAACGTCCAGTGGCTGACGTCGATCGCGCACTCGGTCGGCCCGTACATGTTGACGATCCGCGCTGCCGGCGCGAGCCGCTGCAGCGCCGACGCCGTGTCGCGGTCGAGCACCTCGCCGCTGAGGGCGATCATGCGCAGGTTCGGCACCGGGCCGGCCGCCGGGTCGCGCAGTGCGGCCCGCGCGACCGACGGGACGAAGTGGCACACGGTGACGCCCTCCTCGCGCAGCACCCGCCACAGGCCGGACCAGCCGCCGTCCGCGCGGATGTCGAGGACGGCGGTGCACGCGCCGTGCAGCCGAGGCCACAGGTACTCCCAAATGGACACGTCGAACCCGCAGGAGGTCTTGGACAGCACCACGTCAGCGGGCCTGAGCGGGTATAAGTCCTGCATCCAGGCGAGCCGGTTGCGCAGCGCCGGCCAGGTCGTCTCGACGCCCTTCGGCGCGCCCGTGGTCCCGCTGGTGTACATCACGTAGACCGGCGGCACCGGCGTCGTGTCGAGGCGGGCGACCGCGGCGCCGAGGTCCGGGACCGTCGCGTCCGGTACGGCCAGCCGGTGCGCCCCCAGCTCGGCGAAGGGCAGCGAGCGGGTGCCCGCCGGCCCGTCGCCCAGGACCAGGGCGACTTCGGCGTCCCCGCAAACGTAGGCGGTCCGTTCCACCGACCACGACACATCGAGCGGAACGTACACACAGGACGCCACGAGGGTGGCGAGGATCGCGACGTGCTGGTCGGTCCCGGGTGCCAGGCGTACTCCGACCCGGGAGCCCGGCGGCACGACCTGCCGCAGCCGCAGGGCGGCGGTGCCCACCACGGTCACGAGTTCGCGGGCGGTCAGGACGCGGGCGCCGTCCCGGATCACGGTCCGGCCGGGCTCGGCCGCCGCGGCGGCGCAGAGGGCCCGCCACAGTGTCGCCCCGCAGCTGGGCTCAGTCATCGCCGAGTCCCCCCACAGCGCGAACGGCGCCCCGGTAGGCGCGCACGGCGTCAGGCTCGCCGGCGAACCGGCCGTCGGAGTAGAGCTGCAGGTCGATCCGGCCGTCGGCCTCTTCGCTGCGGTTGAAGCTCGCCTCGAACGGGAAGTCGGTGCGCGACCAGTCGGCCACCTCCTCGAACGTGTCCACGCCCAGCCGCTGCGCGGCCCCGGCGATGCTGTGGAAGCTGTTGAACACGAACAACGACCGGGGCGCGGCCGCCGGCCCGAGCGTGCGGACCAGGTGGGCCAGCGGCACTCGGCCCCGCGTGGTCGCCGCCAGCAGGCCGGCGCGGACCGCGGCGGGCTCGGGGACGGCCCCGGTCCACGGCAGCGGGACGACGTTGAGGAACATGCCGCGCGCGTCGACGCCGTCCTCGACGGCGAGCCGGGTGTTGACCGTGACGCCGGTCAGCGTTCCCACCGCGCCCGGGAGCTCCCGCAACGCTGTCAGGTGCACGGTCAGCAGGACGGCCTTGAGGCCGGTGCCGGACGTCCGCGCCAGCTCTTCCAGCGCCGCGAACTCGGCACCGGTGATCGACAGTGTGGCGTGCCAGGCCGGTCCGGCGCCCGCCGGGCCCGGCGGCGCGGCGGCCTCGGTCCACGGGCGCAGCCGGTCCCGCCACCACTGGTTGTCCACCGTGGACTCGAGCATGGCGTCCTGCTGCGCGCTGTGGTGTCGCAGCCGGGCGGACGGCGGCGGGGTCGCCGCAGCCTGCCCGGTGCCGAGCGCGGCGACGTAGGTGTCGAAGAACTCGACCAGGTTGAGGTGCGTGCTCCAGCCGTCGGCGATCGCGTGCGGCTCGGTGATGGTGAACGCGATGTCCCGATCGCTCAGAACGTGCAGGGTGAACCGGGTCAGTGGCGCCGCGGTGAGCGACAGCGTCTTGGCGTTCTCGGCCGCGGCGAACCGTTCCAGCTCCGCATCCCGGGCGGCCGCGGGCAAGCCCCGCAGGTCGTGCACGGTCAGCACCGGCTCGGGCGCGTGGGCCAGCACGATCTGCATCGGCCGGGAGAACGTGTCGAGGTCCAGCACTGAACGGAACATCTCGTGCCGGTCCACGAGTGCCTCGGCGCATCCGGCGAACACCGCCGGGTCGACCTTCGGCACGGACATCCGTGACATGGCTACGTTGTGGTACGGCGGCACGTCCGTCGCCCCCTTGCGGCGCCGGGCCGAACCGAGCACCAGCTGAGCGGCCATCGCGGTCTGTTGCGCGGTCATCGGGAACGCGTCGACCGCCCCGGCGGGCACCCGGGCCCGGTCGGCGTCCTCGAGCAGCCCGAACGGGGGCACCCCGGTCCAGTGGTCGTCCGGCAGGTCGGCGGGGTCGGTGGCGACCTCGTGCGTGGCGGCGGTCACGACGCCGCTCGCAGACGGGCGTGCCCGGCAAGCACGTCCAGCCGGTCGTCGGCAAGCATGTCCCGCAGGCTGAGCTGCAGCCCCTCGCCGCGGGCGAGTGCGACGAACCGCACCGACGTGATCGAGTCGCCGCCGACCGCGAAGAACCGGCTGTCCGGGCCCGGCGGGTCGATCCCGAGAATTTCCTGCCAGAGCCGGCTGATGATCTGCTCGACGTCGTCGGCCTTCCGCACGACGAGGTGGTCGCCCAGCACCAAAGCGTCGACGTCGCTGCTCAGGAAGGTGCGCACCGCGTCCGCGGGCGAGCACACGACCGGCTCGCCACGCACGTTGAACGAGGTGTTGAGGACCACCGGGGTACCGGTCAGTTCGCGGAACCCGTCGATGATCCGCCAGTAGAGCTCGTTGTCGGCCCGCCGGACGACCTGGATGCGGGCCGAGCCGTCGACGTGCGTCACGCCGCCGAGCCGATCCGTCCACTCAGGACGGACGTCGACGGTCTCCACCATCCAGAGGAACTCCGCCGGGTCATCGACGACGAAGCAGTCCTGGGTGTACTCCTCCAGCACGGCCGGAGCCAGCGGTCGGAAGTCTTCGCGGTGCTTGACCATCGCGTTGATGCGGTCGCGCATCTCCGCCGTGGACGGGTCGGCGAGGATGCTGCGGTTGCCCAGTGCCCGCGGCCCGTACTCCATGCGGCCCTGGAAGAGCGCGACCACCCGGCCGTCGGCGAGCAGCCGCGCCACCTCGGCGGCCAGTGCGGCGGGACCGGGCCGGGTCACCGTGGCGTCGATGCCGTTCAGCGCGGCCGTGACCTCGCCCGGGCCGTAGGCCGGCCCGAGGTAGGGCGGGCCCAGCCGCGGCGTTCGGCGGGCCGGGGCGGGCAGCTCGGGCAGCCGGGGGTCGGCGCGGTGCAGCACGGCCAGCGCCGCGCCGAGCGCGGTGCCGTCGTCTCCGGCGGCGGGCTGCACGAACTGGCGGCGGTACCACCCGGTCTCCCGGATCGCCTTGTTGACCACGCAGTTGAGCGCGACCCCGCCGGCGAGGCACAGCGAGTCCGCGCGCGGCCGCTCGACGGCCAGGAACCGCAGGACCGCCTGCTCCGTCGCCTCCTGGAGGGCGGCGGCGAGGTCGAGGTGCCGCTGCTGCATCGGCTCCTCGGGCCGCCGGGCCGGGCCCAGCAGCTCGGCCAGGTACTCCAGTGACCGCGCGTAGGTGGCACGCTCCTGCGGCGTCCGGTTCAGGTACGTGAACGGTGTGCTGTAGGTGCCGTCCTCGCGCAGCCGGACGATCTCGGCCACCGCCTCGCGCATCGGCGCCGGGTTGCCGTACGGGGCGAGGCCCATCACCTTGTACTCGTCCATGTTCATCCAGAAGCCCAGGTGCATGGTGACCAGGCCGTAGGCCAGGCCGATCGAGTGCAGCCCGCGGATCTGCGCGGTGGTGCGGATCCCGTCGGCGTCGGCGCGGTAGAGCGACGTGCTCTCGAACTCGCCGATGCCGTCGGCCACGAGGACGTCGGCTTCGGGATAACCCGAGCAGTAGAACGCGCTGGCGGCGTGCGCGAGGTGGTGGGCGACCGGGACGATCCGCATGGCGGGGTCCCAGGTGTGCTCGGCGTGCAGGTCGCGCGCCACCGCGTCGGCCGAGTACACCTCGTCGTACTCCTCGAGCGTGCCTTCGGTCTCGAAGAACGGCCGGTAGGGGGCGAAGTCGAAGTTGTGCGCGACGAACGCGACGTCCCGCGGCTTGATGCCGGCCTCGGCGAGGACGTAGTCCACGGCTTGGCGGGGGAAGCGGCCGGTGCCCTTGTCGCGGGCGAACCGCTCCTCGGCGGCCGCGGCGACGATGCCGTCCGGGGTCACCAGGGCTGCGGCCGAGTCCGCGCCCTGCGCCAGCCGGTACTGCCGGCGCTCCAAGCCGGGGAATTCCCGACGCATGCGGGGTTCGCTGCGGTTCAGCCCGCTGATTCCCAACACGTACACGACAGATCTCCTTGCGGTCAGGGGGTGTCCGGGCCGACGAGCGCCCGCAGCACGGCGGCGTGGCGGTCGGTGACGCCGGCGAATTCGCCGGCGAGCCGGTCGAGGGAGGAGTGGTCGCCCGCCGTCGCGGCGGCCAGGACGGCGTAGCAGAGGCTGCGGCAGAAGCGGACCACCGGGCGGTAGGCACGGGTGGCCTCTTCGGCGGCGGTCGGGTCGCCCGCGAGCAGCAGCCGGATCCGGTCCAGCATCAGGCTCGAATGCTCGAATAGCACCCGGGCCGAGCGGTTGTCGTACTCGCGCTCGCCCGCGCGGGCGGCGGCGATCTCGTCCGCGAAGCAGTCCCACACGGCCAGCCCGTACACGCGGTCCCACGGTTCGCGCAACGCCCGCAGCGCGGCGGTCGGGTTCTCCGACCGCAGGTAGGTGCGGATCTCCGCGGCGACGAAGTCCCGGTCGAAGGCGAACGCGCTCTCCGGCAGGTACCGGTACATGACGAACTGACGGCACCCGCTGCCGAGCCCGCGGTGCTCCGCGAACGCCCGGTCCAGCGCGGCGGCCGGGATGGTGACCGAGCGGAAGACGGGGTTCTCGTCGTAGCCCAGGATGTCGACCGTGCCGGCTTCGGCGTCGAACCCGTGCACGAGCAGGTCGTGGGACATCCGCCGGCGCCCGAAGGCGTACCGGCGCGGGATGTGGTGCTCGTCGACGTTGAGGTAGAGGTACCAGCCCTGCGCCAGCTGCCGCGCGGCGAACCCGGACAGCCGCGAGCCGAGCAGGTCGTGCATCAGCTCCGCGTCGGTCCGCATCGTTTCCAGGTGCGGGTTCGCCGCGTAGTCGAAGATGTAGAAGCACAGCGGCACCGGCGTGCCCGGCCGCCGGTCGTAGGCCAGGTGGATGAAGTTCGTCAGCGTCCACTCGACCTTCGCCGGGTCGCAGGCCTCGATGATCGACACCGGGAACGCGTAGAACTGGTAGGCGCGGGTGGTGACGTCCTCGTTGACCGGCAGCCGGACGCGGGCGGCCGTCCCGGGCGCGGCGACGGCGGTCACGCGGTCCCCCGCACCAGGCCGGTCATGGCGACCGCGACGCTCCGGTCGCCGTCGTAGGGCTCCCGGCCGTGCGCGGCGAGCATGTTGTCCACGAACAGGACATCGCCCCGCTCGTAGTCGAACCGCGAGGACGCGCGCCGGTAGCAGTCGCGGATGTGCGCGCACACGCTGTCGGGGATGCGCTTGCCGTCGCCGTAGCAGGTGTCGTTGGGCAGGCTGTCGTGCCCGAGCATGTCGGTGAGCACGGCGAGCGCGGCCGGCGGCAGCGTGCTCGGGTGGAAGAACGCGATATGGTTGAACCACAACGATTCCCCGGTGTCGGGGTGCCGGTGGAAGGCCGCCCGCCGGGCCCGGGTCTGGAGCACGCCGTCGGGACGCCAGGTCGTGGTGATCCCGGCCGCGGCACAGTAGCGGTCGACCTCGGCGCGGTCCTCGGTGCCGAACACCTCCGGCCACGGCAGGCCGAACCCGGGCTGGTAGGTGCGCACGTGCAGCCAGCCGCGTTCGGCGAACTCTGCCCGCACGTCCGCGTCGAGCAGCCGGGTCACCTCGCGGATGTCGGCCAGCGGGGTGGCCCCGCCCCCGGCGGCCGGGACGCTGCAGTGGAAGAACAGCCAGCGCGGCCACGACGCCTGGTAGGAGTTCTCGTTGTGGAAGAAGATCTCCTTGTCCTTGGCGTACTCGGTGGAGGTGTAGACGCGGCCGCCGAGCGATTTGCGCGGCGTCGAGCGCTCGGTGTACTCCAGCCGCTCGCCGCCCAGGGCGGCCACGACGGCGGCGAAGTCGTCGGTGCCGTCGACGCCGAACCCGCGCAACAGCACCGCGCCCGCGTCGGCCAGTTCGGCCCGCACGCGCGCTGCGGCGGCTGCGGGCGGGGTGGTGCGCAGGTCGTGGCCGAGATCGCCGGGCGTCAGCGTGGCCGGGGTGGTGCGCAGGGGCAGGGTGGTCATGACCGGTCCTCGGAGTGGGGGGACGACAGGGCCGTGGCGAGCTTCCCGCGCTCGGTCACGGCGATTTCGGGGCCGACGGCGATCTCCGCGGGCACCGCGTAGACGGGGAAGAACTCGAGCAGGTACCGCCGCACCGACCGGGGGGTGACCGCCGGGCCGCTCGCGGCGACGTGGGCGGTGAGCCCGCCGGGTCCGGCGGCGACCGTGGCGGCGAGCACGCCGGGACAGTCCGCCAGCCGCGACTCGATCGCGGCCAGGTTGACCCGGAAGCCGTTCACCTTGACCTCGCGGCCGATCCGGCCGTGGTAGGTGAACAGGCCGCCTGGCCCGCGGGAGACGTGGTCCCCGCTGGGGTACCGGCGCTGCCCGGCCCGCACGGCGAACGGGGTCAGCACCCCGCGCCCCAGCGCGTCGGGGACCAGGTAACCGGCGGCGACCTGAGCGCCGGTGATGACGAGTTCGCCGTGCTCGCCGCCGGGGTCGCGAGGGTACGCGTAGTCCGCGGGCAGCGGCGCCAGCTCCAGTCCGACGCCGGGCGGCGGTGTGCCGATGGGGACGTCGGCGCCGGTGAAGCCGTCGGGGACGGTGTAGCGGCAGCAGCCGACGGCTGCCTCCGACGGGCCGTACTCGTTGACGATCGCCGCCGCGGGGAACCGGTCGCGCCATCGGGCGAGGGCCGGCCCGCGCATCGCTTCGCCGCCCACCACCAGCACCGGGACGCTGGAGCGGGTGCCCGTCTCGGTCATCAGGCGGCAGGCGATGTCGAGCTGGCTGGGCGTGAGCTTGACGAACCCGGCCTCGTCGAAGGGACGTGGGTCGGTCACGACGGCCAGCGGCCACCGCACCGGGTCGAGCACCGCGACGGTCCGGCCGGACACCAGCGGTCCCAGCAGGCTGGTCACGGTCAGGTCGAAGCCGAGCGAGGTGAACAGCGGCGCGCCGTACCCGCCGCCGTACTCGGCCATCGCCCACCCGAGGTAGGCCAGTACCGCCGGCTCGGGCAGGACGACGCCCTTCGGAGCGCCGCTCGTGCCGGAGGTGGCGATGACGTATGCGGTCGAGCCGGGCACGGTTCTTCTCGTCCACGGCTCGCGACTGGCATCCGCGACGATTTCGGCGGAGTCCGTCCAGCGCAGGCCGTGCGCGGTGTCCCGCCGGGCGCCGAGCACGACCGAAGCGCCGCAGAGCCGGGCGAAGGCGGCCACGGTCCGGTCCGGGGTGCGCGAGTCGACCGGGGCGTAGGCGGCGCCGGTCAGCAGCACCGCGACGATCTGGGTGATCGTCTCCGTCGTACCGGTGCCCTGCACGGGGACGACGGTCCCGGGCCCGGCGCCGTGCCGGCGCAGCGACGCGGCCAGCGCACCGGCATCGTCGAGCAGCTGCGGGTAGGACGTGCGCCGCCCGCCTTCGATCACGGCGTCCCCGCGCCCGGCGCGGATCGCGGCGACGAGTTCACGCGACACGGCCGGCCTCCGTGTGGCTTGCCGCGCGACCCATGGCGACGAGCAGGCGGCGTTCGCCGGTGTAGGGGTTGCGGGCGTGCGCCCGGCGCAGGTTGTCCAGCAGGACCACCCGGTCCTCGGCCCACGGCACGGTTTCCTCCAGCCGCGTGCACAGGGCGATCAGGGCGTCGACGGCGGTGTCCGGGATCGGCTCGCCGTCGCCGAAGGTGCAGTCCTTCGGGAACTCCTCCGGCGGCATCAGTGCGACCATCGATTCACGTACGTCGGCGTCCAGGGCCCGGTGGTGCCAGTGCAGCACCTGCGCCACGAACGAGCGGCGGCCGCCGGGCACCCCGGCAACGGCGGCCCGGCGCTGCCGGGTGACCAGTACATCCTCGTCCCAGCGCCACTGCGCGCCTTCGCGGGTGCAGGCGGCTTCGGCCTCGGCGCGGTCTTCGGTGCCGTACAGGGTCCGCCAGTCCAGGCCCAGGTCGCCGCCGAGCCGGCGGGTGTAGGTGACGCCGGCGTCCTCGAACCGCGTGCGCAGCCCGGGATCCATCAGGTCGTACACCGCGGCCATGTCCACGGTGGGGGTGTCCCCTCCGGTGGCGGCGCGGCGGGCGCAGGCGAACGCGATCCGCCGGGGCCACTGTGCGGCGAAGGTGTTTTCGTTGTGCCACAGCAGCTTCCGCGAGCTGGAGAACTCGACGGGCGTGTTGACGGTGCCGGTCGGGTCGTCGGTCACGTGGCGGTGTTCGGGATTGTCGCGTGAGAGCGGGCCGCACGCCCGCCCGGCCAGGTCCTGGAAGACGGCGGTGCCGGCCAGGCCGGGGCCGTCGAGGACGGCCCCGCCGTCGTGGTCCACGGCCGCGTCGACGTCGGGACCGTGAACCGGCCACCAGGCGCCGACCGGGCGGTCGACGGTGAACTGTTTCATGCTTTCTCATCTCCTTGCGGGCCGTCGTGCGCGGCGCGGTCGAGCGCGGCCAGCAGGGCCCGGCCCAGTGCCGCGGGCGCCGGGCCGGGCGCCCTGCGCCGGGCGGTGACGGTCAGGTGAGCCCGCCCGCCCGCCGCGGTCAGGCCGGCGGCCAAGTCGTTGCGGGCGACGGGCAGGGCGGTGTCGATCGGTGTCAGGGCCGCGCCGGGCACGGACCGCTGGTCGCGGACGTAGAACTTGCAGCTGGGACCGGTCGTCTCCGGCTCGGGCGGCAGGCCGGTGGTCAGGGCGAGCGCGGCCAGGGCGCCGATGTCGGCCAGCACCGCGCGGGCGGCGTCGGGCCCGGAGGTGCCGGGGTGGACCACGCTCAGCGCGCGCTGGGTCTGGAAGTAGCCGATGCGCTCGCGGGACGCCGGGTCGAGCACCCGCAGGTCGACGTCGATGTACGGCGTGAGGGCCCCCTCGCCCGCGTCCGCGGCGGCGGCCGCGCAATGCCCGACGAGCCAGCTGAACGGGGTGACGCCGTGGGCCCGTGCCCGCCGCTCGGCCGCGGCTCGGACGCCCGGGGGCACCTCGGCTCGCCACTGCGGGTCCGCCGTCTCCTCCGGCGCCGACGCCGGCGGTGGCGGCCGCAGCGGGCCGTCGGGCCCGGGTTCCGCGAGCTCGCGGGCCAGCGCCGCCCAGAACAGCTCCTCCGACCGGCCGTCCCACACGACGTGGTGCGCGACGCCGATCACCTGCCGCGCCTGGCCTGCGGGGCCGGTCAGGACGCCGAGCCGCAGCACCGGCCCGGTCTCGGCCGACAACGGCTCGGCGCCAAGCGCGGCGGCCGCACCGGCCACGGACCACTCCGGTCCGAAGCGGACGGTGGGCGTGGGGTCCGGTCCCGGGAGCCGGACGAGCGTGCCGTCGGTGTCGGGGGCGAACACCGTCCGGCACTCCGGGTACCGGTCCAGCACCCGGCCGAGCGCCCCGGCGACTCGACCGGGTGGCGCCGGAGTGGCGAGCGCGGCGGCGAAGGCGCACAGCAGCCGCCGGATCGGCGTGCCTGCCTGTTCCTCGTACCAGAGCCCGAACTCCTCGCGGGTCGCCCGGGTGACCACGTCGGACACGACTACTCCTTCGCCCGCTCGACGTGGTCGGCCACCGTGCGGAAGGTCGGGCTTCGGAAGATCTCGACCAGCGGCAGCTCGACCCCGAACCGGATCCCCAGCTCGCGCACGAACTGGATGAACACGAACGAGTCGACGTCCAGCTCGAACAGGTTGTCGTCCGCGGCGGGTAGCCGGCCCGCCTCCGGCGCGACCCCGCGCCAGCACTCCTCGACCTCGGCGAGCACCGTGGTTCCCGGCATCAGCCGACCCCCTGTCCGACCAGCGTGCGCTCGACGCTCGGGCGGAGCTCGACGCCGCGCAGGAACTCCGCGGTGCGCTCGATGTCGTCGCTGAGCACGCGGTCTTCGTCCAGGCGCTCGACCAGGCCGCGGTAGGTCGCGTGCAGCGACCGGCAGTGCGCGGAGAGGACGAGGTCCGGTCGCAGGTCGACCGCCTGGCACGCGGTGAGCCACTCGACCGCCAGAACCGTCTCGAAGTCGCTGACGACCTGGCGGAGCTTGAGCACCGCCGTGCCGCCCATGCTGACGTGGTCTTCCTGCAGCTGGCAGGTCGGGATGGTGTCCACGCTGGCCGGGTGGCACAGCGTCTTCATCTCGTTGACCAGCGCCGCCGAGGTGTACTGCACGATCATCAGCCCGGAGTTGACGCCCGGGTCGGTGGTGAGGAAGTCCGGCAGGCCGCGACGCCCGGACAGCAGTTGGTAGGTGCGGCGCTCGGAGATCGAGCCCAGCTCGGTTACCGCGATGGCGAGCAGGTCGGCCGACATGGCCACCGACTCGCCGTGCAGGTTACCGCCGAACAGCGCGATCTCGTCGTCGGGGAAGAACAGCGGGTTGTCCGCGACCGTGTCGACCTCGTTGAGGATGGCCGTTTCCGCGTTGTCGATGTGCTCGCGCGCGGCGCCGTGCACCTGCGGGATGCACCGGAACGAGTACGGGTCCTGCATTGACGGGACCGCGCTCGGCAGCTTTGCATGGTTGCTGCCACGGGTGTGCTCGCGCAGTGCGCCGGCCACCGCGCCGCGCCAGCGGTTGCCTGACCGGCGGTGGTAACGCTCGTCGAAGAACCGCTCGGCGCAGCTGAACGACTGCAGGCTCATCGCCGCCACCAGGTCTGCGGTCTCGGCCAGTGCGACGATCCGGCCCAGCTCCACCAGCGCCACCGAGGTGATGTACTGGGTGCCGTTGGTCAGCGCCAGGCCGTCCTTCGCGGTCAGCCGCAGTGGCGGCCAGCCCAGGCGGCGCAGCACGTCCGCCGCGTCGTGAACGCGGCCCTCGTACTCGACCTTGCCGCGGCCCAGCAGCGGCAGGGCCAGATGCGAAAGTGGGGCGAGGTCGCCGCTGGCGCCGACGGTGCCGCGTTCCGGAACGACCGGGTGCACGCCGTGGTTGAGCATGTCGACCAGCCGTTCGGCCACCGCGAGCGACACCCCGGTCTGGCCCGAGCGGAAGGTCAGCAGCTTGACCAGCATCATCATCCGCACGACGGCCCGCGGGGACGGGCCGCCGACGCCGCACGCGTGCGAAAGGACGTGCCGCAGCTGCAGCTCGTGCTCGTCGCCGGCACGCACCCGCACGTCGGCCAACGCACCGAAACCGGTGTTGACCCCGTACACCAGGTCGGGGCCTGCCGAAAGCCGCTCCACCCAGTCCGAGGTCCGGGTGATCGCCCGCCGGGTGTCCTCGGAGAGCCGGATCTCGGTGCCCGGTGCGGACGCGGCCAGCAGGCTCGCGAGGGTCCACCGGTCGTCCGGCTGGATCACGAAAGTGGTCACTGGTGCTCCTGTCTCACCGGCGGGCCCGCGGGGCCGGCCGTCACTGTGCGGAGGTGGGTGGCGAAATTCCGGGCGAGGGCCGGATCGACCCGGCCGAGCACCCGGAATTCGAGGTCGTCCCCGGCCGCCGTCACGTAGACGGCGACAGGGTTGCGTGGCGGCGAGCCGGGAACCGCGACCCGATCCGGGACCGTGGTGGCGGGCGGGTGTTCGAGGACGACCACGGCGTCCCCGGGCGGGGCGAGGCCCTGGCCGGGCCGCAGCCCACCGAAGCCGGGTGCGACCGCCGCGGCGTCGACGGCGTCGAGCAGGTCGGCGGCGATCCGCTTGCGCCGCTCGGCGCGGCCGTCCGGGGCGCCCCGGTCGACGACGACTGGCACGTCGACCACGAAGTTGCCGACCGCACGAGCCTGCTCGGGCGTTCGCAAGGACACCGGAACCTCCACGACGACCGCGTCCGCAGCTGTCGTCCGCAGCAGTGCTTCGGCGACGTGTTCGACGAGGACCACCGAGAGCCGCAGGTTTTCGCCGGCCAGCAACGCGTCCGCAGTGGACTTCGGGACGGCGAACGGCTCCGGCTCGGCGAGGGCACCCGGCCTCGGGGCGAGGGTGCACGGGATCGTCCGCAGGCGGTCCTTGACCGACTGCCAGTACTGCTCGGCCGCCGGTGCGGGCGGCCCGGTGAGCACCGCGGGTGCCGACGACGCCGAGCCCGCGCCCCCGCCGGCCAGCAGCCGGTGCAGGTCCGCGAGCAGCGTCGCGAGACCGATGCCGTCGCAGATGATGTGGTGTACCACGAGGAACACAGCGACCTCGGTTCCCGACCGCACGAGCACGACCCGCACGAGCTGGTCGCGGGCGATGTCGAACGGCCGGTACAGCTCCCGGCGCACCTCGGGCCGCGTGCTGTCGCCGGGGTCGCCGGCGACCGTCACCGTGCGGACGTCGACCGGGCGCGGCGGGTGCACCACCCGCTCCGGGCGCCCGGCGGCGGGGTAGCGCAGCCGGAGCTGCGCGGTGGTGCGCACCAGCCGCCCGGCAGCTTCGGTGACCGCGGTTTCCCCGATGGGGAGCTTCGTGCGGAAACCGGCGACCACGTTGGCCGAGCCGTCGGCCGGGAAGAGCTGGCTCCACGACCAGAGTGGCCGTTCCGCCGCCGTCAAGCCGGCGGAATGGTCGTCCGCGCCGGTGACCGGCCGCCCGGCGCGCTTTCTGTCGATCAGGGCCGCGAGGGCACGCGCTTTGGGGTGGCGCAGCACGTCGGCCAGCGTGACGGTGACACCGAACCGGCGGGCGAGGCCCTGGTTCAGGTCCAGGGCCAGCAGGGAATGCCCGCCCAGGGCGAAGAAGTCGGCGTCCGGCGACGCCTCCGGCAGCCCGAGCACGCGGGCGAACTCGGCGGCCACGTCCGCCTCGGTCTCGGTCGCCGAGGCTGCGCCCTCGGTCGTTGCCGCGACAGGACGGGGCAAACCGGCGTAGTCGACTTTCCCGGAATGCAACCGGGGCAGGGCGTCGACCAGGACGATCCGCTCGGGCGCGCTCGCCGCCGCCAGTAACGGCATGACGTCGGCCCGCAGGGCCTCGGCGGTACGGCCGGCCGCCACCGCCCACACCCACACCGCGGCTCCGCCGTTCTCCGCGCGGACGGCGGCGTCGGTGACGTACGGGACGGCACGGAAGGCGCGCTCGACGTCGTCGAGGTCGATCTTGACCCCGCGCCGCTTGATCGTGCGGTCGCGGCGGCCGGTGAGGCGCAGCAGGCCGCGGTCGTCGACGTAGCCGAAGTCGCCGGTCCGGTAGGTCCGCACGCCATCTTCGCCGGCCGGGAACGCTTCGGCCAGTGCACCCCCGATGCCGTAGCCGGCGCACAGGTGCGGCGACCGGATGATGATCTCGCCGGGGTCGGCCGCGGACGCGGTGGCCGCGCCGGGCGGCGGGCACACCGTCACCTCGCGGCCCGCGATCGCCCTGCCCACCGGCAGGTCGGGCAGGTCGAGGTCGGCCGGGGTGACTTCGTGCCACGTCGCCAGGACGCATTCGGTGGGGCCGTACTCGTTGGACAGCCGAAGCCTGCCGCCCAGCGCGACGACCGCCCGGGCGAGCCCGGGATCGAAACGCTCGCCACTGCACATGAGGTGGACCAGGTCCGGCGGCAGTCCGCGGGTGGCCGCCGCCGCGACGAGAAGGCGCAGGATCGACGGGGTCGTCTCGAAGTGCGTAATCCGGTGGGCGGTCAGCCAGTCCAGCACGCTGTCACCGCCGCGACGCACCTCGGGCTCGGCGACGACCCCGACCGCACCGGCCGCCAGTGCCGAGAAGAGCTGGCTGTGGTGGGCGTCGTAGGTCGGCGCGGCCCAGACGGCGATCCGGGAATCGGGGCCCACGGCGTAGTGCGCGGTGAACTCGGCGACGTACTGGCCGAGGGCCGACCTCGCGAGCTGCACGAGTTTCGGTCGTCCGGTGGTGCCGGACGTCCGCACGGTGTAGGCGTACCGCGCCACCGGCTGACCGTCCTCAACGGAGGATTTCGGGGCGCAGAACAGGTCATCCGCGCGGACAACCGGCTCGCGGCGGGCGAAATCCAGGTCGGACACGGCGACGATGGCGTCCGGGTGCAGTGCGTCGAGGTGCGCGCCGAGCACGGTCGGATCCTCGCCCGCGTCGACGACGGCGAACTCGCGGCCTGCCAAGTGGCAGGCGGCGAGGACGGCGGCCAGGCGCAGCGACTGCGTGCCGACGACGGCGATCCGGGTGGCGGCACGCAGCCGGGGGTGTCCGCGCACGCCGTCGCCGAGCTCCGCCAGCCGGGCGCGGGTCAGCGAGCTACGGCCGTCGGTGAGCGCCACGGCCTCCCTCGCTTGGCCCAGGTGGTGGCGGAAACCGGCACTGACCTGCTCGTCTTCGGCAGCGCACACGGCGACACCGGCGGGCGTGAATGCAGCAGACATTGATCCTCAAGATTTCGCGGAGAACAAACCGAAAGGAGACGGGATGCGCGGTCGGACCCAGATCCGGTGCCGATCCCGGCGTGCTCATCGATTCTTACTGCCGAGCGGCGGCGAAGACCACCGCCAGCGCGGTAACCCACTCGAACGGCAGGCACGCTCATCACAACCGGAAGTCACTTCACACTGCAACACCCCCGAAAGGTCCAATCAGGCTACTCGTCTCCAGCTGGAAGAACACGCAAAGTTTCCGCGAACCGCAGGACGTCGAACGTCGGTAAATACTGCAACAATCGCAGATCCGGAAGGGGCCGAATGGCGGCTCGCCGTTCGGCCGGGCAGCGCGACACAAAGCCGAAAACGGACACGGCGACACCCCCGCTCACCACGTCCGACCGATGAACTTCACCGGCATTTCACCTGCAAACCAACTTCACGCACACTCGGTGGCAAAGTCACCGATACTGTTGCTAAGCTGCCGAGACGGGGGCTTCAGAGACGATCTTTTTGATCTTTCCACGTCAGATGGAGGACCGAAAATGGCGGCCGAATTACCGTCACGCGCCACCGTCTACCGGGCCACACCACCGCAACGCCGGTTGATCACAATGCGGCACACACCCGGCGGCGTCCCGACCCAAATCGTAGCCGTACACCTGCTGCTACGAGGGCCGTTGGACATCGATCGCCTTCGTAGCGCACTTACGGAACTCGTCCGCAGGCATCCCATCCTGCGAACCAACTACGCGATGCTCGACGACGAGGAAGTACTGGCCATCGTGCACGAAAACGAAGGCCCCGACGTGTTCCAAGTAGCGCCACCCAGCGGGCTTTCCGATGAAACAGCCATCCACGAGCACGCGGCTCAGGCATTCGAAGATCTTTCCCGGAATTTTCTCGCCCCGAACCGGCACTCGATTCTCCAAGCAGCCCTGCTCCCCCACCGCGAAAACCTGCACAGTCTGCTCTTCGCGGTCGACCACGTCGCGATCGACGAGCGCTCACGGGTCATCCTCCAGCGCGAACTGGCCGCCTTGTACGCGCAGCGGCCCGAGGAACTCGGCGAGGTGCACCCCTTCGACCCGGATTCCGTGCGCACCTCGTTCCCGAGCATCGACGAGACGCCGGCTCTGCGCCGGCTCCTCACCCCCCTGCCGCCCCGGCTCCTCGCCAATCCGGCGCCGGAAAGCGACCCGGACGCCTTCCGGCCGCTGACTGCCGCACAGCCGCTTGCCCGGACGACCTCGAGCCGCCTGGACGAGACGGCACGGCGCCTGCGCTGCTCCCGGTTCGTCCTGCACCTGGCGGCGGTGATGTGGGCCCTCAAGCAGTTCACCCGGACCGACGACGTCAGCGTCGTGACGCCGATCGACACCCGGCAGCGAGCCGAAGACTTCCGCACGGTCGGCTACTACCAGAACCTGGCACTCCTGCGCTCCCGAGCACCAAGCGCGGCGGGCCTCGCTCACACGGTCCGCGAGTGCCGCTCGATCATGCGCGACACCTTCCACCTGCGGGATTACCCCATCGCGTCCCTGGTCACCCACGCCGCAGTCCAGCGTGCCGGAAAACATTATCGAAACCCGCTCTACCAGGTGGTCCTGATTCACTCGACGGAAGACGCTGGGCAAAGCTGGGCCCTCGAGGGACTGGAGGTGAAATCGATGGAGATCGAGCGCACACAAGCCGCCAACGAGCTGCGCATCCACGTCACGGACCATCCGGACGGCGCCGAGTTGCTTCTGGTCGGCGCGGCAGGTGCATTCGAGCAAAGAGGACTCGACCGGCTGCTCGAACTCTGGCAGGAGGCGGAAAGCGCCCTCACCAGCTAGCTGTATGAGGCCGTGACGTTGGTGACTCCGGTGTGGAGCCGGGACGCTGGCGGCTGGTTTCCGGCGGCTGTAACGCGCGGGCCGATCACCTCGACCTATGCGCAAGGTATCCGCCGATGCGAGCAGGCAGCGTCGATTGGCTGGCGCGACATCGGCCCGGCTGTACCGCAGTAGGTCGGCTGCCACGAGTCCAGAGCTCCGATCTGGCGCAATGGACGCCCCTACCATGATCCTACTGTCACGTCGCCGACCGGCATTCGACAGTGCCACCGACCCTGTGCAGCAACGTCCGTGGACTCCCCCGCGTGCCGCCGATCGGGAACACGACTGGCGAGTCGCCGGCCGTGCTACAGCAGCCTGGCCATGACCAAGGAGGCTCCGTGGGCCGCGTCCAGCTGCTCACGCCCGGTTGCGGTGAATCCGAGCTTCTCCAGCACGCGGCGGGAGGCGGTGTTCCACTCCCACACCGTGGCCCGCAAACGTCCGTACCCGGCCGACCTGGCCCAGTCCAAAACAGCCATCGCGGCTTCGGTCGCATAGCCACGCCCCCAGGTCCGGCGCAGCAGCTCGAACGCCAGCTCGAGTTCTCCCGCGTGACCCCGCCCGCGGTCGATCAGCCCGCAGTAGCCGATGACGTCGCCGGCGGCCTTCCGCTCGATCGCGAGCAACCCGGCCGACGATGACCAGCCGGCGCGAATCGCCTCCTCGAGCTCGGCAACGGTCGGATGCCCACCAGCATCGATCCGCCGATGTGGCGGCACCCGCGGATCACGCTCGGCCCACAGCGCGCGCTGCACGGCAGCCTCGGTCACCCGCCACGGTCGGAGCAGTAACCGACCGGTCTCGAGCACGACCTCAGGTCCTGCGATCCCTCCAGATGTCATGGAAAACAATCTCCTACGCGCCAACGCCCGGTCGTGCCGACGAGCGAGCGTCAGCGGGCGAAACGCTGTCCGACCGCCGTTACCGCTTGGGGCGTGTCACGAGGTCGGCGGCAGCGCGAGCCAGTCCTGCCAGGTGATGTCACGGCCCAGGAAGCGGGGCCGTTGGAAGGGCCAGTCCGCGGCGATCCACTGTGGCACCAGCGCATCGAGCGCACGCTCCGCGTCACTGCCGACGAGGTCGTCGACCACCCACCAGGACACCTCGCCGTCGGAACCGGTGCGCTCGGGCGGGTCGATGTACACGCAGCCGAGGATCGCGGTCTCCTCGTCGTCCAGCAGCGCATAGTTGAACGACTGGTGCGCGGCTATCTCCTTCTCGTGCCGCAGCAGGTCGAGGCGGTCCTCTTCGTAGGTCATCGTTTCCCTGGGCCAAGACCAGGCCGGGCCGAAGATCCCCCACAGGCGCTCCCGGGAGCCCATCACGGCGGGGTAGTCCAGAGCGGTGTCCGCCTCACGGATCGGCCGCAGGTGAAGCCCGGTGCCGGGCACGGGCGTGTGTATGGGGTGGACGAAGTCGTCGGGCAGCCAGCTCACAGCTGCCGAGGTTACACAATCGATCACCGTGGCTGCCGCGCGATCGTCCGCACCAGAAGCACCAGAACCAGGAACATCCCGGTGCCGGCGAGGACAAAGGTGGCGCGGGCACCGACCATGCCAACGAGGAAACTGCCCAGCACGGAGGCGGAAGCCGCTCCCAGCTGGGCGGCGGTGCCGATGGTGCCGAACACGCGGCCGAGGAACGGGCGGGGCACAAGGTCCTGCACGACGGTGTCGTATGCGATGTTCTCCACGGCGTTGCCGGCGCCCGCCACCAGCTGCGCCGCGACGACCACCGCGAGAAGCGAAGCCAGTCCGGTGACGACCATGCCGGCGCCAGTGGCCACGACCGCGAGGACGAGCAGGACGATCGGCCTGTGCCCGCGAGCCAGCCGGGAACAGGCCAGCGAGGCCAGGACCATCCCGGCGCCGAACGCGCCGGCTGCGACGCCGTACCCGGCCGGACCGGCGTGGATCGCGTCGCCGGTGAAGAAGACCAGTGCGACGTTGTCCACCGCGGCGAAGGCGACGAGCGGGAAGAGGCCGAGAACCAGCAGCAAGATCTGCCGATTCGCCACGACGTACCGCACCCCTCCACCCGCTTCGGCCCACACTCCCGTGATTGCACCAGGGGCCCGGGCCGGCACGATGGCCGGGAGCCCGCGCAGCAGCAACGCCGACGCCAGAAACGTGGCTGCGTCGACGGCCAGCGCGGTGTGGGCACCACCAGGAGCTGCTCCCAGCAGGCCACCCAAGCCCGGACCGGCTGTGAGCGTCAGGGTTCGGCCCAGGCCGAAGAGCGCGTTGGCCGGCGCGCGGTCGGCCGCGTCGACCAGGACCGGAACCAAGCTGCGACCGGCCGGGTTCCGGATGGTCGCCAGGATCCCGAGGACCGCCACGAGCGCGGTCAGTACCGGCAGGGACGGCAGCGTGCTCGCGGTCAACCCGATCACCAGCGCCGAGGCCAGTTCGCACCGCACCATCAACCGGCGTGCCGGGACCCGGTCGGCGAGGACGCCGGCCAGCGGTCCGCCGAGCCGGGGCAGCGCGTTCGCCACCAGCAGCAGCCCCATCCCAGCGGGGCCGTCTCGCGGGGCGACGAGCAGGACGAGAGCGGTCGTGGTGATCCCGTCACCGACGAACGACACCGCTCGTGACGCGCACAACGACCGGAACGCGGGGTTGCCTGCAAGGAGGCGGGCCCTGGACACCGGAGTCGCGGACGTCGGCGATGGTTCGGCCATGACCGTGAGGGTGCGGCAACCGGGCCGGTGGTCGCCGGGATTCGGTGCGAGCCGAATCCGCGGGTAGCATTTTGCGAAATGACGCTTGTGCTGAGGTTCGGACGCGCGGACGCTGCCCGGTGCCGGTTCGCGATCTCCCCGCTGCAGGAAACGATGTCGGCCCTCCTGGTGCTCAAGGCGCCGGGCCGCCACGGCTGGTACCTGCCGTGGCTGCGCGATGTCTGGCCCGACCTCGCCCGGCTCGATCTGGGACTGCTGTACGCGGCCGCCCCGAGCAACGGGTACGGACCGGATTTCCTGTGGCCGAGCCCGACCAGCCCGCTCACCACCATCGACGACGACCTCGCTCAGGTCCGGGCCACCGACCCCGCCACCGTCGCCGCCGAACTCGCCGAGCACACTCGCCGCCACGCCCTGCGCGACGATCTTCGCCGAATCCTCACCGGCGACCCCGTCCTCGCCAGGGACACCTTGGCCAACCAGCAGCAACTGGCCTGGCAGGCGCTGGTCGAGCCGCTGTGGGACCGGATCCGCGGCCTGCTCGACGCCGACATCGCGACCCGGGCTCGACAGCTGGCCGACGGCGGTCTGGAGGGACTGTTCGCCGGCCTGCACCGCCGAGCGATCTGGAAGAACGAAGAGCTGCACCTCACGGGCTTCCGGCACGGCACGGTGGATCTGCGCGGCCGCGGCCTCGTTCTCGTGCCCACGGCCTTCGGGTGGCCGAACCTGGGGATCGGACCCACCGACGACACCTCTGACCCTCCTCCCGCGCTGGTCTACCCGATGCTCGGCACGGCGCAACTGTGGGAACCGGCCACCCGATCACCCGCTGTCGGGCGGCTCCTCGGCACTGGACGCGCATCCGTGCTGGCCGAGACGGTCGTCCCGAGCACCACCGGCAGCGTGGCCCATCGAGTCGGCCTTGCTCCGGCAACGGTCTCCGAGCACCTCACGGTGCTTCGCCAGGCCGGACTGGTCACCACCGCCCGGCGCGGCCGTGAAGTGCTGTACCGCCAGACACCGCTCGCCACGGCACTCCTCCGCTCCGAACCGTGGTGACTGACCCGACGGTGGCCGCCCACGTGGCCGGGCAGTGACCTGGCGTCGCGCGCGTTTGCTGGGGCTGACCGGACCCCCACCTTTGATCAATCTCGGGTACAACCGAACGCACGCTCATGCCGCTGATCGGTCGTTCGTCAACACGCCCTCGAGGCAGATGAACCCGTCCGACAGACTGGCCGTCATGAACCAACCGCTCACGAGTTCACGCGGTTGCGAGACATCATCGAGCGGCTGTTCCCCGACACCGCGCCCTTCCTGCCCGGCGCGCCCGGCCACGACCTCGATCGGCTAGCCACCGAAACCAGCCTCACCCTCCCGGAGGACCTCTGCGCCCTGCTCCGCGCCTCGGCTGGTCATTCTTTCGGCCTAATGCAGCCCCACGTAGTCAGTCATGTTCCAGCGACGTGTGGTGGCGTACGCACAAGGCCCTGGCAGCTCGCCGGCCCTACGGCGGGTCATGTCGACAGCAACCTCCGAACGCGAGCGGCGTCGGCATCGCGGCCCTGGTCTTGGTACATCTGCAGTGCTTCCCGCCACGTCGCGCGCGCGAGTTCGTGCCGGCCGAGGGCGGCGTGCGGGTGGCCGAGCCGATCCAGGCTGTTGACGGCCTCGGTCGTGTTGCCGAGGGCGAGGTGCCGGCTGACGGCCTGGTCGTAGTAGGCGATCGCCGAGTGGTAGTCGCCGGTGTGGTGGGCGATGTAGCCGAGGCTGTCCAGGGCCTTCGCCTCACCGATGGGGTTGCGGTGGCGCCGGTGCTGGGCCAATGCGGTCAGGCAGTCGCGGCGCGCACTGCCGTAGCGGCCCAGTTGCGCCGCGAGCCAGCCCGTCGCGTTGAGCGCGAACGCTTCCAGCACCGGCTGGTCCAGATCGCGGAACAGCTCCCGGGCGCGGACGGCGTGCTCCAGTGCCCGTCGGCTGTCTCCTCGCTGTTCCCACGCCCACGCCAGATTCCGATGGCCCTGGGCCTGCCGGTCCAGGGCGCGGTGGTGCTCGGCCAGGTCCAGGGCGCGCTGCATGTGCTCGATCCCTTCCCCGGGGCTCCCCAGTGCGGTGCAGGCGTGACCGAGGTGCTGCTGCGCATCGATGCGGGCGATGAAGTCGGGCAGCTGCCCAGCGGCGTCCAGCGCCGCCTCCCACACCCGAAGCCGGTCGATGCGGTGGCCCCGACGGTAGTGGAACGTGTCGAGTGTCCAGGCCAGTTGCCACACCGCGGCATGCCACCCCTTGCCTGCGGCGGCGTGGTGGGCCGCCAGCAGCGTGGGGTGCTCGGTCTCCAGCCACGTCATCGCGATCGATGCGTCGGACAACGGCGGCGGGTGCACGCCGGGAGCGGGCGGCCCGAGCCGGATGGGCGGGCGGTGCGGGTCCAGGAGGCGGTCGGCGGCATACGCGACGTGCAGCTGGAAGTCGATCACCCGCCGCAGCGCCGCCTCCCGGGTGTCCCCGGTTTCGCGCCAGTGGTCCGGATCCGTGGCGAACAGGCGGATCAGGTCGTGCATCCGGTAGCGGCCGGGAATGTGCTGCTGAACCAGGGACGCGTTCTCCAGCTCCCGCAACACCAGCCGCGTCCTGCTGTAGGAGTTCTCGTCACCGAAGTGCGGCTCCGGCCAGAGGTTGCGCAGGTCCTTCGGGGCACCGCCCAGCTCGAGCGGGAGGAAGTGATCCTCCTCGTAGTCGGACATGTTCGTGTCGGTGTAGCCGTAGTCGATGGTGATGCAGGTAGCGCTCGACGGGTCGCGGAACTCGCCGACGCCGACCGGCGTGGCGCGGCGCTGTGGCCGCTGGCTTGCCGCTGCCCGGTCAGCCCACCAGCGCGCGCAGGTTGACAGTCAGGGCAAACGGTGAAGTCACGCTCAGCGCCCGCTCGTCGGCTCCGTCGACCACGTAGCTCTGGGTGCGCGGGTCCAGCACGTGTCGGATGACGCGCTGCGGTGCGGAGCCCTCGCCGCTTTCGACGCGCCGGCACACATCCTCCGGCAGCGCCTCGTAGTCCGACACCGTGATGCCCTCGGGTGAGAGCTGCAGCCATTCCGGCAACACCGTCATAGCCGCACCACCCGTCAACACTCCGCCGTCATCCATCGACTTCAAATCGTACTATCACCCGCAGTGACAGCAACTAGACGAGTAATGCGTAACTCGGTTAGTGGTCGTAGGCGGTCAGGGATCGGGTGATGGGTTGGCCGGTGGCGCGGTTGTGCCAGATGACCGCAGTAAGAGCCAGGAGGCGTTGGGCGACGCGGACACCGACGCCCTCGATGGTGCGTCCACCGTGCTGTTCCAGATTTAGCTGGCCTTTGAGGGTGTCGTTGACCGACTCGATGAGCTGGCGGATGAACTTGAGCAGCGGCTCACCGGGATGAGGACGGCGGTTGCGGTAGGACGGCCGGACTCCGCGTTCGGCCAGGAAGCGGTCCAGTTCGCGGGAGACGTAGCCCTTGTCGGCGATGATCAGCAGGCCGGGGCGGTCGGTGAGCAGGCGGGGTTCGTGGTCGCAGATGGCCATGAGCACCTGCCGTTCGTCGACCTTCGGGTCGGCCAGGGCCCAGGCGACCGGGAGCCCGGCCGGGGTGCAGACCAGATGCAGACGTAAGCCCCAGAACCAGCGCGAGTGTGAGCGGCAAAGCCGTACTTGGCCCACCCGGCCAGCTCCGAACGTTTCACGGTGGGCCGGGACCGGCCGCATTCGACCGGGGTGGAGTCAACGATCCAGGCGGTGTCGGTCCATAGGTCGGTGTCGGCTGCGAGCAGCCTCATGACCTGCTTGACCAGTGGCAATGCGGTGCGCAGGCGGCGGTTGTAGCCGGACTGGCCGGGCAGGTAGCGGAACGCACCGGGCATCCGGACGGGCAGGAACCGTAGCCAGCGGGCCTCGGAGGCGAACCCCAGCAACGCCTGGGCCACAGCCAGGGTGACCAGCTCCGCGTCGGTCAGCTTCGGTGGTCTCCCCATCCGCCGCCTGCCGGTGAGGTGGTCGTCGATCTTGACGTAGAGTGCGGTCAGAAGGGTGTTCAGGTCTGTCGTCACAAACGGATCTTGGACACCCTTCGCCCGTCTCCGGTCACCACCCAGACTTACGCATTACTCGTCTAGTTGTTGCGGCACAGGCGGTCATCCAGCAAATCAGCGGCGTGCATGTCCAGCGCGAGGGCGAGGCGCCACAGGGTCTCCAGGGAGATGTTGCCGCCGTGTTCCGCTCTGCTGATGTTTCCGCGATCCACGCCGCTGAGCGCGGCTAGCTCGCCCTGAGTCAGATCCGCCCGCCGGCGGGCAGCACGCAAACGCAAGCCCATCGCCGCGAGGTGCTGCTCTAGCTTGTGATCGGGCGGCCCGTCATAGCTCTGGTTCATCGCCCGAGGACCTTACCGGGCGGGCGATCGACCCCTCACTTTGTCGAACATCTTGCACAAAATGTCGAAGATAACCTACATTAGTGCAGGTGACACCTTCGCCACCTGCAGTTGCATCAACGTTGCTGAGTCACTGGCTCGGCATCAGCCACCATGCCGAGGCCGCGGTCCGCTGGCCGCGGCTACAGAATCCTGCCGCGCTGGCATCGACGTGCGCACCGGTGGCCGCCTCATCGGTCCCGGTCGCGTCGTCGCAGTCCTCGACGGACACGACATCGTCGACCTCCTTGTCGAAGGTCCCCGCGCCCCGGGTCACCGGCAGTCCGCTGGAGACCTTCCGACTCACGGTCTTGATCATCAGCTCGATTGACGTCACCCCGCCTCCTTCCCCCAACCCGGGCTTCTACACGGCGACGCGCCTGTGCGGGCAAGTCAGCGGGCGGGGCAGCGGCCGGGACGCTCGACGGTCGGCG
The DNA here is from genome assembly GCF_013364075.1 of Amycolatopsis sp. Hca4. GTDB lineage: Bacteria > Actinomycetota > Actinomycetes > Mycobacteriales > Pseudonocardiaceae > Amycolatopsis. The sequence continues at coordinate 2,471,106 of NZ_CP054925.1, forward strand.
TTCCAGCGCGGGTGATCCGCGAGTACGCCGGAGCTGAAGCCGCGAAACCACCACCGCGTTGGCGTGTCGACGCGGTCCGTGGCGTTATGTCCAAGCTGCGGGACGCGCCTTCCGGCCCCGATCCGTGGTATCTGACCGCGATGTGATGCGGCGTCTCCTTGAAGCTGGCGCCGTTTACCGAATGAGAAGCCTCACCGATCTGGCCAATCAACGAGCCGGACGCAACGACGCTGAAATTCGCCAGATCAGAACAGGATTGAGATGGAATCTGACGACGACAACCGGCAACCTGAAGTCGGCGAAGATACGTCTGATGCGATCTCTGAGCGGCTCGCAGGCGTGGCCGACGACTTGGCGGCAACGGCGGCCGGGTTACGCCGCGCCGTCGATGAAGGCACAGTGCCTCCCAGCACCATGGTGCTGGTGGTCCGCCTTGAAAACGTTGTCGCTCGCACGCGTCGGCCGGGCCAACCGACGGCACCCGAGTCGAAGGACCAAGACGAGAATGCCTGAATGGTTCCACTCAAATGCCGCTACGAACACAACCAACCCGGCTCAATGATCCACGTCGATGTCACCAAGTTCGGCAACATTCCCGACAGGGCTCATCATGCCCGTCTCAAAATGTAGTAGGCCTGTCACTCCAGGGCATCGCGTCAGGCTGGAAAAACCGCGGGAGGCACGCGTGACCAGGACAAACGTAATACGGGCGGTTCTGTACGACCCGAGCTACTTCTTGACCAGATGGCAGCCCGTGGTCAACGACAGGACCGTGTTCTTGCTCGTCCCGATCGACAGTTGCGCGCCGATTTGGTCGGTGAGGTTGAGTTCGGCGTCTCCGGCCTGGTTGGCATCCAGCGCCACGGTGGTGAACCCGTGCCCGCCGGCAACCTCCCGGATAGCCTGTTTCACCTGGTCCCACTGAGGAAGCAGCGATGCCGGCGCGTACCAGCGGGGCAGGAACTTCTTGCTGGCTTCCTGCTCGGTTAACGCCGGGAACTGCGGCGCGCAGCCGCTGAACTCAGCCGAACCAGGTTCTTCGGTCCACCCCGTGACACCAAAGTCCCTGCTGAGACGCTCGCGCAGCGTCGTGCGCAGCTTCTCGTAGCCGGCGATCGCCTCGTCCAGCGTCGGCCTGGCCGCCAGCTGCGCCTGCTGCTGTTGCTTCGACATCGAGGGTCCCGTCGGTTGAGGATCAAGATACTCGTGGCCGTCGCCGCACCCGGTCAGCACCACAACAGTCGCCAGCGCCGCGGCCAGCGGCCATGCTCGTGACAACACGTGATCAACTTTCCTAGTGAGCGGGGACCGTCAGCTGCGGCTTGCCGGCCACAATCGCGGCGATGTTGTGCTTGCTGGTGCTGTCGACCCCTTCCGGGGTCGTGCGGGTGTACTCGCTGTGCCCGTGCGAAGCCGCGAGCGGCGTGCCGTCGGGCCCGGTCGCCGCGTCCGCCGACAACTGGGTCATGCCGTCCATCGCGTACGGGGCCGCGCCGTACCGCCAGGTCTCCGGCACCCACTGGGCGACTGGGTCGCCGGCAGCGGTGATGTTGTAGGCGTGTCCCTGCGGCACCTTCAGATCGGCGGCGGTGTTGTCGATCCCGAAGTGGTCAGCCACGCCTGGGGAGCCGAACACCACCGCGTCGTCCACGCCGGTGCCGCCGTGAGTGAGGCTGATCCCGGTCACGATTGATCCCTGGGAATGCCCGAGCGCGGTGAAATGCGGATCCGTGGTGCGGGAGGCGTTGATGCCCTGGTCGAACTTGGCGAGCTTGTCCCCGCCGACATCAGCGTTCTCCCCGGTGGCCAGCCCCAGCAGGGAGCCGTTGTCGTCGAAAGAGGACGGTTCGTAGCCGATCCAGGTGACGGTGGCGACGTTCGACATGTCCCCGGCGCGGCGCAGCATGTCTTCGGCGCTGTGGCGGACGCCTTGCATGTCGTTGACGTAGCCGTTCATGTTGGCGTCCACCGTGGAGTTCATGCCCGGGGTGAATACCGCGACATGCTGCGCGGTGTCTACGTCCCCGTTAGCGATCGCCGCTTTCGGATGGTCTCCGGTCATATCCAGCGACATCAGTTGCCGGTTGGTGTTGAGGCTGCCGTCGGGGTTGTGCATCATCCCGGTGATCGAGTCGAGCGCTTTGAGCCGCTGCTCGAGGCGGGCGATCTCGTCAGAGTCGCCGTCCTCTCGCTTCAGGCGATCGAGTTCGGCGGCGAAGCTGCGTTTCTCCTGCTGCAGCAGGTTCAGGTTGGCTTTGCTGCGGTCGGAGGCCTTCACCCCGTCCCGGTTGCCGACCCAGTCGGGGTGCTGCGCGATCAGCTGCTGCCGCTCCTTATCCGACAGCGCCGCCCACCACGCCGCGTTCATCGACGGGTCCGCATCCACCGCTGGCGGAGGCATGATCGAGGGGAACGCGATGGCGGCTCCGGCGTTGCCGGCCGCGGCCAGGCTCGTGTGCTCGTTGTCGTTCGCGGTGGCGTCGATCACCTGACCGGCCTGGATGAGGCCCAGCACCGAGCACAGTTCTTCATCGACATTGATCGCCTGCCGCACGACTTCCTCGACCCGGTCCTTCAATTCCTCCGCGACCCGGTGACGTTCCTCAGCGACCAATTCCCGCTGCTCCTCCGGCACCTCGGGCGCGCCATTGTCCACGACCGCGCCGTCACCCGCGATGGTGAAGTGGTTGGCGGCGGCGATCGCCTGCGCTTCCTTCACCCCGTTCTGCACCCCGGTGATCGCGTCTCCGGTGTCCCCGGCCGCGCGGCGCAGCGCGGCGATGTCCGCCGCGTACTCCTCCAAGCCGTCGATGATCTGGTTGACCTCACCTGCAGCAGCGCTGGCAGCATCGCCGTGCCAGCCCTGGGGGGTGTTGATGTCCCGTAAATCGTCCGAGCAGGCGACCAGCTTGTTGTAGGCGGCGTTGATCGCACCGACCGCGTCCTGCAGCACCGCCGGGTTCCAGCGGACCGCATCGCCCCACGTGACCATCAGCTCGCCTTCACCGGCCCCTGACCGCGGGTGGACAAGTCCTCGGCCGCGGCCGCTTCCTGCGCGGCATAACGATCAGCAGCCGCGGCCATGTTCGCGGCGTGGGTGTCCAGCCGGACCTCAAAACCTTGCTCGCGCTGCACCAGGGCGTGCTTGACCTGCGCCATCGCCAGCGCGGCCCGCGACCCCGGCATCCCCAGATCACCAGCCGGCACGGCCGCCGCGCAATTGGCACCGCGAAGTCCCTGCCCCACCTCGGCCGCAGCCCTGCCCGTGCCGCGGATCTTGTCGATCACCACCTGGTAACCCGAGCTCACAACGCCTCCCCGTCGCTGGTAATCCCCCGGTCACCCTACGACAGCCTGGCGGTGCCTTCAACATGTCACAACACCCGTGAACAGGAAAAACAGCACGTCAGGCCGATCTACCCACGCAGCATAGGTGGATCTACTCACGCTCCGGGGGCTCCCCGGGCTGGCTGGCCGCAGCGTCACCTCGGCCCTCCAAACGTGCGCGTGCGCGTGCGGCAGCCTGCTCGAGCCGGACGATCAAACCCTGGCCACTCGCCGGCGCGGTGCCATCAGCAACCCCCTGCCGCAAGATGCCAACGGCCGGCTCCAGCTCGCCAACGGCCTCGGCGAGGTTCCCTCGCGTTCGTCAACCGGGCGTCGCGCCCGCGGCCGCCACCCTCATCGCTAATGTTCATACGTGCCGTCTCCGGATTCCCGGAGAACGGGTCGACCTCGAGGTCGGCCAGCGGCTCAAGGCCTTTGCGCGTTAACCGGCGTGGTCGAGCGGGCTCGCCGCCGCGTCCGGGCATCCGCCGGTTCCGCTGGTCGCGGGGACGGGGGTCGTCGCCGACGACGGCGCACGCGAGGACGTGGCCGCGATCGCCGCTGCGGCGCAGGCCGCGTCGCACCCCGCCGAACTGCACCAAGGCGCTAACGTCGACGGTCTGCAACCCGACGTCGCGGCGGCCGTCGCGCTGTGGCTGCCGGCGGAGCCGAGCCTCGACATCACCCGTCTCCTGGCTAACCTCGGTGCGCGGCCCCGCGCCGCAACGCCCGTTGGTACGACTCGCCGGCCACGGAGGTGACGCCGGAGCAAGTTACGACCCGGCTGGGCTGCGCGGACGGACGGTGGTGACCTGCAGCTCGGGTCGATGGGCCACGACGCCGACGCCGCCGAGCGCGCCGGCCGCGCGCTGGTCCGGATCTACGGCCTGCTCGGGCCGGACGCTTTGTGCACCCCGCAGCTGGACGGCGGTCCCGGACCGGCCGAGCGCGTGCAGCTCGTCCCTAGGGGCGAACCTCGACGCACGATGCTCGAGGACTGGCCGTGGCCGGGACGCCTGCCTGCCCCGTCGCCGGCGCTCGGTGTTGTGCCGAGCCGTCTCGCCGAGCACGCCTGCGACGGCTGAGTCGTGTCATGCACCTTATACCCGCGCCGGCCGAGGTACTCGCGCAGCAGGCGGGTGGTCGTGGTCTTGCCGACGCCGGCCGGGCCATCGATGGTGACGAACAGTCCGCGGCTCCATCGCCTCACGCGGCCGCCTTCCGGTCGCGTGTCCACCAACGCGATCCATCTCTAGGCTGATTGTATGGCTGCTCACCTACTTGTGACCACGACTACTCCCGACCGCGCGTCCGGCGCGAAGATCGCCGGATCGGCGGTGGCCGCGCGCCTGGCCGCAACCGCGCAGGTCAACGGCCCTGTAGCGTCGTTCTTCTGGCACCTCGGCGAGCAGGGCGAAGGCGAAGAGTGGAACGTGACGTTTAAGACCACCGACGCCCGCTACGCCGAACTCGAAGCGCACATCGTCGAGCAGCACCCATGGGACAAACCCGAGGTGACCGCCGTCGAGCTTGTGCGCGGCTCCGCCGGCTACCTGCAATGGGTCGAGGAGTCGACGAGCGCCGAGGCTTAGGAACCCAGCTTGGTCAGCAGCTCGCCTACTGCTGGCGTCGACCGGTACCGCGTCAGCTGACGGGCCACGGCCTGGATACGGACTGCTGGGCGTACCGAGCTGACTCCCGCGGCCAGTTCGTGAGCGCGCGTCAGAGTCGCAGCGGCCTGTTCGACCTCGTGGGCGTGCAGGTAGGACGTGGCGAGCCACGTAAGGTAGAGCGCCTTGTCCCGCGCGTGCGTTTCGTCGAACCCGGACAGCACGCGCTCCAGCACCGGCACTGCCCGCAGCGGACGGCGGAGCTCAGTCCAGCACCGGCCGGCCATTATGTCGATCTCGACTTCGTTGACCCAGAACACCCAGTCTGGATCGGGCCGGTCGTCCCGAACCTGCAGAGCTTCACGGGCCATATTGAGCGCCCGGTCGGCCTCCTGCGGTTCGCGCGCCGTTGCGTGGGCCCAAGCCTTCCGCTCGAGCAGCAACGCACTCACCTTCGGCGTTGCCATCGGCCGAGCGACCTCGCACGAGTCGGTCGCCAGCGCTGTCCCGCTCTGGGCTGTGGTGGTCTGCTGGTATGCAGCGTAGGCCAACGCATTCCCAGCGAGGTCAAGCGCTCCGGCCTCCTCGGCGGCTATCCGGCTGTCGGTGTAGAACCGCTGGGCGAGTGCATTCTGGCCGTGGTCGAAGGCTGCCCAGCCTGCCTGCTGCTGTTGCTCGGCCAGCAAGGCCTGCAGCTGGTGGCCGATGTCGATCGAGTAGTTGGATTTGCGGAGCAGCTGCTGCGTGAAATCGACTTCGGCGGAGTACACCGGAAAGGTTTCAGCACCGCCTACGATATTGTCGAGGCGGCGGAGGCGAGCTGTCCGGCGGCGCAGCTGGTCGACATCAGATTGCCCGATCTGGCGCGCACTCAGCTGGTCAGTGCGGGCCAGAGGAATCGCCAGGGCGGCCATTGCTCCGATGAACTCGCGCCGCTGCACTACCTCTCCCGTCTTCGCCTTCCGCCGTTTCGCGCGGGTCACCGCGACCGCTCGCCGAATCTCCTGTACGTCGGCTCCGAAGCCCGCAGCGATGTGCTTCTGCCAAAACGGCGTTGGTAACCGTCTCTCGGACTCCCAACGCGACACCTCATTCCGAGTGACAGCACGCCCCGACAGCTCGGACAGCACCGCAGCGAGGCTCGCCTGGGAACGACCAGCGTCCTCGCGCTGGCTTCGGAGCAGTGCGCCGATTCCTAGCTGCTCCACTCGTACTCCTCGCGGTTCGTGCCCTGCCAGGTGGCCATCATCGCTCTGGCCACCTGTTCTGGCCACCCCCTGCGAATGGCCACCGTTTTGGGCTCCTCCTACCAGGCATTATCACTCATAACGTCGACCAGCGTGACGGCACGTGACACAAGAGTCGGCGATTACTCATCCTTCCCGGATGTGCAGCTCAACCCCGCCTATTCGGCTCGCAAGCCTTGTCGAGTTGACATCCGAAGCGCTAGCTCCCCGCGCGCGGCACGCCTCGTGATCGGCTCCGCTCCGCGGATGTGGACGCCGTGAAGTCCTGGTGGTCGCGGCGACGCGCGCGACGACACCTTGCCATCGTCCGTGCACGTCAGGCGTTGGCCGACCTGCCCGACATCGACTGGCACAACCCCGAGTCCGAAGGGAAGGCACGCCAGAAGCTCCACGACGTCGCAGCCGCGATCGACGACGCGCTGAGGGCGGTTCGCGCGAGCTCGGACGAGGCGCGCGCGTTGAAGTACGCCCAGGCGTGGATCACGGCGTGGCTGCGGGGCTGGGAAGACCCGAACCTTATCCCGTCAACCCACGCCGCCTCGATGTACCAGCGCCTCGTGGACGCCATGCACACAGCCTCTCTCCGGCTGGAACCAGGCGGGCACCCCGATCCGCCGCCTGACCGTGACGAACCGCCAACTACATCGCTGGAACACCGATGACTAACGCCCAACAGCGACCACCCGTGCCCGACAAGCCAGGCACACCGCCGATCACGCTGCTCGCTCTGATCACCGACGCCTACACCGACGCGCTGATGCGACTGGCCTACGCCGAGCGGGACCGGCACGACTGGACCGCCTACCGCAAGCTCGGCCACGACCTGATCGGGGTCGGAGCACGGGTCATCATGCACGCCTACGCCCGTCGCGAGGCGGCCACCGACGACCCGCGCGCCGCGGCCGAGGAAGCAGTCCGGGAGCTACGCACCACGCTGCGCCTCGCCGAGCAGGTGACGGTCAACCCGGTCAGCGCGGACTCCGTCGCCCGGGAAGTCGAAGCGTTCGCCGAGGACTGCGCACAGGCCGCCGGGCAGCTGTACCGCATCTCCGCCGGGCTGTCCCCGGCAGCGATCGCCGAGATCAACCCGCTCGGCCCCGACCACGACACCGTCACCGACGCCGCGGAGCGCGCCGAGCACCCGGGCGGTGGACCCCGGTGAGCAACACAGGCAGCATGCCCGCTGACGGGCACCACCGTGCCGGGCGCTCGGCTTCCGCATCCAGCCGGCCGACCGCGACGGTCCTGCGCTCGCCCTCCACCAACCACCCCCGCATCCACGCCCTCCACACCGACACGTTCGACGCCACCGGCGTCTGCGCCCCCGCATGCGGATCCGCCGACACCCACCGCGACGTCATCGCCGCCGCACAGTCACGCACCCCGCGGTACCGCCCCACCTCCGCCTACGTGACCTGCGGAAAACCCCAATGCAGCCGCCTGGACGCCGGCACCGACACAGGCACCGACGACCCCGAAGGCCGGGAGGCGCCATGCCAGTGACCGACGGCGCGAGACCCGAAACCTACTGGTGGACCACCGTCCGCACGCGGCCGCTGCACGACTATCTCGACGCGCAGACCCCCACCGCGCGCCTACGGCACTGGCCGACCCGCGACCCCGACTCGCCTCACGCCATCCATCCCCTCCAACACGCTCTGGACGATCCTGATGAGCACGACCGACACCGGCGAACTAGCCCGCGCCGTGGGCGCAGAACTGCAACGACAGCGCGAGAACCGCGGCTGGTCCCGCCCGGCGATCGCTGCGTGGTCCCAAGGCCGGGTCACACCCCGTGCCCTCGCCACCTGGGAGAAAGCCACCCGCTCCATGTCTCTGCGCCAGCTCGGCGCCGCCGCCCTGCTCTACCAGCTGCGCCCCTCCGAACTGCTGGCCCACGCTGAACGACGCATCGCCTTCAACCCTGACCTGACCGTGGACATCGCCGCCTTGGCCGCCACCCACCACGACGCGCTCCACCCCGCAGCCCGCTGGGCCCAGCACCTGCTCAACGTCGGCGAACCACCATTTCGCAGCCTCAACCTCAACGACCTCGCAGTCCTGGCCGACCGCTGCCATCTGACCATTGCGCACCTGGCCATCCTGCTGACCGCCGAAGCTCCGGTACACCCATGACACCAACGAACACCACACCAGACACCCCCACCACCTACACGCCCGATCAGGCAGCGTGGTGGTGGCGGGCGTGCGGCACCGACCAGGACCGGATCAACCTTGCCTACCTCTACGAGGCCGTGCGCGAAGCCAGAAACAGCGACAACTATCCCGTCCCGTGCATCAAATTCGCGCACCACAACGAATACGCCGCCGCACGACGGCTCAACGCCCGGATCCCGAATGCCGGATTCGTATTCCGGTCCGAGCGGGCGTTCCTCGACCGCGCAGCCGCCTACCTCGTTGCCCGGCAAAACGTCAGTGCCATCGTGGTCGCCGGTGCGGGCCTGCCCCACATCGACGACCAGGACGACCTGCACTCCATCATCCGCCGCAGTGAAGTCAGCACCCACAACCGCCGACAGAACAGCGCACGCGCGAGCGTGATCTACGTCGAACGCGACCCGCTGACGCTGGCCCACCTGCGCACGGTCGCCGATGTCGACAACGGCGTTCACGCAGTCCAGGCCGACCCCTGGGATCCCACCGCGATGTGGAACACCCTCTACAACACAGCCCGCGAAAACCCGGGCCTGGTCTCTCCCGAACACGACCGGGTGGCGCTCCTGCTCGGCCCGATGTTGTCCTACCACGGCGGAAGCCGCACCGATGTCGCCCAGCTGGTGCAAGCCCACCTCGCTCGGCTCTCCGCCGGCGCCTTCCTCGCCATGACCCATCTGTTCCTGCCCGACCACCCCGACCTCGCCGCCCAAGCCCTCGAGTTCGAAGACGCCCTGCGGTTTCACGGCCCCGGCACGGGGAGTCTCGCCACCCACGAACAAATCGAAGCGATGATCGCCGGCACCGCGCTGCTGCCACCCGGGATAGGCCCGGCGTTCGCCTGGTATCCCGACGGGCCGCCCGCGGACCCGCCGGTGTGCGGCAACTTCGCCGCCGCAGTCCTGGTCCAGAAGCCCGGTTCGGACAGCAGCCTGCCGGAACCTCCCTGGCGCCCGGACAGAACCTGACTTCCCGACCGTCCGTACCCCCGACTGCGGACGGTCAGGAAGCCGGAACCAGTGCCGTCACACGAAGCACGCCCCCCGCTCGACGGCACCGGGACCGGACGACCGGTCACCCCGGGGTGGCCAGTCATCTCGTGCCACCGGGAGTCAAGAGACCGGCTCCCCGGGTGCACGGGAGATCCGTGGCGCCTGGCGGCACACACCCAGTCCTCGTGTGCCGCCAGGTGTCCACTGCGCACCCGTCGTGTCGCACATCCGCGACCACGGCGACAACCTCAACCGTGAGAGGAACTTCCTGCTCGTGCGTTTCAGAAAAGCCATCGCCGTAGCGCTGGCGTTGCTGCCGATGCTGGCCGGTGTTTCCGCCGCGACCGCCGCGGCGCCGCCGCCGACCGACATCGTCTCCCCGCAGATCGTCGGCGGCGAACCGGCAACAGTCGCTTACGCCGGCGCCGGGTCACTGCAGCTGCTCGACCACGGCGACCCGGACTGGCACTCCTGCGGCCTCACCCTCCTCGCTGAGGGCTACACCGAGACCGGCGTCCCCGCCTCGGTGGCCCTCACCCAGGCGCACTGCGTGACCAACCAGCCGCCGCCCTCCGTGCAGGCGCGCATGCCTGCCCAGGTCAAAGCCCGGTTCGAGTCCTTCCGTGCCGCCGCGGGCGAGCCGGACATCGACCGTGGCGACCCGGCGATCTACCACGCCCGGTTCGGTTCGACCAACCGCCTCCACGGCGGCCTCGTGCGCCGCGCGGACAAGATCGATGTCCCGCAAGAGTGGGAGTGGGGCTATCCCGACACCCAGGGCTGGATCTGGGACAAGGCCCTGATCCGCCTCATCGGCCACCTCGGCGGCATCCGCCCCGCCCGCATCGCCCCCGCACAGCTTCACCAGTCCGCACGGTCGATCGGCTGGGGCACCCGCAACGCCGACCCCGCCACCTGGAGCGGCCCGGCCCCGGCCGACCTGGCCCAGCTCGACATCCCGCTGCTGCCAAGCAAGAACTGCGCCGCAGGCGGAATCGGCGCCGACGAGCTCTGCGGCGGCGTCCCGCCCACCGGCGGCGGCGCCTGCTCCGGTGACTCCGGCTCCGGACTGCTGCAGAAGCACGGACCGACCTGGTACCTGATCGGGACCGTCTCCCGCGGCGCCACCCCCTACTGCGGCGCCTCACCCACCATTTACAACGACATCGCCGCCTACGCGCCGTGGATCAGCCACCACGTCCGCCAGCTGCTGCCCAGCACACCCCAGGTCACCACACACACCGCACCGGCCGCCGCACCCACCACCTGACCCCCACCCCCGGGGCGGTGTGGCCGCGGCGCACCCCGACGCCGCGGCCACGCCGCCCCATCCCGCAGTCCCGGCCATCGCGGAACGCGCGACCAGCCAAAGCGACTGGCTCGACAGTGCCACCACCCACATCGACCAGCCCGAGCCCCGCCCACCCGCGCCGGCTCCCCCTGACCATCGCCCGGGCCGCGCCAAGAACGCGGTACCGGTGTTGACCCCACCGACGGGCCGGACCACAGCGTCCTCACCCGCCTACTGCCGGCCATGGCTGTCCCCGCCCCATCAGCCACGCTCTCGAAACGACGCCGTCCATGGACTTCCTGCTGACCCTGCTGATCTGCTCGCCCTACCCGGCGGTGGGGCTCCACGTCGCCCGCAGCGAGCTGCGCGCCGCCCGCACAAGACCGGCGTCCGCGCCACTGGCCTACCGTCAACTGCGAACCCGGACGTGGCTCTACGCCGCGGCGATGGTCCCGCTGTGGCCGGTCGTCGAACTCCTTCCCACCCCGCGCTCAGCGGGCCACAGCTCACCCCCGACACCCCGCTCCAGCGCTCGCTGCGCGCACCCACCACACCGGAGCCTTACCGCATCGCGCCGCGCGTCGACCTGCGGGGACGTCCGGCGGTGGCGCCGGTGAGCATCACCTACGCACACCTGCCCGCACCGATTCAGCAGGTCTACGAACTGATCGCCGACCACCCCGGGCCCGACACCACCGCACTCCCGATCGCAGCCGCCCTCGGCATCAGCGAACCCGACGCCACCACCGCGCTGCAGCGCCTGCACGCCGCCCGCCTGCTCGACCAGCACTCCCCCGGCGACCGCTACACGCTCGCACCCCGGGCCCGCCAGCACGCCGCCCACCGACGCGCCCACGTACCCGGCCCGGCCCGGTCCGCGCAGAACACCCGCCTCATCGACTGGTACGCCGCCACCGCCAGCGCCGCGATCCCGCTCATCGCCCACGACGCGCTCCGCTTCAGCGCACCGGCCACGCACGAGACCGCGCCACACGACCATGGAGACGGGTGCCGCGCGCTGCACTGGTACACCTGGGAACACCGCGTTCTGCGCAACACCCTCACCGCCGCCGTGGATCAGGGGCGCGTCGACATCGCCGTCGAGCTCGCCGAAGCCACCTGGCACCTAGCCCGCACCACCTACCACCACGACGACGTGGCCCACGCCCAGCACGCCGGCCACACCCTCACCCACTACACCCGGCAACCGATCGCTGCGGTGTTCCGCGCCCGCGAAGCATCGGCCCTGGCCGACCTCCGCCACCTTGACGAGGCAGCCGACGCTGCGGCCGCCGCGGCCACCCTCACCCAGGACATCGCCGAGCCGAGCATTCGCGCCCTGGTCTACTCCCACAGCGGCCGTGTCCACCTCGCCGCCGGCCGCCCTGACGAGGCACTGCACGAGCTCACCACCGCCCTGCGCCACTACCGCAGCGTCGTCGACGACCACGGCCACGCCCTCACCCAACGCCGCATCGGCCAAACCCACCTGGCCCTCGGCCACCCCGCCGACGCCATCCGCTTCCTCGACACCGCCGCCGGCGCGCTCACCCGATCGGGACACCGGATCAGCGCGGCACGAGCACTGACCTACCTGGCCGACGCCCTCACCACCGACCGACAGCCGAGGGCGGCGTTGGCGGCCGTGGGCCGCGCTCATGCCCTGCTGGGCCACACCGCCGCCCCGCGCTACCGGGCCGGCATCGACCTGGCGGCCGCCCGCGCCCGCCTCGCAATGGCCGACACCAGCGTGACCCGCCGCATCACCGAAGACCTCATCCAGCGGCTCAGCCACGCCGGCCCCGGCGCTGCCGGGGACCTCGCTGCTGCCAACGAACTGCACAAGCAACTCTGACCCACCACATCATCTGGAGTACATTGTGGAACTTCCCTGTCACGCCGATCGCACATCGCGAAGGCAGTCACTGCCAACGACAACTGACGATCAGCCTCGCCGTCGGAGCAGACGTCCGGCTGGCGTACCGGGTCACATCATGACCATCGTGGTCACCGCGGTCCCGGAAACGCTGTCGGCTGCGCAGCGTGACATGAACACCCGCAACCCCGGACCAGACACCGAACTAGTGGAGATGATCGAGTTTCACCGGTACAACGCGGAAATGTTCCGGCTGGCCGGTGAACGCCTGCGAGAGCAGGGCCAGACCGAAGAGGACGACTGGACCGGCTGGTGCCTCACACTCCAGACCAACGCGGTGCAGAAGTACACCCATCTCCTTCGCTCAGGCACCGCCCGAGCAGAGCAGCACTGATGCGTGTGAACGACACCGACCAGCGGCACGCTCCCGGCAGACGGACACTCCGACGCCCTGAGGATGTGCCGGCCGACGAGGCAGCCGAACTGAAACGCCGGTACCTCGCCGGCGCCACCCTCAACGCTCTGCTGGCCGACTTCGACGGCAGCTACCGGACACTGCGTACCGTCCTGCAACGACAAGGCGTCATCTTCCGGGCACCGCAACCGATAACACCGTCCGCGCCGCCGGGAATGGTCGAGACCTACCACAGCGGCAAATCGATCCAGGACACCGGGAAAGCCTTCGGACTCGGCCGGGACATCACCAAACGCATGCTGCTCGAAGCCGGCGTCGAGCTGCGTGGTCGGGGCCGGCCTCCAAGGCAACCGCAGTAACGACGTCCACCTCAGTCCCCCTGACCACCTCTTCACACACCGAAAGAAGCTGCCATGCAACCACCGTCGCACTCCCCCGACCCCACGCCCAGCTCTGACCTCGCCCCAGGCGACATCTCCGCAACGATCGCCTCAGCAGCGGACCGAGTACGCGCAGCCGCCCGAGCCGGCACCGCCCCACCAGCCTCCGCAGCTCAGCTCGCCGAGCTGCTCGACGCAGCCGCCGCCACGCTCAACACAGAACCCGCTGCGCCTCCAGACAGCCCATCAGACGAGGCCGACCGGATGGGGGAACCGCCCAGCTGAGTGCTTCTACTCAACCTGATCTAGGTAGAGGCCCCTGACCTGCCTTTACTGACCTCCCGGGTGACCCCGCGGCGTTGAAGCCGTCCACAAATGTCCCGTAGTGTGATTTGGCGACTACGCGGAGGGAACACAGTGGGATTCCGGACGGTGCCTGACGCGCTCCGAGCCGCCGGGCGAGCCATTGCCGACGCGCTCAGCCAGCTGCGCAGCGCCGACTGCGCCCAACCCGTCACCGGACTGGCCGACGCCCTCCCCGGCGGCCAAGCAGCGCCGGCCGCAGCCTCGTTCGGGGCGAGCTGGAGCATGACGTTCCGCAGCTGGTGCAGCGACGCCGAACGCCACGGCAGCGACCTGGGCCTGGCCGCGGACCGCTACGAAGCCAGCGACCAGGGTGCCGCCACCGCGACCACCGACGCCGGCCGACTGCACGGACCACGCTGATGGTCGCGCTCTCCGACGTCAAACGGTGGAACGCCGCGCAACTCGACGAGATCTTCCAGACCGTGCAGCAACGACTCCACATCCTCACCCAATCAGGTGACGATTTCAGCAAAATCATGCCCGTTGACGGCTGGTCCGGCCCGGCCGCCGACACCGCCAGCTCAGCCCACCACAGCCTCCTCACCCGGATCGACAAGCTGGCGGCCGGAGCCAGCGTCGTCGCCAAAGCGATCGGCCAAGCCGCCGACGCCATCACCGGCGTCCAGCACGCCATCACCAACGCCGAAGCCCTCGCCGCCAAATACGGCTACCGCATCGCCGAGGACGGCACCCTCATCGCACCTTCCCCGCGGACCACGCGCCACCGGACATCCACCCCGAGGACCGCGCCCGAATCCGCACCCAGGTCGCCGACGCAGTCACCCAGGCCCTGCGCACCGCCGACGACATCGACGCCATGGACGGCATTCCCGCCGACATCCGCGACAAAGCCAACCGCGTCGTGTTCACCCAGCAGTACGACGACCTCAAACGCCAACGCGACGACCTGCAGCACCGGATGGACAGCCTGAACCAAAGCGACCCCACCCAGCAGAACGAGTACTTCGACCTCGAGCGGCAACGCGACCGCCTCAACAGCACACTGACCGGGATGGACCAGATCAACGACCGCCTCACCAACCCCCTGCCCGGCCAACCCCACGCCTACCTGCTCGGCATCAACCCCCAGAACTCCGGCCAGGCCGTCATCGCCATCGGCAACCCCGACACCGCCGTCAACGTCGCCACCTACGTCCCCGGCACCACCGCCGGCATCAACGACGGCATGGCCACCGACATCAACCGCTCCGACGCCATGGTCCAAGCAGCCCAACGCGCAGGCTCACCCTCAACCTCGGTCATCACCTGGGCCGGCTACGACGCCCCGCAAACCCCTCGTCGACGCCGCCAGCACCAGCTACGCCGACCACGCCGAAACCTCACTCCGCCGCTTCCAAGACGGCCTCGGCGCCACCCACCAGACCGGCAAGGTCAACACCACGATCATCGGGCACAGCTACGGCACCACCGTCGTCGGACAAACCGCCCGAGACCTCGGACTCCCCGCCGACAACCTCGTCATGGTCGCCAGCCCCGGCGTCGGCGTCCAACGCGCAGGCGACCTGCGCCTCGACGGCATCCCACCCGACCAAGTCGGCCAGCACCTCTACTCCACCAAAGCACCCACCGACCCGATCCCCGCCCTGACCAACTTCGACAATCCCGCCGCCGACACGATCGACCCCCTCGGCCCCGACCCGACAACAGCATGGTTCGGCGGACAAACCTTCCAGTCCGAATCGACCAACCCGCTGACCTCACACGGCGACTACTGGCTCCCGCGCTCCGACTCGCTCAGGTCAATGGGCAACGTTATCGCCGGAGGCCGACCATGAACACCAGGATCCGGACAACCATCACGCGCGCCCTCGCAGCCGCAGCAGCGACGGCGCTGCTGTTCACGGTGTCGGCGTGCGGAGAGCAGGGAAACATGGAAAAGACCGCCTCACTCGCCGAGGTCCAAGCCAACGCGGACAAGATGGTCAAGGACGCAGCCGGCGCAGTCTTCCCCAGCGGATTTGACTTGACCGACCAGGGACCCCAGCCCCTGCAGTGCAACGACTCCACCGACAGGCCCACCGGCAAAGTCCTGACAAGCGTCAACTACTGGGTCGACGGGATCGACACCGCAGCCAACACCACCTACTTCGACAAGCTGAAAACGTGGTTCGCGGCCAACGGCTGGCACGTGGAAACCGACAAACGCCCCCACGACCTCTTCCTCAACGCCTCACGCGACGACTACCTCATGAGCCTGGAAGCATCCTCTGCCGGCCGCCTCAACATCGGCGCCAGCACACCATGCGTCTGGCGTGACGGCACACCACCAACCAGCCACTAGACCCTGCCCTCAAAGCAGGTGGTGCGGCCTGATGTGATCTTGGTTTGTGGTGCATAGGGTACAAGCAGATCGATGAGCAGTGGCAGGTGGTCGAACCGCTGATGCCCGGTGTTGGGGACGAAGAAGCGCCCACGGGCCGCTGACCGCCGGGTGATCGTCGGGATGCCATTCAAGAGCATGACCGGAGCGGCCAGGCGGTACGAGCCGTGGAAGACGGTCCACAGCCAGTTCTGACGCTGATCACACATCGCTACCTCGTCTGCACCGGTGACGCAGTCGCAGGTACGGACCCAGGCGATCGACGAACTTGACCCGGAAGTCTCGGCCGACTTCAGCATCGTGCGCCGACGGAGACCTCCACCTGCGGAGCTTCAGTCGGACGTCGAAGTTCTGCTAACGGCAGCGCCGATTGAACGACGATGAAGAACCTCCCGACGCGCCGGGTGTAACAGCTGGGCGTGGTGCAGCGTTTCATAACCAGACTGGGTCCATCTCACCGTTACGAACAGTATCCGAACACCAACTTCCCGACCGGGTGACATCGCTATGCCAATCAGCGCCGCTGCGCCCTGGCCCGCGGCCGCCCTGTGGTCCATTACGGCCGGATCGCCACAGAAACGGCAGTTCTCACATGGTGCGAAGACCAACGCGCGCCAAACTGTCGAGAAGCGTCGCCGGTTGCAAGGTCCGTCCGGATACCTGCCAAGGCCTGTCGCGTCACAGGTCGCCGTGTCGCCGGTCCCATCCCTGACTACGAACCACTCAACGCCCAGGACACTCGTGACTCGAGGAGTGAACCTGCGATGACTACGGCAGAGACATATGCCGCTCAAACGAACGGCCGAGTACAACTTGTCTATCGGCGCCCACGGCCGCATAAATGGCCATACCTCGGCGAGCAAGTGAAATCGGCTGAGGCGGGAGAATACGGCACGAACCCCTCGGCGATGTCGGATCAACTTTCCGGGCGGCGGTGATTTTATGAGTAAAGACAAGGACACACACGGCTCTCGCCGGGGGGCGCAGCGACTCGCCGAAGATATAACTCGCGCAGAAGCAGACGAGTTAAGTCGCCGCTATCGGGCAGGCGACACACTGAGTGTATTGATGGAAGGCTTCGATGGAAGCTACCGCACGCTTCGCAGCGTTCTGAGAAGCCAGGGCGTCGTCTTTCGCGAGAAGCGCCCGATGGTGAAGCCAGCTCCGCCAGGAATGGTCGAGACCTATCACAGCGGCAAGTCAATTATTGAAACCGGCAGGAAATTCGGCTTGGGTCGAGATGTCACGAGGCGGATGCTGCTGGATGCAGGCGTTGAGCTTCGCGGACCGGGACGACCTTCACAGTCATGAACTAAACTCAGCGACTTGTTGAACGTTGTTCGCTAGATCGCCACGAGCAATGAGATGCCCGGCAGGACACCGGGCACCTCACGCTTAGTAATACCGCCAGTAGTCGCACTGCGCCATCGAAACAGCCAAGTCCGCATTGACCGGCGCCGCTACAGACACCGGCGCCGCGCCGGAAACCGACGCGGGCACCACCGTCGCAGCCGACGCGATCGCCGCGGACGGCAGCGACATAGCACCAGCCACCAGCAGGCCCAGACAGAAACCCTTCATCGCCAACCTTCAGGTTCAGAGCGCGTATTGAAATCCGCGCATTGGCGACGAACTTAGCCTACGACTTGATGACCCCGAACGGGGGGTCATCAACGCATCGAGCAACTCAGAGCAACCTCTGCTGTCAAATCCTTCGTTTACGTGAGGTCAATTCACGTTACTCGCTGGTAACGCCACCCGATCAGGCGATATCCGCAACCTCCCTCCGTGAAGGCTCTCGATCATGAAACCACAACCCTTAGGCTCAACGGAATGATCACTACGATGCGAGATCGCTGATATCACTGTAAGTGATCGATGTCCGGCGTGTTCACCTCGACTCCTACCGCGTCACAGAAGGCGGTTCTACAAAAGAACAGCGTTCAAGTGGCTATATGTCGCCTCAGCGCGTAGTTCGCCAGCCAGTGTGCACCCTAACTACGCCGAATCCATCTCAGATACCGAAGCATGCGGCACCCATCCGCCACATTCCCATCAAACCGCGCCGAATTTTCCAGCTTGTGCGTGATCGCCACGCCGGTGCGGACCACGAAGTCCTCACCGAACCAGAAGGCGGCGTCAGCGGCCATCGGGTCGTTGCGCATCTGATCTGAAACTGTCGGGTGTGCCGGACCGTGCTGATCCAGTCCATTGACCAGCGTTCCGGCCAGAGCGAGCGTTCGTTGCCGCGCTCGTCGGTCTGGATCACGTCGAAGTACCGAGGCGTGAACCGCTCGTCATCGACCCACGCGGGGTACTGCTCACCGCGCTGTTTCGCCGCGATGTCGTCGACGATCGCGCCCGGGATCGCGACGGTGCCAGCCATCATCACCGGGGCTTTGTTGTTCATCGGCAGGATGCCGGAGACCAGCGTCTTGAGCCGCGAGACCTTCTGGTTCGCGCTGTAGTTGCCCTTGGTCCCCTCGATGTCGTCGAGGATGATGTGGTCCGGCCGGCGGGAGCCGATCTTCAGGCCGAGCACCTGCGAGTCGATGCCGCGTCCGGTGAACACGAAGCCGGACTCAGCGATGCACATCCGCTGCGAGTCCGAGATGGATACGCCGGTCGGACGCCTGGCCGGAGCGCAGAGCTTCGGGAAGTCGTAGCGCAGGAGTGCGTTGGTCACGATCTCCCGTTTGAACGTGCCGCTGTGGTCCGTCGCTTGGGTGTCGCAGTTGGCGAAGGCTGCAAGGAAGCTCCGGTGGCCATGCGAGGCCATCCACATCGGGAAGATCAGGAACCACCAAGTGGACTTGCCGAGCCCGCGCGGGGCGATGATCGCATCGCGCAGGTCCCCGTGCTCGAACGTGTTGATCGGCCGGATGTAGCGCTGCGCCAGCTCGCACCACTCGAAGTGAGCTCCGCTGAAGCTGATCGCGTCTCCGGTCTCCGGTCCGCGCAGGTGGTGGGGCAGGTAGACCAGGGCGAACAGTAGCGGGTCCAACTCGGTCAGGACTCGTCGTCCCTCGGCCAGCGTCAGCAGCCGCTCGTCGATCTGGCCAGCAACGCGGCGAGGTCGAGCCTCAGCCTCACCAGCCACTTCACTGCATGTGATGAACGTCACTTCGGATGTCGGCCTTCGTCGTCCTGTACGCGGGCTGGTTTTCAAGCGCCAATGCGCGCAGGAAGGGGCTTCCCGACTGTGGCGCTTCCCAGGGCGTCTGCTCCGTCGGCAGGAGACGCCGATGTCCATCGACGAGATCAAGGCCCTGATCGCCGCGCTCATCACGGTGTTCACGCAGGTCATCAATCACATCGACCCGCAGACAGGGGCGCTCTTCAGCGTAGCCGCACCCCTGGTGGTCGCGCTGGTCATTATCGGCCGAGAGGAGGACTAACCCACCGCTCCAGGCCCGCTGCTCTGGACGGACAGCGGGCCGGGAGCGCCCTCCGCGTCTTGCTGTGCGCGGGCCTGGGCCGAGGGCTCTCGCTACCTCTGGGAGCGAGCCGCCGTCACCACGTCTCGAAGAACAACGGCACGTTCGGGTTGGCGTTTGTCAGATCGTGGTGATCCTGCGGATGCCAGAACTGGATCAACGCGGTGCCCAGGTAAGTCTGCGGCTTGGCGCGCGGGGTGTCGCGTTGCAGGCTGTACCAGAGGTCTACGTCTTCGTAGGCCCAGCCCTCATACCGCTCGTCGAAGCCGCCGACCTTGGCGAAGGCCTCGCGGGTGAAAGCGATCGGTCCGACGCACGGCGACGAGAACCTCTCCGGCTCCGGGTGGTCGAACTCGTGGCCGGCCACCACCCAGCCCTTGGTTCCGGCTTCGCTCACCGAAGCTCCCCGATCAAACAGCAGGGTCCACGGCTCGGTCCCCAACTCGGTGGCGGCCCACTCGACCGTCGGCAACGACGGGAGCATGTCCGCCTGAAGCACACGAAGCGATCGAACTCCGGCGGGCGTGCCTCACGGCCCTGTTGATAGCCCGGGAGACCGAGAACTTGCCTCGGGCCCGAACTCGGGGTCAGCGGACACGATCAAGTCGCAGTCGGTGCGCTCCCACTCGGCGCGCGGCTTCCACCAAACGCCTTCCCGGATCTCTCCGGCTTCGCCCTCAGGTCGTCCGAAGGGGACGATCACCGCGGTCTCGGTCATGAGGCGTACGCCTCCTCCCAGCGGTGAATGTTCGCTTCAATCGTTCGGGTGGCGGCCCACTCGCGGGCTTGCTTGCTGAGCTGCGTACGCGCCTCGGCGTCGTCGACCAGGTCTCGAACGCGCCTTACCAGTCGCGGCGCGTGCTGGCGCCGTTGAGCACCAGCACGCTCGGTACGCCGGCCATGTGTGCTTCGGCGTACGGGCCCACGCCGGACATCACCGAGGGATGCCGAGCGCGGCCACCTCCACCAGCGTCAAGTCCGGCTTGCAGGCGTTGAAGACCGAGTTCTGCAGCGGGAGCGCCGCTAGGTCGAAGTCCACGGCTCGGAGGAAGTCGGCCACGCTTAGGTGCCACCCGGTCCAGCGAATGCGGCTATGGTTGCTGGCCACCCGGGGCGTGTAGTCCGCTCCCACGCAGTGCAGCTCGACACGGTCTCGGTTGCGCGGGTGCTGCAGGAAGGACGCAGCGGCCGAGCCAGCTCGCCGAAGTCGCGGTCATGAACTCGACAGCCGTGGAGATGGCATCGCCACCGTGTCGCCGTCACGCGCCCGTGGGATCACCGCGAAATCCAGTTCCTCCAGCAGCGCCTCGATCCGCCGCGCTTGCCCGACCCGCTCCCGATCACGGAACAGCCGCGCCGCCCGCTCCCACAGCGCACGCGCATCATCGATATTGCCCCGGTCGCGCAGGATTTGAGCCAGCGTGCTCAGCGCCCTGCCTCGCCCTGTCGCGTGCCCTGACCGATCAGCAAGCTCAACCGCGCGATGAGCATGCTTCAACGCCGCCCGGTCATCGCCCTCAGCATGACGCAGCCGCGCCAGGACGGTGTTCAGCTTCATCGCCGCTGGCAGGTGCTGGCTCGTGCTCACCAACGCGGCCGCCTTTTGGCAATGCTCATCGGCTTCCTCGTACCGTCCCATCCGAGTCAGCAGATCGCCCATGGCGATGTGGGTCAGGATGCAGCCGGGCCCGTCATCGATGCGATCTCGTAACGCCAAAGCCTCTCGATACAGCTCAAGCGCCTCGCCCTGCTGGCCGCCCTGCTCCAGCAACGCATCGGCAAGGCGATGCAGCGCCGCAGCGCACCGTTCCGGATCCCCTAAGGCCCGTGCTGCGGCCAACGTCTCCCGCGACATCCTCACCGCCTGTGCCACCCGTCCGGCGTGCAGGTGCCGCCGCGCCATGTTCAGCATCACCGTTACCCGTCCGATACCGATGCCATGTGCGTCGGCCAGGCGCAAGGCGGCTTCCAGGTACGGCTCTGCTCGCGAGTCCTGCCCCATTAGCAGCAGGACGTGTCCGAGATCGTTCAGGCTTGAGGCCTCGGCATCCGCATCACCCACCGTCGCAGCCGAAGATGCTGCGACCGTGAACCCGGTGATGATGTCACCGAAGTGACCGTGCCGATCGAAAACATCCGCGGTGAGCGAGGGCAAAGTGAACGCGATCTCGTGTAACTGCACCTGCGCGGCAAGTTCGACCGCGGCGGTCAGGGTGGTGCGCTCGCGCAGAAACCACTGCCGTGCCGCTGCCGCTGTCGCGAACTGTGCAGCCGTCACTCCGGCGCTGATCGCCGGCATGGCCAAACGCCCCCGGCCCGGATACACCATCCGGTGCGCCTCGAATGCGGTCACCAGATAGAACTCGAGCAGCCTGCGTCGCGCCGCCTCTACATCGGGCAGCTTGACTGCCAGGGAAACCGCGAACAGCTGTAATAGGTTGTGCATCCGATAGCGGTCCAGATCACCGGGTTGCTCGATCAAATGCGCGGCCACGAGGAAATCCAAAGACCGCCGAACGCTCGAGACCGGACGACCGTCCGCCGCCGCGACCGCGTCCGAAGCCACCTCCACACCCGGGTGCAGGCCCAGCATCGCGAAAGTTCGCTGCTCGGCGGCCCCGAGGCCTTGGAACGACAGCGTGAACGCCGACCTCAGGCTCCGCCCCGGCCCATCACCGTCATTGCCAAGATCCAGTAACATGTCCGCGTCTCGCAGCGCCTCGGCCAACGTGGTCAACCGCATGCCCGCCCGAGCCGCCGCACGCACGGCCACCAGTGTCAACGCCAGTGCATTGCCCTGGCACAACCGGATCAATCCGCTCACCCCGGCTGCGTCCTGCCGGCCCCGCACTCCAACCCGCCGCTCCAGCAGCTCCCGCGCCGCTTGATCAGACAAGGGCGCCACCGTCACCACCGGCGTCGTGCGCGCCGCCAACAACGCCGACAGCCGCTGGCGAGTCACCACCACAACTGTGCATCCCGCCAGGACGCCCAGCAGCGGCTCCACCTGATCTGTCCGGGCTACGTTGTCCAAGATCACCAGCATCCGCCGCTGCTGCAGCATGCGGGTCAATCGTGCCGCTCGGGCGATCGAGGACACGATCTGGTCGACTTGGACGTCCAGCAGCTCCAGCAGCAGTTCGACGATGTCAGGTGCAGATGCCCCGGCGGTTTGGCCGTCACCTCGCAAGTCGAACATGACAACACCGCCCGGATAGCGGCTCGCTGCTCGATGTGCCCACTTCGACACCACCGTCGTCTTACCCACCCCTGGCCCCCCGGTAAGCATCACCACCTCGGAGCGGGGAAGGCCAGCTGAATCGGTAGTGAACGCGTCGAGCTCGGCGACAACCCCCTCTCGACCCACAACGCCGTCAGACTCCGGCGTCAGGTGCCAGACCGGCGGTGGGACCTGCTCAATGGCGCCGGGCTTGCTCTGAGACGGCGATGGCCGCGTCAACACCGGAAACGGAACCGCACCGGGTTTGATCACCTCGGTGTAAACCGAGCGCAGCTCATCAGCCGCATGCAGGTCTCCGCGCTCCCGGAACTCCCGATAGACCTGCCGGAAATACTCGGCTGCCTCCAACCCCCGGCCGGCCGCCACGAGCGCCCGAATCCGCAACTTCGCCACACTCAGTTCCATCGGATGTGCGCTATCGAGTTCCTCCAAGCGAGCCACCGCCAGCTCCGTCTGGCCCACCAGCAACTGCTGAGCCGCCACGAACGCGTTGGCTGGGATCCACTCGTTGCGCGCCCATCGACGGCGCCAGTCCTCGGCGGCGTCGGTCCGCAGGTCCCACAGGGCCTCATCACGGCGCAGCCGCAGCGCGGCGAGCGCCTCGACATGAGCCCGATCATGCTGGCCCTGTTCGTCAAACCCACGCGCTCGAATCATCGCGGTCCGGAACTGCCGATAGTCGATCCACTGATCATCGACCTCCAGTCGACAGCCGCCCTTGGCGATGCTGATGCAGCGCGGATCAGCACCTTCGGCCTGAAAAACCTGCCTCAGCCTCGCGCCAACCTGATGAAGAGTGCCCAGGACATCCTGCGGCATGTTCTCCCGCTCATCCCAGGCCCACGCAACTACAGTGTCCAGCGGCACCCGCTGGTTCGACTCTGCCAGCAGCGCCGCCAGCACCTTGCCGGGCCGACCACGCACTAGCTTCACGTCCCGATTCCCGTGCAGAAGCAAGGCCGTTTGCCCAAGAATTCCGAAGCCGATTTCCACCCAGACCCCTCCCGTGGCGAGATCCATCGCCAACCCTCTCCGCCGAAGATATTTTCACACCTACCTCGACAGACAGCCAGTTCACAGCCTCATATGTCCTGAAATCATGATCACTGCAGGCGGGTTCCATGCCCGCAAATCCGCAGGACAGGGCCCTATTTTCGCCGTTCGATCCAAGACAATGACAAATTTCGGACAGCGATCACGAACTGGCAGGCGAGGACGGATCCCCCACGGCTGGCCGATCATCAGCCCTTCAGCATCACGGGAACACAACGAAATCCGATTATTCCACGATTGTGGATGCCTCCAAGAAGAGCACTTCTGTCGCAGAACCGCGCCGCCCAGCACGACCGTAACACGTCCACCACAACGACGTTCGGCACCGAGATCCAACACTGAAGATCAACCGTTGATCAACTGTCAACTACCAGAAGCACAGGCTGGAAGCTGTCTCTCAAGCCCGCCCGGCAACGTGTGTGCAAACCGCCGTTGCGAGGGAGGAAATACGCGATGAATGCTGCCACCTGGGTACGAAGCCCCATTGACCCCGCCGATCGGCACCTGCTCACCCGCCGCGGCACGAAATCCGTACTCGTACTCGTGCCCCACATCGTTGCTGGCACCCGCCTGCTGGACCTACTGCCACTACTGGAAGCCGACCACCGCATCCAAGTCGTCTTCACCAACCCGCACGAGGACGACAACTGGCACGCCACCCACGAATTCCTCCACGCCCACGGCGCCGTCGTACTGCCCTGGGCACAAGCCCGCCGCAGCAGCCCGGACCTCGTCATCGCCGGCAGCGTCGCCGGACTCGACCAACTCGCCGCGCCCACACTGCTCGTCCCGCACGGCGGTGGCTTCGGTCAATACCGAAACGGGAGCCCGCCCGGCACCACCTTCACCCAGCCACCGCACCTGCGCACCAACCTCAACCCCGATCTGCTGATGCGCGACGGGCGCCTGCGCGCCGACGCGATCGTCCTCGTCCACCACCGCGAACACTCCCTGCTCGCGCAGCTCTGCCCACCCGCGCTACCCGCCGCTGTCGTGGCTGGTGACATCGCACTCGACCGCCTCACCGCCAGCCTCCCTTTCCGCCACCAGTACCGGCATGCTCTGGGCGCCTCCGACGATCAGCAAGTCGTCATGGTCACCTCCACCTGGTCGCCGCGATCGGCCTTCGGCCGTCACCCCGACATGTTCGACCGCGTCATCGCCGAGCTCCCCCGCGACCGCTACCGCGTTGTGGCCGCTCTGCACCCGCAAATCTGGTCCCACCACAGCTCCTGGCAGCTGCGTTCCTGGCTCGCCGACGCTCTCCGCGCCGGCCTCACTCTGCTCCCGCCGGAGGAAGGCTGGCGCGCTGCCCTGGTCGCTGCCGACCACGTCATCGGCGACTACGGATCTGTCACCGGCTACGGCGCCACCACCGGCGCGTCGATCCTGCTCGCCGATACTCCCGACCGGCCGTTACTGCCCGGCACCCCGACCGAAATCCTCGCCCGGCATGCGCCCCGCTGGCAGCTGGACCAGCCGCTCGAGCCACAGCTGGATGCCGCCGCCCGGGCCCGGGACACCGCCGAGCTCCCCGAACTCATCCGAGAACTGCTCACCTCACAGCCGGGGCGCGCCGGCCAGATCCTGCGCCGCACCCTCTACCGGCTGCTCAACCTGCCCGAACCCGCCCGTGCCGTGCCGACCTCTCCAGTCCCCCTGCCGACGCCGAGGACGCCATGACCACCGAACAGCCGATCCTCACTGCCCACACCGTCCACGCCGGTGACACGCATAACGGCCTGATGTGCTGGCAATACACCCGCGGCCGCCATCACGGCACCCTGCTCACCGCCCGCCTCGACAGCTGCCCACACGAACACCAGACCCTTGCCGATGTTCTCATCACCTCGCCGGCGAGGTGCCGGGCCGACGCTCGCGCGGCACTGGCCGCCGCGTTCGACCACCTCCCCGGTCTCACTGTCGGTGCCGTACCCCTCAGCGCCACCGGCTTACTGCTCGGCGACAGGGCCGGAGACGTCACCGTCCTCCCCGTCACCGCGGACGAGCTTGCCGCGGTCAGTGCCTTCCTCTGGCTGATCACCAACTGGAGACTGGCCGGCCTCGCCTCGATCGACCGCATCGATCCTGCGCAACGCCGCCCTCGCTCGATCCAGCGCGGCGCCGCCAACCTCGCTCAACAACGCCACCGCCTCACGGAGGTAGCCCCGGGCCGCAAGACGCTGGTCGTCACCTTCGGCAACCTCGGCCAGTACAACCAAGACGTCCGCTTCATAGACCGCGGACCCTGACCTGCCCAGCACACCTCGAGCCCGCTGCAAACGACGCATCGCCGCCCCGGCACGCCCGGATCGCGCCTCGATCCGGGCCAGTCCAAGGGCCACCTGTGCTTCGCTCTTCTCATCCCCAAGCTCGGCGAACAACTGCGCGGCTGCTTCCAAGTGCCGCGTCGCCTGCGCATCATGGCCGGCCAGACGAAGCGCATCCCCGATCCGTCGATGACGTAACGCCACCCCACGCTGGATACCCAAGTCCTGCTCCAGCTGCAAGCTGGCAGCAAACAGTGACACCGCATCATCCAGGTCACCGCGATGCTGCGCCACCATCCCCAGCTGCTGCAGTGCGGCGGACTCATTGCGGGAATCCTCCGCTTCCCGAGCAAGCTCAAGCGCCCGCCGCGTCTGCTGCTCGGCCTGCCCAAGGTCCCCCAGATCCAGGTGGGCGCGCCCCAGCTGATGCCGCAACCGCGACTCCGCAATCTGGTTGCCACACCGCTGCGCCGCGGTGATACCCAGCTCGTGAGACCGCAGCCACTCCGGATAGTGCTTCCGATTGAGCACCAGCTCCCACAGCGCCTCACACAGCTGCCACCCCAGCTCGTTCTGGTGGTCTGCAACCACTGCTTCCAGCACCATGAGGGCGTTCGGCAGCTCACCGGCAAGCCACTCCAGAGCTGCCGCCCCAGAGGAAAATCGCGCAGGCTCACCATCAAGCTGTTCGGCTGTCTGACTCACCCTCCAGCGTCCCGGGATCACCACCACGTTTGCGCGCGTCATCTCCCGCAGGTACCACTGCCCAACCCGCGCGAGCACCTCGTCACACTCCAGATCGCGCTGCGCTCGCCCATGCAAGCGCACCAGATCGTGGAAGCGAAAACGATCGACGTCCAGCTCCTCCAGCAGGCTCGCATCCACCAAGACCTGCAGCCCCTCGGCCGCCTGTTCGGGCGTCAGTAGGCTGGCCGCAGCGGCCACCCCCACACCGAAGTCCGGGCCCGGGTGCACACTGACCAACCGATACAGCCGTGCCACGTGCTCAGAAAGAGCGTGATACGACCAGTCGAATGTCGACGCCACCAATGAGTCACCGTCAGCTGACAGCTTCTCCAGCCGCGACCGTTCATCGCTCAGTTCGGCAACGACTCTCGCCACGCTCCAGCGCGGACGTGACACTAGCCGCGCCCCAGCGACCCGCAAGGCGATCGGCAACCGCCCGCACAACCGCACTAAATCAACGACGTCCTGGTGCTGACCAGCAACCCTCCGCTGCCCTACCGTGCGAGCGAGCAACTCCACCGCATGCCCGTGCGGCAACGGATCCAGCTCCACGAACTGGGCCCCCTCGGAGAACAGGCCCTCCAGTCGTAGCCTGCTCGTGGCCACCACCATGCAGCCGGCTTCAGCCGGTATCAGCGGTCGGACCTGAGCCGCCGACGCAACGTTATCTGCCAGGACCAGGAGCCGCTGCCCCGCTGTGAGCGTCCGAAACAACGTCACCTGCTCGGCGATCTCCACCGGCACGAGCCCGGGTTCAACTCCCAGAGCACGCAGAAACGCTGCCAGTACCTCCTGCGGCAGTGCCATAGGGTCCGCCGAGAAACCGCGCATGTCGACATAGAGCTGTCCATCGGGAAACAGGTCGGCGTTGCGCGCGGCCCACGTGACCGCCAGGGCGGTCTTTCCGACGCCACCGGGCCCGACGATCACCGCTACCGGCGCACCCGATCCCGGCGCGCCATCCACGGTCGCAGCGATGCGGTCCAGCTCCTCGAGTTCGACGGCGCGGCTCGTGAAGTGCGCCGGCATCGACGGCAACTGTCTGGGAGTCACCCGCCCGCGAACTGCTCCAGTGCCAGATCGGCCGACCTCGTGTGACTGCCGCTGCGGCCCAAGCTCAGCAACTGAGCGCGCCCGGATGCCACCGCCCGCGGCAAGCCGGCGGTCCTGCAAGCGGTCGACATCATCAACATCCACAACGCCGACCCGTTCTCCGCCACAGCACAGACCAACCTCGTCGCCGGCCGGCATCCGCAACCACATCCGTCGAAACTACTGCGACGCCTACGGCACACACACGCGCGCCACCACTGCGTGCCACACCCGAACCAGTCATCCCAGAAACTCTCCCGCAATCCCCGAACTTCCCTGTCTACCGTTCGCACCACCTGCGCCGAAACCCCTACGCCAAGGCCCACCCGAAAGCAGCAACCTGACGGCTTTCGTCAGCGGCAACGCGGAGTGGACGACCAGATCCGAATTGCCGTCTGTGACCGTGATTTACGCCGCTCTCTGCCGTTTCGACTTGCGATGAGCCACATTCGCAGTGGCGTCCCCGCCGGGCACGTTCTGTCACATTGACAGTGCCGGGCCGGGGTACACCAGGGCGGACGTCGCGGCACCGTTATGACCACACCGCGACCTACGGCGGGTGGGCAGCGGCGGGCGCGGTGAGCTTGACACGCAAGCTTCCGATACCGAGATCCGGTATCGGCGATCAACGACAGTGGCGCGTTGACCCCTCGGCGCGGCGCCGGATTGAGGACAAGGCAGCGGTGGCCGCGGCGATTGTGGCCACGAGCGCAGTGATCGATCTCGAGTCCTCGAAGCACTAACGGTTGCTCGCCCAGCGACCAAGGCCGACCGAATCCGGTGCGCCCTTGCCGCTGGATCAGATCGAACAGCCTGTCGTCCTGGCAAAGTTCGACTCCGATTCCTGAAGTCTGCTCACCAAGTAGGAAGCTGGCGTCGTGGTCGCCGGCGCACCCCAGTCGGACGCGTGTCAGCAGAGTGAGCGATCATTCTTCTCACGGTGTTCCTGGCCGAATCCGGCCGGCGCCAGGTTGGTCGCGTTGAAACCGTTTGGTGGCCCAAAGGCCGAACCGACCGAGCTCTCGGTACCAGTTAAGCAGATGGGCCAACGTCCTCGCACAGCTGGACTGCATCCGGCTGGTCGAACACCACATCGGCGCCAGGGAAGGCTTCGGCCGCGTCGGCCGGTGCCCCAGCTGCCATCGTGACGCTCGCGGAGCAGCCAACGACAGCAGCGAAATCGCGATACGCCCCACACATATCTTTGTCATAGGGCGACCGCCGTCGGACTACGGCACGGCGCGGCTGCCCGGAAGCACTGTCTCCAGCATGAGGGCAGCGGCTCGTCAACGCACGCGCGAGAGCCGACAATCGATCCACAATGTCGCCTTGTGCGCGGAAACTTCATTCGTCGAAAGCTACTGTACATCGCCGGTTGCTGAAGTTTTCGGCTCGGGAGAGGCGCCCTCCCCAGTGCCCTCTCCCGAGCCGGGAACCCCTCTACCGCCAGGGGTTGAGGCGGAAAGGATCCCCAGAAGGGTCCATTGTGGCCGCTCCCTGTGGACCACCGTGGATCACCTTCTGAAACCAGAGTGCACCACAAACCAGTAATTCGCCACAAGTGTGGCGGATTTTCTGGTAATAACTTTGGGTGTCAGGTCATGCGCGATACGCAGCACCCGACGCGTCCTCCCCGTTGGGCTCCGGCTCGGCGTGGCTGCAGCGCAGTGCAGCAGACCCGCGGTCCGGGGCAAGCCCACCGTCCACGAGGGACAGCGACCTCTCCTGTGCCCGCCTTGCCCCGGATCCGCGGGGCCCGCTGGCGAAGGCCGCGTCCACCGCCCACCCGGGCGGAGCCACCGAGGAGGAACCCGTGCTCAAGTACTTCGTCTCCACCCACCGCACCCAAGGCGAGCGGGACAACGATTCCAACAGCGTCCCCGGCGTCGAACTCGTCGACCTCGCCAGCACATGCCACGACAATCCCGACAGCCCCATCTGCGGATGCGCACGCAGCTTCGTCGGTTTCGACACCCGCCAGGCCACCACAACGGCCGAGATCGTCGAATCCGACATGACCCCGACGGAGTACGTCGACCGCTTCTACACCATGCTCCTCGCCCTCCGCTTCCAGGACACTCCCCAGCTGCGCACTGACGCCGCCAACGACGCGATGGAGCTGCTCCGGATCGCAGCGCAGTGGCCCGTCGGCACCGTCGTCGAGCGTCGCGGCGACGAAATCCGCGTCCGCCGCTTCCCCGACGAGACCTGAGCGCCCTCACCCCCTCGCCCTCCAGCACACTGCCTGAAGGAGTCTCATGTCCGATTCCGCCGACGCGCGGCGCGCCCGCGCGTTCCTCCAGCACGCCGCCGAACCCACCACCCCGGTCATCGCCCACTACATCGCCGACATCGGGCCCGTCGACGCCGCCCACCACGTAGCCGAACGCACCGCCCCCACCGAGATCCTGAACAAGTGCCGCCCCCACGTGAGCTGGCGTTCCGTCGACACCAGTCTCCAGACCGCCGCCGATCTCGGTGGCCGGTTCGTGATCCCCGAGGATGACGAGTGGCCGGCCGACGTCTTCGCCGGACTCAGCACTCTGGACGCCGACAGCGGCGCCCTGGGCGGGCCACCACTGGGCCTGTGGGTTCAGGGCGACGTACGGCTGGACGAGCTGGCGGCCGCGCCCTCGATCGCGATCGGGGGATCCCGGGCCGCCACCGCCTACGGCGAACACTACGCTGCCGACCTCGCCTACGAGCTGGCCGCACGAGGCGTGCCGGTGGTCTCCGGCGCCGCTTACGGCATCGACGGCGCCGCGCACCGCGGCGCCCTCTCCGCCGACGGCGTGACCGTCGCCGTGCTGGGCTGCGCGATCGACGTCGGCTACCCAGCCGGACACATCAGCCTGCTGAACCGGATCGTCAGCAACCGCGGTGCCCTCGTCAGCGAATACCCGCCCGGCACCCCGCCGGCGCGCCACCGCTTCCTCGTCCGCAATCGGCTCATCGCCGCCCTCACCACGACCACCCTGATCGTCGAGGCCGGCCGGCGCAGCGGCGCCCACCACACCGCCCGCCTCGCCGGCAAGCTCGGCCGGCCCGTCCTCGCCCTCCCAGGCCCCGTGTCCTCATCGACATCGGCAGGGTGCCATCAGCTGATCCAGGACAGCACCGCGCGCCTGATCACCTCCACCAATGACGTCCTCGCCGTCATCAAGGACGGCGACGACGCCGGCACGGAACCGGAGACGGCCCACCCTGCGGATGAGGCCGGGCGACGCTAGCGCACGCTCCGGCGACGGCCCCCGGCTGACGAGGCCCTGGTGACGCCAGGGAGTATCACGGGCCGCCGCCGGGACGCGCGCTCAGGCGGTGGCGGCTCACACCTGCGTGGGCCGCCACCGCCTCCCCGGCCTGCTCGCCGGAGAGGCCGATCTCCAGGAGCGCCGACCGTGACCACGTACCTGACCCCCGGTGAACTGATCGGATCCCTGCCGGACACCTGCGTCGACACCCTGCACGTCATCGCCCTGCCACCCCACACCCACACCCGCCTCACCAGTCGAGGGCGCCTCACCACACCGACCGGCGCGGCGTTCACCGTCACCCAGGTGCGCGGCATGACCACCCGCGAGATCGCCGGGCACGTGCAGGCCGTAATCCCGGCCGAAGGCGACACCGACCTGGTCGTCATCGTGATCACCGAGGAGCACGCCAGGGGCTGGCTTCCGCTGCGCGCCGCGATCGCCGCACTCGAGGCCGACCTGCGCCCCGCCGGGCACACCATCCTCGGCCGCTACTGGGCCCCGCACACCCGCCCCGGCGCCCCGTGGCGCGACTACCGCCGCCCCACCCACCTCGGCACCGTCATCGCCCCGCGCGCCGACCTCGACTACGCCGCGCCCCTCCACATCCGCGGAGACGCCCCGACCCCGACCTGGGGCCTGCCCTTCGCCCAACCCGGCGAAACCCTGCCCGCCCGCGTCAACCGCTTCACCCGCCGGGTCGTGCCGCTGATGGTGCGCCGCGGTGCTGAAGCCAACCGGCTCGTTGCCCACGCCACCACCCAGGCAGGCCGCGGCGAATTCGTCGACAACATCGCAGCGTTCGCCCTCACCACCGCGCTGGCCGACAACACCGCCTACGGGCCCCTATTCCAGCCGCCGGCCGATCGGGACCCGCAGCGGGTCGAGCAGCTGTGGATGGCCCTCCACCGCGGCAGCACCGATCCCGGCGCTCATGCCCGGCTGGCCACACTGATCGCCGCCAGTGCCCTCCGCCGCGGCGACCGCCACCTCACCGCCCGGGCCCTGGTCCACGCCCACGGCGCACCAGGCGCAGCCACCATCGGACTGCTGTTCCAGCAACACGCCAGCGCCGACGTCGTCGAACACGGGCTGGACCTGGTCGCCAGCCAGGTCACCGCGACCCGCTGGTAGCCCACGTCCCGTCACCCAGATCCGCCGTGGCCTCCCGGGGCGTCCTCACCCGCGTCGGGACGCCACGGCCCCTCACCTCTTGGGAAGGCACCTCGTGCATCACGTGATCCAATGGTCTGGTGGCATCGGTTCCTGGGCCGCCACCGAACTCATCCGCCGCGCCCACTCAGACGACCCCATCACTCTCCTGTTCGCCGACGTCCGGATCGAGGACCGCGACCTCTACCGCTTCAACGCCGACGCCTCCGCACGGCTCGGCATCCCGATCACCCGGGTCTGCGACGGGCGGACACCGTTCGAGCTGTTCACCCAGCGCCGCTACCTCGGCAACGCCCGGATCGCCCCCTGCTCCCAGCTGCTCAAACAGCGCCCCTGCCGGCGCTGGCTGACCGAGCACACCGACCCGGCCAAAACGATCCTCTACGTCGGACTCGAGCCCGGCGAACAGCGCCGGGCGCCGGGGATCACCGCCGGGTGGCGGCCCTGGCGAGTCGAGTACCCGCTGATGCAGTATCCCGGCCTCACCAAGGACGACCTGCTGACCTGGTGCCGCGACGCCGGGCTGCAGCCGCCGCGGCTGTACCGCCTCGGATTCAGCCACAACAACTGCGGAGGTCTGTGCGTCCGCGGCGGCCAAGCCCACTGGCGTCGAACCCGCGACGTCTTCCCCGACCGGTTCGCCTGGTACGCCGAGCTCGAACAACAGTTCCGCGACGCCCACGGCGACGTGGCGATCCTCAAACGCCGCCGCCACGGCCAAACTCAGCCGCTGCCGTTGCGTGAGCTGCAGACCAGTCCGGTGCCCGCCGCGGCCCTGACCGCGCTGGACGTTGAGCGCGTCCTGGGCGTGCTCGGTCTCGGCGAACGTCCGGAGGACCGTCGACGCCGTCTCCGGGTGGGATCGCCCGCAACGCCGGGGCGCCGACCCGCGTGACGTCCCGACATTGGCCAGCACCCGTCCCGGAATTGGCAGAGGCCGACAGCGCTGTCGGTGTGCCGGGCGTTCGGCCCTTGCTATGCGACCGGGCCGAGGGAACCAGGCCCGCGCCGGCGGTGCACGGCCGCCGCTTCACACCGCGGGCTCGTTCTGCAGCTCCGGGCCTGTGCACCGCCGGCGCTTGCCCTGGTGAGCCGTGGCCGTCCACCCGCGAGCCCGCCGCCCCGGCAACGGGCCAGCGCCACAGTGAAAGGGCGATTCCTCGTGTCGAAGGAAACCAGCAAGTGGCTCAACACCAACGTCCTCATCGGATTCACCGACAAACGCGGCCACGCCTGGCACTACCGCGCCGAAGACCAAGGCACCGAAACGAACCACTATCCCGGGCCGATCCCCATCGCCGACGTCAAACGGCGCCTGTTCGACTGGACCGCCGAGCCGGCCCGGGTCCTCGTCGAAGACCGGTTCGGGCTCCGCCTCGCCGAGCATCACCTGGGCGTCACCGCCTCCGACACCGGCGACATCCTCGCCATCCACACCGACGAATACGAGATCCACCAGTACAGCACCTGGCTGCTGGACAACGTCGCCGCCCTGCTCGACGACGGCCTCACCATCGGCTCCGCCGGCCTGCTACGCGGACGCAGGCAGGCGTGGGTCAGCGTC
The DNA here is from genome assembly GCF_013364075.1 of Amycolatopsis sp. Hca4. Lineage (GTDB taxonomy): Bacteria > Actinomycetota > Actinomycetes > Mycobacteriales > Pseudonocardiaceae > Amycolatopsis. The sequence goes on from NZ_CP054925.1 coordinate 2,504,954, forward strand.
GAAATTCCGGACAACATCATCACCCCCGAAGGCGTGGAGTTCCGGCCCAACCTGCTCGCCTGCTCCAGCCACGACGCCAGCCTCAAAACCCGCTACAAGCGCGTCGTCACCAACGTCGTCTGCGACAACACCATGGCCGCCGGGCTGCGCGAAGACGGCCAGGAACACGCCATCATCCACAAACGCAACAGCACCCTGCAGCTCCTCACCGCCCGCGAGGCACTGCAGATCGTGCACACCATCAGCGACGACTTCGCCGCCGAAGTCAAAAAACTCTGCCAGACCACCGTCACCGACCGAGCCTGGAAAGCGTTCCTCGACGCCCACACCCCGATCCCCGCCGAACCGGGCCGTGCGCGCACCAACGCCGCCAACAAGCGCTCCGCGCTGACCCGGCTGTGGACCAGCGACAGCCGCGTCAGCCCGTGGAAGAACACCGGCTGGGGCGTCGTGCAGGCAGTCAACACCCACCTGCACCACGAAGCCGTCATCCGCGGAGCCGCCCGCGCCGAACGCAACATGACCCGGGTCATGCGCGGAGAGCTGGCCAAGCACGACCGAAGCATCACTGCCACCCTGCGCAAGGTCCTCGCCGCGGTCTGAGCGCTCTCCCGGTCCCCCGCCTTCGCTCGCCGTTGCGCTGCACAAGAGGACGGCTACGACTCCGTCCACGCCGCAGCCGACGCCCTCATCGCACGGACAGCCGATCACGCACCCTCGACCGGCGCCGCGGTTCCCGACCACACGTGGCCTCGCGGGGTGGCGCGCGGCCTGGCTCACGCGACCAGGCCCCGCGACACCGGTCAAGGCCCATCCGCGGGTCACGCCGTGCGCCGCCGAGACCGGGCCTTGACCGTGCCACCGCGGGCCTGGGTGTCCCGAGGTCGTCCACACACAACCCCGTAAGGCCACCTCAATGAACCGGGATCCCCGAGTTCGGCACGCCCTGCCCCCGGGGCACGCCGAACCCCGGTTCGGGTTGGCCGGGTCAGCGCACGCGCCACGCTGACCCGGCCAGCCCCTTTTCGCCGCCCACCTTGTCCTCGGAGGTCCGACCATGCCGCGCACAACCGAACTGACGCCCACCGAACGGGGAGTCCTCCTCGACCTCGCGCGGGGTCTGAGCAACATCCAGATCGGACTGAAGCAGTTCCGGTCACCCGAAACCATCCGCACCCACGTGAAGAACATCCTCGCGAAATTGAAAGCCCGCAACCGCGCGCATGCCGTCGCCATCGCCTACGAGACCGGCGCCCTCCGTTGCCCGGTACCCCATCTGCCGCTGACGCAGGCGATACCACGCCGGTCCTGCGCGGCACATCGACACGCCAGCGCCGCGCCAGGGCGATCAGCCGGTCTGAAAGGGGCGCGCAGCCGTCGGAAGGACTCCGATGCCCGATGACAGTCGCCCATCGCCGCACGAACTACCTCGACGACCCCGATTTACTGCTCTTCATCGACGACGCGGATGCCGCCTCCCAGGCCGTGATCGGCGAACTGTGCGCGCGGGATCCGGCCGACGCCGACGCGGTCGTGCAAGGGCCGATCGCCGTCCGCCGGAATCCGCAGCTCGAGCAGAGCCAGATCGCCGCGACCGTCATCGCCAGCCGGCACCCAAGCGCCCTGCGCCACCCGGGCGCCAAATCGGCCGATTTCCGGCGAACCGGCGAAATCAACCACAACCGAGGCCTCGGCCGACTCGACCACATGCGCTCAGGTCAGGACGTGCTGAGCGCCCAGCAAGAGCCCACCGCCCCGCAAGCGCCCGCTGGCATCGTGGACGCGTGCGCGCCACGGCATCCACCCGAGATCCGCCTCCTCCACGAACACTGACCCTGCCGGTGGCAATCCCACGACGGGCGCGGTTCACCCAGGCGCCACGCATGACTCACATCCGAACTGTCCCCAGCTCGTCCTTCTGAGACCCTGCACGACCGGCAGCAGCACCCTCGCTTCGCTCCAAGGCGTACCGCGGCCCACGAACCTGCCGACCAACCTCGCATACCAGACGGGACCTTCCCTGTCCGAATGCCGCCGCCCCGCCGCACTGGCCGACCAGCTCGACCACGCCCGTCACCTCGACGAGCTCAGGCAGGCGACCACCGCGCGCGGCACGCAGCTCTTCGACACCCTCGCCAGCTCGCTCGCCTACCAACGCACGCTGTGCGACCTGCTCTCCGCCCAGGCCGGAGTGCTGGAGCACGACGTCTCTCCCGAGGTCGCCATCCGGTACAAACACCCGGCCCTCGACGACGTGATCACGCTCGCCGGGCTGATCCGTGACCCGCTGCCAGAACTCGGCGACGACGCCAACCAACTTGCCGCCCAAAGTCACCCTCGTGGTCGGCGCCATCTGGGCGCACTCCGTTCCGTCGCCGAGCATGCTCGCCGCCTACGAGCTCGTCCCGTCACTGGCCGAGCATCGACTCGACTTCCCCACCATGCTGACCACCCTGATCATCGGTAACTTCGGCTGTCCGCGGCCGGACGCCTCTCCCCCGTCGACGTCCGGCCAAAGCCCCGCCGGGTAGAGCCGGTCACCGCGATGAAGTGGTTACCGGAGCGGCTGGAGCGTCCCGGCATCACCGTCGCCCCGTTCGTGCTCACTGACAACCCGGACGATGCACCCTCCGCGGTTACTCCCGACTGAAGGCCACCTGCGGCGAGGCGGCCTCCCCACGCCTCGCCCGATGATCGACTAGTGGGGCGACTGGTCGCCGTTCACCTGGATCGGGAAGCTGCCGCGTCGCCAGTACCAATGGCGGCTGGCCTTCAGGTGGTCGACGATCGCGCACTGACGCAGGGTGCGACGCGGGAGCCGGTCCAGCGGTGTGTTCAGGGTGCGGAAGACGAACCGCAGCACTTCGACGTCGGCGTCCATGCCTTCCGGCGGCTCACAGGGTGCCAGCTCGAACCTTTGCTGAAACCGGATGTGTTGGCGTGCTCGGCAAGGTACTCCTGCAGTTGCAGGCCGATGGCGGTGTCGTCGCGCTGGTGCTGCAGCCGCCGACCCTCAAGATCGGTCAGGCTGAGCACCCGGTTGGGATCTGTCATCCACCCAGACTGACCGCAACCCCATCACCAACCACGAGCGCTGACCGGTGTGTCACTCAACCGGCCAACGGTTATGGACAGAGCCCTAGCCGGCGGCCTTCCATGCGCCCGAGGCCGCCCGAGGCCGAGCCCATGCCCAACGCCAGCCAGCAGTGTGACTTGGAGCAGCGGAGCCAAGCAGACCAAGACTCGTGCGCGAGTCGTAGACCAGATGGCGCAGCCAAGGCGGCAGTGTTGGACCTTATGGGGAGCTTTCGTTGACCTCGCCTAGCGTGGATCGATAACGTCAAAGCCCTGCCTGTTGGCAGATACTACCCAACGGTTTGAGTAAAGGTTTTCGCACCTTTCGCCACCCTGGCTCAAGGGTGGAGGTTCCAACCAAAGAGGGGAAAGTATTCGTGCGAAGAAGGAATAGCTATCTAAGATTGTTCACCACTTTAGCCACCTCTACACTCGCGCTCATTTCTCTGACCACAGGCACAACTTTAGCCTCCACCGAGACCATTAACACAGTGGAGCACTCACCGAACCTTCAAGCCGCAATCGCGGCGTCTCATCACATACTTGACAACAAAACTTGCTCATTGCCGGCTTCTAAGCGAAGTGGCACATGGCTATGTCCGGCCAGCGAGAAGAAGATCCCGAGTCGGATTTCTCGACTCACTCAAGCGCCATTCGATCCGCCTCCCCACAGGGATGCCTATTGCTATCCGGGCAACTCACTCTACGGCTCAGCATGCTGGTACGTCCTCAACGATTTCGAAGCATACTTCGAAATGTGGACCGATTTCGGCACCGGGCCCGACGACATATATGGACAGATCTACTACGCGGCCGAGTATACCCTCTCAGGTAGCCTGGCGAGAGTGAAGCCGGTTTCGTACGAAGCCACCTTCGACACCGATGGCGTAACATTCGAAGGAAACGCCATCGACGCCTGCGGAGGCCAGACCGGGACCCAGATCCCAAACGCGTACGGCGTCAGCCACGTAGGCTTCGTCGCAGCACGAACTGCAACTTTCTGGAACCCCAATGGCTATGCCAACTACGACGGCGACCACGATTGCAAGTCGGTTGTGATTCAATGGAGCTTTGTCGTTCCAGAGTGGGGGGACACAACCTACTACATCTACGCTAAGAGCCCGGTAATGTGGAGCCTGGACAACGATCCTTTGTACCGATTCCACAACACCCACCCGAACGATCTTCCAGCCGACCCGTTCGGCGGCCGCTGAATCCGATCGTCCAGCGCAAGTCGACTTGCCCGCGACAAGACCGTGATCGCTATACTCGGCGCGTGAGCGACGAGCGAGCCCCCGGTCAGCTGCACTTGACGGGCACCTCCGACGACGTCATGGCGCCAGTCCGGCGGCAGTTGCCGCCGGACTGGCGTGAACGTCAGCAAGAGGCCCTGCAGGAGCTCAAGCCTACCGTCGGCACGGGTTCAGTGACCGTGTTGTTGCCCGGACATCGACGGCCTTGGTCGGCTGTCTGGGGTAAAACACCCCACGTCGAACCGGGCGAGTACTTTGACGCTGAGACGTTCCGCGAAGTCGTTCGATGGGCGTTCGATCGGACGAATGAGGTCTACCTCCGCGAACGATCAGGTGAACTCACTCGCCTCGCACCTCCCGGCGTTCAGAACACGTAAGTTTGCGGCGCTGCATGATGCTCATTGCGAGCAGGCAGGCCGCGTGCTTCCCAGAGCGCGTCCAATTGCGTCGATACGAACTGGCGTTCCGAGATCGGGCGCGTTGATCATCGCCCCGCTCTAGGGAAGTGAGGCTAACGTGGGTGATGTGACCTGAGTCGGCGCGTACCCGCGCGCCGCGCGCTGTAGGTTCGCGACCCGCCGGCCCCGGTCGTGGCCGAAATGGCCTGCTGGCTGCCCGACGATAAGCCCACCAGGCGACCCGGCCGAGCTGTGGTTGCGCTCCCCTCGGGCTGGACAGTCATCCAGCCCGAGAGCTTCTGTGCACCTAAAAGTAGACCGTGCGGGCGGACTGGTTCGGGATCGTCAGCGTCAAGATGCGCTCGTTGTGCGGGTGAGCTTTGCCTTAGCTGCCCTACCAGCGCCGCACCAGTTCGGTGCGGCGTACGGTTTCGTCGGTGGTCTCCGCTAGCCTGGCGTCTGGCCGTCGCTGCCCGCTGCTGCGCCCTGGCCGATATGCAGTATCCACATAGCGTTCACGCTCGCCGAGATCGCCGCCCTCGCCGTTGCCCCCCGGCCTGAGGTGCACCGATTTCGCCGGCTTGGCTGTGGGCGACTACAGCCGCCGCCACGGGCCGGCCCCGGCCGAACGCTCATGGAGCTCACGTCTGGCCCGGACCTCGACCAGCCCGCGGGCTGACTTCGAGCCGAACGGGGAGCGCGCGAGCTCACGACGACAACACTCGCCTGGCGAGTCGGCACCTCCGCCGCGTCTACCGCCAGCTCGAGGCAGGCGATATTCCCGCCACCCACTCGCACGCCGCCCAGGTGGCCGCAGCACGGCTGACCGCAGCAGAGAATCAGGGAACGACTCGACAGTACAGTTTATGACCATCCGAGACCGCGTGACGAGCCAACGCTGCCAGCCCGGCCGTGAACTCCGTCAGCGCCGTCCGATCGCCGACAATGCTCAAGGCACCTCCCGCACCGGCAGCATTCGACACCGCTTGGAGGAGGACGTCCGGCTCCACTGAAGCGAGCGCCGTCGTCAGCGGGTCAGTCAATGGCAGAACGACGCAATCGCCCTCGTCGAACTCTACGACCACCGAGCCGTGCCGCGGGTCGGATCGGATCTCGTCGAGGGACCGTCCCGTGAGAACTGCTTGCAGTCGTGCGAGTTCGTCCGTCGGATCGGCACCCTTGACCACCAAGCCGTCGAGTTCGCCGTCGACGCGGGCGGCGGCCATTTCCGCCTCTCGATCTCCTTTTGCCGCGAAGTAGCTGTAAAGCATGGTGATCCTTGTCTTCAGGCTTCCGCGATGCCAAGGTCGACCAGTTGCCGGTGGAACGCCAGGCTTTCCTTGAAGTCCGCTTCGTCGCGGCCGACGACGAGGACGGTGGAGTCGAACGGGCTTCGGGCCACGCGTTTCAGCCAGCGCTGGACGGACCGCGGGAGCTTCGAGAGATCCGCGCCGGCCAGCCGTTCCTTGTGGACCAAGAACTGCGTTTCCGGATCGCGCCGGACAAGGGCTCCCGGCAAGGAGAACATCGACGCGGATTCGAACACCGCCTCACTGATGTCTAGCGCGTACTCGCCTTTCGCGTAGAACTGCCGCTCGGCTTCGGCGAACGCCTCCCGGCGGTCGTCGGGAACCGACTTCGGCATTTCACCGAAGATCCACGAACCTAGCCGTCCGCGCAGGACGACGTGGCGGAACAGGCACCCGTCCAGGTAGACCGGGTCGGCCGGGGTGGGGCAGTCGGTGACCGTGATGTCTTCGAACCGCACGCCGACCGCCGCGCTGTTGACCAGCTGCGTTCCCGTGATCGCCGAGTCGATCACGCGGATCGGGTACGCCGGGTCGTCGACCTGCACGATCGCACAGTCGAACAACTCACCGCCCCGAACCGAGATACCGGCGAGGGTCCTCGGCCGCTCGTCGAGCCTGAGGTGGCGAAACTCCTGGTCTTCGTAGGTTGCGTGGGTCATGTCGCGTACTCACAAGGTCGGGTCGGTTGCGAACGGTCGGAGCATACTCGGCAGGCCGTCATGCTTCGCCGAAGAGTTCGATCATCTCCGGAATGGTCAGCCTCCGGTAAGTCAGGAGATTCTCTGTCGAGTCGATGTAGTCGCGACGTAGGTGTATTCGTTCCGAATATTCGGTGTCGGTGGTGATGTCGATGTTGAACTTCCCCACCTGGAAATCCGGTTCCGCCTGGAACGGGCGACCGAGCCTAGTGATGTTTTTATCGTTTCTGACCGACGGGTCCCTGGCGACGGCCCTTTCCATGTACTTGCCGAAGAACTGCTTAACACGCCAGAATTTCTTCTCGTCGAACGCTCGCTCCATCCGATCGAACTCGGGCCTGGTCAGGGTGCGCTCGATGTCGTCGATCGTTCCGTCCCTGGCGCGGTCGGCGGCGTCCCTCAGAGTCTGGATGCTCGCCTGGTCGTCGTCGCTCAGTCCGCTGATCCGGCTCCCGTCCGCCGCCGGCTCCGAGGACGCCCCGCCCGGTTGGGTGGCGCCGTCGAACGGTGGCTGGCTGTCCGCCGCGGGATTGACCTCGGCTTCGGTTGCCGTGTTCGCCGGCTCGACGGCAGGGCCGCTGTCATCGTTCTTCGTGCCCGGCTGGCTCGGCGAAGTGTTCTGCCCGCTCGGCCGTTCGTTGATCGGCTTTTGGTTGATGCCGTCTTCAGCAGTCGGCTTGCGCGGCCCGTCGGGCACGTCGCATTCCCCGGCGGATTCGGGCAGGAGTCCGCCTTCGAAGAATTCTTCGAAAAGTTCTTCGTAGAAGTAGCGTCCGTTGGCTCCGACCCGGCGGCCGTTCTCGTAGATCTCGCCGTCTTCGGTCACGTAGGGGCCGTTGAACCAGTGCCTGGTCGGCGCCGGTGCTACGTCGTAGCTATCCGACCAGGAGAGGGAACCGCCCAGGGAGAGGGCCGCCTCGATGTCGGCCTCGCTGAGGTAGCTGACTGACGCGCCGGCGGGGCGTGGCTTGCCTCGGGGTTTGCCGCGGGAACCACCTCGGCTCGAGCCGCTACCACGGGATTTGCCGCCGCAGGAGCTGTTGCCTGTGGGGTCGAGGTTGTCGAGCGGGTCGTCGTCGCCGTAGGCGTAGCCGTTGCCGGCGGCCGCAGGCCCGCCGATGGTCTGCATGGTGTCCTGGCTGGTGAACCCGCCTGCCGCCGGGTTATACCAGCGCGACGCCGTGGCGACGAAGCCGGTCGTGGGGCTGGTCCAGCCACCCTGGTAGCCGAGATCGTAGCTGTTCCCCGAAACCGCGGCCTGCTGGCCGTACGGATCGAACGCCGTCGAGCCGTCGAGCGAGGTGCCGCCTGCGGTGAAGGTTGCGGTGAGATCGCCGTGGGCGTTGGTGAAGGCGAGTGCCGAGTGCCCGCCTCGGCTGACCGACACCAGGTCGCCGTCGGGACCGCGACCGTAGGTGTCGGCGCCGTCGCCGGTGAGAACGCTGGTGGTGCCGTCGTAGCTGAACGTGCTGGCGCCGCTGGTCAGCATGCGACCGAGGGAGTCGTAGCTGTAGTTGTTCGTGCCGTCGGTCCCGAGCTGACCGAAAGCGTCGAAGGTGTAACCGGTCGTCGTCCCACCCGAGGTCTTCGACGACAGGGTTCCGCGAGCGGTGTAGGTGTATGTCGTGGAACCGGCGCTGACCAGCTGGTTGCGTTCGTTGTACGTCGCCGTTGCCGACCCGGCCTGGGTGCGGTTGCCCGCACCGTCGTAGCCGTAGGTCGTCGTGCTGGCGCCGCTGGTGGCTGAGGTCAGCCGACCGGATTTGTCGTACCCATAGCTGGTGGCGCCGGCGCCCGCGGTGCCGGTGGTGGTGAGGCTGGTGATGTGGCCGTCGAGGTCGTGACCGTAGGTGATCGAAGCCTCGCTGGCACCGCCGGGTGCGGTCAGGGATTGGCCGGTCAGCTGGTGCTGATCGTTGTAGGTGTTGGTCTGGGTGGCGGCCGAGGTGCCGTACCCGATCGAGGTGACTTGCCCGATCGTGTTGTAGCCGTAGGTGGCGGTGGTGCCGGTCAGGGGGTCGGTGGCGGTAGCCAGCTGCCCGGCGGGGTCATAGGTGAAGGCCGCGGTGCCGGCCCGGTCGGTACGGGTGGAGAGCTGTCCGTTGCTGGTGTAGCCGAAGCTGCTGGTGCCGGCGGGCCCCGCGGCCGTCAGCAGGTCGCCGCGGTCGTCGTAGGTGAACGTCTCGTCGCCGCCGGGAGCGCCGACGGAGGTGAGGCGGTCCGCGGCGTCGTAGCCGAAGCTGCGGGCGGGCGTCGGAGCTTGTGCGCCGGTGCCGGTCTCCGCGGTGACGCGGCCCAGCGCGTCATAGGTGACCGACGTGCCGACTCCGCCGGGTAGCGCGACCGCCGTCGGCCGGCTGGCGCCGTCGTACGACAGCGTGGACGTACTGTCGGCGGCGGTGGCGTACCCGGCGACGTGCGGCGCGATCTTCGATTCGAGCAGGCCCAGGCTGTTGTAGGTGAAGGTGGTGGTGTGGCCCGCGCCATCGGTGGACCGGGTCAGGTGCCCGGCCGCGTCGTAGCCGTTGCCGGTGGTGATCGTCGATCCGGCCGAGACCGGGTCGACGCGCTGGGTCAGCCGCCCGCCGGCGTCGTGGCTGTAGGCGGTCGTGGCGCCGGTCGCGTCGGTGCTGGTCGCCAGGTTGTCTGCCGGGTCGTACGTCGCGCTGGTGGTGGCCAGGGTGTTTCCGGCCGCGTCGAGTTCCGCCGACCCGGTGTGTCTGCCGGCCGGGTCGTATGTCTTTGTCGTCGCCGTGCCGTCGGGCAGGGTGGTGCGGGTTGCGCGGCCGAGGTCGTCGTAGTCGTAGGTGGTCTTGTGCTGGAGCGGGTCGGTTTCGGACGTGGTTTCGCCGAGCCGGTTGTACTCGTAAGTCGTCTGCTGCCCGCCGGGCTGGGTGACGACGGTGGGCAGGCCGAGGAATCGCCCGTTGAGGCCGTAGGTGAACTGGGTGGTGTAGGCGGCTGCGGTGGGCTGGCGGACGACGTCGGTCGAGGTCAGCTGCTCGCCGGCAGGGTCGTAGGTGGCTTCATGGCGTGCCCCGGTCGGATCGGTGGCCGAGAGCAGGTCGCCGTCGAGGTCGTAGCCGTAGTGCCAGACCGGGGTGGTACCGCCGGCGGCGGGCAGGCTCTTCCGGGCGAGGCGGCTGAGCTGGTCGTAGGTGTTGGTGGTGACGTTGTTGAGCGGGTCGGTGCTGGTCAGAACGTTGCTGAGGGCGTCGTAGGTACGGCTGGACGTCGGGGTGATGCTGGTGGTGGTACCCGGCGGCGTGTATGCCGGAGAGGAGACGGCCAGGAGCTCCCCGTCGGCGTCGTAGGTGTCGGTGGTGATGTTCCCGTCGGGATCGGACGTCGAGGTCGGCTCGTCGAAGGTGTCGTAGCCGGTCTGGCTGATCGGCCGGGCCTGGACCGGCGCGCCGCCACCGGTTTCCACGCTCGTTGTCGGTGCGGTCGTCGTGGTGAGCCTGCCGAGGGCGTCGTGGGTGTAGTCGGTGGTATAGCCCGTTCCGCGCGGGTCCGTCGTCGAGGTCAGGACGCCGCGCTGGTCGTAGGTCCACGACGTGACCAGGTCGGTGGTTCCGTTGTGGACGGTCTGAGACGTCTGGTCACCGAGCACGTCGTACGCGTACTCGGTGTCGTAGGTGGTTGCCCCGTCCACTTCGGACTTCTTGGTGATGTTCCCGGCGGCGTCGCGGGTGTAGTCGACGGTGGTCAAACCGTCACAGCTGCAGCTGTCGGTGAGGCGGAGGTACTCCCGGACGCGACCAGCTTCGTCGCGGTAGTAGTAGGTCTGGAGAGTGTTGTCCTTCGAGCCTTGGTCGACCTCGTAGAGGGCACCTGCGAACTCGTAGTTGTAATACCGGAAGAAGGTCGCCGGATTTCCCGGGCCGCTGAGCGTGTCCGTATGGACCGCGCCGGTCGCGGTGTAGGTGTATGTGTGCTGACGTCCCATAGCGTCGGTGTCGATGGCGAGCAGTCCGGCCGGGTCGTAGGCGCGGGAGTCCAGGACGAGGTCGCTGGCGGCCGAAGGAGCGTTTGGGTCGCCGGTCCAGTTCCGCAGGGTCGTGGTCAGGCGCTGGCGGTTGGCGTTGTAGCTGTAGGCGTAGGTGTTGCCGCCCGGGTCGGTGGTGGTGCTGATGTTGCCGTAGGTGTCGTAGCCGTAGGTGCTGTGGCGGTTGAGCGGATCGGTGTGGCTGTCGAGCTGGTTGTGGCTGTTGTAGATGTCTACTGCGGTGCGTGCCGCGTCGCCGCCTGTCGTGTCCGACACCGTCGACGTGAGCATGTTGCCGTCGGGGTCGTAGGTCAGGGCCGTCCGCCGGGTGTGGACCGTGCCGGTGACGGCGTCGGTGGTCGCCGGGTCGACCCGGCTGAGCAGCCGGTTGTTGCCGTCGTAGGCGTAGGAGGTGCTGGTGCCGGTCGGGAAAGTGTCGGAGAACTCGGTCTGCCCGGTGCGGCGCCCGAGGTTGTCGTAGGTGTAGGTCGTCCGGGCTCCGCTGGCGAGGACAACCTGGGTGAGGTCGCCCGCGCTGTTGTAGCTGTAGCTGGTGACGTGGTGTAGCGGGTCAGTCCTGGTGGCGAGGAGTCCGGCCGGCTGGGTGCCGCCGCCGGTCGCCGCTTCGGTCCCGGCGGTGTAGGTGTTCGTCGTCTGCGCGCCAAGCGGATCCGTGACCGTGAGAGGGTCGCCGTGGGCCGAATAGGTGTAGCCGGTCAGGTAGGTGTTGTCGTTCTCGTCGGCCGAGTTGCCGTTGCGAAACGCGGTTGGCAGGTCGTCGCGCGGGTCGGTGCTCGCGTAGGTGCCAGTCGCCGGGTAGGTGTAGTACGCGGTGACGGTGTGCCAGGTGGTGGTGTCACCGGTCGTGTGGGAGAGCACGTTGCCGCGGGCGTCGTGCGTGGTCTGGATATAGGCGCCGTCCGGGTCCGTGGTCCGGTAGCGGAAGCCGTTGACGTCGTAGCTGTAGGTTGTCGTATTCCCGAGGCCGTCCGTCGACGCGATCAGACGACCGCCGCCGGCGGGGTCGTAGACCGACTTGAGCGTCGCCGCCCCCGGGTCGGTGACGGCGACCGTCGTGAACGGCGTCGTGCTCGTCGCCGCCGCGTGCGAGGCGTCGTACATCGCCTTGATAGTCGTGGCGCTCGCCGAGGCCCAGTAGCCGAAGTTGGTGATGTTGGCGATCGAGCCGGTGAAATATCCTTGCGGGTTGGCTGCGGGCGCGGCTGGCCAGGCCCCGCCGAGGTAGCCGGCACCGACGTACGTGGTGTCGTCCCCGTCGCAGCCGCCGTAGTCCTTGCTGCGGGTACCGACCGGCGCGCCGTCGAGGTAGAGCGTCTGGGTCCACGGCTCGTCCGCCCGGTCGAAGATCAACGCGGCGAAGTGCCACTTGCCGTCCGCGACCGCTGTGGTCGAGGCGATCGGCGAGTAGTAACCGTCCCACTCTTCGCCGTAGAGCTTGCCGTCGGTGCCCACGTAGAGCATCGGGTGCGCGTCGGCGGGTGTTCCCGCCGTGCCGGGTGCCTGGGACTGACAGCTGAGCAGGACACCGCCGGCGGTGGAGGTCTTGAACCACAGCCCGAAATCGCCGTCCACAGCCGAGGGGAGCGTGACCCACGAGCTGGTGCCGTTGAAGCCGGCCGCGGTGTCCGCGGCGCCAGCGATCATGCCGGGCTGACCGAGGGTGACGTTGTGGTAGGTAGCGTTGCCCTCGGAACCGATCGGGTCGTACCCGTCGCCGTGGGCGTTGCCGGTGGTCATCAGGTTCGCGGCCTGGGTGCCGGACGACTCGCCGAGCGACCAGTGGTTGCGCGGCAGGACGCTCAGGACGGCGCCGCGGTACTGGGCGCTGGACCCCGATGACGTCGGCGAGCCGACGGCCCAGCTGCCGCCGTTGGCGTCGGTGACCCTGGTGGCGCGGTCGATCACGTTGTCGTACTGGACCTGCGCTGTCACCTTCCCGTTGGGACTGGTGATCGACGTCAGTTCCGCGGCGGCGACGGCTCCGGCGGCGTACTGCTGGGCGATGGCGGGCGCGCCGAGGGCGTGGGTGTAGAACGCGGCCTCGGCGATGTTCCCGGTGAAGTAGCTCCAGCCGGCGGGCGGGCCGTTGATCCACGCGTTGGTGTTGACGTAGCCAGCACCGACGAAGTCTTCGGGATCGTAGTTGCCCAGCTGCCCGGACTTGGTGCCGACGAGGTTGCCGTCCAGGTACAGCGACTGAGTGGTGCCTTGGCCGGTCAAGGTGACCTGGTGCCAGCCGCCGTCGTTGACCTTTCCCGCCGAGACGGTCGGAGCCACCGCTCCGGTCCAGAACTGGCCGTACAGCTTGCCGTCGGTGCCCACGTACAGCACCGGCATCGAGCCGGAACTCGGTTTGGCGCTACCGATCGGGCTATGCCCGGTCGACAGCAGCACTCCGGCGCCGCCGTTGGCGGGCGTCTGGAACCAGAGCTGGACCGACAGGAACGTCGCGGACGTGACCAGGTTGTCGGGCAGCCGGACCGAGGCGTTGCCGCCGAAGGCCGTTGACTTGTCCGGTGACCCCGGGTGCGGCGTGGACGTGCTCGACGACGTCGCCGTGGAAGTGCCGTTGAGGGTGCCGAGGTTCGGCCCGACCTCGTCGACCGCAGTGGTCGCCGTCGACGCCTGGTTCAGCCGCCAGTAGGCGTAGGGCTGCGCGTCGAGGACCGTGGACCGGTAGTGCGAACCGGCCCCGCTGCCGCTGGTGTAGCCGTAGGTCGTGCACTGGGTCGCCGAAGTCGGTGGGCAGACCTTCGTGAGGGTGTCGCCGGTGTAGCTGTAGACCCACGTCAACGGGGCGCCCCCGGTGGTGACCGGGTCGGTGCTGACCTGGCTGACGTGGGCGCCGCTCCAGGTCAGGTGCAGGGAACGGTTGCCTGCGGTGTTGGTGATCGTGCCGAGTGCGCCACCGGTGCCGTAGGTCAGGGTTTCGGTCCGGCCGTCGGCGTCGGTGACGGTGGTGAGCTTCCAGCTCGTGCCGACTTGGCGGCCGAAGGTGTAGGTCGTTCCGCCGCGGTCGGTGAGGGTGAAGCCGCCACCGGAGACGGGGCTGAACGTGGCGTAGGTCCCTTGCGGCGGCGCGAACGTCGTGCCGTCGGCGTTGAGCCCGAAGCGCAAGGTCCGGCCGTCTGGGTAGGTCACCACGACGTTGCCGGAGCCGTCGTTGTCCGGCGTAGCGGCCATGTCGTACGCGGTGGACCAGCCGCTGCCGAACAGGTTCGCGGTCCTCGGATCCAGTGAGTTGTAGGAACGTTTGATGGCCAGGGGCGGTCCGGCGACGGCGACGCTCGCGTCGGTGGCGGCACTGGTGTAGTCGCCGACACCGGCGTCGAAGTCGTGGCCGATTCCGGCGGTAGCTGCGGTGCCGAGGTGGGAGGTGATCAGTGGCTGCGGCACCGCTGTCGAGAAGTACGCGGGCACCGACGGTGCGCTCTCCCCCAGGTGATCGCCCACCTTGACGGTCCAGGAGTAGGACTGGTTCCACGCCAGCTTGTTCGCCGGCACGCTCCAGTTGGGCGTCGGCGCCCAGCCGGATTCGGCCAGTGTCGTCGGCGTCGCGCTTCCCGCGGCCGGCGGTCCGTAGACGACGAAGTCGTAGTCCAGTCCGCTCGCCGGGTAGTTGTCCGGGTCGTGCCCGGTCGCCATCAGCTGGGGCGTCAGCGAGCCGACGACCACATTGGACGGTGGATTGGCTGAGTCGATCTGTGGTGGCGTGTTCGCCGAGTTGATCAGGCTGCACGTCGACGTCGGGACCCCGTAGCTGCTGTTGAACGAGGTGGTTCCGTTCTGCATGTCCCAACACAGGTAGTACTGGCCCGGTGTCACCGCACCGATGGCCGCGTTGACGGTCACCGATCCGTTGGGGCCGACCGACTGTGGCAGCGAGGTCTTGGGCGCGGTCACGGAGACGCGCTGCCAGCTGGTGGTGTAGAGCTGGTAGGACAGGGTGGTGCCCGGCGAGGTCCAGGTTCCGGTGCCGCGGTTGGTGACGGTGACCTGCTGGGAACCAGTGGCGGTTCCGGTGGGCTGGACGTAGCTGTTGGCGACCCGGTAGTCCGCACCGTACGGGCTGTAGGTGATGGACAGGTATGGCGGGTAGGGAGAGTTGACGCTGTCGAAGCGTTTCCAGGCGTAGGTGTCGCTGCCGCTGGCGTATAAGGCGAGGCCGAGGTTCCCGCCGCCGTGCGCCCAGCTTTCGACGAGCTGGGTGCCGGCGGCCGACGGGTTGTCGCCGAGGTCGATCGACTGCCACACCGGGCCACCGCAGCTGGTACCCCCCGCAAAGCTGTTGCTCCCGATCACTCCCCCGTAGGACAGGCCGGGGTACTGGTTGATCGACGACACCGACCAGCCGCTGGTGATCGGCGCGACGTACACCGGGCGGGGCGAGCAGGAGTAGGACCAGATTTCGTCCAGGTCCAGCGTGACGGCCTCGATGTAGTTGTTCCCGAGAGCCGCGCCGACGTTGAAGTTCAGGTAGGAGTTGGCGACGTTGTCCCCGCCGTTGAACGTCCCGATCTTCAGTTCGGCGTCGCTGCTGTAGTTGTTCTTGTACGGGCTCATCACGTACGTCGAGGACGCTGTGTTCAGATTCGACACCGAAGGGTCGACCGAGACCGGAAAGGCGCGGGCAGGGTCTTGCAGCCACGCAGGGTCCAGGTTCACTCGCAGCACCTGCTGCCCGCCGACGGTGTCGAGGGCGTAGGTGACGCCGATAGACATCGCGCCGTCACCCGAACGCGGGTCGACCTTGGCGTCTTCCATGAACCCATTGGTGATCGTGTCGACCACCCGGCCCGTCGTGTCGGAGAACTCGACACTGCGACCGTCGGCACCAAGCGTCGCGGTGACGCCGGTCAAGTGCAGCGGGAAGCTCCAACTAGTCGGCGCGGACGCGTCATGCAGGACGAGAGTTTCCTTGGCACCGGCTGCGGTCGCCTGGTATTTCAGGTCGGCGTGCGGCCGGACCGACGGATAAGTGATCGCACTGCCGGCCGGCTGGCCGGCGACAGCTGCCGCACCCTGGAGCGAGAACCCGATCGATGCCCCGCCGGTCAATGGCACGGAGACCAGCTCCGGCGCGTCAGCCGTCACGGCGAAGGTGACGCCGGACGAGTTCGCTTTCTCGTGCCAAGCACCGTCGCCGCCGTTGACCAGAGTGGCGTCGATGTCGTTCCAGGCACCCGTGGCGGCCCGGTAATGCACCGGGGTGCTGTAGACCCGCGCGGTGAAGCTGCCGTCGTCGTTGGCGAAGACTTTTGTCGTAGGCGTCCGACCGGAGACGACTTCCGACGTCAGCTTGGGCTTCCGGTCCCGCGTGCGCGGGCCTGCGTTCGCCGCTGTGGGCACCGTTCGTTCGGAGTCCGACAGCCGCGGAATCACAGCAGGCAGTTTCGGACTGGCCTCCGGGGCTCCTGGAGCGACTCCAGCAGAGCGTCCTTCTTGCTTCGCGGACAGCGCGGAGGGGGCACGATGTGACTTGCCGGCCGCAGTACCGGAAGCCTGCTGCGGCGTCGACACACTCGCCGACGCGGTACCCGCCTGTTCAGCGAGCCCGACGACCAGCACCACGGCAAGAAACCAACTAACAGCACTCCGAGCGGTACCGGAAAATCGCGCACGCCAACTGCCCACGCCCACCACGTCCCCAGAATCGGGCGCACTCCCCCTCCGGAGGCGCAGCAGAGCAACAATCAGGCACACGGGACCGCAAAGTCAATATGCGGAACCGGCTTGTCCAGAAAGGTCCGATTTGGACTAGTCCATTGAGGTACATGAACGGCTATGCTTCGCGGCGCACGGAGTGGGAGGGTCTTCAGTGGCGTGGAGAAAGTTGTTTATTGTCCTGTTTGTCGGGCTGATGTCCGTCCTTGCGACGCCTGCGTGGGCGACCGGCGAGCGCCAGGCCGAATGGCCGCTGGACGCCCAACACTTCCGCGCCGAACAGGCATGGACGACGAGCCGGGGTCATGGGACGACGATCGCAGTCCTCGACAGCGGCTGCCAGGCCGATCATCCGGACCTGGCCGGGCAGGTTCTGACAGGCACCGGCTTCGTCGGCGTCGCCGGCGACACCGGCCAGTCGGACCGTTCGCAGGACTCGCACGGGACCTCGATCGCTGCGATCATTGCCGGGTCTGGAAAGAACAACGGCGGAACTGGCGTGATCGGCTTGGCCCCGGATGCCAGGATCCTGCCCGTACGAGTCACGGTCGACGGCGAAACACAACCGGTCTCTCTCGCCGAAGGCATCATCTACGCCGTCGACCACGGCGTCCGGATCATCACAATTTCCGCATCAACCTCGGTACCCGAACCGAACCTACGATCCGCCGTCGACCACGCAATAAAACGCGGAGTCCTCGTTATCGCAGCCACCGGAAACAGCGGCCGAGACGGAAACCCTCCGTCCTATCCGGCCTACTTCCCAGGCGTTGTCGCCGTCACCGGAGTCGACTCCAACAACAACTTCTGGGCGGAAAGCCAATCAGGTCCACAAGCGACGCTGGCAGCACCGGCCACGGACATCATGTCCGCGAACAACCACGGCGGATACCTCCGGGGCGACGGTACCAGCTACGCCGCGCCCTACGTCGCGGCAGCCGCTGCTCTGGTCTGGTCAAAATGGCCCGACCTTCCCGCAGGTCGCGTGATCCGGCAACTGATTGACACAGCCGATCGACACGGCGACGCCGCCCACGACGACCACTACGGATTCGGCATCGTGAACCCACTGAAGGCCTTGACCTCGTCGCTTAGTCCAGCCTCCGGGCTTCCCGCCGTCACAGCCGACACGAACTCGTCCCAGTGGCCCTGGACTGCGACCGCCATCGCCGTCGTCGTGGTGGCGGTAGCCGTCGGCTGGTTGCTGCGCCGGAGAACCATCAGCAAGAAGGGACAATCGTGAAACGACTGCACTGGGCAGTCCTGGGTGTGCTGATGGCTGCTGCCGGAATCGCGGCAACCGTTTTGTTGTGGCCCGGCGAGCCTTCTCCGCAGCCGATCACTTACGCCAACATCTCGCGCAACGCACGCATTTGCCTCGCCAGCACTTCCGCGGGCGATGCTCCAGAGATCTGGCGAGAAATCCAGGCTGAGAGCAGCGGCAAGCCAGTGAACGCCCAACACCTCATCGCCCCGAACCGGCAACCCGACACGGTCGCTTCCTTCCTCAACGGTGTGCTCGCACTCCACTGCCGTCTGATCATCACCACGGGCACCGACATGCACGACGCGACAACTGCTGCCGCCAAGTCACACCCAGAACAGACTTTCGCCTCCAACGACCAGTCGATCACGTTGCCCAACGTCCGACACGTCACCACGCCTGCCGAGACTGTCCAGCTCATCCACGGCGTTACCAACGATCGCTGATAATTCCTTCGCACGGTGGCGCTGACCTCGTCCGTGGTCGACCGACCGACATGCACCACTGACAGGCCCCAGCCGTTGGGGTAGGCGACGTTGAGAGCGCTCTCTAGAGCCGGGAAAGGCGAGTGTGGGTGTTCCGGTCGGGCCAACGCACTCTAGCGGAGCCTGGCGTCGCGGAAGCCCGCCCGATCACGATCACTGCGGCCGGTCGTGCGGTCGGGGCGGGCTTGCCGCTGACGCGGGCGGCCCCGCTCGGGCGAGTGCGTCCCGACCGGGACACCCGCACTCCGCTCCCTCTGCACTGCGACGCGGTGATGGATAAGCGAGCGGTGCGGAGTCCGTGGTCGGTCGCCGGATTCGTTTCCGACGACCGTCCAGCCCGTGTGAAGGAGCACCCTCGTGACCAGCACGTTGGATCTGCCGACCCAGTGTGACACCGACGACACCACCGCCACGAGCTCGCCGGACACCGACCTCAACACGTCCGACCTGGACGGTGCGGCCCCCGCCGACGCCGCCCCCGACGGCGACACGTCCTCGACTGACGTCAAGGAGAGCCCGCTCGACGAGCTGTCCGACGAGGACCGCGCGGCGCTGCACGCACGGTGGGACGCCGAGATCGACACCATCGTCCGGGCCGACCCGCACACCGTGCTGCTCGCCGAGAACGTGCGCACCGCCGACGCTGAGGCCGACGAGGACACCACGGCGAACTTCAAGACCCACGGCGTCAAGACCGCGGTCAACGGCTACCGCGACTACGACACCGGCGCCATCGTCGTCACCGAAGGCCAGCGCCGCGTCCTCAACGCCCGCGAAGCCGGCTGCACGGTACCGGTCTGGATGAAGACCCCGCCGCCGGCCGACGAGCGCAAGGCCACCATCGAGCGGATCGTCAACCAGTTCATCGAGAACGACCCCGCCCTGCGCCGGTCCCTGACCCTGTCCGACACCGCCCGCGCGCTGCAGCAGCTCGCCGCATTCAACCTCAAGCCCGCCGGGATCGCCCGCAAGCTCGCGCTGGGCAGGCAGGGCAAAACCTACGTCGAGAACGTCCTGCGGGCCGGGCAGAGCGAGCTGGCGCTCAAGGCCAGCGAACGCTACGACCTCGATCTGCTGCAGGCCGCGGTCATCGCCGAATTCGACGAAGCCGGCGACACCGACACGGCCAAGGAACTCATCCTCACCGCGCGTACGGCGCCGAACAACTTCGCCCAGCTCGCCGAGCGCAAGCGCACCGAACGCGCGGACAAGCAGCGGCTCGCGGCCCTGACCGAGGACCTCACCGAGGAAATGACCGCCGCGGGCGTCACGATCTTCGAGCAGAGCCTGCCCGACGACGGGGACGCGCGCTCGCTGGACCGGCTGCGCCCCACCCCCGAGGACGAGCCCCGCACCGAGCTGAGCGCCGAGAACCACGCGTCCTGCCCGGGACACGGCGCCTGGATCGAGACCGACCACCACGACGAGCAGGGCAACCAGATCCCGGTGGCCGTCTACGGCTGCGCCGACTTCCTCGCCCACGGTCACGCCCTCAGCTACGCCCCGGCCGGCCGCGCAGACTTCACCCCCGTCCCCACCAGTACCGGCACGTCCGTCGACGACGAATCGTCCGAGGACGAGCAGGCCGATGAGGTCGCGGTCGCGCGCGCCGCCCACGCCGCCGCCGAGCTGGAGCGTCAGAAGGCGCGGATCATCCGCAAGTGGGTGATCCAGAACAACAAGGACTGGGACGCCTCCGCAGCGCCGCGCCGGAAATGGCTCGTCGGGCTGCTGCAGCGCAAGACCGCGCCGCAGGGCGCACAGCTGTTCCTCGCCCTGCAGAAGGCCCACGGCGGCTACGCGCTGCGGCGCGCGTTCGAGCGCAACCACCCACTGGCCATGACGCTGCTCTACCTGCCGGACGGGGCCACGCTCGCCGACCTGACCAGCAAGGTCGCCAAGGCCCCCACGGCGGGGAAGGCCACCCTCTACGACCTGTTCCTCACCCTCTGCGCGATCGAGGCGGATCTCTCCCGCAACAGCTGGCGCAGCCCGTGGGACTCCGCGCAGGCGTACATGGCCGCGATCATCGGCTGGGGATACCCCGCCTCCGACGTCGAGCGGAAGGTGATCGACCCGGAAACCGAGCAGGAGGTCATCGCCGCGCAGCTCGGCGACCTCGCCGCCGACCCGACGATCGACGGCGGCACGACCGCCGAGGGTGATGAGTCCGGCGGAGCCGAGATCGATGACCCCACCGCCGTGGTCGACGACGTCGACGACGCGGGCGCGGACGAACAGACCGGCGCGCAGACCGACCACGCCGATGGCGACGCCGCCGACGGCACCGGTCCGGAGGCGGTCGAGCAGGACACCGCGGCCGAGGCGGAGCTGATCGGCGCCGCGATCTAGCCCGGACCGTCGGCCGCACTCGGTTCCTCGCCCTGGGCGGGCCCGCGCACTGCGCTGCCGGGCCCGCCCCGGGCTTCCTGCCCGTCCCGTCGCCCTCGCCTCCCGCCGGGCTCGCGGCGAGCCCCGCGCGTGAACGGAGTCCCCTCGATGCATCCGCACCTTCCGCCGGTCTTCGACACCATCCACCGCACCAGCACCTACGCCGCCGGGCACCACCCCGTCTGGCCGTATGCCCCGCTGCCGCCCGGCCCATGCTGGACCCACGCCACCTGCCGCTGCGGCTGGGCGGAGATCGCCGAATCCCACCGCGACGCTCGCGTCCTGGCCCGCCACCACCGCCGCTACGCCGCCGAACACCCCAGCTACCTGCCCGGCACGGCACTACGCATCGGCAAGCGCGTCCACCAGGCCGACGCCACCGGCACCCACATGTCCATCACCGGCACCCGCCACGGCTGGGCCATGGCCGACGGCATCGGCGACACCCCCGCAGCCGCCTACGCCGCCGGCAGCACGGCGGCGCTCGCCAGCTGCGTCGCCTCCGACCGCGGCGCGGTCGCCGGCCTGCTCGCCGCGACCGGCATCCTCGCCGGCGGCCTCACCGCCGACACCGTCATGGTCGTCGCCACCCCACTCCCGCACGCGCACGGCGATGGCTGGGACATCGCATGGGTCGGGGACTGCCGGGCCTACGAATACGATCCCGACACCGACATCCTCACCCAGCTGACGGTCGACCACACCTACGGCCAGCAGCTGCGCGACACCCTCGCCGAGCGCTACCGCGACCGGCCCCAGGTCCTCGAGGACCTGGCCGCCGCACAGGACCACGTCGTCACCAGCTCCGTCGCCACCGCCACCCCCGCCGACATCGGCCACGTCACCACCACCGGCCCGCGCCGCCGGTTGCTGCTGACCAGCGACGGCATCCACCAGTACGTGCCCCACGCCTCCCTCGTCCGAGCGTGCCGCACATTCAGTCACCCGGCCGCGTGCGCGAACCGGCTGACGCTCGCCGCGCGGTACCACGGCGGCACCGACAACGCCGCAGCCCTAGTCATCGACCCCGTCCCGGCCCCGGTCGCGGCCGAGCTGGTGCCATGACCACCACGACAGCGCCGACGCCGACGCTCGTCCCCGCCACCCACACCCTGCTGGCAGCCGCGTTGGGCGCCGCCGCGCGTGGGTGGCCGGTGTTCCCGCTCGCCCCGCGCAGCAAGCGGCCCGCCATTCCCCACTGGCAGCAGCGAGCCACCTGCGATCCCGACCGCATCCGCCGCTGGTGGACCCGCCACCCGAGATGCAACGTCGGGATCAGCTGCGGGCCTGCTGGCCTACTGGTGCTCGACCTCGACGCCGCGCACGGGCGGGTTCCCGAGCCGTGGGCCCGCCAGGGCGTCACCCACGGCCGGGACGTTCTGGGGCTGCTGGCTCAGCTGGCCGGCGAGCCCGACCCGGTCGACACCTTCACCGTCACGACCCCGCGCGGTGGTGAGCACCGGTACTTCCACCGGCCGCCGGGGTCGCGGCTGCGCAGCACCGTCGGCGCCCGCGGCCGCGGGCTCGGCTGGCACGTCGACACCCGCGGCCCCGGCGCCCTCGTCACCGCGCCCGGTTCGCTGGCCACCGTCCACGGCGTGCCGGTGCCCTACGCCATCACCGGGGACCTCCCGGTCGCCGTCCTGCCCGGCTGGCTCGTCACCGCTCTCACCCCGCCACCGGCGCCGCTACCGGCTGCGTATCCGCCACCGCCGCCGCTTCCGGCGACCAGCCGCCGGGTCACCGCCTACGTCCAGGCGGCCCTCGACGCCGAGTGCCGCAACGTCGCGACCGCCACCGAAGGCCACCGCCACATCACGGTGTTCGCCGCCGCAGCCGCTCTCGGCGAGCTGCTCGGCAACGGCTGGATCAGTGCCGCCGCGATCACCCAGTACCTGACCGACGCCGCCCGCCGGCACCTCGGTGTCGCCGACTTCGACCACGCCGAGCTGATCAGAACCATCCGCGACGGCATCGCCGCGGGACGGCAACACCCTCGCGTCCTCACCGACCGCACCGCGCCCCGACCTGGCAGCGCACACACCTAGGAACGGTTGCGCGCCAGTCCTGCGCGCGACGCCGCGACAGCGAAAGACGACGACAGGCCCACGCCGCTGGCGGCGTAGCCGCCTTCCCCGCACCGCGCTGCGCGCTGCAGCGGTCCCTGCACATCACCTGGCACTCCGCCGATACCTCGGGAGGTCTCCGATGCCTGCACCCATCTACTTGACCGACGCCGACCTTCTCGCCGCGATCCCGGCCACGCTGGGGTACGTGCCCGCCGACTCGCTCGTTCTCGTCGCGGCCACCGACCGCGGCGACGGCACCGCTCGCATGGGCCCGATCACCCGCTTCGACCTCGACATAGTCGTCCGACGCCCCGGCTACGTTGTCGCTTACCTGAAGGAAGTTCTCGCCGAGAAGGCGGTCATGCGGCTCATCGGCGCCGTCGTGCACGACAACGCCGACACCGGCGACCTGCCCTACCGCCGGCAGCTGGCCACCTTCACCCAGTGGCTGCACGACTGCGGGTTCACCAACATCGAACTCCTGCACCTGCCCGGCTTCGCCCCCGGAGTCACATGGTCGTGCTACGAAGTCGAGACCCACACCGGCACCCTGACCGATCCCGTCACCTCACCCGTGACCACGCATGTCATCGCCCTGGACAACCGTGTTTACCGCAGCCGCGCCGAATTTCTGCAGCAGTTCCTGCCCGCGGACGCCGATACCCGCGCCCGCATCGCCGCCCTCGCCGACCCGATCACCGACGAGGTCGAACGCGAAGAACGTGCCGACGACCGCCCAAGCCTGCGCCGGCGCCTGGAGCGGCTCGACGATGCCGTCAGCGCCGCCACCGGCGGGCACGTCCCGACCGACGAGCGCGTGATTGCCGACCAGCTGGCCGGACTCTCCAATCTTCGCCTGCGCGGTATCCACCTCACCCAGGCCGCCGCCGAGCGCGCCGCGGCCGCACACGCTCTGTGGTTGCACCTGTGGCGGCACGCCCCCGAGCGGTACGCACCGGACATGGCTGCCTTGGTTGCTACGACGGCCTTCCTGTGCCATGACGGTATTTCCGCCGCTGCGATCTTCGCCAAAGTTCCGCGGCCGACCCAGCTCAGTCAGCTGATCCGCGCAATGCACCGCAACGGTATCGACCCGGCCACAGTCGTCCCGGACTTCTTTACTAACTCTCAGGAACTGCGCACCGAACTGACCACGTCCGCAGCCGACCTCTAAGGCACCCTCGGTAATCCTTAATGGACATACCACGCTGTACTTCTTCCCGACGTTGCTCACCTCAATCTCGGACGCTCTGCAACGGCGGAAATAGCTATCGGGAGACGTCCACGGCAAGAACCGGTGGCTGTCGCTATCTCGCGTCAGCGCTGTGCGAGGACAGTGGATCCAGGTAGGGCATGAACAACACTCCGGCACCGTCGGGGCGTGCAGGTCATCGAGAGCGCAGCACCCCCAGTCCCGGGGCGCCTGAACCCGGCGCCCGGCCACATCCGGCGCGGGTAAACCGGCGCCGCGGCACTGCACCCATGCGCGTTGCCGATCGCCGGTTCACACCGGCCGGACGAGCCCGCCGGGCTTCACGCCCCGGGCCCGCGGGCGCTCAAACCCCGTCGCGTCCCGCACACCGACGAGGTCCGGGAGGCCACCACAGCACCATCGATAACCGTCCACAGGCGACGAGCGCAGTAGGCGGACCAGCCTGCTGATGCTTCTCCACTCGGTGTCCCGGCCGGGGCTTCCCTACCCGGACCGGGACACCGTCCCCGAGGGCCGGTAGCGCGGTGCGCGCCGAACACCCAACACCGCGCTACCGGCTCTCCCTTCACTCCATGCGCCCCTCCCCGGTTTCCCGCCGGGAGGGGCGCCTTTTCACGTCTATAGCGCGAAAGGCCACCCGCCATGACCACACCTGTCGACGACATCGTCCGCTGCGGCGACTGCGGCAGCGAAACCACGACGCCGTTCCATCTGAGCCCCACGCTGGCCGTCTGCGACGACTGCGTCCGCACCCTGCACCAGTGCAGCCGATGCGGGCAGATCACCGACGTCACCTCGGTCACCGACAACGACGGCCGAATCTGCGAGTACTGCGAGCGCGCCGAGCGCTACGGCACCTGCGATCAGTGCGACATTCTCATCCGCGACGGATTCCTCTGCCGCAATCACGCCGTCAACGAGGCCGACCAGTCCTTCACCTGCACCCGGTGCTCGGGTCTCGTGCCGCTGCGGACGTACGAACCGCTCTACGCCACCGGCGGCCGCCAGCTGTGCCCGAACTGCCTCGACGGGTTCGACCTGTGCGACCACTGCGACCGCTACGACGACACACTACGCAGCACCGAAACCGGCCGCGACCTGTGCGACGACTGCGCCGGTCGCCTCGACTACTACGAGTGCGGCATCTGCGCCACCCTGATCGACTGCGGAACCTACTGCGAAGACCACGACACCGACGACGACCTCGACGGCCTGCACGACTACTCGTACAAGCCGAATCCGGTCTTCCACGGCATCGGCCCCCGCTACCTCGGCTTCGAGCTGGAAATCAACGTTCCGCAGGGGTACCTCTCCGACCGCATCGACGACACCGTCGACATCCTCAACGGACTCGGCTACCTCAAGGAAGACAGCAGCATCGGCTACGGGTTCGAACTCGTCACCCACCCGATGGCCTACCACTGGGCGCTGGACTCGTTCCCCTGGCATCTGCTCAAGACGCTCGAGAGCGCCGGCTGCAGCGGCGACGGCAACGGGCTGCACGTCCACATCAGCCGTGCCGCCTTCGCCGGACCGTGTCACGTATTCCGGTGGATGAAGTTCGTCTACCGCAACGCCCCCGACGTCCAGACCCTCGCCCGTCGCAGCAGCAGCTACGCCGCGTTCCGCGACTCCGAACGCAACCACATCAAGGACGCCTGCAAGGGCACCTACTACGGCCAACGCAGCTCGGCGATCAACGCGCAGCCCCAGCACACCTTCGAGCTGAGGGTCTTCGCCTCCAGCCTCGACATCCAGCACGTGCAGGCCGCGCTCGCCTTCGCCGACGCCTCCGTCGCCTACACCCGCGACCTCACCATCCCCGACATCACCCAGGCCGGCGGGTGGACCTGGGACGCCTTCACCCAGTGGCTGCACACCCACCCGCAGTACGCACCGCTCACCGCCGAACTGGAGGACCTGGCATGTGCATGCTGACCTACCTTCCCGCGCGCATCCAGCCCGACACCACCGCTCTGGCCAACGGCGCCGTGCACAACAACGACGGCCACGGCTACGCCATCGTCGCCGATGACCGCATCATCACCGGCCGCGGCATGAACGCCGCCGCCGTCATCGACGAGTTCGCCGCCCTGCGCGGCATGCACCCCGACCAGCCCGCCCTCTTCCACAGCCGCTTCGCCACCCACGGCTCGGTCACCGAAGACAACATCCATCCCTTCCCGATCGGCGGCGACGCCCGCACCGTTCTGGCCCACAACGGAGTCCTGCCGAAAAATGCTCATCCGGTCACGGGTGATCCGCGGTCGGACACCCGCATCGCGGCCGACGACATCCTGTCTGCGAAACGATTCCTGGCCATCGATCACCTGGCGACCCGGCAGCGCATCGAGTCCTGGCTCGGCGCGTCCAACAAGCTGGTCATCCTGACCGTCAACCCGCGCTACCCCGACCACGGCTACCTGTTCAACGAGCAGGCAGGGTACTGGGACAACCAGATCTGGTACTCCAATCGCGACTACCTCGACACTCACCCCGGCCAGACCGCATGGTGGGGCCTGGACGACGGCTGCCACTACTGCGGTGTCACCGACGCCGTCGACCCCGGAACCGGGCTGTGCCTGGCGTGCGGCGCGTGCCCCTTCTGCGCGGCCGACACCCAGCCCTGCCCCTCCTGGTGCTACCGGCTGCTCGCCGGCGTCTGCTGCGTGGACTGCCGCGAGGACCTCGACGACTGCGCCTGCCTCGGCGCACCCGCCCTCAACGCCTGACCACCTCGTCCTTCGACTGCTGGGCCGGGCGCGGCGGCTGCCGTCGCGCCCGGCCGGAAAGGGACCGCCATGCTGCCCTGCCCCGACTCCGCTGAGCCGGCACCACCGATTCCCGCTGCCTTGGCCGACTTGCCCGTCCTCGGTGGTCTCGTCGTTCCCTGGGTGACGCCCCGCACTGCCGATGGCCGGTATCTGCTCGGCGCGGTCGATGCCGCCAAGACCCACACGGCCATCCACCGGCGGCTCTGCGGCGTCTGCGGCCGCGCCCTCGGCGACCGTCTGATTCTGCTCGTGCGCGAGTCCGATCTGGCCCGCTGCGCGAGCACCGAGCCCGGGCTGCATCCGCTATGCGCGGCCTACACCATCGCGGCCTGCCCGATGGTTGCCGGGCGCCGCAGCCACTACCGCGCCAGCGCCCACAAGATCGACGCCGGCGCCGTCCACGGCGCGGACATCGACCGGCGTCTCAGCGCACCCGCCGAGGCCTGGTATGCGGTCTGGTTGACCCGCTACGACGTCGTCACCCTCTACGGCCACCCCGCCGCCTGCTACCTGCTCACGCCGGCGCTGCGCGTCCGCCCGGTCACCGCGCCGCCGCGGAACCGCTCCTGACGATCCGCCCAATCCGGAAAGGACACTCCCGTGCCGCATGGCGAAGCGCTGGTGTTCATCGCCAGCAAACACACCACCCCAATCCGCCGGCGGGTTCTCTGGCGCGTCAGCGTCGCTGACGCCAAGAAGATCTGCAGCGACTCCCGGACCGCCGGCCCCCACTACATGCTCTGCTTCACCACCAGGAACATCGACGATCCCGCAGTCTTCGTATACGTACCCGACGACGGCCGCCACGCCGAAGTCCTACGCGACCACAACATCCGCGTCATCCGCAGTCACGCCACGCGTCAGCCGGACGCGAAATCCCAGCCGCAGTAGGACCCTACGCCCTGGCCAGTCGCATTGAGACCGTCCGAGCATCCGGTGTTCGGCGCGGAAGGTCGCTGCCAGGAAAGCACACCCAGGGCCCCGGCGCCTACCTCGTGCAACCCGGCCGTGCCGAGCTGTCGAGCGCCGGGGCCCCCGGGCGTGCTGGTCGGGCGCGGTCATCCGCACCCGACACGGAGGTTCCTCGTGACCGCATCCACCGTCCACAGCACCAGTGACCACAGCGAGTTCGCTGACGAGCTGGCGTGCCGGCTGATCGAGACCGAACTCGGCGGCCGCCGGATCGTCTCCGACCCCGCAGAACCCGGCGCTCGCTCCGCGGTATGCGCGCGCCGGCCCCGCCTCATCGGCGACGACACCACGGTGGAGGCCTGATCGCTGCCCGAGGACCAGCTGTGGTTCAGGCCCTACGATTGGAGCCGTTCCTACGTGCTGCCCGAGTCAGTCGCCTGCAACATCCCCCGCCGCGGCCGCCTCGACGACCTCGGCGCCTGGAACGTCGCGCGCGGCGTCCTCGTCGAGCTGTGCCGGGCGCTGCCCGCAACACCGGTCTCGCTGCTATACGACGAGCCCGTGCAACGCCGCGACCGGACGCGGATCGCGATCCGGGTCACCGCCCGCGCCCGCCGCCGCGACGGACGGGACGTGATCGTCATCTACCGCAGCGAACGCACGGACGCCGCACCCTGGCCGGACTTCTGGAGCGTCGCGGTCAACGGATTCATCCCGGCCTCCGGCCGGGACGTCCGGCGACCGTCGCCGCCCTGGATCGCCCACACCGCAGCTCAGACACTGCGCGCCGAACTCGGCCACTGATCCACAACCCGGTCCCCACCGACAGCCCGGATTCCCTCCTCCTGTTCGGAAGGACGCTCATGTCGCTCGCTCCCGCCAGCACCACGACCATCATCGCCAGCCTCCCGGCGCTGCTCGGCTTCATCCCCGACGACTCCCTGGTGCTGATCACCGCGCTCACCGACCACGATGGCTCGGTCACCACCGGCCCGCTCGCCCGCATCGACCTCAACCGCCTCACCGGCCACGCCGACGATTGCGCGCGGCACTTCAACCGGCAATGCGGCAACCTGCCGGTCCTCTGCGTCATCGGCATCGTCGTCCGCACCGTCGATGAGGACGATGCCGACGACGGGTCACTTCCGCAGCGCACCGACGTCGACAGCGTTATCGAGCAGCTGGCCGAACACGGCTTCACCGACGTTGACGTCGTACACGTGCCGGCTGTCGCCGGAGGCGCGCGCTGGCGCTCCTACCGCGACGCCGACCGTACCGGTGTGCTGCCCGACCCCGCGGCCACTGCGTCCGCGGCGGCCGCCGTCGCTGCCGGACACACCATCGCCGCGTCCCGGGAAGACCTCGCGGCGCGGTTCACCCCCGCGCCCGGGAATCTCCGCGTACGTCTGCAGCCCCACATCGCCGACGCCGTCACATCCGCCGCCATCGATGAACGCTGGCATCTCGCCGCACATCTCCGCCTGGCTCGCGCCGACGCCGCGATCCGCGCCGCCGCCCATGGCGAGCTGCCCACCGACGATGCGGCCATCGCCGATCTTGCCGCCACCTTCGCCACCCTGTCGTTCCGCGACGCCTTGCTCGCCGTCCCCGACGACGCGACGCGCTTGGCCGCCGAGAACTTGGTCCTGCACCTGTGGCGTCACAGCTGCGACCCGGTCGCCGGCCAGCTGGCCATCGTCATCGCGGTGCACGCCTACCTGCGTGGCAGCGGAACCGTCGCGCGGATCGCGCTCGAGCACGCCGACCCCGAGAACCCCATGACGCTGCTGCTCTCCACTGTGCTCGACCACGCCGTCGCACCGTCGGAGACCCGACACCTGATCGAGAACGCCAGCGCCGACGCTCGCCGCGCCCTGCTCAGCGAGCCCGCGATCGACCAGGCATGACGCCCACCCCGCCACGCCGGTCGCGCCGCTCGCCGAAATGCCCGGTTGAGGCAGCATCCCCGCAGACCGAGCTTCTGCCGCACGTGCTCAGGACCGTCGCCGGTGGTGGCGCGACAGCGGGTGGGTGTCACCGGCGGTGGCCTCGCCCGGCTCGCCGGGTCGTGGATCGCCCGAAGGTAAGCACACCCCGACCGGGGGCACTGCGTCCCTGAAGCCCGGCCCGATCCGCCCAGGTGAACCAGCCCCCTCACCCTGCCGAGCCCCGATTACGGTCGCGCGCGGGCTGGTTCACGCGCGGGCGGATGAGCCGGGCCGGGGACGTCGCCTGACGGCGACCCCCGGCCATGGCGTGCTGAGGCTGCGCCGCGTTCCACACCCCAACGAGCACCAGGGAGACACACCATGGCCGGCGACACCACCATCACCATCATCGGCAACCTCACCGTCGACCCCGAACTCCGCTTCACCGAAGCCGGGACCCCGGTCGCGAACTTCACCGTCGCCTCCACCCCACGCACCTTCAACCGCGCCACCAGCGAATGGGAGGACGGCGAGGCACTGTTCATGCGCTGCACCATCTGGCAGCAGGCCGCCGAAAACGTCGCCGAGTCCCTCACCCGCGGCGCCCGCGTCGTCGTCCAGGGCCGCCTCAAGCAGCGCTCGTTCCAGACCAAGGAAGGCGACAAGCGCACCGTCATGGAGCTGACCGTCGACGAGATCGGCCCGTCGCTGCGCTACGCCACCACCACAGTCGCCAAGAACGCGAAGAACGCCACCGCGAACGCCAACTCTGACCGCGGCTCCAGCACCCACACCGGCGCGGCCCCCGCCGACGACCCGTGGGTCCCGGCCGCCGAGCGCGACCTGGTCGGCGCGACCCCGGGCGGCGGATTCAGCGACGAGCCGCCCTTCTGATGAAGCCCGGTGTCCGGCCGGACCTTCCCCTCCGGCCGGGCACTACCCCACAGGCCGGGGCCAGCCTGACGCTGGCCCCGGCCTTCTCTCATGCCCCGCCACCGCACCCCGGAGGCCACCATGCGCGCCGCCCCGAGCACCACGCCGTCCACCCGATCGAATGCACCGACGAAGCGCCGTGTCGCGCGCAACCGGATGGCGCGCGCCCTGGCCCGGAAATCACCCTTTGGGGTAGGAGAATCGCTTTACGCTCGGAACATGAGCATTCGCTACGGCGTCACGATCCCCGGGCTCCTCCTCGCCGGAGGCACCGGCTTCTACCTCGGCATCCAGCCCTTCGGCTACATCGGACTCCTCGTCACACCCTTCACCGACCCCGCCGGCCTGCTCGCCCTCCCCGGCACCCTGCTCTTCGGCGCGCTCCTCGGCTCCGTCGTCGCCTACCTCAGCCGCAACCGCATCAAGCCGAAACTCGCCCACCGCTACCGCCACGGCGCCATCCTCGGCGCCCTCACCCTTCCCGGCTACCTCTTCATCGGGCACTTCCCCGGCGCAACTGAAGGCGGCACCGCCAGCCAGTGGGCCTTCGGAATCGCGTTCTGCTGCGGCATCGCCGCGATGATCATCTACTACCAGCGCCGCAAGCGCGCCACCTTGGCACGCCGAGCCCGGCGTCTCGCCCAGCAGCAGGCCGGCCAGCCGACCGCGACGCGCTGACCTACCCACACCACACGAAGGGCGCTGACACCTGACGGTGCCAGCGCCCCTCTCGTGGCCGGCGGCTCCGGCCGAATCACTCTGCCGGAACATCCACCCCTGAATCTCGTTCGGACGGCTCGCCCACAGGTGCCTCGACAGCCCGCTCATCACCCGAGGTTGCCGCGTCCACAGCTTCCGCGCGCATGGAGTCCGCGTCGCTCCGCTGGCCGCCGACCCCCGACGCGGCCGCAGCAGTACGCGACAAGGCGGTGACCGCCTTCGCCGAGATCCCCAGCAGCGCCGCCGTCTCCGCCGCGCCGACATCCGCCGCGCGAATCTCGGCCACCGACGTCGCCATCACCGCCCGCCACTCCCCGATCTCCATCTCCGCATCCGCGCGGACCTGCTCGGCCGCCCGCTCGAACTCCGCGACCTTCGCCGCGCGCTGCCGGTCCAGCTCGGCCAGCTTCCGCTCCAGCTGCGCGCTCAGCGCGCCGAGCCGGTCCTCACGCCGGCGCTCCACCGCCTCGATCGCCGTCACCGCCTCCGCGAACGGGCCCAGCGCCGCATCAACGCGTCGCTCGTTCTCGCGCTCGCGCTCCAGCTGCTCGACGCGGCGGCGCCGCGCCGCCTCCAGCCGCTCCAGCGTCGCCGACGACCGACGCTTCCGCTTGGAGCCTGTTGTGTGACGTTCAACCATGACGCACCTCCCGCGCGGGGAGGGCTGCGGTTCTATCCACCAGCCTACCCGCGGCACCAGCGTCACCGCGGCGCACCGGCGGGGCGGCGCGCTCGCACAGCCGACAAAGCGACCGACAGCATCGACCGTGTTCACGACAGCCGGCGAGCGAGGAGAAGGGCGCGGTACCGCCGCAGCAGCCCCGAAGGGCCACGCCACCGAAGTGGCAAGCCGCAAAACTTGCGGCGGCCCGCTGACACTCCGACTCAGGGACAAGCAAGCCCGCGGAGCGCTACGACGAGCATACCCGCAGGCCATCACGCCCGTGGCCGGCCACAGCGGAAACCCGTTTCCGCTGGTCAGCCGTATAGCTCCAGAGCACCGGCAGGGACGCACCCGTGAGGTGGATCGGTTGCGTCCGCGGGTGGTGGGTGGCCCCGAAATTGTATCGGTCGTCCCCCCAAATGCAAGGGCACCCCAAAATATTTTTGCCCGAAAAGCGTGGCCAAAAATATTTCGAGGCCCCACCCTTGCATTTGGGGCCCCTACTCCCTAGGTCAGGCGTTAAGGGCAGGCCGGGGCCTGCCCCGGTTGCTTCGGGGCCACCCACCACCCACTCAGCACGTGGTCACCCCTACTTCGCCGACCAGCAGCACCACGGCGCCATACAACCGCCGTCAGCCCGCGCGTGACCACCCGAAGGCCAGCCGGACAGCAAATCAAACAAGGCACATCAACTAGCCCCGTTAATTGCTCGAAATAGTCACACAAAAACTCTATATCGAGTGGAATAGACGACAGTCAGGCGGTAATATTGACATCGCAAGGTGACCGGGACCGCAAACCCGAGAACCGAACTCATTCAACAAGCAAGGACAAATACTATGGTTGCGACCATTCACCGTAAGCACCTCCCCAGCATCACCCGCGCCGTGCAGGCGTTGCAGGCGCAGCCGCCGCGCGTCCGGACCGCCCTCACCGAGCTACGGGCCGTCTTCACCGACAGCGGCGAGAACCCGCCCGCCATCCTCGCCGCCTGCGCCACCCTGCTCAACACCGACGCCGCGATCAACGGTGACGTCCTCGCCGCCGTGCGCACCGCCCACGCCGAGTGGGACAGCTACGGCGAGACCGAGCGCGAGCTGATCAACCTGTGCGTCTACAGCAGCGAGACCCGCCGGACCGTCGCCGTGACCGAGGTCAACGACGTGACGGTGATGCTGCGCGAGACCCCACCGCGTATCGCCGACGCGCTCAACGGGTTGCGGTGGCTCAACGCCGCCACCGGCGGCAGCCAGCAGCACGCGTTCACCACGTGCGCCACGCTGCTCAAGAACCCCAGCGCCACCCACCCCGCCATCGTCGAAGCCATCCAGACCGCACACACTCTCTGGCCCGGCCTCGCCGATGACCTGCGCACGCTCGTCCTGGCGTGCGTGTACGCCAGTAAGGCCCGCGCCGCCCACGCGCGCGCCCGCGCCGCCGCCCGGCAGCAGGCCACCGAAGCCGAGTCCGCCGACGTGCACCGGTGCGGCAACTGTGACGGCAACCTCGCCGGGCTCCCCGAGATGCAGTACTGCTCCGATGCCTGCCGCCGGGAAGCCGAGTCCGCGCAGCGCCCCGTGCCCGGGGAGCAAACCGTCACCGGGGAACCGGCCGAGCCTGCCGCAGCGGCCGAGGGCGCCGCGCCGGTGACCACGCCCGCCGCCGAGGAGAAGCCGAAGACCGAGGCTACGAGCAGGGCGAAGGCCGGACGCGAGCCGATCGAGAAGCAGGCGGAGAGCCGTTACGTCGTCGGGGAGATGGAAGCCCAGTATGACGAGCAGTGGCGGCAGATTCAGCAGGCGATCCCGACCGCCGGTTTCGTCCGCAAGGACGAGCGCGCGGTGGACCTCTACGAGCAGGAGCGGCAGCGTCACGCCGACCTCGACGACAGCAGCGACGCCGCAACCGACCTGACCGGCTACGCCCTGTCCGATGAGGATTACGACCGGCTTGCCTTGCTCCCGGTCGCGCCGGGCGGACTGTGCGCGGCGTGCAACCTCGAACGCACCCCCACCGAGCAGCGCACCCCCGGCACGGACAGCCGGTGCGAGATGTGCCGGGAACGGGACATGCCGCCGCTGCGCACGTTCGCGCCGTCGTGCGAACTCGCCGCCGTCGCCTGACCGCCCGCCACACGCGGGGGCACCCGGGACCGGGTGCCCCCGCCTCACCTCGAACCCAGGAGCCGCCACCCGTGTGCACCTTTCACGACGTCCTCGCCGACATCGACCGCGAGTTAGCCGCCGCCGACCTGATACCGACCGACGAACCCGCCGCCGTCGCCGCGTTCCTGCGCGCGCTACTCGCCCGCGACGCCAGGCCCCTCACGACCGCGAAGGGCGACACGGCCGACGTCGTGCCTGCCGCCGCCATCCGCCGCGAGCTGGACAACCTCACGCAGTACGGCCAGCCCTGACGACCGTCTGCACACGACAGCGGCTGCCGATCCCCCGGATCGGCGGCCGCTGTGCTGTGTCGGCACAGCCCGGGGACCGCGCAGGCGCCGGCAGACGGCGCCAAGGGGCGCCTTAGTGCAGGCGCCGGCGCTCGACCCGAAAATCGGTCGCCCACCCCCACGCCCCACCAACCCCACCCGCCTACCGCATCCCACCCACCACCACACCCCACCCCGCACCTTCCCCACCACCCACTCACCCCGCCGACCACGCCACCGCCACCACCTCACCCAGCCCACCCCCTCCCCCGCACACAGCACGTCTTGCAGACTTTCTGAATCAGGTGGGCGCCACCGCCTTTTCGGCGTAGTCTGGCGTGGACATGATGGGCTTGCGGAAGCTGAGCCCTGGTGGTCATGAGTACCTCACGAACACGGTGGCGTGCGCCGATCGCAGCCGTGAGCTCGCACCCGGCGAGCTGTTAAGTGACTACTACCTCTCCCGTGGTTACCCGGCAGGCCAATGGTTCGGCGCCGGAGCAGAGCACTTAGGACTCTCCGGCGCAGTCACCCCTGCCCAGATGAACGCCCTTTTCGGCGAAGGCCGGCACCCGAACGCCGACGCCATCGAAGCCAAGATGATCGCCGACGGCGCCACCGGCGCCGAGGCCCTGAAGGCGACCCGGTTGGGCCGGCGTTTCCCGCAGTACTCCGCACTGGATCACCTGCGCTCCCAGGTGTCGCAGGCGTACAAGGACCACAACCGCCAGCTCGGGCAGCTGATCGGCGCGCCGATCTCCGCGGCCACACGCGCCGAGATCCGCCGTGACGTGCAGTTGCAGGCCTACCGCACAGCCCACGACGGCACCGCACCCGCCGGCGACAAAGAGCTGAACGGATGGCTGGCCGAGCAGAAACGGAACCTCAAGTCCGCGGTCTCTGGGTACGAGGCCGTGTTCAGCTACGACAAGACCCTCTCCATCGCGTGGGCGATGGCGCCACCGGCCGAGCGAAAGCGCATTGTCGATATGGCCCGCCAAGCCGCGCTGGACACCGTGTCCTACATGGAACGCAACATCGCCTATACCCGCCGCGGGAACATGGGTGAGGCCCAGGTTGACGTCAACGGGATCACCGCCGCGATGTTCGAGCACTGGGACTCTCGCGCCGCTGACCCGCACCTGCACTTCCACGTGCTGATCTCCTCGAAGGTGCAGCGCAGCGACGACGGTGCGTGGACCGCGCTCGACGGGCGCACCATGTTCGCCGCGACCGTCGCCGCGTCGGAGTACTTCGACAACCGCCTGCGCGACCTGTTCCGCGAGCAGGGTGCGTCCTGGGTGCAGCGCGGCGCGGAGGGCGTGGACATGAAGTGCCCGGTGTGGCAGCTCGAAGCTGTCCCGGTCGAGCTGGTGAAACTGTTCTCCCAGCGTCATCGCCAGTTCGAGGCAGCCCGGGCCAGGCGCATCGTCGAGTTCCGCGCCAAGCACGGACGAGAGCCGACGCCGAAAGACATCTTCGCCATCGACCGCGCCGCCCAGTACGACAACCGCCCCGGCAAACAACCTCCCAAGACGTTGCCGGAACATCTGAAGGCGTGGCGCGAGCACGCGTTGACCCTGGTGCCGGCCAAGGTTCTGGACACCCTTGCCGACCGCGTGTTCCTCGGCGGACGCGCGGAGCCGGATGCGTTCGACATCGCGAAACTTGCTCAGGTGACGCGGGAGGTGGTGTCGAACAACTACGCGCACTTCTCCTGGTGGAACCTCGCCGCCGAAGCCCACCGTCAGACCGCGCACCTGACGGTGCCCGTCGACAAGCGCGAGCAGCTCGTCGACGACGTTGTCGACACCATCTTGGCCCAGCCCGACACCCTCGCCCTTGTCGGCCCGACCGCGGTGAATGAGCCGGCGTCGCTGCGGCGGCGGGACGGTGAGTCGGTGTTCGTGGAGCGCCACTCGACCCGCTACACCACCAGCGCCACTCTGGCCGCCGAGGGCGATCTGGTCGCGTGGGCGCGTCGCGGTGGCGGGCACCGGCTGCGCGCTGACAGTGTGGAGAAGGCTCTCGCCGGTCACGGGTTGAACGCCGGGCAGGCGGAGATGGTGCGCCAGTTCGCCCGCTCTGGCCGTCGACTGCAGCTCGCTTTGGCGCCGGCCGGGGCCGGGAAGACGTCGGCGATGAAGGTCCTGGCGACCGCGTGGCGGCGTACCGGGCACCGCGTTTACGCCTTCGGCCCGTCCGCGCGTGCGGCGCAGGAGCTCGGCGGGTCGATCGGGGCGAAGCCGCACACGCTGCACCAGCTGACCACAGCCCTGCGGTTCGGATTCGCCCGCCGCGCGTTCCCGATAGAGGCCGGGGATCTGGTGATCGTCGATGAGGCGGCGATGGCCGGCACCCACACGCTGCACAAGGTGGTGAAGTACGCGCTGATCAACGGCGCGGACGTGCGGTTGATCGGGGACGACGCGCAGTTGGCCGCGGTCGAAGCCGGTGGCGCGATCCGGTTGATCGCCCACGACGTCGGCGCCGTTCGGTTCCGGGAGATCGTGCGGTTCCGGGGCGACGACCGCGGGGCCCAGGCCGCGGCGTCGCTGCAGATCCGGGCGGCGAACCCGAAGGGGCTCGAGTACTACTTCGAGTCGGGCCGGGTCAGCGACGGGTCGTTGGAGACGATGCGTGACGCCGCGCGCTCGCGCTGGCAGGCCGATCTCGACGCCGGCGTGCAGTCGCTGCTGATTGTGCCGACCAATGAGGACACCGTCGCGCTGAACGTCGACGCCCGCGAACGGCGCCTGGCGCGTGGTGCGGTTGACCGTGGCCGGGAGGTGGAGCTGCACGACGCCACCACCGCGGGGGTCGGGACTGGGTCGTCACCCGGCACAACCAGCGGCTGCTGTCGCTGTTCGGCGGGCGCGACTTCGTCAAAAACGGCGACGTCTGGACCATAACCGACGTGCACCGCTCCGGCAGGATCACTGTCCAGCACCGCGTCCACAAAGCCTCAATCACGCTGCCGGCCGGGTACGTCCAGGCCCACGTCGAGCTTGCCTACGCCGCCACCGTCAACCGGGTCCAGGGCATGACTAGCACCGGCAATGCCCACCTGCTGGTGCTGCCGACGATGACTAGGGAGCAGTTCTACCCTGGCATCACCCGCGCCATGCTGCGCAACTTCATTTACGTCGTCACCCACCACCACGTCATCGACCAGCACCGCGAAACCCCAGAACCGGTGTCCCCGGAGTCGGTACTCACCGGAGTGCTCAATCACTCCGGCGCTGAGGTCTCGGCAACCGAGACGATGCGGAAGGCCCAAGACGAAGCGGTGTCGATGGGCACGCTGGTGCTGCGCTACAACTACACCGCGACCTACCGCGACGAGGACCGCTACCGCGCCATCCTCGCCCGCCACGCCCCGTCCACGCTGGACCTGGACAGCGAACCGGCACTCATCCAGACGCTGCGCAACGCCCACGACCTCGGCTGGGAACCCGACCCCCTCGTCGCCGCCGTGATGCGCTGGCGCCAGTCCCTGGAGGAGGCCGACAACCCCGGCGCGGCACTGCAGGCCCGGATCACCACCCACCTCGGCCGGCGTCGGCCGCCCTCTGCCACCGGGCCGCCGCAGCCGGGCGACGTCACCCGCTGGCGGGGCATCGTCGATGCGATCGCCCCGCACGTCGCCGTCGAAGACCCCGACTGGGAGAAGATCTGGGTTCGCGCGGCCGGTGCGCTGGCGTTGGGGTTCGACGTCGACGCCGCGCTGACCGTGGTCGCCCATCAGCTCGCCGCGCGCCCGGCGGTGCCGGACCCGATGCCGGATGACCGGTACGCCGACGCCGCTCTGGCCGCCGAATTGGAGCGCCGACGCGACCGCGGTGAGGGCCACGTGCGCGCTGTTCCGTGGCTGGCCCGTCCTGACTTTGCCCACGTGCGTCACCATCCCGGGCATGCGCAGTACCTGCACGAGATGAACCTCGCGATCGCCGAGCGCGTCGAGTACCTGCGCGCAGCGGTGATCCGTGATGAGCCGGAATGGGTGTCGGGGCTTGGGCCGCGGCCGGACAACCCGATCGCGGCCGAGGAGTGGGATGACCTGGTCGGTCTGATCGCCGCGTACCGTGAGACGTTCCGCATCGACGGTGAGGCGCCGCTGGGTGGCAAACCCGGCAGCCAGGGTGCGAGGGCGCACGCCTGGCGCAGCCTGAGCGAGCGCTGGGACACCTTCGGCCGAGCGCCGGTGACCGACCGATCCGAGCCCGCGGCACCGCGGACAGCACCCCGGGCCGCCGAGCGCGACGGCCTGTTCGCCGAGTTCGAACATGCCGATGAGCGAGTTGTCCTCGAGCCGCTGAACGTGCTGGTGCGCCGTTACGAGTTGCTGGCCCGCGACGGTGACGAGGACCGCTACCTCGACGTCCTCGCCCGCTACGTCCCGGGCGCGGTCAACGCCGGCGCCGAACCCGCCGCGCTGAACGCGCTCGCGAACGCCCAGGATCAGGGCTGGCAGGCCGAACGCCTCGTCCGCAAGCTCGCCGACGATAGCGGCTTCGCGTGGGCCAGTGACCCCGCCGCCGTCCTCGCTAAACGCGTCTCCGCGCACGTCAGCGACCACCGGCCACCGGCGCGGATCGGTGCACCGACCGACGAGCAGATCGACCGCTGGCGCAGCATCGTCGCCGAACACCTGCCCGACGCTGTCGTGACCGGCGAGCAGTGGGGCATCGTCTGGCGCCACGCTGCCGGCGGGACTGCTCTCGGCCTCGACGCCGACACCGCCCTCACCGACGCCCTCAGCCAGCTCCCGGGCGACATGACCGGCGCCGGGGAAGGTGACTATCGCCGCGCTGGTGAGGCACTCGTCGCCGCCCTGACCGACCGCCACAACGCGGGAGAAGGGCTGCACGCCGCGCTCCCGTGGCAGGCCCAACCGGACCTCGGAGCACCCGGCGACCATCACGGTTCGCTGGCACGGCTGGACGGTCTCAACGGCGAGATCGCCGCCCGCGCCGACCAGCTGCTCGACCAGGTGCACCGCGAGCAACCTCGCTGGGCCGCACAACTCGGGCAGCGTCCCGACGTCGCTGGACCGGCCGCGACCTGGGATCAGACTGTCCGGCTGGCCGCGGCGTACCGTGAAACCTACGGAATAACCACCACCGATGCCGCCTCCCCGCTCGGCCAGCGACCCGCCTGCCACGGCCCCAAAGCCGACGCCTGGGACCAGATCATCATCCAATGGAGGCAGCTGATGACGACACCAGACCGGCGAGACGTCGCATCCGATGCGATGCTCACCGTCGAATCCTTCCGCGACATCCTCGACGCCCTGCGCCACGAATTCAGAAGCGGTGTCGCCGCACGCACCCAACAGCTTCAGGATGAAGAGGAGAAGGAACGGCAGGAGGCACGCCGCGACGAGGTCGAAGACGAGTACGACAACCGACACGAAACCCTCGGTGACGACCTGCACCGCGGCATGGGTTACTGACCGGCCCGCAGACCCGTGTCGGTGCGCCGGCGCTCGTCCAGCACGTAGACCACGGCTGGCTTCCCTGCGCCGACCGAACGGCGGTCGACCTGGAACAGTGTCGTGGCTTCGATCAGGCCGCTGAGTTTCGGGTAGCCGTAGTTGCGGGCGTCGAAGTCCGGGCGCCGTTTGAGGATGATGTTTCCGACCGCTGCAAG
The DNA here is from genome assembly GCF_013364075.1 of Amycolatopsis sp. Hca4. GTDB lineage: Bacteria > Actinomycetota > Actinomycetes > Mycobacteriales > Pseudonocardiaceae > Amycolatopsis. The sequence continues at coordinate 2,544,800 of NZ_CP054925.1, forward strand.
CGGCGCCCAGCCGTCCTCATCGGACGCCGCCTTCCCAGCCGCACAGATTCGTGCCGGTCCAGTTACTGTAAGCACAGCTTCATCGCGCCGGAATTCACCGAGACTCCTTATCCCTTCTCACACAGCTTCATGCTCGTCTCGGCCTCGCGAGCCGAGCGTGCAATCCCGCCGGCCGCACCATCTTGCACGGCATCGGCGCCTGCATTGACGGAACGCTCCGCAATGACGGTCAGTGGCCTCGGCCACAGTCACCTGCGTCCATCCTTTAGGACGGTGGCGGCGATGACCTTGATTCGCTAACTTTGACGGGTCACACAGGTCCTGACATAGGTGAAACATCGTGAACTTTGCATCATTTCTTTACAAACGCCACATACGGGAAGCTTGCCTCGCGTATCGAGGTTCGGCGTGAGCCGCGTCTCACGCACTCGTGCGATCGATGCACCGAGTCTCACCGCTACAGTGTCCGCTACCTTTGGATAGGACCCACGACGTGCGTTCTCGTCGCTCCGGCCGAGTACCGTTGACTCATCGATAGTCCCACGTCTCACGTTAGCGCATACTCACCAGAGCTATCCTGCGCGGCCTCGAACTCGCCCTGACTCATCCGCAAAGGCGGATCTAAAGCATCAGGCCGGTTACTGGCTCGCTTTGGGATCCCTGCTTGAAATGGGAAAGTTTTGATTGCTGTCGTCGTTGCTGAAAGTCGAGAGCTCACGCGAGCAGGCTTTTGCGCTGTCTTGGCAAAATCTCGGCGTTGTCGACTGGCCGGAGACGTCAACGACGCCATCGGTTTGATGGCCGCGCTACAGGGAGGAGACTCGCAGGTCGTACTGCTGGATGCGACGCTGCTACGTCGACACGGCATCCTCCTCATTGACCAGGTGTTCGCCGGAAGCCGAAAGAGTAGCCCGCAGATTCTGGTGACCTCTGCACCCGGAGATGAGGACCTAGTCCTGGACGCCGTGTGCGCAGGCGCAGCGGGTGCCGTCTCGAAGGATGTTGAGGTTGGTGAGTTGATCGAGGGTATCGTTCAGGTCGCCAAAGGAAAACTGCGGTTGCCGCAGTGGCGGTTCGACGATTGGTTGCTGCGCATCGCCGCCACTTGCTGCCAGTCGGCAATTGTGCATCGACGCTAGCTAGACTGACGCCTCGTGAAACTCAAGTGGTGCGGCTTGTCGCCGCGGGAAGAAGCAACGCCGACATCGCTCAAATATTGATGGTGAGCGAGTCAACAGCGAAGACTCATCTTCACCGGGCGATGCGAAAACTCGACGTATCCAGCCGAAGCGAGATGGTCATATTCACCTACCGCAATGGATTGGCTGGACCGTTTTCGGCGATGGACTGACGAGCTGACGGGAGCTGCGGCCGTTGACCGGCGCAGCTCCCCTCAGACTGCTCAGCCCGTCACCTCCGGGGGACGCATGGCCCCTGGAGTTCGGTTGCAGCCACCGCCTCGAGCCCAACGGCGCCGATGGTCTCGACAGCCCCCTTGGCGATGCACCGAGTCTCGCTGAACGCCGGTGCATGTAGTGGAGTATGCGTGAATTTTACGAGGGCGGGCGAGTTGCCGCAGTTGGTGTATGCCCAGTGCGCCAATCCTGAAGACAAGCCGCAATTTTTGAGGCGTGCCACAGGGCCAGACTGGGCGTTTGCGACAGAGGGTCCGACAAGGCCGACCGCACCAAACGCGACTACACCGAAGATGGCGACGATCCCTGCCGACTTGAGCCTGGAGATCACGTTAAACCTTTCAATCACGAACGACGGATCTGTTGTTGTCTCTACGCGACAGATCGGAACGCTAATGACTATCGACAGCACCGTCGTCCACCTAGCACAGTGAATTTCGGTCAACTTTCCCAGCAGCATGGTCGGCGCGCGGATTATTGATACGTGTTCCATCACGACGGGTCACGTATGATCATGAAGCCGAGCTGTTGCGAAGAGGGTCAGATAAAAGGTAGAAGGGTTTGTAGTGCAACGAGACCGATTGGACGACATCGCAAGTACGGTGCCGGAGGACAACGACAGAGAGGTCTTACCGGTCAACGGCCGCCGTTCACGTGCGAGCACCATCAGCAGGCTCGGCGCGACGGTCCTCGCGACGTCAGCAATGGGCTACGTGCTGATAATCGGAGCAGGCAAGTATCTCAGTTCAGCGGACAACGCGATCTTCCTGGCTTTCTGGGGGCTGCTCATGGGTGTAGGCAGCGCCCTGTCGCCCGTAGAGCAGGAGCTGTCGCGGCAAACAGCTGCGGCTGCAGCACGGGGGAACCGGCCCGATCTGAGTGTAACGAGGACCATCGCGGTGACTCAGATGGTCGCCATCGCGGTGGCAGTTCTACTCGCAGCGCCGATAGTGCACGCCCAACTGTTCGGCCGACACCGGGATTTGGCAGTGGTCGCTGGGATCGGTATTGTGATGTTCCCTGCGCTTTACGCTATACGAGGCCTGTTCATCGGAGCCGCGCAGAACGGTCGTTACTCGGCACTGCTGCTCACGGAGGCCGGAGTGCGATTGGCGCTGTTCACCGGATTCATCGTTGCCGGTATAAGCGGACTAACATGGTTGGCGGTCGCCGTCACGGCCGGATCATGCGCTTGGTTGCCCTTCGCATTCCGGGCACGTGGGATGGTTGAGACAAGTATACCGGGCGAGCCGTGGAGCGCCCTGTGGCGGCGCATGCTGGGCTTGATCGCCAGCTCCGGGTTGACGGCGAGTGTGCTGACCGGCTATCCGGCGGTGGTCAAGCTTGCTGCACCCCCCGGGAGTGAGGAAATGCTGGGCGGATTATTCCTGGCGGTCTCACTCCTGAGGTCTCCTTTGCTCCTTGCGCTTTCGCCAATCCAAACGTTGGCGGTGCCGACTGTCGTTCGAGTGCTGCACCAGCCGGACGGAGGACGTCGACTCAATCGGATCGTGGCTGCTGGAGCGGGAGCAACATTGATCATCGGCTTGATCGTAGGCGCGGTCGCTTACGTCGTTGGGCCATGGGTGTTCCACCTGCTGCACGTGTTTCATCTGCTGCACGATGACAAGGTCACAGTACCTGCGTGGACGATGACAGGTTTAGGTTGGTCGGGAATCATGCTGGTAGCAACGATGTTAGCGGTCGCGGTGCTGGTCGCCCGCAGACAGACAGGTCGGGTTGTCACGGTGTGGGCGGCCGTGGCCGCGCTGAGTCTACTGGTGGTGCTGCTATTGCCTGGTTCGATCATGTTCCGCGCCGTGCTGGGCGCAACCGTCGCCCCCACGGTCGGTTTGATAATTGCGCTCCTGATGGTAGTCACAACGCGCGATGCAACCAGCCCAGTCGGACTCACTCAGGATGGTTGCGCGAACGCCGGCCGCCCGCTCCGTTAGGGCAAGCAGCCTGCTGCGATGCAGCCTCAACGTCGCTACTGCTGCGCTTCGATGCCCATAGCTCACAACACAACTTTCGAGCCGACGCAGACATTAGAGTGGTCAAACGCGTCGGACGGACCTGAGCCATTATCCTCAATCGATCCCCACCGCCTCCGGCCACTCGGGTGGGGTGCCGCAGTCTGCGATAGGGGGCAAATTTTGGCTCTCGACGGTGAACCGCTCAGTCAGGGGCGGCGCGCCGACGGCCTTGTGAACCTCGGTGAGGCACTGCTGATGAGTCCACTCGGTGATCATGCGTTCGGCGAACCCGGCTCGCCACCGGTCGTGCCAGTACTGGGCGTCGATGGCCTTGGCGGCCTTACCGACATGCGCGGCCCGCCAGGTGTAGGCCAGCGTCGCCAGTTCGGCGACCAACCCGGGGTGCTGTGGCCAGCAGTCGGGGATCGCGACCGCGCGGGTTCCGCCTTTGCCGACGTAGACGGCGTTGTAGTACTGCACGAAATTGGTGACCGTGAACACCGGGGTCTGGTCCCGGTGCTGCTTGTCCTCCGCGGCCGGCGGTGCCGGGTACGGCAACCACGGCGCCAGCCGCGGTTTGTCTTCGGCGTCGTTCTCCAGGTCCGCGATCTTCCCGTGGAGCTGCTCGATCTCCGACTGCTGGGCTTGCACCCTTTCCCATAATTCCTCGGTCATCGCATCGAGTTCGGCGCGCGACCGGGCGGGCTGCTGTTGTTCCGGCTGTGTTGCGTCGTCCGGTCGCTCAGGTTCCGGGGTGGTGATGTCGTCGTCTTCGGTCATCGCCGCGGCTCCTGAATGTGCGGACTGCTCACCATCGCCGGCAGGAGCGGGCGGAGGTAGCCGTCGGCGCCGACTGGAGCGTCGCCGCGGCGAATCGTCGCGACATCGACCTGCAGCTGGGGCCAGTCCGGGCGTTGTCCGACGTCGACGGTGCGGCCGAGGATCGGACGGAGGTTACCGTGCATGATTAGGACCCGGTCGCGGTCGAGGGTGCGAATGTCCCCGGCGCGCAGCGTCGGGACGGTTTCCTCGCCGCTGGCGCCGCGTCCGGGGCTGAAGATCCCGTCGCTGTGGTGCTGGTGGGTGCGGCGGCGGTGGTGCCCGGACAATGTGGACAGCCACTCGAGGGTTTTGTCGTCCTTCAGCCCGGGAAACGCGGTCAGGGTGAGGGTGTTGTCGATCAGCTGCATCCGCCCGGGCTCGCCGTAGAGCTCGTCCAGCTGGGCGCGGGACTGCGCGGACCAGTGGATCAGCACGCCGCGGCCGGCGGAGTCGGCGATGATCGCCGGCAGCCGCGGCACCGGCGTCCCCGCGAACAGCTCGTCCAGGATCGCCGTCGCCGGCGGCTCCAGACGACGTCGTTCGCACCGCAGCGCGGTGTCCTGCGCCGTGGTGAGAACCTGCTCCACCAGGGCAGTCAGCACGGCCCGGGCCTGGGGCGCCTGGTGCTCGCCGGCGACGATGAACAGGCTGCCGCGGCGGCGCAGGAACCCGTCGATGTCGAGTTCCTGCCCCGGTGCGGGCGTCGCGAAGTACCGGATGGCGGGGTTCATGAACGGCTCGATCGCCCGCCTCACCGACATCCAGACCGCGTCCGCGGTTTCGGCAACCATCCCGATCTCCGAGCGCAGGTTGAACGCCAGCTCGGGAAACCGGTGCCGCAGCAGCTCGACCGGCTCCTGATCCGGTGGCTTCGTGACCGACCAGACCACCAGGTCGGTGACCGTCCGATGGTGCAATGCCGCGGCCAGCAGATAGGCCTGCAACACGATCGTGGCGCGGCCGCGGAAGACCGCGTCGTTGCCGCCGACGTCTTCCAGGCCAAGTGAGGACGCTTCGATCAGCGTTTCCGCCCGCCGCAGCGCGACCGCGGGGTCGGCGCAGCCAGTGACCGGGGACCAGCGGGCGTGCGCCGGCCAGGACAGCGTTCCGGTCGCGTCGATCACCAGCACCGGCCCCGCATCCGGGCGTCGGGTGCGGGCCAGCAGACACCACTCGGCGAGGTCGTTCTTCGTCGTCGACGCGATCAGCGCGCCCGGCGCGGCGAGAACCTTGTGCACCAGATCCGTCCGCGACTTTCCGGAACGGGTCGGCGCGATCGTCCCGGTCGGGGTCTCCAGCGAGGTCACCAGCCGCTGACGCCGAGGACCTCGGTGCAGCGGTACCGCGATCTGCTCGACCGGGGCGGTCCGGCGTTGCTCGTCGGTGAGGTCACCGCGCGTCCACACCGCGGTCTTGCGCGCGGCCGCGACCGACAGGGCCTTGGCCATGTCGCGGCGGCTGGCGTGTCCCGGGTCGGTGGGCCCCACCCGGCGCCAGACCGGGATCGCCACGCCGACCGTGAGACCGGCGGCGAGCATCGTGACGGTGGTGAACCAGATGTAGAACGCCAGCTGGTGATCGCTGACGGCGCTCGACCACGGGTACGGCAGGCGTGGTCCTGGGTCGGCGACGTGGAAGGCGACCGTGAGCGCAAAGCCCGCCCACGTGGTGATCGGGGGCCACGTCCAGCTACCGGTGTGGAGACCGGTGACCAGGACGGCGGCCGTGACGATGATTGCGCCGAGGGCGCAGAGGACCGCTAGCGCGGCGATCGCGAGGCCCATCAGGGCGACGTCGCAGTCGAGGTTGAGGGTGTCGGTGCGTGTGCGCGGCATCGGCCGCTCCTCCCGGACAGCGGGAGAGCGGCACCACGTGGTTCATCGGAGTGGGCTCCCTCCCGGTGGCGGGGAGGGCAAATCTGGGTCGGCGATCCGGCGGATCGCGACGATCTTCGAGGTCCAGGCGGAGAGGGGTTCGAGGATGACGCCGGTGTCGGTGTCGTAGGCGTCGACGATCAGGCCGTGTCCGGCGTACATGCCGACGTGCCGCGGTACCTGCGCGGTGCCCAGCGAGCCGGGGATGAACAACAGGTCACCGGGTTCGACCTGTTGGATCGAAGCGACGGCGTGGCCGGCGTGGACCTGACTGACGGTGCCAGCCGGGATCCCTACTCCGGCGGCGGCCCAGGAGGCGAGCATCAGCCCGGAGCAGTCGTAGGCGTCCGGGCCTTTCGCGCCCCAGACGTAGGGTTTGCCGAGCTGGCCCAGGGCGAAGCTGACTGCGGCGCGCTGGCGGACATCGTCCGGCAGCGTGAACCCGGGTGGCAGCTTGGTCGGGTCGACCTGGCCCGGGTCGCGGGGGACCTCGGATGCGCCCTCGTCTGGACACAGCGTTTTCGCCGGCACGGCCTGCGTGCCGCCGCCGACTGGCGGGGATGGGGCGGGGTTGTCGGGGCCGGTCCAGAAGCGATCCACGATCGCAGCGGCAGTGGGTTCGCGTGGGGCGTAGCGGTCCGGGAAGCCGCTGTGCTGGACCGCCTGCTCCGCCCGCCCCGGCGGCATGGTGTCCCAGCCGGGCAGGGCGATGAGGGCGTCGAGGAACTTGCCGGTGGCGTAGACGGGGTTGAGGATCTGCTCGCGGGTGCCCCACCCTTGGCTCGGGCGTTGCTGGAACACCCCGAGTGAGTCGCGGTCGCCGTAGTCGAGGTTGCGCAGCCCGGACTCGACCATCGCGGTGGCGATCGCGAGAACTGCGGCCCGCCGTGGCAGGCGGCGCTGCTGGACGACGTCGACGATGGTGCGGGCGATGTCCATCTCGTCGGCGCCCAGCTGCTGCCGGTCGACCACGATCGACCCGCCTCCCGGACCGCCCTGCTCGCAGCCGCTCAGCTGCACGACCGTCGCGGTCGCGGCCGGGACAACGACGAGCGCCAGCGCGAGGATCGGCAGCATCACCAGCCCGACCAGCGCACCCGCCACGCCCGCTAGCAATCCGGTTGCCTTCACGGCGACACCGCCGGCGACTGACCGTCGGGCAGCCGATGTGGTTTCCGGACCAGCTGGGTGTTGGTGTCGAAGATCTGCCGCTCGATCCGGCTGAGCACCGTCTGCACCTTGAGGCCGGTTCGGTTCTCGATCTTCCACAGCGCTCGGCCCTGGCGGTCGTTTGCCCATCCGGTTGTGGCCTCGTGCTCTTTCTCCGAGAGAGCGAGGACATCGGCCAGTTCGCTCGCGACGCGCGTGGACTGTCCAAGAAGGATCCGGATCGAGCAGAGGGCGAGCAGGTCGCGGGCGATGGCGACCTCTTGGGAGCCGGTGGCGCCGACGGAGAGGAAGTCGCCGGGTTTGTGGCTGACCAGCACCTGGATCTTGCGTTCCGCGCGCGAGAGCCGCAGTTCGCTGTCGACGGCCTGCACTGCGCGCAGCCCGAGCCGGAGCTGGCGCCAGATCTCGTCGCGGACGACGATCCGCAGCTCCCCGTCCTCCTGCAGATCCGTGGCCAGCGACGACCACGAACCCAGGCAGGTCAACGCGACAGCGATCGCCTGGTCGCCGCGGGTGCGTAGCCGCGAGAGGTCGAGGCTTTGGATCGGGGCGTTCCAGTCGACGGTGAAATTCGTGGCCGCGTCGAACAGCCCGGCCAGCGGGCCGCTGATCAGGTTGGCCAGCGCGTCGGTGATCGAGCGGAGGTGGTCGAGGAACTGGCGGCGGCCGGCGAAGCGCAGGCTCTGCCACAGCTGCTCATCCGGATCGGACAGCAACCGGTGGACGTCAGGGATGGTGATGGGCTTGAGCCGGGTGTAGCCATCGCTGATGCCAAGCAGCTGCCGCAGCACCGCCGAGAGGGCGGCTTCGTCGGTGACGGTGGGCCGGTAGCCCTGGGCCTCGGCCAGTGCCACCAGTAGCTGCACCCACCGGCCCAGCACCCCGTCCAGCTCGTCGCGTTGCCGCTCGATTGACCACGCGTCCCAGCGAGCAGCCAATGGCCCGAGGTCGAGGGCGTTGAGGCGGGCGGTGCTGCCGCGGCCGAGCATGATCGGCGTGACACCCAGGGCGTGCAGCAGCGGGGTGTATTCGCCTTTGACGTCGCCGGAGATCAGGGTGCGGACGCCGGTGAGCATCATCCGCAGCAGGAACGCCACCACCGTGGAGGACTTGCCGCGGCCGGGTTCGCCGAACAGGACCATGTTCGGGTTGGTGCAGATCGAGCGCAGGACGAACTCGACCGGGTGCAGGTAGAACGCGCCGCCGGAGTGGACGTCGTAGCCCATCCGCGCCCCGACCGCCGGCAGCGGGCTCGCCGCCAGCAGCGGGAACAACCCGCCGAGCACGTGGGTGCCGGCCTGATAGACCTGCAGCGGTGCCGCCACCGGCGACCACCCGTACCCGGGGCGGGCGAACCCGCGCTGCGGTGCTGCGCGCCGGTTCACTTGGGCGGTACGGCCGTCCTGGCGTCGTTGCCTTGTCGGTCGCGTGCCGAGTGCGGGCCCGAAGGTGGTGAGCAGTTCCGCGGCGGTCCGCTCGCCGTCGCGGGGGCTCATGACGCGCCGCCGCGCAGCCGGGGCAGGCCGACACCGACGGGCAGGACGGCGGCGACGAACCCGGCGTCCTGGGCCAGTTCCATCCGCAGCAGCTGGAAGCGGCCGGCGATGTCGTTCTCCAGCTTGGCTGCGTGGTCCTCGACATTCCACGTATCCGGGATCGTGACCGCCGCGGCGACGGCGAAGCGGACGATGCCGTGCCCGGCGGCGACCGCGTGCTCTTGTGCTCGCGCCCCGCCCGCCTCACGGGCCTCGGCGGCGCCGGAGTTGAACCCCTTCGAGGACTTCCAGTCCCGCACCACACCGGTGCGGAACCGCAGCCGGCGCACCGCCTTGCGGGACCGGTGCTGGGAGAGGGTTTCGTAGTGGATGGCGAGGCTGCGGCGCTCGCCGGCGGTCTTGACCGCCAGCAGCCCACCCAGTGACCCGAACATCGTCCCGGCCTCGGGCATCAGCACCGAGTAGGACACGGTCGCGAAGCCGTCGTGGTAGTACGCCCGTGTCGACGGCGCAGGTGCGTGTACTGGCCCGGCGGTCGCCCAGCGGACGCCCACCTCGGTGCCCGCGCGATGGCGGCGCGCGGCGAGGCCGGCGGCGCTGGCCGGGTTGAACCCGGTGCGGATCACCACCGCCAGCTCCGGACCCGACAGCCATTTGACGGCGGTGGCGCCGAGGGACTTGAGCTTGTCCTCGAGTCCGTCCAGCACGCGGTAGAGGACGGCGGCCCGGCCGGCGACCCCGCCGCCGGCCGCGGCGGCCGGCCGGCGGAGGGCGTCTTCGGTGCCGGTGAGGGTGACGAACACTTCGTGCCGGACCGACACCGCTCCGACCAGCCGGTCCAGTTCCTCGGCCGCCTGGCGCGCGAGCGCGGGTGCATCTGGGACGTCGTGCTCGGCGCGCCAGGCCTGGTAGTCGGCGCCGTCGTCGGGCACGGTGCGCACCAGCAGGGTCATTCGGTCGATGACCTCGCGGTGCCCGATCGACAGCAGCAGGTTGCCCAGCCGGTTGGCCAGCCGCTCGCACTGGGCGTCCGAGAGCATTCCGACCCCGGCGTGGGTCAGGCGCGCGGTGGCACCCCACCGCCCGTCGCCGGTGTCGTGGATCAAGCAGACCCGGCCGACGTCTCGCAGTGGTGGTCCGTCGGGGAACCGCAGCCGGGCCAGCACCCCGGGCAGATCCGGCTCATCCAGGTCCGTGGTCTGCCCGGTGACCGCGCGAGACTGCCACCGCGACCAGCCCAGGACGATGCCGGCTCGGTAGAGCAGCAGGTGCCCGAGCCACCGCAGCGCGGGACGTCCGCGGACCGGCACCACGACCAGCGTCGCCGCCGTGCCGCACACCGCGCCCAGCAGCAATGCCCGGCCGAACTGCCCGGCCGCCAGCGCGAGGATCACCGGCACGGCCAACCCGACGCACACGAACGCCTGCACTGGCGTCAGCCCGATAATCCAGCCCGCGTGTTCCTTGCGGGAGAGCCCCCTATAGATGCGTGTCGCGGTACTCACAGCAACACCGCCGCGTCCTCGGCCTCACCGGCCGCGGCGCCGCCGCCCTCGTCCGGCGGCGGACCGCCCGGCGGCTTGGGGGCCGGCGGGGTCGGCGGGGTCGGCGGACCCGCATCGCTCGGCGGGTCTGCAGGTGGCGGCTGCCCGTCATCATCGCTACCGCCGTCGACAGCACCAGTCACGTTCGCGTGGCCGGCACCGTCAGCGCCCGTGGCAGGTACCTCTGCCCCCTCTGCCGCCTCTCCTGCCGGGCCGGCTCCCGAACCTTCTGCGCCAGCGCCCGAGGTGCCTGCATGGGGCGCACGGCCACCGGAGGCGGTGGCGCTGGTGGCGGCGGCGCTCGCGTCCGCGGGGGCGTTCTCGTCGCCGGGCGTGCCGCCGCTCGTATCCTCATCGGCGACGGCCTGATCGAAGCGGTCGACGTTGGCCTGCTCCTGGCTATCGCCGCCGTCGTCCCCGCTGCTGTTCTCGTCGTCCCCGAACTGGTTGCCGACTTTGTTCCGGAACGCGCGAGCCATGCGCCCGGCGATGCTGTTGGCGCCGTAGGAATCCAGGCCCGCGTCCGAGAGCTTGTCCCGGAACACGCCTTGCGGGTCGGCGTCGGGGTCGACGAAGGCGAACAGCTTGAACAGCACCAGCGGCACGCACAGCGCGAGGAACAGCACCCCGATACCGGCCAGCAGCCCGGACAGCCCCTGCGCGCCACCGACGATCGCCACGGCCAGCACCACAACGAATGCCAGGGCCGGTTTCATCGCCACCGCCACCACGCACCAGCGGACGGCTTTCCAGTACCACCGCCCTGTTCCGTCGGCCACCAATCCCGCTGCGGCAATAGGGATTGCGCCGACCAGCACGTAGATCGCGGCTTCGCGGAACACCGCCTCGAACGCGAAGCCCAAGCCCGCGGGGATGACCCCGAAGGCGCCGGCCAAGCCGAGCACGACGTTCTTGACTTCATCGGAGAGGGCGTCGGTGAAGCCGGTCATGTTCAGCGCGTCGCGGAAGTTGCCCACCCGCAGCCCGGCGGACAGGATCGCCTCGGTCAGGCCGTCAGCGGCGGCGAGGAACGCCGCGACTACCCCGACCGTCACTGCGAGAGCGATCCCGTACTGGACCGGGCCGGTGATCAGGCGGACGAACCCACGGCCGCCGTGCAGAACGGTGGTGATGATCTGCCAGAAGAACATCCCCAGTGCGATGGCCCCGGAAATCCACAGCGTCATCGGCCACAGGATCGACACCGGCCCGTCCGTGGTGGACACCGTGAAGATGGAGAACTGGTCGACCAGCTCGAAGGCCGTGCGCAGAATGAACAAGGCTGCGGACCAGGTCGCCGCCATGAGCGGCTCGAGGACACCGGCGGCAGTCGCTGTGACCCCTGCGCCGGCTAGCTTGCCCAGCGCCTTCAGCAACTCCAGCTCCGCGGGCGTCATCGGGCACCCTCGCGGTTGAGGGGCCGGTAGCCGGCCGCGACCGATTCGGCGCTGCCCGGCCACGCCGACGCCGCGTAAGCGGCGCGAGCGCCGGGGGCGATCCGCCACGCGGTACCGGTCCAGCGCAGGGCCTGGCAGTCACCGATGCCCATGCGCGTGGACTGGCCCTGGTAGTCGAAGCTCAGCTGCCCGAGCGTGCAAACGACGGCGAACCGGCCGCCGTCGGCGGTGCCCTTGATCAAGCCCTGGGACACCTCGTAGGTCACTGTCAGGCCGGGCTTGAGCTCGCCGGGGCGGATGCCGGCTTCGTCGCGGAAGGAGGTCAGCAGCGCGAGCGGGCCGCTGCCCTGCGGGGACGGGGCGTGCGGGAGCGCGGCTTCGCCGTAGGCCCGCAGATAGGTGTTCGGGTCGCCGCCGCGGAGCGCGGACTCGTTGAACGCGGTCAGCCAGCCCAGCGCGCCTTCCGCGGTAGCCGGAAAGCTGTCGGGGATCACGCGGTTCGCGATCGGGGCCGCTTGTGGCACGGTGATCGGCGGGCCGGCCGTGGCGGTGGTGAGCTCGTGGGGCAGGGCCGCTTCCGGCGGCAGGGTCAGCATGGGACGGGTAGCCAAGGCGGTCGCCTCGTCGACCGGCGCTGTGGGTGTCGGCGAGGGCGCGGCGCCGGGCGGAGTCGTCGCCGGCGGCGGTGAGGGCGGTGCCGTTGTCTGCCCGGCCACGAGCACGGCCGCGACTGCGGCGACGAGTAGGACGACGACGATGATCAGCCAGCGCGTTCGCCTGTGAGAGCGCGAGGATTGGGTTGCGGTGAACATGGCTCAGCCGCCCGCGAAGCTGTTGATCAGCGACCAGCCGATGCCATAGAGGATCGCGCCGGCGACGGCGCACAACATCATGACGACGCCGACTTTCCCCGCACGGTGGTGATCGACCCAGCGGCCACCGACCCAGACGATCAGCCCGACGAAGAAGCCAAGAATGAGCGCGACGGCCGCGCCCCACTTGACGTTGTTGAGCAGCCCCAGAATCTTGTCGCCGCCGACCGGGGGCTGAACCGGTGTCGGATTTGGGATCTGGCCGAGCCAGTCGATGACAATGTGCGCGGACATCGTGCCCTCCACGTCGCACCGCCCGACGTCACGTCAGGCGGGTCAAGTGGGAGGGCGTTGAAGTTCTTCTCAGCTGAGCGGCGGGATGCGCTTAGCTGGTGTCGCGGTCGGCGACGGGACTGCCGTTGCCGGGGCCGATTCGCGGCCATCTCGGAGACAGGCGGCGTGTCCGTGGTGGTAGCACATGCCAGGAACGCAGCAGCTGCTCGGCTGGCGCGCGCAGCGAGCACGGAGTCACCTGTTCGGTGACTCCGCGCTCGGCGACGTCGCGGTCATGGGGAAAGAACACCGTGTCGGGTAACAGGATGCTGGTGCGGCGGCCCGCGGTACCGGCCACGCCTTTCGGCCACCGGCGCGCGCCTACGACAAGCAGTTGCGTGGGTGGAGTCACCGCGGCGGTCCGCACCCAGGGCGCCAACCGGGCCAAGACCTGTTCCGCGTGCGCGAGTCCCGGCACGGTTGGCCGCACCACCAGCGCAGGGATCGGTGACGGACTGCCGACACGCAGCCACTGGCCCGGTCCAAGGACGGGATCGGTCGCCAGCCGCCACGGGTCGTGGCCGATGTCGACCACGGTGACGTCGACCTCGCGATCGCTGGGATGCCAGTACGGCGGGGCCGGGAAGAGCACCGGCTCCGCGGCGAAATCGGCCACGTCCAGGCGCGCCAGGATCGCGCCGGCGCGCCGGGAGAACCGAATCCCGGCTGACGAGCCGGATCCATCCCGACATGGCCCGTCGGCCCGCGCGGCACGTCCAAGTCCGGATCGGACCGGATCGCCGGCGTCGACGAGCAGCACCGATCGGCCCGCCAACTGGAGCGCATCGGCGATCGCGACGGCGGCAGCAGTGGCGCCGGCCCCAGGAGAAGCCGCCAAAATCGGCAGCACGCGACCGAACCGAGACCAGTCAACCAGTTCGACAACGTCGCCCGTAGACGTGGTCTGGCGCGGCTTGGTGGTCGGCGATTCCACGGTGGAGCAGACATCCGCAGGTCGATTCTCGGATGTGACCATGACGGGCCTCCCCTCAGCGGTGGTGGTGCGCCGGTGAAGGGTGCGGCGGTCACAGTGGGACCGTGCTCCAACCCCCTGGTCGGGGTGGCGTGGGTTGCTTTCTCTCGACGTTCCGAAGATACTCGCAACAAGTGTTGTGCTTACTTCGATGGTAGACACAACGTGCGGTATGTCAAATGCCTGCCGATTCGGGCTCGACGCTCCGCGTTTACTGATATCGACATGCTACGGGGGCGGACCATGGCACGAGCAGCCGACGACGGATCAGGTCCACATGATCACGACCCGACTGTGACGCCGTCGACCGAGCTGCATTCTCCAATGCCGCGTCGCCGGGCAGCCGACCAGGAGAAGCTCACTGTCACGCTGCTGGACCTGGACACCTTCGGCGAGCGGTTGACCTACCTGTTCGACCACGCTTCGACCTACTACGTTCTGCGTGGGGACCCGCTTGTCGATCCCGACGTGATCGATCGGCTCACCGCCGAGGGCGACCCGGACTTACTGACCTTCACCGCGCGCCCGCCGTTGGTCGCTCAGTGGGTGCGGGACCGGACGGGGCTGCCGCTGGCAGAGCAGGCAATACGCAACTTCAGGGCGGGGATTCGCCAGAACAGCCGTCCGGCGATCACCAAGGCGTTGGCCCAGTTCTGGCGCATCCACCCGGACCTGCTCGACCCGACCGTCCCGGCCAGTGACTTCGCCCCATCCGATGACGAGGTAGCGCGCAAGACCCATGAACTGGTGACCGAGCTCGGCTTCGTCGGGTTCAACGCGCGCGACATCGCCAGCTCGATCGGCGATGTCTCCGACGCCGGCCGCGAACAGCTGCTGCAACTGGTGGAAGGAATCGCGCGGGCGCGCCGTGCCGCCCGCGACGATCCCGCCTCCTGACCTCGTCGATCTATCGGCTCGCCGATTCCGCTTCTCGGAGCCTGCGGTGTGTCGCGCGGATTCTCGTGGCCATGCGCTGGACTCGGCGGTGGGTCAGAGCGTCTCCGACATCGGCCAGCCACCGGATCCTCGCGGCGTCGTCGACGTGCAGGCGTTCGGTCTCCAGCCACCACGCTGGGGAGTCGGCGTCGTCGCGACCGCTGCCGGGCAGGTGCCCTGCGGACGGGTGGGACAGGTGCGCGACGACCGTAGCGAGCGCGATCTCGATGTCGACGGCTGTCGCCGTTCCCGCCGGGACATGGACGTAGAGGGCCAGGGTCTGCAGTTCGTTGCGTATCGCGCGGCGAATCCGTTCGTCGACCAGGTGCTCGACGATCAGCAGGGCGTCTTCGATCTCGACCAGTTTCTGGATGAACGACAACGGGGACGGGCGACGGTGGGCCAGCAGCACCCGCCCCCGCTTCCATAGGCGTTCGATCGCGGCGTCCCGGCGCTGAGTGCGGCGGCGGTCGAGCCAGTCGAACAGCCGCCGGGTTGCCGCGGCGAACAGCGACCCGGCGACGAAGAGCATCAGGCCGGCGCCGTCGGTGAAGACCCCGAAATGCGTCCCGCGGGGCGGATGGTGCGGGTCGACCAGCAACCGGAGCGTGACACCGAGCCGCCAGGACAGCCCGACCAGCGACACCGCCACCCCGAGCTGCGCGAAGGCCACGCCTCCTCGCACCCCGGCAACCTCGCCGCGGGCCACCACGGTCAGGCCTAGTAGGAGCATCGCCAGCCAGCCGACGAGGTAGCCCAGGTAGATAGCGGAGTACAGCTGGGAGGGCCAGGCCGGGTTCCGCGGCGAGGCGAAGAAAGACGTGCGCGCCCCGGCCAGCGTGTACAGGGTGACCATCGCTGCCGCGCAGACCATGAAGATCGTGATCACTGCCGGCATGGGCAGGCGCAGCTGTCCCAGGGTATGCAGGAACCCGGCGGTGAAGACCATCGCCAGCATCGCCAGCACGTTCTGCGCCACCACCGCCGTGTTGTGCAACCCCGTCAGCTCGTCGACCCAGTCCAAGGTGACCGGCGCCCCGGCGGCCAGCGACAACGCCATACCGGCGATGCCGGCGGTCAGGAAGTGCCGGCTGAGCGCGTAGCCGCTGCCCCGGTTGACCACCGCCTTGCGGACCGCCTCGACCACGCCCGCGGCTGCGGCGCCGAGCCAGAGGAGCGAGACCGCGTCAGGCATCGGCGCACAGGTGCCGTCGCGACCCGAATGCCGCCCGCAGGGCCGTCCGGCCCGGCAGCCGATCGCGGTGGCGCGCCGCCCCCGCGTTCACGTGTTCGCGCAGCAGGCACGCGAACTGCTCGGCTTCGAGCTCCCACCGGTCGTCGGGGTGTGTGCGGCGGCCGCAGGCGTAGGTGCCGGGATGGCCGAGGATCCAGTGCCCGATCTCGTGGAAGGCGATGTGCGCGGCGTGCGCCGGGGCGGCTTTCGCGACGACCGTCAGCCAGCACTCCTCTCGTGTGCGCGCCAGCAGGCCGCTGGCTCCGCCGCGCCGTAGTGGCATCCGGCCCAGGATCACGGGCATGCCTTGTTGCCGGCCCAGTGCGTCGAGGAAGGCTCGCAGTTCGAATGGATGACGGATCGGCAGGGCGCTGATGATGGTTTCGCAGCGCCGGATGAACTCGTGATCCCTGTGGTCGGTAGTGCTCACTTTTGCCCCTGTACGCTCGATATCCAGCCGGCCCCCGCCGGCACCCCTGTGTGATCCCCCGTCAGCCTTGATGGCCTTCATCGCGGCTGTTCAGGGCGTTGGAGTCATAGTGACGGACACGCTCCGCAACCACCGCCGCTTGTTGCCACAATCGGTCCACATGTCGGCGATGTGGAGTCCACATTCTTTTCCACAATGTCCCGCCGAGCGTCTTGACCTGCGTCATTCACGGCCAGTAGCCAGGTGGGTATGGTTCTGGAAGCGGGCGGCGCTGCGGCGCAGGTGTCAGGGATCGATCCGGCGGATGTGGCGTGGTCGTTCAGCCACCTCGATCCGGCCGTCGCCGAGACCGTCTACGACACGCTGGGGGTGATCCGGCGCGGATGTCCGGTGGCGCGCAGCGGTGAACTGGGCGGGTTCGTGCTGGTCACCGGGTATGCCGAGATCCGGGAGGCAGCACGCGCCTCGGACCGGTTCAGTGCCTGCGTCGACGGGCTGGGTGCGGCGGCGGTGGTCACCGAGATGCGCGACGCCCTCGCGCCGATGTTCGAGACCGACGCCGACCACCACCACCAATGGCGGCGCCTGCTGCAGACGCACTTCACCCCGGCCATCGCGGCCGCGCAAGCCCAGTACGTGCGGGCGGTCTGCCGCGAGGTCCTGCAGGAGCTGATCCCGCACGGTGCTGCAGACCTTGTCGCCGACTACGCCCGGCAAGTGCCGCCGCTGGTGATCGGGCGCGTGCTCGGCCTCGCCGAGTTGGAACGCGCGTGGCTGGCCGAACACGTCCGTGCTTTCTACGGCGCCGAGACGCTCACCGACGCCGTGCAGGCCGGGCGGACCTACGCAGACTTTCTCCTCGGGCAGATCCAGCAACGCCGCGCCCATCCCGGCCGTGATCTGCTCTCGGCGATGGTGCACGCCCAGGTGGATGGCCACTCCCCCGACGATGACGAGCTGGTCAAAATGACCATGCTGATGGTCGCAGCCGGTCACCTGACCACCGCCGACGCCTGCGCCACCGCGCTCCTGCACCTGCTGGAAGACCCGCCGCTGCGGGAGCGCATCACCGCCGACCCAGCAGCCCTAGAGGCGTTCGTGGAAGAGCTGGTCCGCTACGAGCCGGCGGTCGCGGCGACCGGACGCACCGTGATCACCGAGACGCATCTCGGCGGCATGCCGCTGTTTCCGGGCGACCGGCTGCTGCTGGCATGGGGCAGCGCCAACCGCGACGAACGGGTCTTCAACGACGGCGACGTCTTCCGCCTCGACCGCGACCGCGGCGCGCCGCAGCACCTGGGGTGGGGTGCCGGCGAGCACCGCTGCCTCGGCCGGCACCTCGCCCGCGTCGAACTACGCGTCATGCTCACCGAGTTGCTGCGCGCGCTGCCCGGCCTCCGCCTGCAGCCGGGCACCACGGTGCGACGGACGTTCGGGGTCATCCGCGGCGTCGCGGCCCTGCCGGTGCAGTGGGAGAGCCAGTAGGCGCCGACCGGGCCCGGTACCACTCGGCGAGCTCCCGCCGTCCTGCAACACCCAGCAGGCCATAGATCGTGGTCAGCTCGGTCTCGACCGTGCGTACCGAGAACCGCACAGTCGTCGCGATCTGCTGATTCTTCAATCCCTGGGCGACCAGCCGTACGATGGTCCACTGCCGCTCATTCAGCGTCGGCTCCGCCGCAGGTTCGGTGTCGCCGAAGGCGAGGGCCACGATCTGCTCATCGGTCAGCAGGCTGCCCTTGAGGTAGGCCGCCGTCGACTCCACCGGCCCGAGCACCAAGGCGATCTCGGCTTTCGCCCGACCGCGGTGGGGTTTGAAGCTGGCCAGGCCGTTGTAGTGGACGCCGTGGCGGGCTTGCAGGCTGTCCGATCCGCCGATCGCCCGTGCCGCGCCGACGTAGTCTCCGTCCTTGGCCAGCTCCCAGGCTTTCCGCTCGACCCACCAACCAGGCCCCCACAGATCGCCGAGGGCGATCTGCCGCCGCAGCGGCTCGGGATTGTCGGTGACGGGCTCGGAGCACGCGGGCAATCCGCGCGTCCACTCCGCCCACGTGACGGCCCATTCGGCGCCGCGGCGGCGGGCTTGGGATAGGCAGCGTTGCGACATCCGGTCCGCCTCGTCGGCCGGCCCGAGCAAACCGGCTGTCATGGCGTGGAACAGGTCCGCCATGAAGGCGGGACCTTCGGCACCCGCGGCGCGGAAACCGGCGCTGGCAGCGGCCAGTTTCGCGAACCCGCTGCGCTGCCCGAGGGCGAGTGCCTCGTAGGTACCTTCCACGAGCTGGACTGCCGGAGAGTCGTACTTGCCCACTTCACACGCCAGGCGCACGCATTCGTCCAGGAGCGTCTTCCCGCGGGATTGCTCGCCGAGGGCGATCCACACCCAGCCGGCCATCGCCAGTGCCGAGATCCGCACCTCCGACGCCACCACCGGGCCCTCGCGCAGCAGCTCCTCGACCCGGCGGCACACCTGCACCTCGGTGGCGAAGAAGAACGGCGCGCGCGTCAGCAGGACGTCCACCATGATCGCCAAGCCGCGCTCGGTCAGGCCGTTGTCGGAGCACCATGCCACGGCTGCGGCGATGTTGCGGGATTCGGCGTTGACCAGGTCCAGCCAGCGGACCTCCTCCGGTCCGAACCACTGCTCGGCCGCCTGCCGGGCCAGCCCGGCAATCCATCGGCAGTGCCGTTCGCTGACGTCGTTGAGTTCGCCGGCTGTGCTCAGGCTGCGCCGGCCGTACTCACGCAGAAAGGTGTGCTGACGGTAGCGCCCATCAGGGGAGGCACCTTCGATGATCGAGTGCCGCACCAGATGGTCCAACGTCTCCAGGATCTCGCCACGATCGATCAGCTCATCGCTGCACACCTCTTCAGCGGCGTCGAGCGTGAAACCGCCGGAAAAGACGGTCAGCCGCGCCCAGACCCGTTGCTGCTGCGGCGAACACAGGTCCCAGGACTCGGTGATCGCGATGTCGAGCGCGAGGTGATGCTTGGGGATCCCGCGCGCGCCGGGACCGTACTTCAGCGACGCGCCGCCTTGCAGGCGATCGAGGACGACCGCTGGTGCCCGTCCCCGGCCGAACTGGGCCGCGATGAGTTCGAGCACCAGCGGAATACCTGAGGACCAGCGGACCAGGTCGACAATGGCCTGCCAGTCGTCCTGCTCGGTCAGTGGCCGTCCGACCGCGGTGGCGCGGTCGGCCAGCAGCTGTACCGCGTCGCTGCGCTCGGCCGCCGCGCGGTCGGCGTTCTCGGCGGGGGTCGACAAGGGGCCCAGGTGCACCCGGTGTTCGCCCTGGACGTCGAGGTAGGGGCGACTGGTGGCGATCACCTGCACCATGACGGTCTCGGTGATGATCCGGTTGACCAGCTCGGCAACCGCGTCCAGCACTTGCTCGCAGTTGTCCAGCACGATCAGCACGCGCCGGTCACGGACGTGCTCGATCAGCACGTCGGTGGGGTCGGCGTTCGGCTGATGGTGCGAGATACGCAAGGCTGCAATGAGCAAGTTGCAGATTCGCTGCTCGGCATCCACTATGTCGGCGTGCACGCCGAGTTCGGCGAGACGAATGAACGCCGACGCCTCGTAGTGCTCATTCATGTGCACGAGCAGTTCGCCCGCTAATCGCGTCTTCCCGACTCCGGGCGATCCGGTCAGCGTCACCGCCCGGTCACCGGCGCTCAGCCGTTCGCACACCTCGACCAGTTCGCGGGATCGCCCGAAGAATGTCGTCAGCTGAACACCGGCAGGCGGTTGTCCGGCTGGTCTGCGAATGCGCTTATCCACCGCAATGGACGCAGTGACGCCAGCGGACGCCGACTGCGGGTTTTGCCCGGCTTATGATGTCCTTCACGATCCCCCCCCTCCCGCCGGCACACCCTGCCCGCCCGATCGGCGGATGGCGCTCGCCCGGCTCGTGACACCCTCCGTGGTAGATGTCGTACCACCTGTGGCCTGCGAAGATCGACAACTTCACAACCAAACACCCGATCGGGTTAATCGTCAACACACTGTCCGCGCCGGACTAACGCCAGACCGTCAACACCACTTTCAGTCAACCGACAGAAACCGGACCACGCCCGCGCCGACGAGGACGACGCCGGTGGCGAGCCAGCGCCAGCGCACTTCCGACAGCAAGAGTCCGTACGACTACTTCTGGCGACAGTTCGCAGCACGAGCGGCATATTACAAACAGTTTCACGGCAAGACCGCCACAAGTGTTTGCACTTTCCTGCGAGGGCGGTTATCGTTCGTCTCAGCAAGGCAGACCAGTGCTCCACCTTGGGGAGGCGTGGAATCCGGCACGGTCCGCCCAACAGCAGGGGGCATTCTCGTGTTTCCATCCTCCACACCACGCCGGACGCAGGCCGCTCGCGGACCGCCGGCAGCGCACACTCGACAGTAGCGCACCCTACTCGTCCGATACTACTTCGGACTTCTCGATCAGTGAACTCCACGACCGGCTGCACACAGCCGTTCTTGTGGTCCCTTGACGTCTCCGCTCAGCCCTCTTCGCGTAACCCTGGCTGCGGCACGAGGCACGCCCTTCAGCACGTCGGTCAATAAATTGACGGCGGACTGGACGGCTTTCCCTTTCATACAAGGAGAAACCTCGATGCACAGCCGTCTTTGGCATGCCCTCGCCGCGACCGCGGCCCTACTCGCCTCCACCGCGGCCACCGCCGTCGCGGCGCCCACTACCCCCGCAGGCGACACCGGCGACCGCGCACCAATCGCCGGGAACACCCCCGCTTGGGCCACCCCACACACCGAAGTCGCCCGCAGCAACGGAAATACCGTCCGGCACATCCAGGTAGCCCTGGCACTGCGTGATCAGGCCGGTGCCGAACGCCTCGCCGCGCAGCTGGCGACACCGGGCAGCGCCGAGCACGGAAAGTTCCTGTCGTCGACGGAGTTCCTCGACCGATTCGCTCCCACCCAGGACGCGGTCGACCAGGTGTCGCAGTGGCTGGCCAAGCAGGGCCTGCACGTGACCGGCGTCAGCGCGAACCGGCATTTCGTCGACGCTGAAGCCCCGACCGCCGCGCTGGAGACCGCTTTCGGGACGAAGATCTCCGCGTTCCGGGCTCGGGTCGACGGTGTCACCCGGACGCTCACGGCCCCGGCCGCGCCGGTCACCGTGCCGACCTCGCTGCGTGCCTCGATCACCGCCGTGCTCGGCCTGGACGACAGCGCCGCCTTGCTCGAGCCCCAGCACACCCGCCCGAACGCCGCGGCGGCGGAGCAGCACTGCGCGCGGTGGTGGGGCGAGCAGAACAACACCGACGTCCCGCAGAAGTATCCGGCTGGATTCCAGTCGAACTCCCTCTGCGGCTACACCGGCACCCAGGTCCGAGCGATGTACAAGCTGGACAAGGGAAACACCGGGGCCGGCACGACGATCGGTGTCGTCGGCGCCTACAACTCCGACACCGTCGTCGCCGACACCAACCAGGCTGCCGCCCAGCTCGGCGTGCCGCCGCTGACCGACGGCCAGTACTCCGCGGTCCTGCCGCAGAGCGGGTTCACCGACGCGCAGGAATGCGGTGCGGAAGGCTGGAACGCCGAGCAGACCTTGGACGTGCAGGCCTCCCACACCATCGCCCCCGCCGCGAAGATCCGCTACTACGCTGGGAAAACCTGCAAGGGCACCGGGATCTACGACGCGTTCAACCAGGCCGTCACCGACAACGTCGTCGATGTCATCAGCAACAGTTACGGCAACGCCGACGGCGAAGCGTCCTTGCCGCAGGCGGCGCGGGACCAGTTCAACTGCATGGCGCTGCAGGCGGCGATCCAAGGCCAGACCATCACGGTTTCCACCGGCGACGCCGGCAACAACTCCGGCCCCGCAGGCCACCCGACCGCCAGCTTTCCGTCGTCAAGCCCCTGGGTCGTGGCCGTCGGCGGCACCAGCGTCGGCCTGGACCAGAACAACCAGCCGAAGGTGCTGACCGGGTGGGAGAACAGCGGCAACACCCAGTCCGGGAACGCGTGGGCGCCGCAGCGGGACGCGGACGGGCCGTTCGCTTCCGGCGCCGGCGGCGGCACCTCTGCGCTGTATGACGCGCCGGACTGGCAGGCCGGTGTCGTCTCCGGCAGCGGTGGGAAGCGGGCGGTGCCGGACATCGCGGCGCTGGCTGACTCCTACACCGGGATGCTGGTCGGGCAGACCATCAAGGGCCAGTTCGGGATCGGCTCCTACGGCGGCACCTCGCTCGCCTCGCCGCTGATCGCCGGGCTCGTCGTCGACGCCCAGCAGGCCCGCTCCGGCACCGCCCGCGCCGGGCTGCTCACCCCCATCCTCTACAGCTTGAAGGGATCCGGCGCGATCGCGGACGTGGTGCCGCAGAAGGCTGGGGTGTGGACGCCGATGATGCACGCCTTCGGCGGCGTCGCCGTCCCCGGCGGGCAGGGCAGCTACCTGATCGACTTCGACGCCCGCCCGCAGAACCTGCAAAGCGGCCCCGGCTGGGACAACGTGACCGGCCTCGGCACCCCCGCCGACGGGTTCATCTCCGCGCTTTCCCAGTAATCACAACCTCTTTTCGCGGCAGGCCCGCTCCAGTGCGGGCGGGTTTGCCGCGGCCTCCATCGACCTCGAGGAAGGACAGTTCCATGTCGGAGACGCCACAGCCGGCAGCGAACCGGTGGCGGGTGCTCGCACTCTGGCTGGCCGGGATCGCGCTGGTCGGCACCGCGGGCGTGCTGCTCGCACCGTCAACGACAGCACCCGACGCCGCTCGCGGCGCCGACCCCGTCGAGCTGGGAGTCGAGCTGCACGTCCCGGTCGTGGCCGCCCGGGCGGTCCCGAATCTGACCGGGCTGCCTGAGGCGAGCACCTTCAGCACCATTCCGGGCGCCCCGCAGGACGCGATGACGGAGGAGGTACCGGACGGGCAGCTCGTGCACCCGACCGAGCCGGTGCCGGTGTACGACCAGCCCGGGGGTCCAGCCATCGCGGTCCTGCCGACCACCCAGCTCGGGTCCGACACCTGGGTTCCGGTGATCGAAGAGGAACTAGGCTGGGTGCAGGTGCTCCTGCCGTCGCGGCCCAACGGCTCCACCGGCTGGCTGTCCACCCAGGACAACACGCTCGACAGCCGATCGACCACCGACCAGATCGTCATCGACCGGGCCGCGTTCCGGCTCACCTTCTACCGCGATCACCAGCAGATCGGCGCCTGGCGC
This sequence comes from Amycolatopsis sp. Hca4, assembly GCF_013364075.1. Taxonomy (GTDB): domain Bacteria; phylum Actinomycetota; class Actinomycetes; order Mycobacteriales; family Pseudonocardiaceae; genus Amycolatopsis. The sequence continues at coordinate 2,568,404 of NZ_CP054925.1, forward strand.
GTCGGGGTCGGCACCGCGGCCGCGCCAACCCCGACCGGGCGGACGTTCGTACTGGCGTCGATGACCGACGCGAAGCAGAAGTTCAGCCCGGTGATCTTCCCGCTCGGGATCCACTCGGCCACGTTCACCACCTACGGCGGCGGCCCGGGGACCACGGGCATTCACGGCTGGCCGACCACCGACGTGTTCGGCCGACCGTCCAGCGACGGATGCATCCGCGTCCCCGCTGAAGCCCTCGCCACGTTCACGAATCCTGCAGATCCGGTGCCCATCGGCACCCCGGTCCTCATCCGCTAACCCACCCACACCAACACTTCTGGAGACATCAGCCATGAACACCACTCGTACCGCCCTCGCCGCGGCCGGAGCCGGCGCGCTCCTCATCGGCACCCTCACCACCCTCGCCTCCAGCTGCACCCCGGCCACCGCGGCGCCGCCCGCCCTCTCAGCCGCCGCAGCAACATCGACCGCGACCGGGATCTCCGTCTCCGGCGGAGAGCACCTCTCGGCCAGTCCCAGTGTGTCCAGCAGCGGCGCGATCAAGTCCGCCGGCGGCTCGGCGTCCACGCCGAGTGGCGCGGTCGTGGCCAGCGGCATCCGCCTGCAGGCCGGTGCCGGATTCGCCGAAGCCCGCGTCGCGTCGGTGCGGGTCGGCGGGACCACGGTCGGGCCGTTCACCGCGACCTGCCGCAACGGCGCCATCACCACCAGCGCCCCGAAGGGCGGTAGCGGCAACCTCAAGGTCACCGGCGGCGGCCGTGGCACGGCCGGGGTCATCACCGTCACCACCGGCACCGCCCCCACTCGCACCAACGGTTCTGGCGGCCCGACGTCGGCCAAGCCGACCGTCGGCACGGCAATCACCGTCACGGTGGCGACCGTCAGCTGCGGCGCCGGGACGCCTCCGCCGCCGACGGGCAACCCGCCCACCGGCACGCGCCCGGCCCCGACGCACAAGCCCGGGGCACCGGGGACGTCGCGGCCGGGCGTGCCGGGCCAGCGGCACCAGCAGGGCGACAACCCGGGTGACCGGACCGCGCCCAAGCCGCAGCCCAAGCCCGGCCACGTCGCCGTCACCGGCTGACCCTCCAGACCGCGCGGGCCCGCACCCCACCTCACCCCTTCCAGCGCGGGCCCGCGCACCCCGTCCGCTCCCACGTCCCCACCGGGCGCCCCTCCCCACGCCCGCACCACCACTCAACCCATCCGACCCGCCGAACCGGGGAGATCCTCATGTCCACACTCGTTTTCAGCCACGCCAGCACCGACTACCCCGACACCTCCACGCCCTGCGAAGACGACCGGGCCGTCCACTTCGTCGGCTCACTGCCCGCCGTCTTGACCGGCGACCACCGCGCGACGATGCAGTGGTTCCTCGACCACAGCACCGACACGGCGTTGACCGGGCTGCCGTGTGATCCGGATCCGCGGTGGATCATCGACTGGCTCGACGGCCTCGCCGCCGTCGACGCCCTCGAACCCGTCTGCACCGGCGCCTCCGCCGACTACGACGACATGCCGACCTACCGCCTCAAGCGCGACCGCTGGCTGGAATCCGAGGAGCTGTCCCTCGGCCGCGCCGCCCACACCGACGCCGTCATGGCCGCCCGCGCCCAGCTGCACGACGACCGAGACTTCCCGCCGCACCAAGTGTCGATCCCAAACCCGTACGACCTGGCGCTGTTCACCTTCGGCAGCCCGGCAGCCGCGGTCACGCACCTGCCGGTGTTCCGCCAGGCCGTGCTCGACGACGTCCACATCATTCACCGCCAGCACGGCAACCAGGTCGTCTTCCAGCTCGAAACCCCGGCCGTCCTCGCCACGCTCGACCGCACCCCGCGGCCGCTCTGGCCAGCCGCAGTACGGGCGCTGGCCAAGCAGGTCGCCCGCGTCTTCGCCGACGGCCCCCGCGAGGCGACGTGGCGAATCCACCTCTGCCACGGCGACCTCGGCCACCAGCCCCTGTTCGAGCTGACGGATCTCGTGCCCGCGGTGCAATTCCTCAACGCGCTGCACAAGCAGCTGCGACGGCTGCGGATCCCGATGCCGGCGGTGCACATCCCGATGTGCACCGGCACCCAGGCCCCACCGACGGATCCGCGGTTCTACCGGGCGCTGCGGCACCTGCGCCGCGACATCGACGTCATCGCTGGCCTCATCGACGAAACCCACCCGAAGGCCTCGCGCACTGCGCTCTCGCTGGTCGAGAGCGAACTGGACCGGCCCGTCCTGGCGGTCGCCGCTGCGTGCGGGCACGGCCGCCGCCTTGTTCCCCAGGCCGTCGCCAACGCTGCGCTGGCCTGCGAACTCGCCCGCCACACCACCGATACCCCGGCCCGTTGAACCACGGAGAGGATCGCCGAAATGGACACCACGACCACACCGATATCGTCCGCGGCCGGCCAGCTTGCCGACGAAGGCGAGACGCTCACCCCGATCCTGCGCACCGGGATCGTGCCCACACGCGCGCTCTCCGGCGGCCGAATGCACTTGCCCGGCGCCACCACACTCGCCCCGCAACGGCACGACACCACCGAGACCGCGATCGCGATCATCAGCGGCCACGTCGCCGTCCTCTCCGGCAACGCCATGCAGCCCTTCCATCCCCGTGCCGGAGACATGATCTACATCCCCGCGACCCTGCCCTACGCGGTGGTCAACCTCAGCAACAACGCATCCGTGCTGGCCCAGGTCTTCCGCACCGACCCCGGCTTCGACACCGACGTCCACCGCATGCCCGAACTCGACCGCGCCGTCCGCGACCAGATCCCCGACCTGCGCCGCGCCCACCACAAGGCGCTGCTTACACGGCGCAGCGGCCGCGCCCGCCGCACCTGACCCCGTCCTCACCCGTCGTCCAGCACCCACGCCACCCGCCGACCAGACCCGTTTGGCGCCTCCCCGTCACCTGGCGTGCCACACCAACCGGCTCGATCAGGAAGACGTCATGCGCACCTGGATCACCGACACCGCCCGCGACCTGCTCGACCACCCGCCGCCCGGCGGATCGGTCACGCTCGACGAGATCGCCGCCTGTGCGGGCATCACGACCCACCACCTCCGGGCCTACTACAGCTCGGTCGAGGCCATCGCCGCTGACATCCCCGCGCGCACGCGGCAGATGGGGCGGTGCTGACGATGCGCTGGAAGAACCTCCATCTGCGCGGAGTTGGCGCCGCGCTCGGCGAGCTCGTGGCCGCCGACGACCTCGACTCGGCTCGAACCCTGCGTGACGCCACCAGCCAGCGCGCGGTGTCGATCGCCTCGGGCAGCACCGGGATGGATCTGGCCGTCCGCGCTGGCCGCAACGCCCTCGCTAGCATGGCCATGACCGCCATCGGCGCGCTCCCGGTGCCCGACTTGCACTTCCACGCCGCGATCTGGCGCGGCAGCCGCGGCATCGACTTCTGGTCCCGCGCCGCCTACGTCCGCTCCCGCCTCGGCCTGCCTGCCGGACGCGGGATCGCCACCGAGCTCAACGCCATGAGCAACAGCCTCGTCGGCGGCATCGACATCTCCGCCCGCGTCCTCGCCGGCAGCCCCGACCTCGACACCGTCCTGCTCACCGGTGGCGAAACCTTCGGCCCGCCCGCCTTCGACCACCTCACCGCCGACCACGGCATCGCCTACGGCGACGGCGGCTCCGCCCTCATCCTCGGCCGCCACCCCGGCCTCGCCCACATCCTCGCCACCAGCTCCTACACCGACCCCACCCTCGAACAACTCCACCGCGGCAACGACCGCTTCGCCCCCGCTGGCAGCACCGAACTCGGCATCGAGCGAGTACGAGAACGCAAACGCCAGTACACCGACGCCGTCGGCGCAGCCTCGGTCGCCCGCCGCAATCAGGAGGGCGTCCGCACCGTCATCGACGAAGCGCTCGGAGACGCTGACGTCGGCCTCGATCAGCTGCGCTGGGTGCTGCTGCCGCACTACGGACGGCACTTGCTCGACACCCACTGCCTGCAACCGCTCGGCATCACCGCCGACCGCACCCTCTGCCACGCCGGCGACCAATGGGGCCACATCGGCCCCAACGACCAGATCATCGGCCTCACCCACCTGATCACGCGCGGCGCGGTCGCCCCCGGCGACCACGTCGCCTTGCTCGGCATCGGTATCGGCATGACCTGGACCGCCGCGATCCTCCGCATCGACGCGGTGCCGCCCGGCCTGAGTGGCCTCGCCCCGCCCTTGCGCTGGCCCTGGCGTACGTCGGCCGACGCACAGCGATAACCCACGGGCCCGCCACACCGAGCTCCCGAGGACTCCCGATGCCAGACACCTACCGCCCGTCGCGCCTCGACCAGGCCGTCTTCGGCGCCCCTTTCATCATCATCGACGCAGACAATCACGCACACACGATCACCCGCCGCCTCGACGACGCCACCACGATCCTCAACGCCGACGACGCGGCCCGAGCAATCGTGGGCACCCTCCGCCCGCCCCTCCTTGCCATCGACATCGACCCCGAAGACACCGGCGCGCATGCCGACGCGGGCGAGGCCGTCGCCGAACAGCGACTCCTGTGGGCCGATCGCTACGGCCTGCCTTGCCTCCAGCGCGCTTCCGGCCGCCCAGGGCACACCCACCTCGTCATCAAGACACCGCCATGCCTGCGTCAAGAACTGCAGCGAGTCGTTTACGCGATCGCCACCAGGCACAACGTCTCCGCCACCGTCCGGTCAACCCTCAGGCTCACCTCCTCACCACACCGACACCGGCTGCCCAGCCCGATCCTGAGCTGCACGCTGAGGACAAGCGATTTGCCAGAGCTCGTCACGTCCAGGGCCCCGCGGGTTATACGACCGGCGCGTCGGCGCGGCAATTCGAACGTCAGCAGGTCCGAACGCGAGTACGGCCACGCCCTCGCGCTCGCCCGTGCCGGCCACACCACAGCGCACGCCTGGGCGTTCGCCAACCTCGGCGGCACCAAGGCCCGCGAGATCGGACAGCAAGCCTGGCGACGCTGGTTTTGGGCACCCGCCACCACGATCGCCGCCGCCGAACGCGGCCACACCGAGCAGCAGGCGTGGGACCTCTTCCACCAAGCGTCCCCGACGCAAGCCGCCCACGTCGGGCGAGACGCCTGGCGCCGCAACCGCTGGCTACCCGCAGTTCGCGAGGCGGCCGAACCTAGGCCACGACGACGACGCCTGGGACCGCCTCAGGCCAGCAACCATCAGAACGAACCGTCACCTCGCCAGCTACGACACATCCGTGCCGCGCTTAAGGCGGCCGTGGACGAGCGGTTAGCGCGTGAAGCCAGCTCGGCGGCACGCACCGGCACGATCGCCGGCGTACGGATCACCAGCTTGCGCGCAGCCCTCGACGCATTCGCGCACGCAGCTCTCGCCACCGGAGGCTCCATCTCTGTACGCCACTGGTCCGAACGTGCAGCTCTCGACCCCAAGACCATCCGACGAGCACGAGACGCCGCACTCGAGCTGGGCATCCTCGAACGCGTGCACCATTACGTTGGGGGCGGCAAAGACTGCGATGCATTCATCTTGACCGAAAGCGCAACCACCGACCACAACACCGAATTAACTTCCCCCACTCTGTACACCCCCAACCGCGGTAAGGCTGACCCCCGCAGGTTGCGATCACAGCATCAACGCGACAGGCTCCAATTTGCGCTAAACCACAACCTGACGCCCTCAACCGTCGAAACCAGCTTTCAGTATCCCAGGCAAGTGTCATCGCCTGCTGCGGCCGCCGACGCTGTTGCTCGAAGGCAGCGTGAACTCGCTAGCGTCAACCACCCTCATCTCCGAGACGGCGATCTCCTCCATCGCGTCGATTGCCTTAGCGGGGATCGAGATTCGTCCCCGGATACGGATCGCCGGAAAACCGCCATCATCTACGGCGCGGTAGATAGTCATGGGCGAAACCCCAAGCAGCTTCGCTGCTTGACCAACCGTCAGGAACCGAGGACCACCCAAGTCATATTCGGACATCACAAACCTCCGGACCTACATGGCAGGGAGGCCGGCGCCGACAGCCAGAGCAGTCGTTCACATCAACACTGTTGGGTCCAGGATCCGCCAGAAACCTCAACACGTCAAATTCGCCACACGCCTCAGGCGCTGCCTGTCGGCACCCATGGCCCAGATGAGATATCCGCTCTGTACGGCACACGCACGCAGTGACATCACTACGTGTAGTCTTGTCCGCACCTGTTGTAACGCGCTCCCGTCCGCAACGTTGCCACCCCAGAAGTCCGCCCGAACACAGGCAAGGTCGCTACCGCTCGTCGCGCCACAACCGCGACCGTTCCCCACTCGCGAAGTCCAATGCGCTCAAGACGGTAGGATCACCCTCACCTACTGTCAGCAGCAGCCAAGTTAGGAGGTTCACGGGGGTTGACCGAGGACTTCCGCATGCTGGCTCGGCGACGCATCGAGGAAGCGCAGGCTCTCTACGACGTCGACATGTGGTCTGGCGCATACTACCTCGCCGGCTACTCGGTGGAGTGTGCCCTTAAGGCATGCGTCCTTAAGTCAATCAAGCGGTACCACATGCCCGATAAGACACTTATTAACGACATACACGTTCATGATCTGCAGAAACTTGTCAAGAGTGCAGGTCTTGAATCCGCGCGCAGCAGGCTCTCGTCCAGCCAACCTGCCTTCGCCGCCAACTGGGCTACAGTGAAGGACTGGAACGAATCCAGTCGATATAAGACATGGACTAAGCAAGACGCGGAGGACCTACTCGGAGCAATCAAGCAACGCGGAAGCGGGGTGCTAGGATGGATCAAGAAGCATTGGTAGACCGAGCCCTCGAAGATGGCGCCCGCCTGGACATTGAACTCCGCCGACAAGGATTCGCGCTCGATTCACCCATTGCAGCGTATGACTTGAACGCCAATCAATGGATTTTGCTTTTTGGATTTCCCGGCCGAATGTCTCGACGGCAGGTCTACGAGCAGATACAGGTCGCGATCGCCAACCTCGACTTAGGACTGGATCTAGATCACATTTTCCTGGTAAAAGACGGGGATCCAGGAATGCAAGAACTTGCAGATCTTGCTATTGGTTCCCGTCGGTCATCGTGGGAGCATCCGACACCATCGATTGAAGTAGCGGGGAGACTGTTCAGCAATCCGCAGATTATTCGCATTAGTCCGGCTCAGTTTGAAGAAGCGACCTGGCAGGCGCTCAGCAGCGCTCTGCCAAATGAATTCAGATTGACACGCGGCGATAACTTTAGCTGGCCGACGCGCGAACTTGACTCACCCGTGCAGAAATCGCGACGTTTGGTCAATGTCGACTTCGCGGCAACTATCGAAGATCGCGTGGTCCTCATTGAAGTGAAGGCTCCACGCAGGCCACTTTCCAGCAAGGAAGTTCTTTCCGCACTCGGTCAGCTTACCTATTATCGACATGAGATAGGCCATAATGTTGCAGTGTCCCTCGTGCTTATATCTATGACCGACTTTAGCCAGGCGGTCAGGCGAGAGTTCGCTGGGTTCGAAGGATTTGTCCTTACAACTTGGATGATGGGCCAGGACGGCGCAATCCTCGCTGACGCCGTTGAGAAAGCGGTACATTTCGACGCCCGGTTCTGACAAAGGCAAAGATCGAAGTCGGCTTCAGGGGTCCCAGACCCCTGCGTCGAGCGGCGGGAGTACCTAGACCTACATTCGCCAAGGCTCGCGGTCCGCGGCAGCACAAGGCTGGCTGGGCGGGATTCGGAGTGACAGAGGTGCGCCGCGCACGTTCGTACTTTGGCAAACGATCTCGACCGGCATCGCCGGACGACTGCTACAGACACCCAGGGCGCGAGCTGCAACGCTTGTCCACCACGTTGGACTCGGGCGGGCAGATTAAGTGGCTGGTCTCGGCCGACACTACGATCACATGGGCGCATTAGTACACGACCACTAGCTCCTAACCCGCTCACGCCAGGTCTCGTGTAGCCGCAGATCGGCGATGTCATCGTGGACGTAGGCACGTACGTCCAGCAGCGCTGCCGCGCGATGATCGACGCCGGCCACGATCGCGTACAGGCCCCAGTTTGCAGTGCTCTGCGGAGCCGACGGGGCGAAGGACAGGACCGCCTCACCATTGACAGCACCCGAACAGCGTAATGATCGGGCATCCGAATACGACCTACGGTGGAGGGTGTTCACGAAGCGGTCCGCGAGATCGTACGGGAGGGTGCGTGACTGAGGCAGCCGTCGAGGCCCCTACGGCAGGCGTTTCCGCCGGTCGACCCCCGATTAGCTTCGCTGCGCACCAAGTCCGCACGGGAAGCACTGACGGTGCCCGGCACGACTTCGAACAGATGATCGCACTGCTCGTAAAAGCGACCAGACCGAATGCACGGCTCATCGCCGCCAACCCAGGCGACTGGGGTATCGACGTCGTGGCAGGTGACCTGGGCGGTTCGGTGTTCGTCTGGCAGGCGAAGTACTTCTATCCAATCACAAAGAAGTCTCACCAGCAGGACATCCGCGACTCGTTCAAGTCTGTGCGCGCTGCAGCCGCAGCCCACGGACACAAAATCGAGCAGTGGGTCCTCTGCCTACCTTCCAGCATGGACGCTGAGACCGACAAGTGGTGGGGAACGTGGAAGAAGAAAGCCGAGAAAGACTCCGGCATCGCCATCGAGCGGTGGGACGAGTCGCAGCTACGCACCCTGTTGATATCGCCGGATGCCGAAGATGTCCGACGAGAGTACTACGAGGCGCCGTCACTCACCGCGCCGACTGAGCCGGCCGAGGCAGAACTGCGTGATCTGGACATCTCCGATGCGGAGGATCTCGAGTCCGCCTTGTTCATCCACCAGCTGCATGCGGCGGGTCACACAGAGACGATGTCAGCGAAGGCTGCCTTCTTCAACGCTGAGCTACTGGCTCGGGAGGTCGTCGACAAGGCGGTTCCCTCAGAGGTCAAGGCACTCAGGACCGTTGACATGAGCATTCACGCGATCTGGGAAAGCAGGTTCAACGACTCCTGTCAGACTGCCACTGGGACTCTGCTACCTGGGCTGCACACCGCAGTGATGGACACCGTTCGAGCGGAACACTCCACTCTTTCGAAGGCCCTGCCGTGCACAGTAGTGCATTCGTACGGCATGATGCACCGGATCGTCGAGGATCGCCGCGCTGGCTGGGTACGCCACTGGCGGCAGATATCGGAACAACACACCGCCGCCAAGCAGGACGTTCAGCCGCAAGTGACCGACAATGCCGACAGCGAGGCTTCCCGTGACCCAGGTGAGTCCCAATGAGCTCACTCGACTCGAACTCGTGGTTAGCACTTCCGAAGTGGCAGCCCGTTGCAGTTCCCGAGGACGACGTCGTGTTCAGGCTCGCCCAACTCCTCCTTCTCTTCCAAGCACTTGATCGCGCCGACGTCGCCAGCGCAGACATCGAGCGCCTCGGGTACTACGACTTTCTCTCCGCCAATCCCTTCCTGATCGCCGAGGACATATCGGCAACCGACCGGACAAAGCTGCTCCTCGCGGGCTTCGATGGTCGCGCCCTGAGCTATGCGAGCCCTTCACAGCGATTCACCAGCCGACGAGAGCGGCTGCAGCACGATCTTGTTCTTCTTCTCGCCTACGGTCTGGCGGATGCCATAGTTTTACACGGTGTCCAGTATTCGCTGACCGGCGAAGGTCGGCGATTGGCATCGCAGTTCACGGCAGTGTACGCGCAGTCGTACAGCGTGGCTGCGGATATTGTGCTGCGACACGTGCGACGACTCAGCCCGACACGGCTACGCGAGAACGTCCATCGTTGGTTGTCGGTCTACGGATCGCCGACCCACCCCGGGGCAGCCGAACTCCTCGACATCGTCGGCGACATGCCAGCCGCAACGCGCACGGTGCTGCCGACAAGACTCGATCACGAGGAGGACACTGATCGATGAGCCAACCCGACACCTCGGAAACAGCTTCGTCAGCCAACTCAGCGCACCCTGAACGAACCCGCCGAGGCATCCGACCCGTGCGGCTTCGACTGCGTGGGGTCGACATTGACTACGAGGTCGACTTCCGCGTGCCCGATACACCCACGCCACGTTCGCTTTCGATCATCGCGGGAGCGTTCAGCACCGGGAAGAGTTCGGTGCTCGAATTCATCGACTACTGCCTTGGGGCTCGCGAGCATCCACGCCATCCAGAAATCCTGCGCAAGGTGAGAGCAGCTCTCCTTGAAGTCGAGTTGTCCGGTCAAGCTCACGTAATCGAACGGTCCGTAGGCGAGTCGTCACCTGCCGCTTTCGTCCGCCCCGGCCGACTCGACGACGCCGACAAGGCTGTCGCCGAACGACGTCTGATCCGGCCCCCATCCGACCAACACAGTCTCTCCAGTCTGTTGCTGTCACACTGCGGCTTGGAAGGAGTGCAGCTACGCGAAGCCCCAACTCAGGCAGCTTCCGAAACGGACAGTATGAGCTTCCGCGACCTGATGTGGCTGTGCTACCTGCCGAACGAGCGACTCGCAGACAAGAATCTGCTCTTCGAGAACGACCGGATGAAGCATCTCAAGCTGGGGCAGGTCGTCGATGTCGTATTCGGGGTCCACGATGATGCAGCCATCGAACTCGGACGTCGAGTGACTGAACTAGAACGGCGTCTGTCGCAGGCCCGCGTCGAGCATTCAGCCGCACAAAGGTTTCTCGACGAGCAAGAGCTCGGCAGCCGACTTCAGGTCGAGGCAACCTTGGAGCAGGCCGAACGCCGGCTGTCGAGTATCACCGCGCTGATCGCAGATGCCGACAACAGTGTACGAGCCGCCACCTCCTTCGCAGAAGAGCTTCGCACCCGTCACCGCGAAGCGTCCACTCGAGCGCGGCAGGCTGCCGCCCGCGTTCGAGATCACGAGACACAACTGCAACGCATGACGCCGTTGCGAGCCCAGTACGCCGCGGACATCAACAAATTGACCCTGCTCGCTCAGGCACGTAGCTTGTTCGACCCTCTTCGCGTGCAGGTTTGCCCGGCCTGCTTCAGTACGCTCGGTGCGGCTCCACGCCTGGAAGACAACCGCTGCTCCCTTTGCAAGCAAGACGTCGCTGACAGCAATCAAATACTGACATTCGGTAGCAACTCGAACGGAGACGAGATCAATCCGGCCAGTGGCACAGCTGGGGCCGAAGGCCCTCTTCTCGATGTCGGCATCGAGCTCCGAGCCACGAGAGCCCGCCTCAAAGAGATAACGGCATACGTGGAAGCCCTTGATTCGCAACTGGGCCCCCTGCGAAGCCTCGCCGCCGAGGCGCGCGAGGTCGAGAGTCGGGCCGCGAGGGCACTGGATCAAGCCACACGTGAGACGATCACGCCGTTCCTCAGTCAACGTGATGACCTTGCGGCGCAGCGGGAGGCGGCAACGACCGAACTGCAGCAAGCTCGCGCCAGCCGACGGATGTTCGACGGCCTCGACCGACGCGCAACTGACGTTACTCGACTCGAGAACAACCTGACGAGCTTGCGTGCGGAATTGACGGCTGCAACCTCAACGAGGCCGGACCGGAACAATATCATTCATTTGATCAGTCAACGCTTCGCCGACATCCTTGTCTCGTGGCGATACCCGAAGATCGATCAAGCGTTCATCAATGACAGACTTATACCAAACATGCGAGGTGACAGCTACCGCACTGCATCCTCCGGCGGCCGGACATTGATATCTCTAGCCTGGATGCTGTCTATCTTCGAAGTCGCATGGGAGTCCGACGCTGCCCACCCGGGGTTCCTCATGATCGACAGCCCCCAAAAGAATCTAGGCCAAGGCGGCGAGCGCGATGCTGAATTTGCGGACACGGTCGCGGTAGGCGAGTTCTACCACCACTTGCACCGCTGGCTGGCAGGCCCGGGAAAAGGCGCTCAGGTCATCGTCGTCGACAACGCGCCACCCCAAGATCAGGAGGCAGACGTCGTCATCCGCTTCTCCGGGCGTCCCGATCAGCCACCGTACGGCCTGATCAGCGACGAAACCATGTGATGCCATGAACACGTCGGCAGAAGCACGACTGCGGCGCGTTGACGCGTCGTGTCATGCCGACCTCGCGCCCTCCAGCCATGCACCCTTCACCGACACGCCCGTTCACGTTGTGGCGCGCGTCACAATCAGGCTTCCTCGGCGTGACCCATTTCGTGACCCGAAATCGTGTTCAACCGTGTGAGTTCTGGGGTCACGCGAGACAACCCTGAGGACATAGTTGCTGGTAGAGGCCTTTGACGGCATCGTCACCCACTCTCCTAAAGCGGGCTTCACAACGTCGAGTCTATTAGCGGAGTTAGCTTCCAGACTGCTTCACACGTCTAGTACCGCAACGGCAGTTAGGTGAGTGGGTAGCCGCGTCGTTTGCAGTGGCTGAGGCGGGCTTGATGTTGTCGTCGGCGGCGCCACCGCGACCAGGCCCAGATGTGGTCGGCGGTGTCGGTGACACGCAAGACCAGTTTGATGAGCAGGCGCCGGATTTCCGGTAGCGTGAATCCGATCATGCCCGCCTCGGTGACACCGGTTCCCCTTTTGCCACAAGGGATCGTGAGACGGCGAGCCAGGCGTGGGCGAGCATCGCGAGGGTATGTGGGCATACCAGGCTCGCCAGGATCGGACCTGATACTGATCGAGTCCGGCTTCGTTCTTAGCTTGCTGGAAGCATTCCTCGATCCGCCAGCGTGTCCCGGCGATCCAGGCCAGGTCCAGCAGGCTCGAGCGGTGGGGTCCGTAGCAGACGTAGCAGGCGATCTCGGTCGGATCGGAGAGTGAGCGGCGGGCGAGCAGCCAGTGTCCACGTCCGGGTTGCCAGCCGATCCGGATCGGCACTCGCGCCCAGGCGTACTCGCGTGGCCCGTGCGCCCCGGCCCCGACCGACAGCCGCCGCCACGCCCGGGCCGGCAAGCCTGCGAGCAGCTCGTCGGTGCGGGCTTCGCGGCCACCGGTGGTAACCAGGGTGTCGTTGACCTTGGTGGCCAGCACGTGCGCGGCGTCGTGGGCTTCCAGCCAAACCCGCAGGTACTTGACCTGCCCATACGCCTCATCAGCAGTAACCCAGGCGAAGGGCACCTTCGCCGCGGACGCCCGGGCCAGCATCGCCATCGCCTGCCGCGGCTTGATCTCGAACTCGATGCCCTCCGGGATCCCTGCCCGCCGGCACCGGTCCGGGTCGGCGATCCACGGCTCCGGCAGGTAGAACGCACGGTCGATCAGCGCATGCCCGCGAGGCGAGGCATAGGCCAGGAAGATGCCGATCTGGCAGTTCTCGATCCGCCCGGCGGTCCCGGAGTACTGCCGCTGCACCCCGGCCGAACGGGTGCCCTTCTTGAGAAACCCGGTGTCGTCGACGATCAGCACGCCACCCGGCTCGCCCAGGTGCTCGATCACCTAGTCCCGCACGTCGTCGCGGACACCGTCGATGTCCCAGTCCGCCCAGCGCAACAACCGCTGCATCCCGTCCGGAGACACCTCACCAGCCTGCTCGGCCAGCGTCCACCCGTTCTTCCGCTCCAACCCCGCGACCAGCCCGGACACATACTCCCGCGCCCGACCCCGCGGCTCCGACCGCGCAAACCGCCCCGCGATCCGCTCATGCACCCGGTCCAGCTGATCCATCACCACATCGACCACCACAACGATGATCTACCACAACACCACTAACTGCCGTTGCAGTACTAGAGCTTCTCTGACAAAGGTTTCGGTTGGTTGCCGGGATGCTGCTGGGCGTGTCGCGGTTCCGGTTGCTTTCGAATGCTCAGTGGGCGTTGATCGAGGACCTGCTGCCGGTCCGGACCGGTCGGCGTGGTCGTCCGTTTTCTGATGCGCGGGCGATGGTGGAGGGGATTATTTACCGGTATCGGTGTGGGCTGGCGTGGCGGGATGTGCCGGCGGTGTTCGGTCCGTGGCAGACGATCTGGACCTGGCATCGCCGGATGGCCGGCGACGGAACCCGGGACACCGTCCCGCACCGCCTGCTCATCGAAGCGGACGCTGCGGGCTTGGTGGATTGGTCGGTGTCGGTGGATTCCACGATCGCGCGGGCGCATCAGCACGCCACCAGCATCACCCGCCCCACAGGGGGCTGGTTAGAACTACACGGATCTGCAGGTCGAGCCGCCTGATCATGCGATCGGCCGCTCCCGCGGCGGGTGGAGCACCAAGGTGCATCACCTCGTCGACGGGAACAGCCGGCCGCTGGTGACGTTGATCGGGCCTGGTCAGGCCGGGGACGCGCCGATGTTCCCGCATCTGATGCGGCACCTGCAGGTCCGCCGGGCCGGGCGTGGCCGGCCTCGGACCCGGCCCGACCGGGTTCGCGGTGATAAGCCGTATTCCTCGATGGCAATCCGCGCCCATCTGCGCGATCGCGGCATCGTCGCGGTGATCCCCGAACAGGCTGATCAGGTCGGGCATCGCAAACGCCGCGGTTCTCGCGGCGGTCGTCCACCGGCGTTCGATCCGGTGGATTACCGCGGCCGCAACGTCGTCGAACGACAGTTCAACCTGCTCAACAGTGGCGTGGCCTGGCCACTCGTTACGACAAGTTGGCCATCGTCTACAGATCAGCGGTCGTCCTGCACGCCGTGGTCACCTGAACCAATGCATTGTCAGACACTCCCTAGGGCTAACTCTCGGTAGAGTTAACCAGCCTGTTCACGGTCGTAATGACATCGATGTCGTGGTTGGCCTCCATCGAGACCGTGCCTCCGTGCTCGACGGCGAGATCGTCGTCCACCAGGTCGAATTCACTTGCTGCCCGCGGCGTGGTGCCCGCTCAACCGGGCGGGCACCACGCGATCGACCATAGGTATCAGACGCGGTCGGCGAAGCGCTTGAACGCGGCCCTCGTCCCAGACCCGGCGACACCATCGATGGCTCCGGTGTAGCCGAAGCCATCCGCGAGCCTGCGCTGCAACGCCTTGATCGTGTTGGCGCCGACCACGCCGTCGAAGGGGCCCGGGTAGCCGTACCCGTAGTCATGGAGATAGTGCTGCATGGCCTTCCAACTGTCCTCACCCAGCTCCCCGTCGACCTGACCAGGATTATAGCCACGACTGATCAGGAAGTTCTGCACGCGCTTGCCTTCCGCAATGGTCAGGCCGAGGTTATCGTACGTGAGCCGAATGACGGCATTGGAACTTGCCGCCGAGCCAGAGGTCGGGGTGGTCGTCGCGTAGCTGTTGCCCGCGCCCGCCAGACCGCCGGTGGCGATCGCCGCGACGACAGTCGCGCCGACGAGCGTCTTCGCCAAAACGTTCGGTCGCATAGTTTTCTTCCTTCCGATTGAAAATTTACGAATTTGACCCGTCTTCTTGATGGTCGCGCCTTACTTTCGACTATCGTTTAGTCGGAATTTCGCCCATTTCGCCGCCACAAAGAGAGGAAACAGGTGGGATGCGACGCGTTGACCACCGTCCCCGTCGGGACCGTCTGTCGCTTCCTTCTTTATTGTGGCCGAGATCGACTGGGATGAGTTGACGGTTCCCGCCTGGCAGTTGTCGATACGTGCCGGTGTCAGTGGAGGTGCCGGTAGTCCCTGGGCGACATGCCATACGCAGCCCGGAAGAGCCTGCTGAACTGGGATTTGTCAGTGAAGCCCCAGCGGACGGCGACAGCGTGCACTGGGCTGGAGCGCAGCGCCGGGTCGGCTAGGTCGTGTCGACATCGCTCGAGTCTGCGGTGGCGGATCCAACCGGCTACCGTCTTACCCTGCCGCTGGAACAGCCGATACAGGCAGCGATCGGAAATGTGATGGGCAGCGGCCACAGTGCCCGGCGACAGCCCGGGGTCGGCCAGGTGGCACTCGATGAATGAATTAATTTCGGCGAGCAATGCGCGTTCCCGACTTTCGACGGGTAAAGCGTATTCCGCGTCCAGCACGTGAGCGCACCATGCCGCCAAAAGGTCTACCGTGAGAGTGCCGAGGCGGATCGCATCAATTGCGCCGAACTGCTCTCGGTTGCCGGCAAGCTCTTTGATAAAACTGGACGCTACGGCGCCTATTCCCCTGCCGGCCGATGAGCGGAGGGCCGTTAGCGGCGCGACGCGGTCGGGCGGCAACGGCAAGGCTCGCTTCGGAAATTGAGCCATAATCACCGAACAATTGTTCGACACGCATGGCTGGGTCCAACTGTCGAACGGGCGAGACGAGTCGTAAAGCATGAGATCGCCAGGTCCGATCTCGACCTGTCGACCTGCTTGACTGAACCGGTAGCGGCCGCATACGGGAACCGCTAGCTGAAACTGCTCAGGATCAGACTTTCTGATGTGTGTCGCTGTCCGAGAAGATCGGAGTTGCGGCAGACTCATCGTTGTGACCTGCACGGCAGACAGGTCGACCATGCGTAGTGCCGCGACGAAATTGCCAGGGCCGACATGGACCGTCTCGGTCGACACCAGCGCATTCGACGTCACCTCGCGCCATCGATCGAGCCGTTCGGCGACGGGCAGGTCCAGGGTCTGGAAAACAGTCTCGGTCATCCCTCCCCCTGAAATCGCACAGCTACCGAGCGTAGCTGAGACCGCACGCGGCTCGGCAGCAAGAAGTGTTCGACATCACGTACTCGACGGCCTGCCCGGCGGCGGGACACTGGTCCCCCGCCGTATTCACGGATCACCGATGTGACCTACAGACCCGTGTGCAGGTGAAACGCCGGATTCACGCGGCCGGCTTCGGCCAGCAGGTCGAGCAGGTCCCCTTGCGGACCACTCACTGCGAGGCCGCGACCACCCCACCGTGTCCACCCCACTGACGTGGGACGAGGTCGAAGCGTGCCGGCACACCAGCCAGCTCGTGTTCACCGCCGACGACGTCCTACTCCAGACAGGGCTTGCGAGGAACTGTGGTGCCTGGACTGGGCCCATGGTCGCTACAGGCGCCGCGGCTGACACCCGCCACTCGAGCCTGCCGCGGTGTTCTCCACGATCCGGATCGTGGCTGCTCCGCCACACGGCGCAACGGAGTCGGGGCGCGGCGTTCGCCGCCGCGATCCGCTATCCCGCCTGGTCGTGCACCAGCACGACCCCACCGCGACGTCTGGATGTTCGAATCGGTCGCCGAAGCGGTCGAGCGCCACGCGGTCGGCGTCGAAGTCGTCCGCCCCGGCATCGTCGCCGTGCACCGCCGGCGCAGCCGGCTACTTCGGTGGGCAGGATCAGTCGCCCAGCAGCTACTCGAAGAGGTATCCGCGAACGCTGGGGGCGAGCGCCAGATCGGGATCGCTGACGGCTTGTCCGCCGCCGCCGTCGCCGCCAGTCGTAGCACTATCGTCCCCACCAGTGGCGCCGCCACGTTCCTGGCACCACTTAGGACACTCATCCAGCTCCACGGCGAGATCTGCATCACGAGAAGATCACAAACGCACGTCACGATCATCATCTACCGTCACCGTTCTTCGCTGGGAGCTGCACACCCAACTGGCGCTTCCAGTCGGTCCCGGCGAGCAACCTGGGTAGATTGAACCAATGAGTGGGAAGCGCCAGAAGGCGCACCGGGCGAGGCAGAAGCGCGAGAAGGCGCAGCGCCGGCGTGCCCTTCCTCACGCCGTACCGGGCGTGGTCACCGAGATGGCTGTAATCGCCGACCGGTTCGCCCAGTACGTCGAAAATTCAGATGGCTACTTGGGCGCTGCCGAAGCCGCTCGTCAACGTCTGCGCGAGCTGGCTCAGACGATCGCGCAGCAGGCCTGCGGCTTCGATCTGCTCAAAGCGGTTTCCGCCGTACGCATCGGTATGATCATGAAGCAAGGGGGCCACGGGGTCGAACCGTCTGCAGCGGCCCTCGAAGTGATTGCGCTGGTACTGGCGTGCCGCGACCGCTCCACCGAGCCGGTCGTAGGCCAACAAGATCCCGCACGGTTCACACCGGATCCGCTGGAGGCAGCCGCGCGGGAGGCCCTGTCGGTGGGCAGCTTGATCGGAATCTTCGAGTCCCCACCGGGCGACGCGGAACAGGCAGTCCTCTTCCGGTCGGTGCAGCGCGAGGTCAACCTGCGAAACCCGGTCTACCCGCACATGCTGCTCGACACCTTGCTCGGGCTGTTCGGCGACGAGAAGGTCAACGACGTCTGTCGCGAAGTACTGGGTTTTACTGGCCTAGAGGCGGTGCATGTGATGGAGGCAGTACGCACCGCGTCACTTTCCGCGATACGGCAGCGGTTCTCTCGTATGGAAGAGGCCCGCGACGCCTCGCTTCCTTTCCTCGAGGCATTCCGCCGCGAGGGCCGGAATCCCACGTCAGAGCCGGATCCCGAGGCCGTGCGCGCGGTCCAAGAGATGTTCGACGCCATGAACGACCTAACGAAGAACATCTCCGAAGCCACGCTCATCGACGTCAGCGCAATCGCCTCACGGACGGGATACAAGCCAGCCGTCGTCGAGGCCGTGCTGGACGCCTTCACCCTCGGCAGCGTCCTCGGACCAGAAGAAACCCTGGAACGTTTCTTCCACGGTGACAATCCGCTTCGGACGGCTCCGATCGTGGTCGATCCCGCTGGTCGGCGCATGCTCGTCCACGACGGCTTGGCCCTGCCCGCCGTGCGGGAGGTCATCGAAACCCGGCTCAAGGCGGCGGGCCGCATGACGGCCTACGAGGACCACCGTGGGCCGTGGGTCGAGAAAGCGGCCATCGATCTCCTCGAACGAGCCCTGCCGCACGCGCGCGTGTACCGGTCGCTCAACTACTTCGTCCCTGATCCACGATCAGCGCAGCCCCAACTCGAACCGGCCGATTTCACCAAGCGCGTCGAAGCCGACGGTCTTCTGCTCATCGACGACGTCGCGCTGATCATCGAGGTCAAGTCGGTCTCACTCACCGGCGAAGCACGCGGTGGCGTCGCGCGCCGGCTCCGTGGGAAACTCCGGGATATCATCACCTCGGCCGCCGACCAAGCCGGCCGGCTTCGCGACCGCATCCTCACCGACAAGCGCCTCCGCCTTGACAACGGCGAATGGCTCGACCTGAGCGGAGTGCGCGAGGTCCACACCATCGCGGTCGGCCTTGAAGATCTGTCCGGTGTCACCACCACTATCCCTGCCCTGCTCGCCGCCGGGGTTCTCCGGCGCGACAACATCCCCTGGACCGTTTCGATACACGACCTGCGCGTCGTGTGCGAACTGCTCGACCGGCCGAGCGAGCTGATCCTCTACCTCCGGCGGCGCACCCAACCGGAAACCACGTGGAAGTACCGGGCAGTCGACGAGCTCGACCTCTTCATGCTGTTTCTCGAAGCACACTTCTACTTCGAACCCGATCCTGACCGCCTCAACGCGGACCTACCGTGGTCGCTGGCACCACGAACCGGCCAGCAGCGGCGACATCGTGAACAGGTCCCTCAGGTGGTCGAGAGCAGAACCGGATCGCTCGACGCCTGGTACTACGCCGACGAAGACGGCACCAAGGCTGCCAAACCTCGCTACAACGCCCACGACGCCATCGCCCGCTTGGTTGACGCCATCACCGAAGCCGCCGAGCCCGGCTGGCTGGCGACCTGCGTCGCCCTGCTCAGCCTGGGCGGTGCGGCGCAGAGGAAGTTCGGCCGCCTCGCCAGAGATCTGGCAAAGGTCGTCCGTCAAGATGGACAGCACCACTCCATGACAACCCTGCTGGGTGACGACACCGGACGGCACATGTTACTCGTCTGGGCCTGCGTCGGGCGCCACGAACAACCGGCCGAAGCAGCCGAATACCTGACGCGTTACCTTAAAGCCAAGAAGGTCCAGACGGGCGCGTACCGCGCGGCCTGCCTGATCTTCGACAGCAGCGGCCGATCTCTGCAACAGCTTCTGTATGACAGCACGCCGGTGGATCGAGAAGCGGTACCCGAGCCAGATCCCGGCTTGTTCCCACTCGAACGGATGAGCCAGCGTATTCCGCGCCCTGGGCGAGTACGCGGGCCGAAGCGGTAACACGGCAGGCAGTCGGCCTGAAGACGATGTGCGTCGGCGGCGGGCAGGGCAAGGCGAAACTGCTGGGCGGCTCAGCTGACGGACACCCGGTCGGGCATCGTGCGTTCCACGAGCGGGTCGGCGGCTCGCAACCCGCTCGGCGAACGCACGACCAGTCGGCGGGCGACCAGTTCGCGCTCGAACCTTCTGCGCAGCCCCGGCCGGGACCCAGTCGCGATCGCCAGCAAGGGGCTGGCCGCGAACGCAAGGAGCATCCCCACCCCGGACAGCATGAAGCCCATGAATCCGCCCATGACCACGCCGCCCAACGTCTGCCAGACGGTGCCCATCCTGGTGGGGCCGTCGAACAGCAGGTACAGCGCGGCCGCGTAGACGAACGGCACCACCTCCCGCACGGACATCCGGCCCGCGAGCCGCGCCTCGGCCACGAGCGCCACGCATAAGCCGAGGACGGTGGCCACCGCGATCCCACCATCGGTTGCCGGGAAGGGACCGAAGTCGCTCTGCCCGTCGGCGAGCCTGCGGGCGAAACCCGACACCACGAACCCCAGCGCGTCGGCGGCAACCAGCGCGGCCAGCCGGCTCACCCACCCCATCCGAGGCGGTCGTGCCACCACACCGGTCACCAGCCCGGCGACGATCCCGGCGACGGGACCGAGCCCGAACACGAGGGCGACGGCGACCATGAGCGCCGGCAGCAGCACACCGATCCGCATCGCGGCCTCGGTCACGTCGCCGGTCCGGCCGGTCAGCCCCGAATACCATCCACGGGCCGCGACCGGCAGCCCTGCGAACCGCTCGTCCACATAGGACGAACTGGGGTCGGGTGTGGCGGCCGCCGCGATGACACGACGCACGCGGTCGACCGTGTCCAGTGCGGCCCACGCCGACGAGCTGCCGCCGAGGAACTCCACCGCACGCGGGTGCTCGGCCAGAGCGGCCTCGACCTCGTTCCTGGTCAGGGGCTCGACCGTGACGACCGTCGAGCCGTGGGGTGGCGGCGGGCCGCCGGCCCACCCGGCGACCACCGCCGGCACCTCGTAGGCACGCAGGAACTCCTCGACCATCGCCGCGGTGCGCGTGGCGCGCGGCCCGTGGCCGTGCCCATCAAGCAGAAGCACCAGCCGGCGGTCGACGAGCCACGCGAGGATCGTCTCGCTGGTGACGCCGTACCGTTCCCGCGCCTGCGCCACCACCCACCGGGTGAGCGGCCGCACCACGCCGTCCACGGGCGCGATCCGGGCCGGGACAGACTCCAGGTCCAGGTACAGCGGCACGTGCCGGCGTGGGTCCGCCTGTGCCTCGGCCAGCAACGCGGACGCGGTGTCAAGCAGGAGCGTGGACGTGCCGGAGCCGATGGGGCCCAGCACCGCTACCGTGCCACCCGCCACGGCGAGGTCCCGCACGGTGGTGACCGGTTCGTCGTCCGCCAGCCGAATCCGGGGCGGGATCCACGGGCGCGGCCTGGGTCGGCCGGCCAGCAGCGCCTCCAGCCCCGCCAGAGCAGTCTCCCGCTCACCTGCCGATACCGATTGGAACGACCGGCCGTCCAATACGTCGATCCTGGCGATGTGATCACGCAGCAACCCGTGCAGGAACCGGAACCCGTCACCGGTCGCGTTAACCAGTCCGCGTCCGGCGATTTCGCGCAGGAACGGGCGCAGCCGCACCGGCAGCAGACCCGTCCATGCGACCCCCGCCCGGCGCACTAGCGGGACGAGCGCCGCCGACAACCTGATGCCCGTCGTCATTGCCACCGCGCCGCCCAGCACCGAGACGACGAAGCCACCGAGCGCGGCGCCCACCGGGCCGTCCACCGGCGCGCCCGCCAGCCCCGCGACCGCGAGTACCCCGGCGGCGAGCACCGCGGTCAGGACGATCGAGCTCAGGCTGATGCGCCAGGCGGGCAAGCTGACCGCCGCTTTCTCGGCTCCGGCATGCGCAGGGATCAGGGCTGTCGCCACGCACCCGATCAGCCCGACCACGGCCACCAGGAGGACGTGCTGGAAGTCAGCGTCGGTCAGGTCGAACCACCACATACCGCACGCCACCGCGATCGCAGCCACCAGACCGGGCCCCGGTCTCGGCCGGTCACCGAAGACCGTCACCGCGACACCGACCAGGCCGCCGAGCGCGGCCGTTCGCCCCGGGCCGGGCAGGGCCGTCAGCGCGGCGGACACGAGGGCGCACAGCCCGCCGGTCACCACGCCCGTCGCAAGGCCGGCCACCACGCCGAGCAGGCGGCGCCATGGCCGTTCGGCGACCGGGTCCACGGCGTACGACCCGTCCGAGAACTGGCCAAGAGCCAGTCCGACGAGCATGGCGAAGAGCGTCCCGGCGACTCCCACCGCGATCCCGAACAGGAGCACGAGCGGCAGGATCAGTCCGGTGACCAGGGCGCCCGCCAACGCCGGCGGGACGACCCAGGCACACAGCGAGGCTCCCAACTCGGCGATGACCGGGGCGTCACGACCGCTGAGCACGCGTGGGTCGATCCGGTCCGGGTCGTTGGTGTGCCGGGTCATCCGCGCGAGCAGCGCCACCCCCCGCAGCAAGCGGACCCGTTCGCCGCCCCGGCGGTCCAGCAGCTCGGTCACGTAGGCGTCGAGCAGGTGACGGCGCAGCTCATCCGGGCCGGCGCCGGTGTCGAGCCGGCCCGACACCACCTTCGCCAACCGCAGCCACAGCGGCGCGTCGACGACCGTGCGCAGTTCGTCGTCCAATGGCACGCTCAGGTGTCGAGACACTTCCTCCTGACTTAGCGGCGCGACGGTGACCCTGCGGCGCAAGTGGGGTTTGTCCGCCAGCGCCTGAAACTCGGCGGTGCGGCAGGCGACGACGACGAACGGCTTGTTGTCGTTGTCGACCAGTTCGTTCAGCTCGCGCACGCAACGTCCGCGCAGCTCGGGCCGGACCTCGTCGAGACCGTCGAGCAGCAGCACGGTGCCGTGGGCGTCGATCCACTTCTCGGCGTGCGCCGGTGCGATGCGGTAAAGGTCGAACGCTCTGGCCCACAACCAGTCCAGCAGGGGTTCCGGCTCCTCGGCGGGGCGCAGACGCCGGCGCCGGATCGAGTCGAGGTAGCGGAAGCGGCCCCACGGCAGGCCCCGCCCCTCGCCACCAGGCCTAGGAAGGATCACATCGCGGAGCCGAGGCCGGCGACGGCGCCGTCCCCATCCCGCCAGCGACAGCAATACGGGCAGCGGCTCGCGTTCCCCCTCCTCCGCCCTTCGCGTGAGGACGTCGGCCAGCTGCAGCAGTTCCGTGGTCTTCCCCGACCCGGCCCCGCCGAGAAGCATCACCGACTCGTCCGCCCGGTAGGCATCATCCAGCGAATCGGCGCCCTCGACCGTCAGGAGCAGCGCCTCCGTACCGCCGAACGTGTCGTCCAGTAGCGCGTTGACCCGCTTACGTATCCGAACCAACGCATCGGCACGGTCCTTCTCGTTCGGTTCCACCTTGCCGGGACGCCGCCGCGACCCGTCCGGCGCAAGCTGCACGACCGTGAGGACACCGCCGGCCACGAGCAACATCGGCAGCAGCCACGGCCTGAACGGCTCCAAGAATGGCGGGAACTCGTCGGTCACCAAGTTCGTGAGCAGACCGATGACGAGGCCCAACCAGACGACTGCGACGACGTACGCTGCTCCTGGTCTTCTCATCGACGGTCGAGATTACCGGGCCGGACCCGCAATTCTCGCCGACTTCGCCACCATGCCGCCCGACGTTCCACCGAAACACCCGTCCAGAGCAACGAAGCGGCGGGGTGCGACTGATCGTTGAAAGTCACCAGGTTCGGCGGCTGTTCTGTCCGGGGAGGTTGCGATCGCGGCATCCAATTGCAGCACGACTACGGCTATCGCTGATAGCTCGCGCAGCTGCTGGGGCGCGGATCCTTCCTGGCGATTGGCAACTTCGGTCAGTACCTGCTCTACGTAGCGCCCGCACCAGTGATCGTGCACCTGAGAGCCGTGCCCACGACGTCGTCCTCACCCCACCCCAGGGTGCGCAGCCGCTGGCCTTAATCGACTTGTGAGTCCACAGCAGTTCGTGGAGGTGGCGCGGATGGTGCAGGCCGTGCCACGGCTGGCTCGTTGAGCGAAACGGCATCGTGATCCGGGCAGGTGGGCGGCACTGCAACCGGCGTCAAGGTGTCCGCTTAAGTAGCCACTGACCCGTCGTCCGCGGACGACGATCGGGCAGCCACGAGGCTGGGAAAGACGTCGACGACCACGTCGACGCCGCGTTCTGATGACGCTGCCAGGACAGCGTCATCAGAACGTCCACGACGACTACGTTACGTGGTAAAGCGTGTTACGCTGAGATACTGCGCTCTGCACGTATCAGCTTCACCAAGGTACGCGACCGCCGTGCACCTACCCCCAGCGCCTTCCGGAGGCTCTCCGCGGAGACTGGACGCTGATACAACTCACGATGCCGCCGATCCTCATGCCGAGCCCGCTCCAACAACTCGGCATCCACGGTCACACTTTCTGACTGTTCCGCCGAAGTACTGTCCGTGTCTGCAGCCTGGGCGACGAGGCTCGCACGCCCGGCGGCTGAGGCAGCGGCCAGCGCTTGCAGCAGGACCGGCCCCACCTCCGACCAGCCGATCAGCAACAACGGGCCCACCGCATCGAACAACGCCTTTCCCACCTCACCAGCGATCAACGGCTCCGCCACGTTCAACGCCAACGTCACCACACTCGACGCCAACAACAGCCGCCGCGCCGGCCGAATCACCTCAGCAGGAGCACCTCGCATCGACAGGGACCGAATGGCGACCAGCAGACCGACCACCGACAGATCCACCGCAGGCGCCACCCACGGCGCCACCCAGGCCGGTACCCCCAACCGGAGGGCCAAGGTCAGCACGTTCCCGAAACCGAACAAGAACGTCAGAGCCACGATGACCGCCACGATCAACGTCACCGCCGACAGCACCGGATCACGTTCCTCGCTCGGGCTCAACACAGCAACCACCCTGTTCCGCTGACCGCACCATGAACCGCAATCGACCTGCACGAACACTTCGACAGAAACCGGCACGGACGTGCCCGAGAAGCGCCCGAGAGGTCTCGCATACGTCGACAGTAAGCGGTATAGTTCGACACGAGCGATGGTCGGTGACCAGCCGAAAAGGTCTTGTCCGACATCACTCGACACCGCCCGACACCCCAAAACGCGTTCTCTTAATCAGCGGGTTCAGATACCGCTGGTCTTCGGAGCGGGGCCAGCACAGCCTCGCCGATCCTCAGACAGTCGCCGACGCACTTCCGCAGCGCGCTTCGTGCGAACGCCCTTGACAAGCCGGGTCACGAGCGACTCAGCGATATCCCGACGGCAACCACTTACCGTCCTCACATCCTCGTGATCGATCACGGCTAGACTCAATCATGTTCAGTTCGGCACGCTAGACGCCGTTGAACTCTGCCTCGCCCTCCCGCTGCGAGAGTGCTCTTGGAATAGTCATGGCAGACCGCCAAGTGAGCCAAACCGGGACAGGCCTCACAGATCCCGCCGGTGCTGCGTTCGTTGAATCGTGGCCTTCCACATCGAACAAGGCTGCCGACAAGATCGTCACGTCGCTGCTCCTTCCGGAGAGAAGGCGCAGCACCGAGCCGGTGATCCCGTTGCCGGTTGCTGAGCTCGGCCCGCTAATGGACCGTGGTTCGATCGCCTTCAGCCTGGTAAGGGTCGGCGGAAACGGCGTCGTGGCAGCGCGGATGGCACTGCAGCAGCTGGCGTGGCCTCCAGGGCAGGCGCTGCGCTTCTCGGTGTCCTCGGGTCTGCTGATCGTGGCGCCCGGAGAGAAGCCGACGGCTGCATTCGTGCCGCCGACGATGAATCTCACTCTGCCGGCGCGGTTGCGGTCGCGGTGCCGCGTTCGCGCCGGCGACCAGGTTTTGCTTGCCTCCGTGGTCGAGCACAACCTGCTGGTCGTCTACCCGCAGCACGTCCTCCACACGATGCTCGCGACCTACCACGACACGCTGACCGCCACTTCCGGGAACCCCGGCAATTGACGCCTGCAGCGGGCGCAGTCTCCGCGACTGCGCCCGCTGCCACTCACTCCGTTGCTGACCGCTGTGGACGAGCTGGCGCCAACGGATGTGGCTCGCCGGTGAGCGCGGCCAGTGCTTCGGCCACCTCGCTGATGTCAGCTTTGACGTAGGTGGTGGTTGTCAGGTCGCTGCCGGACTCGGCATGTCCTGCGTAGGCGCGGGCGACGCCGATGCCGAAGTTGCGTTCGACCCAGGTCAGTGTGGTGTGGCGCAGCCAGTGGGCGCTGACCTGTAGTGCTCTGGCCCAGTCCAACTCATTCTGGATCCGACCGAAGATGTAGTCGTAGCGGCGCTTGGTGATCGGCTTGCCGGTGGCGTAGCGCAGGAGCTGGCTCTCCGGCTGGCCGTCGCCCCGCTCGTCGAAGTGTGCGAGGAGGTGCTGCATCAGTGTGGGTGAGACCGGTTGCCAGCGTTCGGTTTCGCCTTTCTCCCGCAGCAGGATCGTGCATTGGCTGCGGTCTAGGTCGCGGCGGCGTAAGGCGAGCGCGCCGCCGCGTCGACAGGCGCTCTCCTCGTGCAGCCGGCAGAGGAGCGCATCCAGCTCCGGGTCGTCGCCTGTGCTGGTCACGACGTCATTGAGTTCGTTGATCCGATCGGAGGCGAGGGCGCGGCGGGTGGAGGCGTTGCGCCGTGGCTTGGTGACCCGCATGGCGGGGTTGGCGCGCTCGTCGAGGCGTCCGTCGTTGACCAGGTGCTTGTAGAGACAGCGCATGGCGGCGACGAAATTCTCCGCCGCATTGCGGCCACCGCGGGAGTTACGGCGGACACGCGCGGTGCTGCGGACGTGCTCGGCCATCGCCTTGATCTCGGTGGCCGTGATCGTATCCATAGGCCGCTCACCCCACCGGGCTTCGGCCTTCTTCCAGTACGACCCGTAGGAGCTGGCGGTGCTCGGCGACACTAGATCCGCCACAACCGGAATCCATTCGCCGAGCGTCGGCATCGGTGGCCGCTCGGCGTCAGGGGTGTCGACGGGTGCGCCCCCGATGAGGTCGGCAGGATCCACGCCGAGGCGCGATAACAGGAGCCGCGCCGCTTCGAGATCTCGAGTGGTCGCGGTCATGACGCCTCCTCGGGGGCGGCCAGCGAGGTGTGGAAAGTGCGCAGCATCGCCTGAACGGCAGCTTCCGGGTGAACGATGAGCACGTCGTGGACCGGGTCGGCGACCAGCAGCAGCCGGCTGCCCGCCAGCGCTCCGCAGCCGCGGCGCACGGGAGCCGGGAGCGCGACGTAGGGTTTGCGGGGCATGACGAATACCCCGTCCGGGCGCCGGCGGATCACCACCGTGGTCCGGACGAGGGTGATCAGCAGGCGGTCGCCCGGGTTCCAGCCTAGGGCCGCGACGGCGCCGCGGTCCTGCAGCCGCCCTCCCCCGTCCATCAGCGCGATCGACAGCCGCGGCCCATCCTCCGTATGGAGGTCACGCAACGGCGGCAAGCCCATCGGGACAGGAAGCGGAGTCACGCGTGCCGGGTCCGGCGTGGTGATCCGGCCGGGCAGGGCCAGTGGAGGGATGTCGGTCATGCGACACCTCCCCGACGTGTAGCGCGAGGGGAGGGCGCGTCCACGATCAGCCTAGCGGAGGCTGACGAGGGCTGAACGCCAGAAAGACCCGCCGTAGCGGGCCTGTCACTCTGTGGTTTGGGAGATCTCCCACGTATTTGTGTCCGAGGGGGGACTTGAACCCCCACGCCCGTTAAGGGCACTAGCACCTCAAGCTAGCGCGTCTGCCATTCCGCCACTCGGACCTGCTGAAGAAAGAGTATACGGCGCCTCCAGCACCCCGTTCAGGGGGGTCCGGATCGCTCCCTCGGCGGCCTCTGGCATGATCGGCCGGTTTCGCACCTGCTGCATCGATTCAGCGAACAACCGCACCGGCTCCTGGTAGGCGTATGCCTCCGGCCCCGCGGCCTCCAGCAAGTGCGCGTCCACCAGGGATTCCAGGAGGATCGTCGTGTCCTGGGCCGGGAGGTCCAGCGCCGCGGATGCCGTTGCCGTCGAGAACCTGGGGAACGGCGACAGCCTCTCGAATGCGTGCCTCTGCCAGGGCGTCAGCTCGGCCACCGCCGACTCGTACGGCTTCTCTATCGCCTGGCACTCCGGGGGCCTTGCCGGCGCTCCCGGGGCTGGGCGGCCCACCCTCTTCAGGGCCTCCGTCATCGTCCAGTCCGGGCGGGATGCCAGCCTCTCGCCGATCGCGCGGATGACCTGGGGGAGCCCCGCTGTTCGCGAAGCCAGCGCCTGCGTTTCCCCGGGAAAAGCCGCCACCCGGTCCTGGCCCACCACCTGCGTCAGCAGGGTCACCGACTCCTGGACGCTCAAGCCGCCCAGCTTTGTCCAGTGGGCGTGCGGTACGTCGTACAAGCGACGGCGGGCCGTGATCAGCACCGCCGGACCTCCCGCGCCCGGCAACAGCACTCGGATGTCGTCCTCCGGGCGGGCGTTGTCCAGGACCACCAGCACCCTGCGGCCCGACGTGCGGGTTCGCCACAACGCCGCTCGCTCGCTCGCCGACGCCGGGAGGTCGCGCACGCCGATTCCGTGCAGCAGCTCGGACAGCGGGTCCGGTGACTCCGCCAGGTCCAGGAACAGCCGGCCGTCCGGGAAGTCGACCGTGTGGGCGATGTGGACCGCCAGCGCTGTCTTGCCGATCGCCGCCAGGCCCTCGATGCCCAGCACCGGGACCGACGCCGTGGGCCTGGTCAGTGCCTCGGACAGCGCGGACGTCAATGACACGCGGCCGACGAACTCCGGGAGGTCCGGGGCAGCTGGGACGGGCCGGACACCGGCGGCGCCAGCGACGGGTCCGCCGCCAGGATGCGGCGTTGCATCTCGCGCAGCTCCGGGCCCGGGTCGAGGCCCAGCTCGGACTCCAGCAGGCGCTGCGTCGCCGTGAACAGCTCCAGCGCCTCCGCCTGGCGGCCCGCGCGGTACAACGCCAGCATCTGCAGCTCACGCGGGCGCTCGCGCAACGGCTGTTCGGCGATCAGGTCCGTCAGGTCGACGTGGCGGCCCGCCTCGAGGTCCGCCGCCGCCAGGTCCTCGCGGGCCTTGAAGTGCAGCTGGACCAGGCGCTCGCGGGCCGCCTCCGCGTAGTCGCCGTTCACCCCGGACAGCGGCGTGCCGTGCCACAACTCCAGCGCCTCCCGCACCGAAGACGGTGAAGACAAAAGGCGCTCGAACTCCGTGACGTCCAGAGAACCGGCGTGGATCGCGTAGCCGCCTCCGACCGACTCGATCGGGACGCCGGCGTGGCGCAGGCGGGACACGTACGACCGCACCATGCCGACCGCCGCCCGTGGCTCCGCCCCGCCCCACAACGCCGTGACCAGCTGGGCCGGCGACAGTGGCGTGCCTTCCTGCAGGAGCAGCACCGCCAGCGCCGCCCGCTGCCGGGGTGGCCCCAGCTCGAGCTCGGCGTCGCCGCGCCACGCCCGGACCGGGCCGAGGACTTCGAACCGCACCGCATCGGTCACGCAGAGCGCAACCGGCGGCCGCGGAACGGTATTCCGTCACAGCCCCTCGAACGCCTCGCGCAGCGACGCGAGCCAGGTCGCGAAGTCCTGCAGCCGCGGGTTCAGCTTCCGCACCGCCTCCGGGTCGCGCGCGCCGGCGAACGCGTCTTCGTGCTCGGCGTAGTAGAAGAACATGTTCGACAGGTCGTCCGCGCCCGGGAAGCCCGCGGCCCGCAGGTCCTCGACGCTCATCGGCCGGTAGGCGACCACCGTGTCGAGCTCCTTGGCGAACGCCGCCGCGTACTGCTCGCCGGTCAGGTTCTCCCCCGAGATGCTGATCGTCTCACCGGCCAGCGACGGGCCCTGCGCGAACACGCCGAACGCCGTGCGGCCGATGTCCTCCGCCGCGATGCCCGGCAGCGTCTTGTCGGCCATCGGCAAGTGCAGCGCGATGACTCCGTCGTCGTCGCGGACCGGGCGGAAGAAGTCGAGGAAGGCCTCGAAGTAGAACGTTGTCGAAAGGAACGTCGTCGGCACGCCCGCCTCGACGAAGAACGCCTCCGCTTCGGCCTTGCTGTCGAAGTGCGGGACCTTGTACCGCTCGTGCAGCGTCGGGACGCGGTCGTCGCGCAGGTGCAGGCGGGTGTCGGGCAAGGTCGACCAGATCACGTGCCGCAGTCCGGTGGCCTTCGCCGCCGCGGCCATCGCACGGGCCTGCTGCTGCTCGCGCTCGACGGAGTTGTACTCCCAGAACGCCGTGACGAGGTAGGCGCCGTACGCGCCTTCGAAAGCCTTCGTCAGGCTGGACTCGTCGTCCAGGTCGGCGGCGACGACTTCGGCGCCGCGAGCGGCCAGCGCCTGCGCGGCCGGGGAGTCCGGGTTGCGGGTGATCGCCCGCAGCGCGAACCGCCGCTCCGGGTCGTCGAGGATCGCGCGGGCCAGGCCGCCGCCCTGCTGGCCGGTGGCGCCGACGACGGCGATGATCTTCGGGTCGGACATCGGGAAACCTCCTGGGTCGGGCCGGCGGGTTCCGGCCACCGCCCCAGGGAACCGCCCGGACATCAGCGTCTCGTGCACGGCGTGTGCACGCCGCGTGCACACGGTTTACAAGGTCGCCGCCGCTTCCTAGGATTCGCCGGTCGGGCCGCAGAACGGGAGGTTTTCCATGGGTCGGCGGCGGGACGACGACGAAATCTCCGTCGCCGAGCTGCTCCGGGAGACGGGGGCGACGCCGCGCTCGCTCGGCGGGCCGCCCGCGGCCACACCGTCGCGCGAGGAGGACACCGGCGACGGCTACCGAGAACGGCTCGAGCAGCGCGCCCGCGAAGCCGCGGCCGTCCAGCAGCGGGCCGGGCGGCGGATCCGGTGGATCTCCGCGTTCGCCGGCGCCGTCGTGGTGCTCGGCAGCCTCGTGCTCATCGCGGTGACGTCCGGCAGCGCGCAGCCGCGGCAGGCCACGCCGCAGGCCCCCCTCGCTCCGGCGACGACTCCGCATCCGGCCACTCCCACGCTCAGCCGGCCCGGTCCGACGCCGATCCCGACCGTGCTGCGGCAAACCGCAACGCCGACGACGACGACGCCGGTGCCGACCTCGGCCGCACCCCAGCCCCCGCCGGCCGCAGCCGCGTCGTGCGTCGTGCGCTTTTCCGTGCCCGACCAGTGGAACGACGGCTTCACCGCGGGCGTCGCCATCACCAACAAGAGCGGCGAAACGCTGGAACCGTGGACGCTGACCTGGACATTCACCGCCGGGCAGCGGGTCACCCACGGCTGGGACGGCAAGTACAGCCAGAGCGGCAGCCGGGTGACCGTCACCGCCGAGTCCTACAACGCCACCCTCGCACCGGGCGCGACCGTCAGCACGGGGCTGAACGGGGCCTTCGACCACGGGAACCCGGCCCCCACGGCGTTCACCCTCAACGGCGCCCGCTGCGACGCGGGCTGACCACCCGCACGTCGGCCAGCTCGAGCAGGCCGTCGAGCTCCACGCGCGCGCGGGTGCGCCGCGGGTCGGGCACCAGGCCTTCGGCGCGGACGACGTCGAGCAGGCGGCTCGCCAGGGGCAGCACCAGGTGCCGGCCCCAGCAGCGCTCGCTGACGTGCCCGAACGGCAGGTAACCGGGGTGGCGGTCGGCGTCGAGGGCGGCCCAGCGCCGCGGGCGCCACTCGTCCGGCGCTTCCCACAGCTTCGGTGAGCGGTGGCTCAGCAGCGGCAGCAGCAGGACGTCGTCGCCGGGGGTGATGCGGGCGTCCACCTCGGCGAACTCCGGCGAGCGCACGCGCAGGATGTTCCACGACGGCGGCAGCAGCCGCAGGGCTTCGTCGAGGACGTGTTCGTTCGGGACGTCGTCGTCGAACGGCGCGCCCAGCCACACCGCGTTGGTCACCAGCGCGGCGACGGTGAAGCAGATCGGCGCGGCGACCCGGCGGTAGAGGTACATCCGGAAACGCCGTTCGGCCAGCGTGTCGGCGGCAAGGACCTGCCGGGCGAGCGTCGACAGCTCGGCGTCCGGTGCCGGCCGCCGGGCCAGCGCGGCCCCGGCGGCGACGGCCGACCAGGTCAGCTTCGGCGTCAGCTCCAGGCGGCGGTCGACGAGCACGCGGAACCGGCGCGTCTCGGGTCCGAAGACGAATCGGCGCAGGTAGTCGTGCGGCACGGCCGGCCACGCACCGGTGAGGTCGGGGACGTCGGCAGGTCGCTTCAGCGCGGCCCGGACGTCGGCGCCGAGCGCTTGCATCAGGCTCGCCGATTCGGCGCGGGTCACCGCGCGGCCCAGCACCGGCTTGAACGTCGGGCGCTCCTCGGCGTTCGCCGGGCGGGCGCGCAGCACGCCATCCATCAGCTCCGGGTCGGCGATCCCGACGGTGTCGGGCTCGAGGCGGAAGAGCCCGCCGTCCCGGTGCTCGCGCAGCAGTTCCGCCAGGCGGGGCGCGAAGACGACTTCGCGGCGGGCGGGAGCGATGACCACGTTCGGCACTCCTCGAAAGGGGAACGGGGGCCGGTCCCGGTGACCGGGACCGGCCGCGCGATCAGATCCAGCCGTACCAGGCGTAAGCCTTCAGGCTCCTCTTGGGAAGCGCTTTCTTCACCACGCGGACGAGCTTCACCGGATTCCTCCCTAGCTCGGGTTTCAGGATCATGTTCGACCCTAGGCAGGGCGGGATCGGCTCAGCACCAAGGACTACACGTTCGGCCCAGATCTTTCGGCGGAAAATGGGCATCGTGAAAAATGCGTGTTAATTCAACTGAGCACTTCCCGCATGAATGTCACAAGCCAATGCTGTGCGGGGCTGCGCGCGTGCGTGTGGCGCGTGTACACCGAAACCTGCGCCGGCTCCACGTCCATCGGCAGCTCGAACAGCCGGACGCGGTGCTGCGCCGCGAACATCCCGGCCACCAGGCGCGGCACCATCGCCACCAGCTCGCCGTCCTGCACCAGGTACGGCAGCGCCGCGAAGCGGGTCACCTCGAGCACCACGCGATCGAGGAGGCCGCACGCCTCCAGCGCCCGGCGCGGGCCGTCGTGGCCCGTCGGGCCGAACACCGTCACGTGGCGCTCGGCCGCCAGCTGCTCGAACGAGACGGCCTCCGGAAGACGCGGGTGGTCCGAAGCCACCATCCCCAGGTAGCCCTCGGTGAACAGCGGGATCCGGGCGACGCGCTGGGAGCTGATCAGCGGGGACGCGATGAACGCGTCGACCTCGCCGCGGCCGAGCTGGTCGGCCGCGCGGCCGACGTCCAGCGGCCGGACGGTCAGCGTCACCCCCGGCGCCCGCGCCGGCAGCGCCGCCATCAGGCGCGGCAGCAGCGACATCTCCCCCAGGTCCGACAGGCACAGCGTGAACTCCGCCCGGGCCGCCGACGGCGAGAACGACTTCGCGCCGCTCACCGCCGTCTCGATCTCCGACAGCGCGCTGTGCAGCGGCTCGTAGAGCGCGCGGGCGGTCGTCGTGGGTTCCAGGCCGCCGCCGGTGCGGCGGAACAGCTCGTCGGAGAACCGGCGCCGCAGCTTCTGCAGGCTGTAGCTGATCGTCGGCTGCGTGACGTGCAGGGACTCCGCCGTCGCGGTCACGCTGCGGGTCTCGTAGAGCAGCACGAACGTGCGCACCAGGTTCAGGTCGAAGTCCGGCATATCGATCCCATCGATGAAGCAGCGAGCCAACATCTATTGGAACACGGCCGCGCGGCTCCATAGGGTCGGTCCGACTTCGAGGAGGCACCGATGCCCACCGCCCGCCGGCTCGCCCACGAGTTCCTGGACCGCCGAGGCCTGACGACCGTCTTCGGCAACCCCGGCTCCAACGAGCTGCCGTTCCTCGCCGGGCTGCCGGAGCACTTCCGGTACGTCCTCGGCCTGCACGAAGGCGCCGTCGTCGGGATGGCCGACGGCTACGCCCAGGTGACCGGCCGCCCGGTGCTGGTCAACCTGCACGCCGCCGCCGGCTCCGGCAACGCGATGGGCGCGCTCACCAACGCCGTCTACTCGCGCTCTCCCCTGGTGCTCACCGCGGGCCAGCAGGTCCGGACGGCGATCGGGCTGGAGGCGATGCTCGCCAACGTCGACGCGACGCAGCTGATGCGGCCGCTGGTCGCCTGGTCCGGGGAGCCGAGCTGCGCCGAAGACGTCCCGAGGTCGCTCGCGCAGGCCGTCTTCGAGGCCGAGCTGCACCGGCGCCCCACCTACCTTTCGGTGCCCTACGACGACTGGGCCGCCGAGCTCCCGGCGAGCCCCACGCTCGACCGGCAGGTCCACAAAGGCCTCGAGCCCGGCGAAGCCCAGCTCGAGGCCCTCGTCGCGAGTGTCGCCGCGGCGAAGAACCCGGCGCTGGTCCTCGGCGGCGACATCGACGCCACCGGGCTCTTCGACCGCGCCGTCGCCCTGGCCGAGCACCTCGGGCTGCCGACGTGGGTGGCGCCGTCGCCGCACCGGCTGCCCTTCCCCAACCGGCACCCGCTCTTCAGGGGCGTGCTGCCCGCCGGCATCGCGCCGGTGTCGGCCGCGCTGACCGGGCACGACCTCGTGCTCGTGCTCGGCGCGCCGGTCTTCCGCTACCACCAGCACGTGCCCGGCGCGTACCTGCCCGAGGGCACCCGGCTCATCCAGGTCACCGACGACTTCGGCGCCGCGGCCCGCGCGCCGATGGGTGACGCGCTGGTCGCCGACCCGGCGCCGGTGATCAAGGCGCTGCTGACGAAAATCCCAGCACGCGGAGCAGCAAGCGAACACGTCGGAATCCCGGCGGCCAAGACTGGCGGGAAGGCGCTGCACCCGGAGCAGGTGTTCGCCGCCCTGCGCGACACCCAGAGCGCCGACACGCGCTACGTCGTCGAGTCGACGTCGACGAACTCGGCCTGGTGGCGCCAGATGGACCTGCGCCGCGAAGGCTCGTACTTCTTCCCGGCCGCCGGCGGGCTCGGCTTCGGCCTGCCCGCCGCGGTCGGCGTCGCGATGGGCAGCCCGGACCGCCCGGTCGTCGGCGTGATCGGCGACGGCTCGGCCAACTACGGCATCACGGCATTGTGGACCGCCGCGCACTACCGCGTGCCGGTCACCTTCGTGATCCTGCGCAACGGCGTCTACGGCGCCCTGCAGTGGTTCGGCGAGCTGCTCGGGACGCCGGACGTGCCCGGCACGGAGATCCCCGGCATGGACTTCACCGCGATCGCGGCCGGCTACGGCGTCGAAGCCACCGCCGTCCGCGACGAAGACGACTTGCGCGCCCAGCTCAAGGCGACCCCGGACGGCCCCCGGCTGATCCAGGTCGACACCGAACCGACCACACCGGAGTGATCATGACCTTGCTGGAGAACGAATTCCGCGACGGCAGCGGCGGGACGCACCCGGTCGTCGAGCCGGCCACCGGGAACGTGCTGGGCAGCGTGGGCATCGCGACACCGGGCGACGTCGCGGAAGCCGCCGCGGCCGCCGCGAAGGCGCAGCGGGACTGGGCCCGGCGCAAGCCCGCCGAACGCGCCGCCGTGCTGCGCCGCGCCGGCGAGCTGTGGGAGAAGCACGCCGCCGAAGTGCAGGACTGGATCGTCCGTGAAGCCGGTTCGACGCGGCCCAAGGCCGGCATCGAGACCGAGATGGCGGCCGGGATCTGCTTCGAGGCCGCGGCCCTGCCCACCCACCCGCTCGGCGAGGTGCTCAGCACCGGTGAACCCCGCTGGTCGCTGGCGCGGCGGGGGCCGGCCGGCGTGGTTTCGGTGATCTCGCCGTTCAACTTCCCGCTGATCCTGGCCATCCGCTCGGTCGCCCCCGCGCTCGCGCTGGGCAACGCCGTCCTGCTCAAGCCCGACCTGCGCACGGCGGTGTGCGGCGGGGTGAGCATCCTGCGCGTCTTCGAAGAGGCCGGGCTGCCCGAGGGCCTGCTGCACCTGCTGCCCGGCGACGCGGCCGTGGGCGCCGCGGTGGTCGACGCGCCCGAGGTGGCGGTGGTGTCGTTCACCGGCTCGACCGCGGCCGGGCGGAAGGTCGGCGAAGCCGCCGCGCGCTCGCTCAAGCGCGTGCACCTGGAGCTGGGCGGCAACAACGCGCTCGTCGTGCTGCCGGGCGCCGACGTCGCGAAGGCGGCCTCCGCCGGCGCGTTCGGCTCGTTCCTGCACCAGGGCCAGATCTGCATGACCACGGGCCGCCACCTGGTGCACGAGTCCCAAGTGGACGAGTACGTCGAGGCGCTCGCCGAGAAGGCGCGCCGGCTGCCGGTCGGGAACCCGGCCGATGGCGACGTCGCGCTCGGCCCGATCATCGACGACCGCCAGCTCGCGCACGTCACCGACATCGTCGACCGGAGCGTGGCGGCGGGCGCGCGGGTGCTCGCCGGCGGCAAGCCGGACGCGCCGTACTACCCGCCGACCGTCCTCTTCGGACTCGACGACGCGAGCCCGGCTTGGCGCGAGGAGATCTTCGGCCCGGTCGCGCCGGTGCGCGCCTACCGCGACCTCGACGACGCCGCGCGGCTGGTCAACGACTCCGAGTACGGGCTGTCGGTCGGCATCCTCGGCGACGTCGGCACCGCGATGCAGCTGGCCGACGAGGTCCGCTCGGGCAAGGTGCACATCAACGAGCAGACCGTCGGCGACGAGCCGACCGCGCCCTTCGGCGGCGTCGGCGACTCCGGCAACGGCTCCCGCTTCGGCGGCGCGAAGGCCAACATCGAGGCCTTCACCGAGACGCAGTGGCTCACCGTCCGCGCGGACATCGCGAACTACCCGTTCTGAGGAGGACGACGATGACAACGACGTCTCGTGGCACCTGGACGGCGGTCCTCTGCTGGCTGACCGTCCTGCTCGAGGGGTACGACCTGGTCGCGCTCGGCGCCACCATCCCGACCCTGCTCAAGAGCGGCTACCTCGGCTTCACCGCGGCCGGCGCGACCGCGGTCGCCACGGTGTCGCTGATCGGCGTGGCCGTCGGCGCCGCCTGCCTCGGCCCGCTCACCGACCGGTTCGGCCGCCGCGTGCTGCTGATCGGCTCGGTCCTGCTGTTTTCGCTGTTCACCCTGCTGACGCCGCTCGCGCCGAACGTCGCCACGTTCGGCGTCTTCCGGTTCGTGGCCGGGCTCGGCCTCGGCGCGTGCATGCCGGTGGCGCTCACCGTGATGTCGGAGAACCTGCCGGCCCGGCGGCGCGCCAGCGCGAGCACGTTCACCATGACCGGCTACCACGTCGGCGCGGTGCTGACGTCGGTGCTGGCGCTGTCGGCCAAGGAGGACTGGCACCTGCTGTTCTACGGCGGCGGCGTCATCGGCCTGCTGGCCGTGCCGCTGATGTGGTGGAAGCTGCCGGAGTCCGCGGCCTACCTCGCCGCGCGCGAGACGTCCGAGCGCGTCGGGCTCAAGGACCTGCTGGGCACCCGGTTCCGGCGGATCAGCATCGCCGTCTGGACCGGTTCGTTCATGGGCCTGCTGCTGGTCTACGGGCTCAACACCTGGCTGCCGCAGCTGATGCGCACGGCGGGCTACCCGATCTCGACGTCGATCACGCTGCTGCTGGTGCTCAACATCGGCGCGGTGCTCGGGCTGGTGCTGGCCGGGACGATCGCCGACCGGTTCGGCATCCGCCCGATCGCGCGGATCTGGTTCGGTGCCGGGGCGGTCCTGCTGGCGGCGCTGAGCCTGAAGATCGGCAACGCGCTCGTGCTCAACGCGGTCGTGCTGCTGACCGGCGTGTTCGTGTTCTCCGCGCAGGTGCTCATCTACGGCTATGTGGCGCAGGCGTTCCCGGCGTCGGCCCGCGGCACCGCGCTCGGGCTGACGTCGGCGGTCGGCAGGCTGGGTTCGATCCTCGGCCCGTTCGTCACCGGGGCGCTGGTGACGGCCGGGATCGCCTATCCGTGGGGTTTCTGGTTCTTCGCCGTCGTGGCCGCGCTGGGCCTGGTCGCGGTGCTGCTGCTGCGCGGCGGGACACCGGCCGAGGAGCGGTTGACACCGGTGTCCGCCGGGTAGCCGCGAAGGACCGGCCACCCCGAGGAGGAACGATGTCGCAGCCGCACGACGAAACCGGCGAAGTGGACTCCAGCGGGAATCCCGTCGAAGAGCCGCCTCGCCGCGATGAGCCCGACGGGCCCGACGGGCCGCTGGAAGACGAAGACGCGAAGGCGCGGCCGGGTCACCCGGCCACGCAGGAGAACTTCCGCGGGAACGCCTAGACCGTGTCCTCCGGACGGCGGCGCCCCAGCGTCGCCTCCGGGTGCTCGGTGCGGCGGTCGGAGTCGCGCAGGACCTCGCGGGCCTGGGCCTCGGGGTCCTCGCTCTCGACGGCCTGTTCCTCGGGCAGCAGTTCGGCGCGGGTTTCGATCCGGTCCGGGGTCTCGTCCATGCTTCGCGGGTACCCGATCCGTCACACCCGCAACCAGCCGACGGCCAGCGAGAGCACCAACCCCGCCACCATCAGCACGAGCACGCCGGTGAGCACCAGCCACAGCACCGGCATCGCCTTGGAGGGCATCGGCTGCGGGTGCGACAGGCCCGACGTCTGCGCGGAGTCCGGCGGCGTGCTGCCCGGGGGCACGCCGCCGCCGGGTTCCAGGTC
This sequence comes from Amycolatopsis sp. Hca4, assembly GCF_013364075.1. GTDB lineage: Bacteria > Actinomycetota > Actinomycetes > Mycobacteriales > Pseudonocardiaceae > Amycolatopsis. Next base: position 2,606,822 of record NZ_CP054925.1, read on the forward strand.
CGGGGTCCGGCGGGGATCCGGGTCCGGGGGTTCGGCGGTCATGGCGGCACCGTCCTTCCGTCGCTTCCGCGGCGGGTGCCCGGCACGCGGCCGGGCAAACACCCTCAGCTCCGGGCGCGGCGGACGGCGGCGTCGCGGCGCAGCCGGTCGGTGTGCGCCGAGATCTCGCCGAGCTGCTCGGCCAGTGCGCCGGTCACGTGCGGACGTGCGGCGTCCAGCGGCGGGAGGAGCGTCGCCGGGTCGTCGTCCCCGAGGGCCGCGCCGAGGCGGTCGGCGCTCTCCTGGGCCGCGGGCCCGAGCCCGTCGAGGGCGCTGACCCGGCCGGCCAGCTGGCGCAGGATCGCGGAGTTGCGGCGGGCCCAGTCGGCGACGGCCCGGTCGCCCGCGCGCCGGTCGCGTTCGGCGTCCACGCGCGCCTCGCCGGTCTTCTCGCCGGTGTGCGACGGCTGCAGCCGCAGGTACCGCCGTTCCGCGGCCTGGCGGCTGGCGACGCCGAGCGCGGGCGCGAGCGCCACCCAGCTGACGCCCGCGGCCCTGGCCGCGGTGATCAGCTCCGGCTCCCAGCCCGCCAGCTCCTCCCGCAGCTGCCGCAGCCCGGACAACGCGGCCAGCACCCGGTCCTGGTCCGCGGCCCCGGCCCGGGTGGCCGCGACCACCTCCTGGATCCCGCGCAGCGCCCCGGCGGGGTCGATTCCGTCCATTGCGTCATCCTTTCGACGACCCACCTGTTGTCATCGTTTCGACGACATGCTAGAACAGAGGTGCGTGTTGACACCAGAACTGTCCGAGTCCAGGAGGTGGAACCCCGATGTTGATGCGCACTGACCCGTTCCGCGACTTCGACCGCTTCACCCAGCAGGTCTTCGGCGCCGGCACGTGGTCGAAGCCGGCTGCGATGCCGATGGACGCCTACCGCGAGGGCGACGAGTTCGTGGTGTGCTTCGACCTGCCCGGCGTCGACCCCGGCGCCGTCGAGCTGGACGTCGAGCGCAACGTCCTCACGGTCAAGGCCGAGCGACGGCCCCTGCCGACCGGCGACAACGTCCGGATGCACGTCTCGGAGCGGCAGCTCGGCGTGTTCTCCCGCCAGCTGTTCCTCGGCGACACGCTGGACACCGACCGCATCACCGCCGGCTACGAGGCCGGCGTGCTGACCATCCGCATCCCGGTCGCGGAGAAGGCGAAGCCGCGCCGCATCGAGATCGACAACACCCGCGGCGGCGACCGCAAGCAGCTGAACGCCTGATTTCCCGGTCGAAGCGGGGCCGGGCGCGTGCCCGGCCCCGCCGGCTCAAAGCCGTTCGACGCGGAACACCGCGATCCGCTCCGCCGCGGCCGCCACACCGTCCGGCGTCGGCGCGTCCGCCAGGCCGGTCGTCACGAATCTCTTGCCCACACTCGCCGGGCTCGTCTCGACGAGCCGGCGCAGCATGGGCCGCCGCTCTTCCACCGGCAGCTCGACCAGCCGCGCGGCCGACGAGCGGCGGCCACGGGTGAGCGTGACCTCGCCCGCCGCCCGGACGTTCGCCACCCAGGCCGCCTTCGGGTAGGCCTGGAAGATGTAGCTCGCGCCGTCGAGGGGCAGGACCGCCACGGGGGACGTGCGCGGGACGCCGGTCCGCCGGCCCGGCACGGTGAGCAGCTGCATCGGCCCGAAGGCGACGCCGAGCCGCTGCAGCCCCACGACGATCTTGTTGCCGGCGTTGACCATCCGGCGGTAGCTCTGCGCTGTTGTCATGCCTCGACCGTACACGAAATCATACGAAACTCGTATGATCTGAGTTTCGTAACTACTTGCGCTCGGGTCCGGGCTCCGATTCCGGCGGCAGCGGATCCGGCACGGGCACTCCGCCTGGCTCCGGGACCAGGGGCTCCGGTGGCGGGTCGGTGTCCGGGACCACCGGTTCGGGCGGTAACGGGGGTGCGGTCGACATGGGTCTTCCCTCTGCCGCTGCGCCGCCCGCGGTTCGGGCGGCGATCACGTCCGGGTTACCCGCCGCCGTTGACTCTGACACCGTGTCAGGCGCTATCCGGTACCCATGACGCCTTTCCGCACCGCGACCGACGTGGCCGCTCGCATCCGCCGCGGCGAGCTCTCGGCCCGTGAACTGACCGAGGAGCTCTTCGCCCGCATCGACGCCTCCCCCGTCAACGCCGTCATCGCGACCTGCCGCGACGCCGCCCTCGAGGCCGCCGCGGAAGCCGACCGGGCCGTGGCGCGCGGCGACGGCGTCGGGCCGCTGCACGGCGTCCCGATGACGGTCAAGGACGCCTTCGCCGTGCGGGGCCTGCCCACGACGTGGGGCGAGCCGGCGTTCGCGGACTGCGTCGCGGACGAGGACGCGGCGGTCGTGGCGCGGCTGCGCGCGGCGGGCGCCGTCATCGTGGGCAAGTCGAACGTCCACCACCTGCTCGCGGACTTCGGCCGGACCGAAAACCCGCTCCACGGGCGGACGCTCAACCCGCGCGACCACACCCGGACGCCGGGCGGCTCGAGCGGCGGCGCCGCGGCCGCGCTCGCCGACGGCCTGACGTACCTCGAATACGGCTCCGACCTGGCCGGATCGATCCGGATCCCGGCCGCGCACTGCGGTGTCCACGGCCTCAAGCCGACGCCGGGAACCGTGCCACTGCGCGGGTTCCAGCCGCCCGGACCCCCGGCCACCCTCGCCCGGGAATTCCCTTCGGCGGCCGGCCCGCTGGCCCGCTCGGCGGCCGACCTCCGGCTCGCCCTGCGCGTCACCGGGGGCCCGCTGCGGCCCGCGCGGCACTCCCGGCTCGCGGACTTCCGCGTCGGCGTCGTGCTCGACGACCCGGCCTGCCCGGTGACCGGCGAGGTCGGCGAAGCCCTGTCGGACGCCGTCGACGCGTTGGCCCGCGCCGGGGTGCGGGTCCGCGAGGGCTGGCCGCCGGACGTCGACCCGGCGGCCCAGGCGGAAGCGTTCGGCTTCCAGGTGGAGCTGTTCTTCGCCGGCCAGGAGGGACGCGAGCCGGCCGGGACCGCCGAGCAGGAACGGCGGCGGGCGGCCTCGGCCGCCGCATGGGGCCGGTACCTGACCGGCGTCGACGTCTTCCTCTGCCCGACGGTGTTCACCACGGCGCTGCCCCACGACAGCCGGGACCGCTACGACGACCAGGTGTTCTGGATCGCGCAGGCGTCGCTGCCCGGGTTGCCGGCGCTCAGCGCCCCGCTCGGCGGGACGCGGCCGGCCGGGCTGCAGGTGGTCGGGCCCGCGCACGAGGACGACACCGCGATCACGTTCGCGGAGCTCGCCGAAGACGTCATCGGCGGGTTCGTCCCGCCTGGGGCAGGATCGGGCCGTGTTCTCGATCGGTGACTTCGCCCGCCACGGCCGGGTGTCGGTCCGGATGCTGCGCCACTACGACGCGCTCGGGCTGCTGCGCCCGGCGCGCGTCGACCCCGCGACCGGCTACCGCAGCTACACGGCGGCCCAGCTCGCGCGGCTGAACCGGATCGTCGCGCTGAGGGACCTCGGGTTCACGCTGGAGCAGGTGGCCACGCTGCTGGCGGAGGAGGTCCCGGTCGAGCAGGTGCGCGGCATGCTGGCCCTGCGCCGCGCGGAGCTGGAGGCCGCACTGGCCGACGGCGCGGCCCGGCTGGCCCGGGTCGAAGCCCGGCTGCGGACGATCGAGCAGGACGGACGGCCACCCGCGCACGACATCGTCGTGAAGGAGCTGCCCGCCGTGCGCGTGGTGGAGCTGACCGGCATCGCGGCGGGGTTCGCGCCCGAGGCGATCGGCCCGGTCGTCCACCCGCTGTGCGCGGAGCTCGGCCGCCGCCTCCCCGACGCGGACGTCACCCCCACCGGACGGCTGACCTGCTACTACGAGCAGCGCGCGGAGGACGAGGTGGTGGTGCACGCCGCAGTCCCGGCGTCGCCCGGCGACGGCGACCTCAACGGGCTGGAGGTGGCGGACTTGCCGGCCACCCGCGCGGCCACCCTGGTCCACCCCGGCCCGATCGACGGAATCCTGCCGAGCTGGCAGGCGGTGGTGCGCTGGCTCGACGACCACGGCCACCGGTCGGCCGGGCCGCAGCGGGAGGTGTACCTGGACTGCCCGGAGGACCCGGCGGGCTGGGTGACGGAACTGCAGGAGCCGATCAGCTAGACCGCGGGTGGTGGGCGTGCTCGCCCTGCTGGATGTCGCGGTCCACGTGGTCCGCGTGGTGCAGCGCCTGGGCCAGCAGGCCGCGGACGTGGTCGTCCGCCGCCGAGTAGTACACGAACGTGCCCTCGCGGCGGCCCTTCACCAAGCCCGCCAGGCGCAGCTTCGCCAGGTGCTGGCTGACCGCCGTCGGGGCCGCGCCCGCCAGTTCCGCCAAGCAGGCCACCGAGGATTCGCCCTGCAGCAGGGCCCAGAGCACCTTGATCCGGGTGGGATCGGCCAGCAGGCGGAACGACTCCGCGGCCAGGTGGACCTGCTCTTCGGTCGGCATGTCGAACTCCGGCAGCGACGCGTGCATGGCGTTACCTTACTACTTGCGTATCTGCGTGCCTGCGCAGATAGACTGGTCTCATGGCGGGACACGGACACGGGCATCGCCACGCGAAGTGGCGGCCGCACACCCACGACAGCGCCGACCGCGTCGACCACGCCCTCGAAACCAGCCGGCGCGGCCTGCGCGCGCTCGGGTGGTCCTTCGCCGCGCTGGCGGTCACCGCCGTCGCGCAGCTGGTGCTCGTGCTGGTCACCGGGTCCGTGGCGCTGCTGGGCGACACCATCCACAACTTCGCCGACGCGCTGACCGCCGTCCCGCTCGGGGTGGCCTTCCTGCTCGGCAGGCGGGCCGCGACCCGCCGGTACACCTACGGGCTGGGGCGCGCCGAGGACCTCGCCGGCGTGGTCGTCGTGCTCGTCGTCGCGGCTTCGGCGGCGGTGGCCGGGTACGAATCGGTCGTGCGGCTGCTCGACCCGCACCCGGTCACGCACCCGTGGGTGGTCGCCGTGGCCGGGGTGATCGGCTTCGCCGGCAACGAACTCGTCGCGCGGTACCGGATCGAGGTCGGCCGCGAGATCGGCTCGGCCGCGCTGGTCGCCGACGGCGTGCACGCCCGCACGGACGGCTTCACGTCACTGGCGGTCGTCGCCGGTGCGGCCGGCGTCTTCTTCGGCTTCCCGGCGGCCGACCCGATCGTCGGGCTCGGCATCACCGTCGCGATCCTGTTCGTCCTGCGCGACACGGCGAAAGAGGTCTTCCGACGGCTGCTGGACGCGGTGGACCCGGCGTCGGTCGAGCTGGCCGAGCGGACGGCCCGTGACGTCGACGGGGTGCTCGGCGCCCGCGACCTCCGGATGCGCTGGATCGGGCACCACCTGCGCGCCGAGCTGGCCGTGACCGTGGCGGCGGAGCTGACCGTCGAGGCCGCGCACGCGCTGGCGCACGAGGTGGAACACCGGCTGGTGCACACGATCCCGCGGCTGACCGCGGTGGTCGTGCACACCGAGCCGGCCACCGGGGCGGAGCGGGCGCACGAGACCGTCGCCCACCACCGCTAGCACCCGACGGGCTGCTCCACCGGTTCCGGCTTCGGGCTCAGCACCCGGGCGAACACCGCCGCGAGCACGCACAGCACCACCGGCACCGCGAAGGTCACGTTCAGCGGCATCCACCGGGTCAGCCCGCCGATCAGCGCCGGACCCGCCAGCAGCCCGACGTAACCGAGACCGACCACCCGGGCCATCAACGCCCCCGACGCGCGCGTGTCCAGGTTGCCCGCCGCGGTGAACAGCTGGGGGACGCCGCCCGACAGGCCGAGGCCGAACAGCGCCCAGCCCACCAGGGACACCGGGACCCACGGTGCCGCCGCGGCCGTCGTCAGGCCCACCGCCGCCAGGATCGCTCCGTAACGGACGATCGCCGCCGGGCCGGCCCAGGCCGCGACGCGGTCGGTCAGGAAGCGGCCGGTCGTCATCGCCACCGCGAACGCGCCGTACGCCAGCGCCGCGGTGGACGCCGAAGTGCCGAGCACCTTCTCCATGTGCAGCGCGGCCCAGTCGTTCGCGACGCCCTCCGACAGCATCAGCGCGAGCGCCAGCAGGCCGAGCAGCCAGACCGTGCGGCCAGGGGGCCGCCGCGAGACGGCGGGCTCGGACGTGGACGGCTCGTCCGGAGCAGGCGCGGCGGACGGCTCCATCAGGAACCGCGCCGACAGCAGGGAAAGCAGCACGCACAGCAGGCCCGTGCCGGTGAGGGTGACGCCGGTGGGCACGCCCGCGCCGAGCGTCGCCGCGCCGATGACCGCGGCGATCGCGCCGCCGATCGACCACATCGCGTGGAACGCCGCCATGATCGGGCGCGGGTAGGCCCGCTCCACCACCACCGCGTGCGCGTTCATCCCGACGTCGATCGCGCCGTTGCCCAAGCCGAAGAAGGCCAGCGCCAGGCCCAGCGCCCACCACGAGTTCGCGAACCCGGGCCCGCACACCGCGAGCCCGAGCAGGACCCCGGCGGCCGGCACGAGCCGCCGGTGCCCGAGCCGGTCGACGAGCGGGCCCGCCACCTGCATGCCGACGAACGCGGCGCCGCCGAGCACGAGCAGCAGCGCGCCCAGCGTGCTGTGCGAGATGCCGGTCGCGCGCTCGACGTTCGGGATGTGCACCACCCACATGCCCATCGCGAACCCGTTGAGGCCGAAGAACATGAAGGTCGCGAACCGGGCGGCGCGCGGGCGGGGCGGGGCGGTCATCGGCTCTCCAGTGCGGGGACGGCGACGTGCACGAGCACGCCGCGCTCGGTCAGCGCGGCGCGCTGGTCTTCGGGGGCGCCGGGGTCGGTGATCACCACGTCGGCGCGGTCGGCGGGACAGACGCAGGCGAGTGCGGGCCTGCCCCACTTGGCGCCGTCGGCGAGCACGATCGCCCGCGCCGCGACGTCGAGGGCGGTCCGCTTGACCTCGGCGTCGTCCAGGTCGAAGGCGGTGAGCCCGGAGTCGGCACCGATCCCGCAGGGGCTGAGCACGGCGACGTCGAACCGCAGGGCCCGCAGCGACGCCAGCGTCAGCGGGCCGGCCAGGGCCTGCTCCCCCGGCCGCGCTTCGCCACCCGGCAGCAGCAGCCGGACTCCGGGCGCCTCGGCCAGTTCGCGGGCCGCGTGCAGGGACAGCGGCATCACGGTGACCGGACGCCCGCGCAGCAGCCGCGCGAGCTCCAGCGCCGTCGTACCGCTGTCGAGGACGACCGTCTCGCCGTCGCGGATCAGCTCGGCGGCCGCCGCGGCGATGGCCCGCTTCGCCGCGATCCCGGCCGTCGCGCGGGCCGCGAACGGCGCTTCGACCCCGGTCGGCGACGCCGGGACCGCACCACCGTGCACCCGGCGGAGCACGCCACGGGCCGCCAGGAGGTCGAGGTCGCGGCGGACCGTCATCTCGGACGCGCCGGTCGCTTCGGCCAGCTCGGCGACGCCCACCTGATCGGCGTCGCGCAGCCGCTCCACGATCACCCGCTGCCGCTCTGCGCTCTTCACGCCGCGATGCTCGCAATTCTCGCGCGTTCGCACAACCGGTTTGTTCATTCGCTCACCCGACTTGTGCGAGCGAGCGCTGCGGCATGATGGTCGGATGCACGCCGCCGAGACCACTGCGACCCCGTGACCGGGGGCTACCTGAAGGGCCGGATCCGCCGCGAGGACATCATCACCGCGGCGGCCGCGGCCTACGGCGAACTCGGCTACCACGGCTCGTCGCTGCGCGAGATCGCCAAGCGCGTCGGGATCTCCCACGCCGGCCTCCTCTACTACTTCCCCACCAAGGAAGCCCTGCTCGCCGCCGTGCTCGAACGCCGGGACGCCGACGACTCCGAGCGCGAGCAGCTGACCGTGCCGCCCGGCCTCGAAGTCCTCCGCCACTTCGTCGCGCTCGCCGAGCACAACGTCCGCCACCCCGGGATCGTCGACCTCTACTCGCGGCTGGCCGCCGAAGCGGTCGCCCCGGACCACCCGGCGCACGAGTACTTCGTGCGCCACTACCGGGCCGCGCGCGCCGGCGTGCACGAGTCGTTCGCCGCCCTCGCCGCCCGCGGCGAGCTGCGCGAAGGTGTCGAGCCGACGATGGCCGCGCTGACGTTCATCGCGCTGATGGACGGCCTGCAGGTGCAGTGGCTGACCGTCCCCGGCGACGTCGACCTGATCGGTTCGCTGCGCTTCTACCTGCAGAACCTGCTCACCGTCCCGCTCTAGAGGGTCTTCGCGTACGGGTCCCAGCCCGCGGGCAGCAGCGGCGGGACGTCGGTGGTGCTCGCGACCTCCACGCTCTGCCCGCGCGTCATGGATTCCTCGATGGCCAGCATCGCGTCGAGCACGTGGTAGGCCAGCTCGCCGGACGCGCGTTCCGGCACGCCGGCCCGGATGGCCCGCGCCAGTTCCAGCACCCCGGTGCCGCGCGAGGCCGGATGCCCCTGTGCGGCCAGCTCTTCCGGTTCGTCCCGGTCGAGCAGGTGCAGCCGGGTCGGCTCGTCGAAGCGGTTGGGGTCCGGCAGCACGGCGGTGCCGAGCGTGCCGGTCAGTTCGGCCAGCGCGGGCCGCGCGAGCGCCGAGTCGAAACTCAGCACGAGCTGCGCGGAAGCGCTTGCGAACTCGACGAGCGCGGTGACCGTCGTCGTCACCGACACCGGGAACTCCGTGCCCGCCCGCGGCCCGGAGCCGACGACCCGGGTGTCGCGCGCCCGCCCGCCGGCCCCGGTGACGCGCCGGATCGGGCCGAGCAGGTGGACCAGCGCGGTCAGGTAGTACGGACCCATGTCGAGCAGCGGCCCGCCGCCGGGCTGGTAGTAGAACTCCGGCGCCGGGTGCCAGCGTTCCGGGCCCGGCACCTGGAACAGCGCCAGCGCGGTCAGGGGACGGCCGATCCGGCCCGCGTCGACGGCCCGCCGCGCGGTCTGCAGCGCGGCGCCGAGCACGGTGTCGGGCGCGCTCGCCAGGCGCAGGTTCTTCTCCCGGGCGCGGTCGAGCAGCTTGCGGCCGGTCTGGCGGTCCAGGGCGAGCGGCTTCTCGGTCCACACGTGCTTGCCCGCTTCCAGGGCGGCCAGCCCGACTTCGACGTGCGCGGCCGGGACCGTCAGGTTCACGACGAGCTCGACGTCCGGGTCGGCCAGCAGCTCGGCGACCGTGCCCGAGTGCGCCACGCCGTACTCGGCCGCCCGCGCCGCCGCGCGCTCACCGTCGAGGTCGGCGACCCGCACCACCCGGACGTCCGGGAACGCGGTCAGGTTCTGCAGGTAGGTGCCGCTGATGACGCCGGTGCCGATGATGCCGACGCCGACCGGCCCGCCGGTCATCGGTCCGCGCCGGTCAGGAAGGCGTGGCTGGCGGCGAGGGCCTCGAAGAGGTCGCCGTCGAACGCGTCGAACTCGACCACGCGCAGCGCGTCCGGCGCGGCGGCGAGCACTTCGGCGACCGGCACCCGGCCCTGGCCGGCCGGGACCTGGCCGGTGGCGTCGGTGGCGAGCCCGCCGTCCTTGACGTGGACGGCCCGCACCCGGTCGCCGAGCCGCCGCAGCAGCGCGGGCGCGTCCTCGCCGCCCGCGGTGGCCCAGTAGGTGTCGACCTCCAGCGCGACTTCGGGGTCGAGCTGGTCGGCGAACACCTCCAGCGCGCTGCGGCCGTCGATCCGGGACTGCAGTTCCCACCAGTGGTTGTGGTAGCCGGCGCGGACGCCGTGCTCGGCCGCGAGCTTGGCGGCCGCGTTGAGCGCCTCCGCCGTGGCCGCGATGTCGGCCGGGTCCTGCCACCGCTCGGCCGGCACGTACGGGTCGATCACCAGCCCGATGCCCAGCTCGGCCGCGGCGGCGAAGACCGCTCCCTGGTCGGCACCGAGCAGCTGCGCGTGCGCGGTCGGGGCGGTCAGGCCGTTGGCGGGCAGGCCGGCACGCAGCGCCTCGGCGTTCTCGAGGACGCCGTACGGCTCGACCTGCGTGAAGCCGATCGCGGCCAGCCGCCGCAGGGTGTCGGCGGGATCGGCCGCGAAGGCGTCGCGGACCGAATACAGCTGCACGGAAGGCACGCTCATCACCGGCTCCTCCACTTCCCCGTGGCGGCCGTCCGCCGCGGCTCCCCCAATTTCTACCACCTGGTCAAAATTGTCACCAAGGGCTTTTCCGGAAGGTCAACCGGACGGCCGCAGGCCACCGGCGTGCCACGGCTCACGCCGGACGGGGTTTTGGCAAGCACCCGATGGGGCAGTAACGCGGTGAGCAGGGGGCCGAAGCCGATCCGGGAGGTGCCGGCAAGTGGACAGGGCAGGGGACGAAAGGGACACCGCAGCCGCCGTCGGGCGTGCGGGATCCCGTCGCGACCTGACGGATCTGTCCGAGGCCGCGCGCGACCTCGACCGGCGGATCGACCAGCACCTCGAGCGGCTGCGCCGCGAACGCGACCTGGGCGCCGGCGACATCCCGGACCAGCGGCTCCGCCCGAGCGGCTGACGGGCCACCTCGGGTTCACCCCGCGGACCCGAGCTACTACGCTGGGTGGCCCACAGTCTCGTTCGCCGAAGTCCTGCGAGGTCGTCATGTCCGACACCCCGTCCGCGCTGTCCCCGAGCCAGACGCCGGTGGGGGTCGACCCCACCCGGCCGAGCATCGCGCGGATCTACGACGGGTTCCTCGGCGGCAACAACTTCTACGAAGTCGACCGCGTGGTGATGGAGAAGATCCGCACGGCGGTCCCGGAAGCGGTCGACATCGCCCGCGGCAACCGCGGGTTCCACAACCGCGCGCTGCGGATGCTGGCGAACCAGACGAAGATCAGCCAGTACCTCGACTGCGGCTCCGGGCTGCCGACGGCCGAGAACACCCACCAGATCGTGCAGCGCATCGACAAGGACAACACCGTCGTCTACGTCGACAACGACCCGGTGGTCCTGGCGCACGGCCGCGCGCTGCTCGTCGAGAACGACTTCACGCACATGGTCGAGGCGGACATCTTCAAGCCGCAGGACGTCCTGGGGAACCCCGAAGTGGTGACGCACGTCGACTTCACCGAGCCGGTCGCGCTGCTGCAGGTCGGCACCATGCACCACTACGAGGGCGACGGCGTCTTCGACATCATGCGCGAGTACATCGACGCGCTGCCGTCCGGCTCCTACGTGGTGCTCTCGCACTTCTTCGACCCCGAGGTGCCGGAGCTGACCGCGATCGCCAAGCGCATCGAGCAGATCCTGGTCTCCGGCCCGCTCGGCGCCGGCCGGTTCCGCACCCGCGCCGAGATCGAGGCCATGATGGACGGCCTCGAAATCGTCCAGCCGAACGCGACCTCGGAACCCGGCATGGCCGTCTGCGACGAGTGGTGGCCGGACGGGCCCCGGCTGACGCCGCTCAGCGACTCGGCCCGGTGCGTCGCCGGGATCGTCGGCTACAAGCCGTAAAACCTCACCCTTCGGGCTCTTCGGCCGCTTCCTCGGCCGGGGCAGCACCACCGTCGCGCAGCCACTTGAGCTTGACCTCGAACTGACCCTGCAGGCCGGTCCGCGCGATCACCGCGCCGGCCTGGGCGTCGAGCTTGACGCCGAACTTGAGCTCGACCTCGTCCGGGCCCAGGTCGCGGAACTGCGCCAGCGCGGCGGACGCGGCCGCGCGGACCTCGCTCAGTGCGTGCTCGAAGGTCGTGGTTGCCTTGCGGAGCACCCCCGACGGCACCGACGCCTGTTCCAGGCCCGGTTCCCCTTCGACCTCGACGACCACCGAGCCGCCGTCGGCCAGCGGGAACCGCACGAACTCCTGCACCGGATCTCCTTCTCTGCCAAGGTTTCGCCGTCAGCACGGCAGGTCGAGCCACTGCTCCCGGCCGATCCCCCGGCGCACCTGCTCCAGCTGCCCGAGGAGGGTGGGCAGCCGGCCGGGACGCGCCAGGTACTCCAGCACCGCCTGGTAGAACGCGCTGGTCATCGCCGACGGCATCAGGTCGGATGCGTCGAAGCACAGGTCGGTGCCGCCGGCGAGGGTCGTCGCGATCCGCCGGGTCACGTCACTGCGGTAGACGTCCTGTCCGACCAGGCGCTGGTGCACCGAGAACGTAGTCCCGCCGGACGGCCAGACCCGCTGGCCCTCCTCCCCGGCCAGGTAGACCATGAGCCGGCGCGCCGCCGGGGTGTCGCGGAACATCCCCGCGAGGTCGGCCGAGACCTCGGACGGCCCGGTGTCGCCCGCGCCGGGGAACGGGAAGAACCGGAAGTCCCGGTCGGGCACCGGCGGCTCGCCCGGCCGCCGGAGCGCGGTGTACCCGCCGATCGCGAACGAGCCGAGGTGCTCCATGGCGCATCCCGGCGGGTCGGCGAACATGGCGCGGCCGGCGTCGGCGAAGGACGTGAGCAGCGCCGCCGTGGTCCCGCCGCGGACCGCGCCCGGCGCCAGGACCAGCGTGCCCCAGCTCTGCCACGCGTCGACCATCGCCGGGTCGGTCCAGGCCAGCCTGCCTGCCGTCCAGTCGCTGTAGACCCGCGGCCCGGCGCGGTGCAGCAGGATGTCCTCCAGCCAGTCCGTGCCCGGGAAGCCGGAGTTCGGCGGGGCACCCATGCCGAGGCACCACGGCCGCTGCCCGGCCGCGGTGAGCCGCTGCGAAGCCGCCACCAGCTGGTCCCAGGTGGACGGTACCGGCCCGGGGAACGACTTCGGCGTGTACCAGACGATGCTCTTCAGGTCGGCCTTCACCGCGACCGCGTACCCGGTTTTGCCGCCGAGCTGCTGCAGTTTCCGCCACGACGGGCTGTAGGCCGTGGCGGCCTCCGCGCCGAGGACGGCGTCCAGCGGCTTGAGGTCGCCGGAACGCGCGTAGCCCGCGAGTTCGGCCGGGTTCGACAGCACCGCCACGTCGGGCGGGGTGCCCTGCTGCAGGTCACCGCGCAGCACCTGGTTCTGCGCGCGGGTGCCCTGGTAGCGCACGGGAATCCCGGTGGCCCGGGTGAACCCGTCGAGGACCTGCTGGAACGCCGTCTGCTCGTCGCCGGTCCACGGCCCCAGCACCGTCACCGCCTCCGTGCCGCTCCCGGCGGAGCACCCGGACAGCAGGAGGACGACGGCCAGCACGAGGGCGGCGCCGCGGTTCACGGCTGCCTCCTCGCGCGGAACCGGTACTCGTCGAGCCGGGGCTGCAGGCCGCCCACCGCCAGGACGCCGATCCCGGCGGCCAGCACGGGAATCCCGTAGCCGAGCACCCCGGTCCAGTCCGGTTCGGTGAGGCCGGGCCCGAGCAGCGCGGCTTCGTCGACCTCGGCGGGCGGCTCCACCGGGGCACCGGGCGGCGTGGTCGCCGCGGCGGCGAACGCGGCCACGGTGTCGCCGCACGCGGCCGCTCCGCCCGGCCCGCACTGGGCGGTCAGCACCCTGGCGAGCGCCGACCGGGCTCCGGCGGCGGCCGCCGCGGTGGCGGTGGACTGCGCGTCGACGGTCCGCTCCAGCGCGGCCCCGCTGTCCCGCGCGTCCGACTGGATGCCGAGCAGCAGCGCGGTTCCCGCACCGAGCAGCACGCCGGCCGCGGTGGCGGCCAGCAGCGCGGTGTTGACCGTCCGCCGGAACCTCCGGGCGAGGAACCGCTGCGTCCAGGCCAAGGTGCCGAGCAGGAGGACCAGCGGCAGCGCCCAGAGCAGGGTGATCGCCGGGTCCAGCCAGTCGGCGTCCAGCTGGTCGTCGAGCGCGGCCCGCTGGGCGGCTTCGAGTGCGTCGAGCCGGGCCAGGATGCCGTTCTCGGGCGCGGTCAGCAGGTCCGACGCCGACAGCAGGTTGCTCGCGGCGAGCGCGCGGCCGTCGTCCTCCCGGAAGTGGGCGTCGGCCTGGCCGATGACGCTGTTGTAGGCCGGCAGCAGTCCTTCGATCAGCTGGAGCGTCCGGCTGCCCGGTTCGCCGGCCGCGTTGTGCTCGGCGACCTGGGCGAGCTGCTGGCTGGCCAGGGCGATCCGGTCTTCGTACTGCTCGCTCGGGCCGGTGAGCTGCACCTGCTCGCGTTCGAAGGCGGCCATCGCGGCGCTGTGCGCGGCCACGATCGCGCCCTTGGCCAGCGACACCTCGAGCACCGCGGGTGCGGTCCGCTCGCGCACCTCGGCGATGCTGGCCCGCACGCCGAGGAAGGTCGCCAGCGCCGTGCCCAGCACCAGCACGCTGCCCGCCACCAGCGCGAGCCGCAGCCACCAGAGGGTCTGCCGGGTGGTGCTGATCGCGGTCACGACGGCGCTCCCGCCTCGAACGGTTCGCCGCAGTGCCCGCACCGCTTCGCCGTCGGCCGCGCCTTGTGTCCACAATGGACGCACTCCCGCGGCGCGCCGTCGGCCACCGGTGGGGCGGCGGCGGGTACCGGCGCACCGGTGTAGGCGGAGATGGTCGAGCCGAGCACGAGGGAGAAGCCGTCCCGCGGGCGCACGCCGTCCTTGATCGCGACCGTCCCGTCGTCGGCCACGTCGATCAGCCGGCCAAGGCGCTTGAGGACCTCCGCGTTGCCCAGCTCGGTCGCCAGCCGGACCGCGGTCCCCCACTCGCCCGCCGCCGTCACCCGGTCGTCGCGCTCGAACGCGTCCCAGCCCGCCCGGACCGCGCGTCCCAGCTCGGCCTGCCCGGTGACGCGGGCGACGTTGTCGTCCGGCACGCTCGACAGCGCGAGGTCTTCGGTCAGGTAGCCCACGACGGCCAGCTGCTCGCCGACCGGCTCGCCGGCGACCAGGGTGACGGTGCCCAGCAACCGGTCCTCGTACCGCGTGAGCTCCCCCGGTTCGACGTCGAGGCAGAGGTGGTACTCGCGCAGCTCGTCGCCCCACGCGCCAGTGGGCAGCTCGATCGCGCTCCCCTCGGTGTGGCACTGGGCCGTCAGTTCGACCTCGGTCGGGAAGACCTGCTTGACGAACCGCAGCCGGCTGTAGGGCATGGTGGTCAGCCGCAGCCGCAGGTCCGGCACCGTCCGGCCCATCGCCCGCTCGACCAGGCGCCGGAAGTCCCCCGCCAGCTCGGCGTCCTCCAGGACGGCGTCCGCGCTGCCGCGCAGCACCGACGCGATCCGCTGCAGGTCCCGCGGTTCCCAGTCGTCGCCGATTCCCCTGGCGTCACAGGCGAATTCGCCCCGGCAGCGCTCGAGCGCCGCCTCCAGGGCCCCCGCGCGGTCGGATTCGTTCTTGCCGTCGGTGAGCAGCACGGCGTGCCGGATGGCGGCCGGCGTCTTCCGGAACACGTCCAGGGCCAGGTCCAGCCACGTGCTCATCGCCGTGCCGCCGCCGGCGATCAGCTCGGCGGCCGCGGCCTTCGCCTCGTGCCGGGTCCGCTCGCCTGCCACCGCCAGCGGCGGCTCCGACGGGTAGACGAGCCGGGCGCGCCCGGTGCACTCGACCACCCCGAACCAGACGCCGTCGCGCAGCGAGCCGATGGCCGCCCGGCAGGCGTGCCGCGCGGCCTCGATCTTCGTCGGCGGCCAGTCCATCGAGCTGGAGCAGTCGACGAGCAGCAGCTCGGCGGTCGGCGGCGGCCCGGCCGCGGGCACGCCGGCGTCGCCCACCCGCACGGTGAGCACGACGTCCATCCGGTCGTCGCTCGGGGCCAGGTACTTGTTCTGGCTCAGCTGGAGGGTGAACGACGGGTCGGGCATCCGATCACCTTCTCGTCTTCGGCCGGACGGAGTTCGCGAGATCGACCAGCACGCCGTGGGAGTTCCGGTCTCGGGCCCGCTCGGCGAGCCGGCGCAGGGACTGCTCCAGCAGCGATCGCAGGCCGCGCTCGGTGACGCGCTCGCCGAGCAGCTCGCCGCCGTTCCAGCCGTCGGTACCGCCCGGCTCGGTCAGCCCGGCCAGCGCGGCCTCGCGGACCAGCGCCTCCAGCCGGTCCTGGGCCTCGCGGTCGAGGTAGAGCTCGGGCAGCCGCCGGGCCGCGTCGGCGAAGTCGTCCCGCCCCGGCGGCCCGGACGGCAGGCGGCCGGCGCGGATCCGCACGGCGGCGATCCGGGCGGCGTCGTAGTGGCGCGAGATCGGCGGCACGGCGTCGAGCAGCGCGACCGCGGTGTCCCGGCCGTGCGTGCGCAGGGAGCAGCGGGCCAGGCCGAAGGCGGCGCTGACCTGGCCGTGGTCGCGGTGCCACACCGAGCGGTAGCAGCGCTCGGCCCGCTCGGTCTGCCCCCGCAGTTCGGCGCAGAACCCGAGCGCCAGCTTCGGCGCGAGCTCGCCGGGCCAGGCGCGGTGCACCCGGTCGAACGCGGCCGCCGCCTGCTCGGCGTCGTCGCGGGCCAGCGCCAGCAGCCCGTGGTGCCAGGCCGCCCGCCAGTCGCGCGCGGCCTCGGCGCCGAGCAGCTGTTCGGCCTCGGACAGGGCCGCGGCCGCGGCGTCGGAATCCCCCAGCGCGACCTGCGCACGCGTCCGGGCGAACGCGATCTCGACCGAGGGCTCGCCGAACATCTCGAGCTTGCCCAGCCAGCGGTGCGGCCCCGGCGCGCCCGCGATGGCGATGAACTCCGCCGCGGCGTCGTCCGGGGCGACCCGCGGGATCGGCAGACGTCCCGCGCCGTCGGCGGCGGCAGGCAACCCGAAGTCCAGTGGCCCGGCAGCACCTCCGCCACCGACCCAGAGGTCGAGGCCGGGTACCGCACCGAGGCCGTCGTCGAGCAGCTCCGCGGTGTCCTCGAACAGCGCCGACGGCACCGGCCGCGGCCGTTCGTCGCGCAGCGAAAGGATTTCCCGGCGCACGCCGTCGAGCTGTTCGGCCATTTCGGACGCGGTGGCGAACCGCCGCTCGAACGGCGCGACCGCGCGTTCGAGCACCCGGTGCAGCGAGTCGAGGCCGCCGGCGACCCGGTCGGGGTCGATGTCCTCGCCCGCGGCCTCGAGCAGCACCTGCAGCGTCCGGCCCACGGTGTGCAGGTCCGAGCGGACGGTCAGGCCGTGCCGGGCGAGCTCGTGCGCGGGAGCCTGGAACCCCTCGGTGCCGACGCTCGGGCCGGCCGGGTCCTCGATCGAGCGGGCGGCGCCGAGGTCGATGACCTTGACCCGCTTGTCGCCGTGGATCACGTTCTCCGGCTTCATGTCGCAGTAGAGCAGGCCTTCGCCGTGGAGGTAGTCCAGGGCGCCGAGGATGGCCCGGCCGTAGACGATCACGTGCTCCACCCGCGGCGGCGGCCCCTGCTTCAGCAGGTCGCGCAGCGACCGCCCGCCGACGTACTCCATCACCAGGTAGGTGTCCGGTTCGCCGCCGCCGGGTGCCGGGTGCTCGACGAAGTCGTTGACGCGCACGATGTTCGGGTGGTCGAGCCGGACCAGCACGTCCCGTTCGACCCGCGCCATCGCGCGCAAGACGGCGTTGCCGCTGTTGATCACGCCTTTGAGCGCCACGTGCTGGCCGCCCAGCGCGGTGTCGGCGGCCAGGTACACCCAGCCGAGCCCGCCACGGGCGAAACAGCCGAGGACGTCGTAGCGATCGCCGATCCGCTCGCCGCGGTGCAGCTTGGGCAGGAAGGAAAAGCGCTCGCCGCAGTGCTCGCAGAACCCTTCGGCGAACGCGGGTTCGCCGGCGTAGGCGCGGCCGACGGGCTCCCCGCAGTGGCCGCAGAACCGGTGCTGCTCCGGGTAGTCCGGGTCGGCGAGAACGAGCTTCTCCGGGTCCGGCACCTCGATCGCGGGCAGCGACTGGAAGTCCGCCTCGCCGCTCCACAGTTCGACACTGCGCCCGATTTCGCCACTACGCCGCGTGCTTTCCGGCGTAGGCACCGACGTGGCAGGCGGCTCGGCGGGCACCCGACGGCGGCCGCACACCTCGCAGAACCCGATCGGCCCGACCGGACGGCCGTGGCACCACACCGTATCCGCCGTCACGCGCCCTCCAGCCGGCGGCGGACCGCGCGCACGTACCGCTCGACCGGTTCGGCCGCGGCCTCCGGGTCGTCCGGCCGCGTGGTCAGCGCCGCCATGGCCGGCCGGTACAGCTGCGCCAGTTCCTCGTCCTCCATCAGGCCCGCGTCGGTCGCCTTGGCGTTGTAGCCGCGCAACCGTCCGTGCAGCTCGTCGTGCCGGGCGGCCAGCGCGTCGAGCTCGGCGTACAACCGGACCAGCGCCCACCGGGCCGCTTCGGCGTCGCGTTCGGTCGCCGCCAGTGCCCGCCGGACGCGGCCCGGTTCGATCCGTTCGCCCGCCGAACGCAGCGCCGCCAGCCGCAGGCGCAGGTCCGCGGAACTGCCCGGCACCGCCACGCGCGAGCCCAGCCGCGCGGCCCGTTCCCGGGTGCAGTCCTCCTCGTGCTCCACCATGTCGACCAGCAGCGCCAGCCGGGCCAGCCGCCGCGCGTTCCGCTCGCTCTCCCAGCGCCGGGCCAGCCGCACGCCGGGCGAGTCCGGCCCGCTGAACTGGACCAGCACGGTGGCACCCTTGTCCACCAGCGGCCGCACCACGTCGGTGAGCACCTCCTCCGGCGCCCGCGCGTCCTCGACGCCGGTCACCGCCACCGCGACGTCCTCCGGGTTGGTCTCCAGCACGGTGAGCACCTCACCGGTGCTGATGCCGGCGCTGACGTGCTCGGCCACTTCGCCGGTGGTCTTGCCGGTCGCGTCCACGATGGCGGCGAGCCGTTCGCCCGCCACCCGGGATCCCCGGCGTTCGCGCCGCACCTGGGCCAGGAAGCCGTCCCGCACCGCGGAGTCGCGATCGCCGATCACGACGATCAGCGGGCCGGCCGACGGCCGCGGCGGCTCGCCCACCCAGCGGGCGACGTCCGGCACGTGCCGGACGATCACCTCGACCGGGATCAGGTAGGCGAGCCCGGCGCGTTCGTCGGTGTACTCGGTGACCACCATGCCGAGCACCGCACCGGTCGCCTTGTCGATCACGCCCGCGCCGCTGAACCCGCGCCGGACGCGCTCGCCGGGCAGCGGCGAGTTCAGCTGGATCCACTCCCCGCCGGCCCCGGCCGGACCGGCCAGCTCGGCGTTGTTGACCCAGACGCCGTAGCGGTGCGGTGCGGGGAAGCCGTAGGTGTGGACCACGCGGTCGCGCACCGCGCCCAGGCGCACCAGCGGAGCGCCGGGCACGTGCGGAAAGGCTTCGGCGAGCTCCAGCAGCGCGATGTCGCCGCGGCCGTCTTCCGCCGGCGGCACCCAGCAGCCGGGCCGCACGGTGGCGAGCGTCTCCGGCATGCCGTCGAGACCCACGAACCGCACCAGCACGTGCGCGCCCGCAAGCGCTTCCTCCCCCGCGGCCTGCACGACGTGCGCGCAGGTGAGCACCGTGGATTCGCCCAGCAGCATCCCGGCGCCCAGTGCCCGGCCCGACGAGTTCACCAGGCAAACCCGCCACGGTTCCGGATCCCCCGCGCGCCCCTCGGCCGAACCGTTGTGCTCCCTCACCGGGTGCGACCTTACGACCCGGCACCGACGGTCCGGAGCGGGTTCGCCCGCTTGGCCCGGCAGATCACCCGATCGGCCGCCGGACTGCGGGTGACCGCCGGGAGCGGTGTGCGGTCAGGCGATCGTGCGCACCCGGCGGAGCGCGAGGAGCACCAAGATCGCCGCCAGGAACACGAAGATCCCGGTTTCGATGCCCTGGAAGAGCCAGAACCGGTCACCCGGCTGGTACAGCACCCAGTTCTGGGCGCCGGGCCCGGCCGCGGCGTCGGCACAGCCGCCGGGCGGGCACGGGCCCAGCTGGGCGTTCGGCAGGACCAGGTCCCCGGCCGCGTTGCGGACACCGACGTCCATCACCCAGTTGCCGGACGCCGGGTTCGGCGTCAGCCCGCCGCCGGGGGCGAAGGTGAGGTTCTGCGCGGGCAGGTACCGCGGGCGGGCGAGCACCTCGACCGCGACGCGGACGGCCACGAACCCGACCAGCGCCAGCCCCATGGCCGGCACGAGCTTCCGCCAGAATGTCCCGGCGAAGACACCCAGCGCCAGCGCGAACAGCGTGTAGGCGACCGGGACGATCCCCTGGACGTCGAAGGAGAGGTAGGTCAGCCGTCCGGTGCTCGCGCCGACCAGCGGCGCGAACCACCAGGACACGCCCAGCGCGTACCCGATCGCCAGCACCGTGGTCATCGCCCCGACGAGGCCGAACTTGGCCAGCGCCCACTGCAGCCGGGTCACCCCCTGTGTCCACACCAGACGGTGGGTGCCCTGCTCGACCTCGCGGGCCACCAGCGGCGCGCCGAAGAACACGCCGACCAGCACCGGCAGGACCACGAACAGCACGGCGATGAACACCATCCCGCCGAACTCCTGCTGGAACTGGTGGCCGAGGCTTTCACAACGCGAAGCCGCCTCCGTCTGCGTGATCAGCGACGCACTGCCGAGCGCGGACCGGCAGGCGCCGAGGCCGAGACTGTCGTACTTCGCGTGCATCGAAAGGCCCGTGGGCACCATGACCGCGGCGAGCGCGACCAGTGCGGCGAGGGTGAACAGCGCCTGCTTGCGGTGTTGCCGCCAGACCAGCCAGATCATGCCGGCACCCCCCACGCGGACGCCGGGACGCGGGTCTCGGGGTCGGCCAGGTGCGCCAGCACCACGTCCTCCAGGGTCACCCGGTACTCCGTCCACAGTGGATCGATCGGGCCGTCGCCGCGGCGGACCAGCAGCGTCGACTGGCGCTCGGAGTGGCTCGCGCGGACCACCTCGGCCACCCCGGCGATGGATTCGCTGCCGGCCCGCGGGCCGGTGAGCGTGCAGAAGCCGGCGAGCAGCTCGTCGACCGAGGCCGCCAGCCGGACCTCGGACCGCTGCAGGACGATCACGTGGTCGCAGCTGCGTTCCAGGTCGGCGAGCAGGTGCGAGGACAGCAGCACGGTCGTCTCGCTTTCGGCCACCGCACCCATCAGCGTCTGCATGAACTCGCGGCGCGCGAGCGGGTCCAGGCTGGCGATGGGCTCGTCGAGCAGCAGCAGCCGCGGCCGTTTGGCCAGCGCCAGTGCCAGTGCGACCTGGGCGCGTTGCCCGCCGGAGAGCTTCCCCACCGGTTTGCCGGGCGGGATGCCGAGCGCGGCCAGCCGGTCGCGGGCCAGCGCGGCGTCCCAGCGGCGGCGGTTGAGCTTGCCGCCCATGGTGACCAGTTCCGCCGCGGTGAAATCGCGGTAGAGCGGGGTGTCCTGCGCGACGAACCCGACGTCCGCCAGCGCGGACCGCGGCTCCCGCCCGAAAACGCGCACTTCGCCCGCGTCGGGTTCCAGCAGCCCGACGGCCAGGTGCAGCAACGTGGTCTTGCCCGCGCCGTTCGGGCCGACCAGCGCGGCGATCCGCCCGGCAGGCACCTCCAGCGCGCAGTCGCGCAGCGCCCAGGTGCGCCCGTAGCGCTTGCCCAGCGCCCTGGCTTCCACCGCCAGTTCCATTCCGGACTCCCTACGACAGATCGTGCGGCACCCGGGTGCCGCGGATCGTGGTTTCGATGAGGGCGGCGATGTCTTCGGGCGACATCCCCGCGGTTTCGGCGCGTTCCAGCCAGGCCACCAGCTCGTCGCGCAGCTGCGCCTGGTGGCCCAGCGAGGGCCCGGCCAGGCTGCCGGTGACGAACGTGCCCAGCCCCGGGCGGCCCTCGGCCAGCCCCTCCAGCACCAGTTCGCGGTAGGCCTTGAGCACCGTGTTCGGGTTGATCGCCAGCGCCTCGGCCACGTCACGCACCTTCGGCAGCTGGTCGCCCGGCCGCAGCAGGCCCACGCGCAGCGCCTGCTTCACCTGGACGACCAGCTGCATGTACGTGGCCACCCGGGAGCGGCCGTCGAGCACGAACTCGATCACCCTGCCCACCCTCCTATTGTCTTACGACATTAAGACAACACCTCCCGGCGCGTGCGTGTCAAGGCATAGGGTTGGCGATCAGCGGACGCACACGGCACCGGGAGGCAGGCATGGCGTTGTTGGACGAGCTCGGCAAGGCGATCGCGGGCGGGGCGGTCGAGATCGTGGACCTGACCGCGCCGCTGAGCTCCGGCACCCCGATCCTGCGGCTGCCGGAGCCGTTCGCCAACACCATCCCGTTCCGGCTGGAGGAGATCAGCCGCTACGACGAGCGCGGCCCGCGGTGGTACTGGAACGACATCCACACCGGCGAGCACACCGGCACCCACCTGGACGTCCCGGTGCACTGGGTGTCCGGAAAGGACGGTCACGACGTCTCGCGGGTGCCGCTGCGGACCCTGGTGGCGCCGGCGGTCGTGCTCGACTTCTCCGCGCGGGCGGCCGAGGACCCGGACTTCCTGCTTTCGATCGACGACGTCCGCGCCTGGACGGCCGAGCACGGCCCGCTGCCCGACGGCGGCTGGCTCCTCTACCGCACCGGCTGGGACGCGCGCAGCGGTGACCAGGAGGAGTTCCTCAACGCCGACGAGACCGGCTCGCACACTCCCGGCGTCTCGCCCGAGTGCGCGCGGTGGCTCGCGGAGGAAACGCCGATCACCGGGCTCGGCGTCGAAACCGTCGGCACCGACGCGGGCCAGGCGCCCGGCCTCGAGCCGATGTTCCCCTGCCACGAGCTCCTGCTGGGGGCGGGCAAGCACGGCCTCACGCAGCTGCAGAACCTCGCGGCGCTGCCGCCGGCCGGCGTGCTGCTGCTGGTCTCGCCGCTGCCGATCGTCGGCGGCTCGGGCAGCCCGGCCCGGGTGCTGGCCCTGGTGGAGCGGTGAACGTCGCCGAACTCGTCGGTCGGACACTGGCCGGCCTCGGCGTCGGCACCGCGTTCGGCGTGGTCGGCAGCGGCAACTTCGAGGTGACGAACGCGCTGCGCGCGGGCGGCGTCCGGTTCGTCGCGGCCCGTCACGAGGGCGGCGCGGCGAGCATGGCCGACGCGTACGCCCGGATGAGCGGCGAGGTGCCGGTGCTGTCGCTGCACCAGGGCTGCGGGCTGACCAACGCCGTCACCGGGATCACCGAGGCGGCCAAGAGCCGCACGCCGGTGCTGGTGCTCACCGCGGACTCCGCGGGGTCGTCGGTGCTGTCGAACTTCCGCATCGACCAGGACGGCCTGGCCGCGGCGGTCGGCGCGGTCCCCGAGCGCGTGCACTCGGCGGCGAGCGCGGTGACCGATACCGTGCGGGCGTTCCGGACGGCCCGCCAGCAGCGCCGGACGGTGGTGCTGAACCTGCCGCTCGACGTCCAGGCCCAGCCGGCGCCCGGCCCGCCTTCGCTGCCGGTGCTCGCCGGCCCCGCCCCGGTGCGGCCGGACGCCGCTTCGGCGGCGGCGCTGGCTAACCTCCTGGCGGCCGCCGAGCGCCCGGTGTTCATCGCCGGCCGCGGCGCCCGTGACAGCGGAGACGTGCTCCGGGAGCTGGCTTCGCGCAGCGGCGCACTGCTCGCAACATCCGCGGTCGCGCACGGCCTGTTCCACGGCGACCCGTTCGCACTGGGCATCTCGGGCGGCTTCGCGTCCCCGGCGGCCGCCGAACTGATCGTGGGCGCCGACCTGGTCGTCGGCTGGGGCTGCGCGCTGAACATGTGGACCACCCGCCACGGCAAGCTGCTGAGCCCGCACGCCAAGCTGGCCCAAGTCGATCTGGAGCAGGCGGCGCTCGGCGCGCACCGCCCGATCGCCCTGGGCGTGGTCGGCGACGTCGCCTGCACCGCCTCGGACGTGCTCGCCCTGGTTCCTCCGCAGGTGGGTTACCGCACCGACGAGGTGGCGGCCCGGATCGCGACGGGCCGCTGGAACAACATCGAGCACGAAGACCTGACGGGCGACGGCCGGATCGACCCGCGGACACTGAGCGAGCTCCTCGACGAGCTGCTGCCGCCCGAGCGGATCGTGTCGATCGATTCGGGCAATTTCATGGGCTACCCGAGTGCCTACCTGTCGGTCCCCGACGAGCGCGGGTTCTGTTTCACCCAGGCGTTCCAGAGCATCGGCCTCGGTCTGGGCACGGCGATCGGAGCGGCCTTGGCCCAGCCGGACCGCCTGCCGGTCCTCGGCACGGGCGACGGCGGCTTCCAGATGGCACTGTCCGAACTGGACACCGCGGTCCGCCTCGGCCTCGCGCTGGTGGTGATCGTCTACAACGACGCGGCGTACGGAGCGGAGGTCCACCACTTCGGCGACGCGGACATGACGACGGTCCGGTTCCCCGACACGGACTTGGCGGCCGTCGCCCGCGGCTTCGGCTGCACGGGCGTGACGGTCCGCTCGCCGGACGACCTGCCGGCGGTGCGCGAATGGCTGGCGGGACCTCGGTCGGCCCCCTTGGTGATCGACGCCAAGATCGCCGACGACGGCGGATCGTGGTGGCTGGCGGAGGCGTTCCGCCACTGACCCGGCCTTGACACGGCCCCTGGCCGCCCTGGATGCTGGCCGAGTTGTCTTACAGTCGTAAGACAGTGGGGGAACTACCCGAGGAGCTTCTCGTGCGACTCTTCCTGGCCGTCTTGGCGGCCACGACGTTGCTGGTCACCCCGGCGGACGCGGCCGGCCAACGCCCGGACCCGGCGGCGGCGGTGCTGGCGGCGTTCGACAGCCACGCGATCGTGGCGAAGTCCAGCCCGGACGTGGGCACGTTCGTGTTCGACCTGATTCGCGACCCCCGCTTCCCGGGCCGGGTGAACGACATCGCGGTGGAGTGCGGCAACGCGCGTCTCCAGCCGTTGCTGGACACGTACACCGCCGGGGGCTCGGCGCCGGAGATCAGCAGGGTGTGGCGCGACACGACGCAGCCGAGCTGCGGGTTCTCGACGTTCTACGAGCAGTTGTTCGCCTTGGTCCGCCAGGTCAATGCGACATTGCCGGCGGCGCGGAAGATCCGGGTGCTGGCCGCCGATCCCCCGGTCGACTGGAGCCGGGTGCACGCACCGGCGGACCTGGAGCCGTTCCTGGACCGCGACGCGTCGATCGCGTCGGTGGTGAAGACGCAGGTGCTGCAGAAGAACCGCAAGGTGCTGATGTTGTTCGGGTTGGGCCACTTGACGCACGACGGAGGCAGCGCCGCGGTGGCCCGCCTGGAGCGCGAGTACCCGGGCGCGGCGTACGTGATCGCGGACCATCGCGGGTTCACGGCGGACAACGCGCGCTTGGAGCAGAGGCTGGGTCCTCGGCCGGCTTTGGTGCCGATGCGGGGTTCGTGGCTGGGTTCCCTTTTGGCGACGTACTTTCCGGTGAACCGCGACTATCCGCCAGGGACGCGGGGCTATCCGGGCGTGGACGCGTACCTGTACGAGGGCCCGGCGGATCTCTTGCTGCGGGAACCGTTGTCGGCGCGGGCGGTCCTGGACGCGGAGTACCTGGCGGAGCTGCGCCGCCGGGCCACGGCGATCGATGCGCCGCCGGATTCGATCGAGTGGCCGGAGACGTTCTTCGAGCGGGAGCGGACTTCGGGAGTTCTGCTGCGTGGTTAGCCGGTGCGCTCCTTCAAGACCGAGCCACCGGATGCACCACCCAGACGTTGGCTTCGACGTAGACCGCGAAATCCCCCACAGTGGACACGAACACGGGAGCAAGAGCCCCCGGAACGACCACCGACCCGGCACGATCGAACGGCAACCCGGTCCACCGCCGCCACGAAGCCAGCGACCCCTGAACGGTAGCCGAACAGGAAGCAACCCCGGCGATCACACCGCCGGCACGCACATGGGTCCGCAGCCACCGATCCACCGGAAGCCCATCCGAGCGAACGGCGAAGGCGTAGTCGGCCATGGCGGAACCAGGATCCGAAGCTTTGTCGGGCGGCCGAACAGGAATGACCAGCGACGAAAGACCGGCCGCAGCAACAGCATCCCGCATGGCGGCAAGAACGAGCGAGGACAAACCACGCCCCTGCCAAGAGGGATGCACAGCGATCTCCAGCCCGCACGCAGTATCCGGGGCAACACCGTCAAGAGCGTCCTCGGCCGCCCGAACGGCGACCTCGTCCCAGCCACGATCCGGATAACCCGACCGCCACCGGAACGGAACCATGATCCCCCGCGCCACCGGAACCCCGCCCTCCAGCAACGCCACCACCAGATGCGGCCAAAGCCGCGCCACCCGCCGCCCGCGGACGAGCGAGCCGGCCAAGCTCCCCTCCATGAACCGCGGCGACTCCGGCGGATACGGAATCCCGTACACCGCCTCGAAAAGGTCCGGCCGCTGCGCCAAAGACACGATCTCCACGGCTAACGCGACCAGGATTCCAGCGCGATCAGCGTCTTCGTCCCCGTGACCTGGTGGTGCCGCCGGATCTCGTCGATCGTCTTCTGCAGGTGGGCCATGTCCCGGACGCGCAGCCACACCAGCGCGTCCGGGTCGCCCGCGATGGTGAACACCGCCTGGGCCTCCGGCATCCGCGTCGTCGTCCGCAGGATCTCGTCGACCTTCGCGTTGCCCACGAACCTCAGCTCGGTGAACGCCTCGATCCCCCAGCCCAGCTTCGCGTGGTCGACCTGGACCGTGAACCCGGTGATCACCCCCGCCTCCCGCAGCCGGTCGATGCGGCGCTTGACCGCCGCCGTGGACAGGGTGACGCGGGCGGCGATGTCGGACAGCGTGCGGCGGGCGTCCTCGCGCAGCAGGCCGAGGATCTCGTGGTCGGTCGCGTCGAGCAGCTCTTCGGGCATGCGTCAGAGCCTAGACACACGCAAAAATCCGCGTCAAACAGCACCAGAAGCCACGAAACTTTGCGTACCACCCCACAAAAGCATCACGCCTGTTGCGCGACTGTGGCCCACGTCGCATCGTGCCCGAAACGAAGGCGAAGGGAGCCGCGCCGTGGAGACGTTCACGCTGGAGGACCGCTATCTGCGGGAGGCGGGCACCGTGCACCTGACCGGGGTGCAGGCCCTGGTCCGGCTGCTGTTCGACCGCGTCCGCCACGACCGTGCCCTCGGCGGCGACCCGGCCGTCTTCGTCTCGGGCTACGAGGGCTCGCCGCTGGCCGGGTACGACCTCGAACTCGGCCGCCGCGCCACGCTGCTCGAAAAGTACGACGTCGTCCACCGGCCCGGCCTGAACGAGGAGCTGGCCGCGACTTCGGTGCTGGGCAGCCAGCTCGTCGCGGGGGCGGGCGGCCGCAAGGGCGTGACCGGCTTCTGGTACGGCAAGGCACCCGGTCTCGACCGCGCCTCCGACGCCCTCCGCCACGCCAACCTGGCCGGCACCGACCCCCGCGGCGGCGCCGTCGCACTCGTCGGCGACGATCCCAACGCGAAGTCCTCCACCGTGCCCTGCGCCTCCGAGCTCGCCCTCGCCGACCTGGCCATCCCCGTGCTCTTCCCGTCCGACGCCCAGGACGTCCTCGACCTCGGCATGCACGCCGTCGAGCTGTCGCGGGCCAGCGGGCTGTGGACGTCGCTCAAGGTCGTCGCCAACGTCGCCGACGCCTCCGGCACCGCCACAGTGAGTCCACAGTGGACCGCGCCGCGGCTCGAGAAGGCCTACCGGCACACACCGACCTCGCGGCTGCTCGGCGCCGGCCTGGCCGAGCTCGAACGCAGCCTCTTCACCGTCCGGCTGCCGCTGGCCCTCGAGTACCTGCGCGCGAGCGGGATCAACCGGATCACCGCGCGCGGTCCCGCCGACCGGATCGGCATCGTCTCCGCCGGGAAGTCCTACCTGGACCTGCAGCAGGCGCTGCGCACCCTCGGCCTGGACGAGGAGAAGCACGGCATCCGCATCCTCAAGCTCGGCGCGATCCACCCCGTCGAGCCGTCGATCGTCCGCGAGTTCGCCGACGGCCTCGGCGAGATCGTCGTCGTCGAGGAGAAGCGCGCCTTCGTTGAAACCGCGCTCAAGGAAATCCTCTACGGCGTCCCCGACGCGCCGAGGATCCTCGGCAAGAAGGACCGCGGCGGCCGGACGCTGTTCACCGAGCTCGGCGAGCTGGACCCGGACGGCATCGCCGCCGGACTGGCCAGGATCCTGCCGGCCGGGATCCCGTCGGTCGACGCCTACCGCGGACGCCGCCGCCGCGAGCGGATCGCCGTCCCGCTGCTCGCCCGCACGCCGTACTTCTGCTCGGGCTGCCCGCACAACTCGTCGACGAAGGTACCGGAAGGGACGCTGGTCGGCGCCGGCATCGGCTGTCACACCATGGCGTTGTTCATGGAGCCGGACCAGGTCGGCACCGTGCTCGGGGTGACGCAGATGGGTGGCGAAGGCACCCAGTGGATCGGCATGGCGCCGTTCGTCGAAGCCGAGCACTTCGTCCAGAACATCGGCGACGGCACGTTCACCCACTCCGGCAGCCTCGCCGTGCGCGCCGCGGTCGCGGCCGGGGTGAACATCACCTACAAGCTGCTCTACAACTCCGCCGTGGCGATGACCGGCGGCCAGGACGCGGTCGGCGGGCTGCCCGTCGAGAAGGTCGCCCAGCTGCTGCTCGTCGAAGGCGCGAAGCGGGTCGTGATCACCAGCGACGCACCGGCCAAGTACCGGAAGCTGCCCGACGGCGTCGAGGTGCGCGACCGCAGCGAACTCCTGCGCACGCAGGAGGAACTGGCCGAGGTCAAGGGCGTCACCGTGCTGATCCACGAGCAGGAGTGCGCGGCCGAGAAGCGCCGGAAACGCCGTCGCGGCAAGCAGACCGCGCCCGCGACGCGCGTGGTGATCAACGAGCGCGTCTGCGAAGGCTGCGGCGACTGCGGTACCAAGTCGAACTGCCTGTCCGTGCAGCCGGTGGCGACCGAGTTCGGCCGCAAGACCGCGATCCACCAGTCGTCGTGCAACGTCGACTACTCCTGCCTGGCCGGGGACTGCCCGTCGTTCGTCACCGTGGTGCCGTCCGGGAAGAAGCGGCGCAGGAAGACCGCCCGGCTGGCCGCCGACGCGATCGTGGCCCCGGAGACCCGCGGAACCGACTTCACCGTGCGGATCACCGGGATCGGCGGCACCGGCGTGGTCACCGTGACGCAGATCCTCGCCACCGCCGCGGTGCTCGACGGCCGGCACGTCCGCACGCTCGACCAGACCGGGCTCGCGCAGAAGGGCGGCGCGGTCGTCTCCGACCTCAAGGTGACGGCGGAGCCGGTCGAGCAGGCCCCGAAGCTCGCCGCCGGCGAATGCGACCTCTACCTGGCCTGCGACGCGCTGGTCGGGGCGGACGCGGCGAACCTCGGGGTGGCCGATCCGGCGCGCACGACCGCCGTGGTCTCCACGACCGAGGTGCCGACTGGCCGGATGGTCGTCGACACGACGGTGTCCTTCCCGGACCCCGGCAGCGTGCTCGCGCCGCTGGAAGCGGCCACGGCGCGCACGATGTCGCTGGACGCGCGCGGCCTGGCCGAGGAGTTCTTCGACGACGACCAGTTCGCCAACGTGCTGCAGCTCGGCGCGGCCTTCCAGACCGGCGCGCTCCCGCTGCCCGCGTCGGCGATCGAACGCGCCATCGAGCTCAACGGCACGCAGGTCGCCGCCAACCTGCAGGCGTTCCGCCGCGGCCGCCTGCTCGTGGCCGAGCCCCCGGCGGCCACCCCGGAGCCCGTCCGGACGGCGGAGCCCGGCGCCGTGCGGACCCTGGTGCAGGCCGAGCCCGGCTCCGAGCTGGCCCGGCTGCTCGACATCCGCGTCCCCGACCTGATCGCCTACCAGGACAAGGCCTACGCCCGCGCGTACGCGGAGTTCGTCGAGCGGGTGCGGGTGCTGGAGGACGGGCCGACGGAGATCACCGAGGCCGTCGCGAAGCACCTGTACAAGCTGATGGCGTACAAGGACGAGTACGAGGTCGCGCGGCTGTCGCTGGACCCGGCGTTCACCGACGGCCTCGAGGAGCAGTTCGGCGCGGGCACGCGGTACGCCTACCGGCTGCACCCGCCGGTGCTGCGCGCGCTGGGCATGCAGCGCAAGATCAGCCTCGGCCCGTGGTTCCGGCCGGCGTTCCGGCTGCTCCACGCGCTGCGGCGGCTGCGCGGGACCCGCTTCGACCCGTTCGGCCGCGCCGAGGTGCGGCGGGTCGAGCGGGAGCTGATCGAGGACTACCGCACGGTCGTCCTGGAGGCGTTCCGCACGCCGGACCGGGCGCGGGCGCTGGCCCTGGCCGAGCTGCCCGACCTGGTCCGCGGCTACGAGGACGTCAAGCTGGCCAACGTGGCCCGCTACCGCGAGCGGCAGGCCGAGGTGCTCACGCCCGCAGGTAGCTGAGCATCGCCTGGGCACCGTCGGGGACGCGCAGTTTCGTGCTGACGTCCCCGGCGTGCTGCCGGGCCGCGGCGGTGCCGATGCCGAGCAGCCGCCCGATCGTCGGCACCGAATGGCCTTCGGCCAGCAGGGCCACGACTTCGCGTTCGCGGGCGGTCAGGTTCGCCACCGGGTCGCCGGGCCGGGGCCGGGCGAGCTGGACGGCCACGACGTCCCGGTCGAGGACCGTGCCGCCGGCGGCGACGCTCCGGAGGGCGCCGAGGAACTCGTCGGGCTTGCCGACGCGCTCCTTGAGCAGGTACCCGGCGCCCCCGCCGCCGGCGGCCAGCAGGTCACCCGCGTAGCCGTCTTCGACGAACGCCGAGAGCGCGAGGATCGCCAGGCCGGGCACGCGGCGCCGGGCTTCGAGGGCGGCCTGGAGCCCTTCGTCGGTGAACGTCGGCGGCATCCGGACGTCGACGACGGCCAGGTCCGGTTCCACGCTCTCGACCGACGTCACCAGGTCACCGGGGTGGTCGACGGCGGCGGCGACCTCGAACCCTTCGCTGCGCAGGAGCAGCACCAGTCCCTCCCGCAGGAGGGCGTCGTCCTCCGCGATCACGATCCGCACGGCGGCTGCCTCCTCGCGTCCACACGTCAGCCCCTGCCTGGAGGCACGGACGCGCGGGCGAAAACGTTCAGCTCTGGCCGGACCAGCCGCTCAGCCGGGTGAGGAGGCGTTCGAGGACCTCGGGGTCGGCGGCCACCGGGTCGCCCGAGACGGGCTCGTCGACCAGCGTGCGGCGGTCCTGGCGCCGAGGCAGGCGGACCTGCCGCGCGGACATCCCACCCGGCAGGGGGAGTTCGCACCAGGTGGTCCGGCCGCCGCCGTCGGCGGGCGCGACGCCCATCCGCTCGCCGGGGCGGCCCGGGGTGTCCGGACGGCCGGGGACGTCGTCGTCGACCTCGACCGACAGCACTTCGGCGTGCAGCCGCAGCCGCAGCGTGACGAAGGCGGGCGCCTTCGGGTCACTGGCGTCGATCACGGCGCCGACCAGGTGTTTCGCCGTGCCGGTCACCTGATCCAGCATCGGCATCAGGGACCAGTCGGTGAGGATGAGGCGGACGAACAGCTCGGTGACCGGCAGCGCGCTGGGCTGCGCGACGAGCCGGATGTCGTCCATCTGGGAGGTGTGCGCGCTCAAACCCGACCTTCCTCGCCCCGGGTGCGGCCCAAGCCGCACCACGTCAGTCCGCCCGCCGCGGCACGGTACCGCCCGGCCCGGGCGTTGCTGCCGTCGGGGTGAGCTGCTCGCCGCTCGACACGCAGGCGGTCGAGCCGGGGTGGACCGACGCCGGCCGCGCGTACTCCGCCGCGCGGCCGGACGTCACGGGCGCCGAGCCGGAGCTCCTCGGCGTCGGGCCCTCCTGGGCCGGCTCAGACCCGGGCCTGGACCCACAGCTCGTCGATGGCGCGCTCCGCCGCGGCGAGGCTTTCCTCGGCGAGCGGGACGAGGTCCGCCATCGCCGGGCGGGCCGGCGCCAGCGTCAGCTCGGCGGTGATGAACCGCGGCTCGAGGCCGGTGAGGGAGACGCCGTGCGGCAGCCACTGCTGGGCGTGGTCCCAGCCTTCGCGGGGGGTGCCCTCGCCGTAGCCGCCGCCCCGGCTGGCCAGCACGACGAACTCGCGGCCGCCGAGCAGGCCGGTGTAGGTCTCCTGGTCGACCGAAAGCCCGGGGGCGATGAGGTGGTCGACCCAGGTCTTGACGCTGCTCGGCGGGCCGAAGTTGTACAGCGGCAGGCCCAGCAGCACGGTGTCGGCCGCCTTGACCTCGCTGATCACCTCGACGGTCCGCGCCCAGGCCGCCGCCTGCTCCGGCGTGTGCTGCTCCGGTGGCACCCGGTCGGCGAGGCCGCTCGTCGCGTCGAGGTGCGGGAGCGGGTTCGCGCCCAGGTCGCGGTAGGTGACCGTGCCGTCCGGGTGCGCGGCGCGCCACGCCGCCGCGGCCCGGGCGCTGAGCCGCCGGCTCACCGAGGCGTCGCCCTGGATGCTCGAGTCGATGTGCAGAAGATGAGCCATGTCGTTAGCCGTCCATAGATCGTTGGTGTAGGACAAACTATTGATAGCACATCGACCATTGGACTGCCCATATACTGGGCGCATGACCTCGCTCCCGGTCGTCAACCAGCCCCCGCACCGCTGCGGCGCGCTGCTCGACCACCTCGCGCGCCGGCTGCGGCTGCGCAGCGAGTCGGTGCTGGCCCCGCTCGGCCTGCGGCCGCGCCACCTGATCGCCCTCACGGTGCTGCGCGACGCCGGCGGCAGCTCGCAGCAGGACCTGGCGAAGTTCCTGGAAATGGACAGCACGAACGTGGTCACCCTGCTCAACGAGCTGGAGACGGAGAACCTGGTCGAGCGGCGCCGCTCACCCGAGGACCGCCGACGGCACCTGGTCGAGCTGACCGACGTGGGCGCGAAGCTGCTGGCGCGCGCCGAGTTCGCCCTGGCGGCGGTCGAGGACGAGGTGTTCAGCGCACTGAGCGACGACCAGCGCGAGACGCTCTACACGCTGTTGCAGCAGGCGAGCAGCAAGACGAACACGGAGGCCTGCCGGGAAGCGCGCCCCTGCTGAGGCCTCAGGCGCCGGTGATGTCGCGCGCCAGCCGCTCGGCTTCCGGCAGCGTGAACCGGCCCGAGATCTGCGTGGCGCCGTCGGTGATGGCGGCCTGGATCTGCGGCGCGGTGAGCACCCGGCTCCGCACGACCATCGCGACCTGGTTGCCGACGTTGCGCCCGGTCCACTCCGCCCACGTCCGCGCCCCGGCCGCGGTGAAGCCGAGGTTGACGACGGAGCTCCCGGTCGCCGGATCGAGCCGGGCTTCCACCCACCCCACGTCCGCTCCGCTGAGGAACCCCGGGCCGAGGACGTACCGTGCCCCGGTCAGGGCGTCACAGCTGACCAGCGGCAGGGCCGGATCGTCCCGGCCGTCGAGGGTGTCCGGTGCGTCCCGGCCGCAGTCGAGCGCTCGCGCCGCGGCCTCCTGCGCGACGGGGTTCGTGCTCTGTCGCTCTCCCGGTGCGCCGGCCGCCGGCCCGGGCGGCAGCTCGCCCAGCACCGGGCGGAACCGCAGCCGCGTCCCGTCTTTCACGACGAATCCGTCTCCCGACGCCCGGCCGGGCACTTCGGCCTGGCAGCCGGCGAGGACGAGAACGGCGAACGCCGCGGGGAGAATCCGCACGAGGAGTCATCTTGGCGCGCGCACACCGGACGAGTCGAGCGTTTCGGGCGGAAACAGGCGCGGCATGAAGGCCAGCATCAGCGCCGACCAGACCACGTGCGTCAGCAGCGGCGCCTGCACCCCGCCCGAACGCCCGCGCTGCCACGCGAACAGCGTGCCCATCACCGCCGAGGCCAGCACCAGCGCGGGGTTTCTCGTCGCCGTCGTCGAAAGCACGTACACCGCCGTCGAAGCCCGTGGCCCTGCCGCGTCGTAGAGCGCGCCGCGGAAGAACACCTCCTCCGCCGCTCCCGTCAGCAACGCCGTGGCCGCCACCGAAGCCCTGGAGCCGCGGTGGGCGTGGTCCAGCACGCCGGTGATCGCGCTGCGCAGGAGCGGGATGCGGCGGGCCACCAGCGCGCACCCGTAGAACACGCCGAACGCGCCCGCCCCCACGGCCACCGGCTGCACGACGTCCCCGCGTCCCCGGCGCACCGGCCCGGCCGCATGGGCGCCCGCGAGCCAGGTCGCCGCGACCGACGCGGTGAGCACGTGGAAGCGGCGGGATCCGGGCCGGCTGGCCAGTGACGCGCCGAGCAGGCCGGAGCCGGCGGCGGTCACGGCGGCGAGCAAGGGCTTCACCGACGGCTCTTCGCGCGCTCGCCCAGCGCCTGCAGGACCGCCTCGTCGTAGCCCATCGGCTCGAACTCGACGATCCGGCGGATCGAGTCGTCGCGGACGACGACCTCGTTGGTCATCGAGTCGATCAGCGCCCGGCCGGTCGGCACGTCGATGTCCGTGACCAGCGACAGCCAGTACGACGACAGCCGCGGGGACAGCAGCGGCACCGGCAGGATCACCAGCGGGCGGCCCTCGATCGCGGCCACCCGCTGCAGCATGTCGCGGTAGGCCAGCACCTCGGGGCCGCCGATGTCGAACGTCCGCCCGGCGGCCTCCGGGTGGTCGAGGACGCCGGCCAGGTAGCGGACGACGTCGGCGATCGCGATCGGCTGCGTGCGGGTGTTGACCCAGCGCGGGGTCACCATCGCCGGCAGGTGCTCGACCAGCTGCCGGGTCAGTTCCCACGACGTGCCGCCGTGGCCGACCACGATCCCGGCGCGCAGCACCGTCACCGGCACGCCGGTCTCCCCCAGCAGCCGCTCGACCTCGCGGCGGCTGGCCAGGTGGTCCGACAGCGAGTCGTCGTCGTCCCCGAGGCCGCCGAGGTAGACGATCCGGCGCAGGCCCGCGCCCTCCGCGGCCCTGGCGAACGCGCGCGCGGCGTCGGCGTCGCGGCGCTTGAAGTCCGCACTGTCGAGTGAATGCACGAGGTAGTACGCGGCCTCGGCCCCCTTGAGCGCGTCCCGCAGCGAGCCGACGTCGGCGACGTCGCCGCGGACGGCTTTCCCGGCGCCGCGGTACTTCGCGGGGTGGCGGGTCATCGCGAGCACCTCGTGCCCGGCCTCTTCCAACGCCGGGCACAGCCTGCTGCCGACGAACCCCGACGCCCCGGCCACCAGCACTCGCATGCCCGCGACGTTAGCCGGGACGGCCTTCGCGCGCAGAACGTCCACCACCGGCGAAACAGACCGCGGCGACGACTCCCGCGCAGCCGGCCAGCTGCGCCCACCCGGGCCTCTCCCCGAGCAGCCCGATGCCGAGCAGCACCGCCCCGACCGGCTGCAGCAGCATCAGCGTCGCGCCCGTGGTGGCCGGCATCCGGGGCAGCGCGGCGGAGATCAGCAGCCAGCCCGCCAGCTGGCCGACGACGGCGAGCGCGACCAGCCAGCCGAACGCGGGCAGGCCGGGCGTCAGGTCGAGCGTGCCGGTCGGGACGCCGAGCACGACGGCGACCGCGCCGGCGGAGACGGTCGCCAGCACGAGCGAATGGGCCTGGGTGCCGGTGCCGCCGCTGAGCCGGATCAGGAAGAGGTAGCCGGCGTACCCGGCGCCGGCCAGCAGCGCCGCGACCGCGCCGGTGACCGGGTCCGGGCCGAACGAGCCGGTGCCGGCGAACCCGCCGGCCAGCACGATCCCGCCGAGCAGCACGGGCACCGCGGCGAGGAACCGCTTGGACGGCCGCTCGGCCAGGAACGCGAACGCCAGCAGCGGCACGATCACCACCTGCACGGCGAGGAGCACGGTCGCGATGCCGGCGCCGACCCGCGGGATCGCTTCGCCCCACAGCACGAAGTCCAGGCCGAGCCCGGCCCCGGCCAGCAGCGGGAAGAGCACGCGGCGCCGGCCGCCCTTCCGCCGTTCGCGCCGGGCCAGCAGGAGCAGCACCGGCAGCGCGAGCAGGCAGCGCCAGAACGCGCTGGTGCTGCCGCTGACGTGCGAGACCTTGATGAAGACCGACGACAACGAGATGCAGAAGCTGCCGAGCGCGGCGAGCAGCCGCGGGTCGAGGCGGCGGGTGGGCCTCAGGGTGGGCACGGTCGTGAGCACGCCTCCAGCCTGCGGGCGCCGACTGTCAAGGACAAGCGAATGTTCCTGCCGGGAATTCGGTAGCATCCCTACCGTGTTCGGACTCGAGCGGATGCGGGCGCTGCACGCGGTCGCCACCCACGGTTCGGTCGCCGCGGCGGCCGATTCCCTGCACGTGACACCGTCGGGGGTGTCGCAGCAGCTGGCGAAGCTGGAACGGGAAGCAGGCCAGCCGCTGCTGGAGCCCCGCGGCCGCGGGGTCCGGCTGACGAAGGCGGGGCTGGTGCTGGCCGGGCACGCGGAACGGATCCTCGCCCAGGTCGCCGAGGCGAAGGCCGACCTGGAGTCGCTGCGCGAAGACGTCATCGGGCCGCTGCGGATCGGCGCGATCCCGACGACGGTGCACGCGCTGCTGCCGCCCGCGCTGGCCACCCTCGCCGCGCAGCACCCGCGGCTGGCGGTGACGCTGCACGAGGGCGAGGCCGAGCAGACGATGCCCCGCGTGCTGGCCGGCGACCTCGACGTCGCCGTGCTGGAGAGCTGGAACGACCGCCCGACGGTGCTCCCGCCGTCGACGACGAGCATCGCGCTGTTCTCCGACGTCGCCGACCTCGCCCTGCCCGCCGGGCACCGGCTGGCCCACCGCAAGGCGGTCGACCTGTCCGAAGTGGACGATCTGCCGTGGATCGGCTGGAGCGCCGGGTCCGGGTGCTACGAGTGGCTGGTCCAGGTGCTGCGCAAGCAGCGGCTGGAGCCGCGGATCAGCTACGCGGTGGGCGGCTACCCGACCCAGCTGGCCCTGGTGGCGGGCGGCGTCGGCGCGGCGCTGGTCCCCCGCCTGGCCCGCGACCGGCTCCCGGAGGGCGTCCGGATCCTGACCACGCGGCCGGCGCTGACCCGCACGATCCACGCGATCTGCCGGGCGGGCGAGGAGGACCGCGGCGCGGTGCGGGCGTGCTTCGACGCGCTGCGGGCGGCTTCGGCGCGGTTCGAAGGCCGGATCACCGGCTGAGCCGCGCCACCATCTCGGTGACCAGCCGGCCGGGGCGCCGGTGGTGGACCAGGAAGACGTCCCGGGCCGGGCGGGCGTCCGCCGCGTCGCGCACCTCGACGCGGGCCGTCCCCACCCGCTCGAGCACGCTCTCCGGCACGAACGCGATGCCCAGCCCGGCCTCCACCAGCGCCACGATCACCTGGTAGTCCCGCGTCTCGTAGGCCACCCGCAGCCGGACACCTGCCGCATCGGCGAGCTGCTCCAGGCACGCCCGGTTGGGCACGCCGGGGCTGCCGGAAATCCAGTCCTCGGCGGCCAGTGCGTGCAGCGTGAGCCGGCGGACCCGCGCTTTCGGGTGTCCCGGCGGCAGGATCAGCCGGAACCGCTCCGTGCGCAGCAGCGACCGCTGCAGGCCGCGCGGGTCGGGCAGCGGCGCGCCCGGGTAGCGGTGGGTGATCAGCAGGTCGAGCTCGCGGGAGCTGACCAGGCCGTACCCGTCGGGCGGCTCGAGGTCCAGCAGCCGCAGCGCCACGCCGGGGTGTTCGCGGCGGAACTCCGCGAGCGCGGCAGGCACCAGTGTCATGCCCGCGCTCGCGAACGTGCCGACGGTGAGCTCCTCCTCGAGCAGACCGCGGACCGTCCGCTCGGCCGTGCGCAGCTCCCCGACGATCGCCTCGGCGTGGACGAGCAGCGCCTCCCCGGCCGGCGTGAGCGTGACGCCGCGGGCGTGGCGGTCGAGCAGCCGGGCGCCGACGTCGTGCTCCAGCTTGGCCAGCTGCTGCGAAACGGCGGACGGGGTGAAGGAAAGCCGGCGCGCGGCCGCGGCGATCGAGCCGGCGTGCGCCACCTCCGCCAGCACGGCCAGGCGGTGGGCGTCGAGCACGGGAGCCTCCAGCCGTAAGTGCTGCTTGATCCAGCATAGGAGACGTCGCTGGTGCTTACGCCCACCCGCGCGCATTCTGGAGCCATGATCAGCACTGCGGATGTCGAACGGGCGGCCGCGCGCATCGAGGGCCGGGTCCGCCGGACGCCGGTGCTCGCCGCGGACGAAGGCGTGTGGTTCAAGCTGGAGCAGGTGCAGCACACCGGGTCGTTCAAGGCCCGCGGGGCGTTCAACCGGATCATCGCCGCGGGCGAGGTCGCCGGGGTCGTGACCGCTTCCGGCGGCAACGCCGGACTGGCCGTCGCCTACGCCGCCCGGGAATTCGGGCTCCCGGCGCGGGTCTACGTCCCGGCAACCGCGCCCGCGGTGAAGGTCGCGAAGCTGCGGCAGCTCGGCGCGGCGGTGGAGCTGGCCGGCGAGAAGTACGCCGACGCCTACGACGCGGCCGTGAAGCACGCGGCGAACTCCGGCGAGCTCTTCTGCCACGCCTACGACCAGCCCGACATCTGCGCCGGGCAGGGCACCCTCGGCCTGGAGCTGCTCGAGCAGACCGGCGGCCTGGACACGATCCTCGTCGCGGTCGGCGGCGGCGGGCTGCTGGCCGGGGTCGCCGCCGCGGTCGAGGGCCGGGCACGCGTCGTCGGCGTCGAACCGCGCACGATCCCGACGTTGCACGAGGCGCTGGCCGCGGGCGCGCCGGTCTCCGTCGACGTCTCCGGGATCGCCGCCGACTCGCTGGGCGCGTCCCGGCTCGGCGACATCGCCTTCGCCGTCGCCACCCGCACGGACGCGGGCTCGGTGCTGGTGGACGACAGCGCGATCGCCGGGGCGCGGGCGGCGCTGTGGGACCGCTACCGCCTCGCCGTCGAACCCGGCGGAGCGGCCGCGTTCGCCGCCCTGCTCTCCGGCGCCTACCGGCCCGCGCCGGGCGAGCGGGTCGCCGTCCTGCTCTGCGGCGCCAACACCGACCCGGCGACGCTCACTTCCCCGCCAGCCGCTCCACGACCGGAGCGAACTGCTCCAGGAACGCGCCGTTGACGCTGAAGTAGTTCACGCCCTGTTCCTCGCGGCGGCGTTCGAGCTCGGCCGCCATGTCGTCGGCGCTGTCGCCGCGGAGCAGGCCGAGGGAGTCGTGCTCGATCAGCGTCTGGGCGTCGACCCCGATGAAGCCGCGGATCCACGGCGGCACCTCGTCGCCGACGACCCAGATGTTCATCGCGAACTCGATGTCGCGGTCACCGGCCGCCGCACGGACTTCTTCGACGTAGCCGGTCATTTCCTCCCGGGTGGTCAGCACCCCACCGGCCATCGTGACGATGTCGGCCTTCAGCCCGGCGAGGCGGCGCACCTTCGGGCCGCCGGCGGCGATCATCACCGGCGTGTGCGCGTCGCCGTCGAGACGGCGGACGTGGTCGATCGTTTCGGAAATCGAGTCGAGCCGCTCCTGCCCCGAGCCGTAGGGCAGCCCGAGTTCTTCGGCCTGCTGCCGCATTTCCGGCCGCCCGGTGCCGAGGCCGAGCTCGAACCGGCCCTCCGTGACGACGGTCAGGCTGTGCGCCTCCCAGGCCGCCGCCCGGGCGGTGCGCAGCGGGCTGGCCAGCACGAACGAGCCGACACGCAGCTCGGTCGTCGCCGCGGCGGCCGCGGCGAGGGCCGCGGTCGGCGTCGGCATGTTCAGGTTGTCCGGGCACAGCAGCGTCGAATAGCCGAGCTCTTCGGCGCGGCGAGCGGTGGCGAGCCACTGCGCGCCGCCCTCGGTCGCGGTCGCGACCACGCCGAACCGGAACGCCTTCTGCGGCATCGAAGCACCCCCATGTCGTCGGTTCCCCGATCAAACCACCGGTGCGCCCGGCCGTGCCACCACGGCCGGGCGCACCACCGGCATCAGCCGCGCTGGTACTCCTCCCAGGTGACCTTCGTGACCTGGGGGCCGTCGTCGGCGCCGCGGCCGGCCAGGCCGTTCATGCCCAGGTAGTAGTCGCCGGTCTGGTGCTGGGCACCCGACGACAGGTCCGGGTCGGAGATGGCCATCGCGTGGATGTGGTAGTCGAAGCCCTGCGCCGGCGTGCGGTACCAGGCCGCGAAGCCGACGTTGCGCAGCGCCTTCAGCAGGGTGGTGCGGTTGGCCGACGACATCCCGGACACCGAGATGTCCATCGCGCCGCCGCCGTCGTGCGTGCCGGCCGAGGCGTCGACCCCGCCTGGGTTGTAGGAGCCCTGCGTCAGGGCGACCTGGAAGCCGGCCTTTCCTTCCGCCGCAACGAGCATCGCCTTGGTGCGGGTGTTGAGGGTCTTGCCGTGGTAGGTCACCTGGCTGCCGGCGGAGACCGGGTTGGTGACCGTGTACCGGCCCTCGCCCAGCTTCTCCAGCGACGTCTTGCCCGGCAGGCCGGACGCGTCGATCCCGGTGTAGCCCAGCGACTTCTGGTACTGCGAGTAGGCCGTGATCGTCGTCGTGCCGAAGTAGCCGTCGACGTACTGGCTGTCGAGCAGCCCCTTGGCCTGCAGCGCCTGCTCGACGAGCAGGACGCTGTCGTGCGCGCCCGGGGTCTGGGTGTCGTCGGCGCGGCGCGGGTCGATCTGGGCCGCCTTCAGCACGGCCTCCATGTTCGCCGTGGGCAGCGCCGTCGTGGCCCCGGTTTCCGCCTGAGCCGGTGCGGCCACGGCGAAAGTCGCGGCGGTGAGCGCCGTGAGCACGGCGGCCTTCGTGAACATCCTGGTCCTCCATGAGTCGGAATGGCTTGTGGCCCGAAGGATCA
Source organism: Amycolatopsis sp. Hca4 (assembly GCF_013364075.1). Lineage (GTDB taxonomy): Bacteria > Actinomycetota > Actinomycetes > Mycobacteriales > Pseudonocardiaceae > Amycolatopsis. The sequence goes on from NZ_CP054925.1 coordinate 2,647,049, forward strand.
CCGAACCGGGTACAAGGGACGTACAAAGCGGATGCACCCCGCCCGTGCTGTGGTGACAGCTTGTAATCCCCACCACAATCGACCCCTGCTCCCCCTGGTCCAGCCGTGTTAACGAGCGTCACGCACAGTTTCGAGCGCCCCGCCCTGGACGAGCCCGTGCTCGTTTCGTAACCTGTTCGAGATCTCGCGGCCCCCGGTCGTCCCCAAGACGGCGACGCGAGATCGCCGCCGATACCCCCTCCCGGGTACCGGAGCACCCCGCGCGCTCTTCCTGTTGCGACCGAGCGCGCCCCGGCGAGACCCCCGGCTCGCCTTCCCGGTACCCGCCGGCGGCCGATCAGCAAAGGAGACCCGCGCGAGAATGCGTTCGCATCCCGTCAAGCGCGTGGTGTCAGGTGCCCTCGCCGCGGCCTCGGTGATCACCGTCGTCACCATGGCCCAGCCGGCCACCGCCGCCCCCGTCCCCGTCCTCCAGGCGCCGCCCGCCGGCTCGGACGCCCTCGCCAAGTACCGCGAACTCGCGGCGCAGGCGGAAAAGCTCAACGAGGACCTGTTGCGCGCCCAGGACGACCTGACCGCGAAGCAGGGCCAGCTCGACAAGGCCAATGCCGACGTCACGGCGGCCAAGAACGCCGGCGCGCAGGCGATCCGGGCGAAGCAGCAGTACCAGTCCGAAGTGGACAAGTTCGCCGGCGCGTCGTTCACCAGCGGCGTCCAGATGAACAAGCTGTCGGCGCTGCTGGCCGGAACGTCCACTCAGGACTTCCTGGACCGCTCGGCGGCGCTCGAGGTCATCGCGACCGACAAGAACGCCGCACTGGACAACCTCAACGGCGCGGCGGCCAAGGCCACGGCGGCGGAGAAGGCGGCCGCCGACGCGGCGAAGCGGGCCCAGGACGCCCGGGACGCGGCGGCGAAGCTGGCTTCGGACATCGAGGCGAAGAAGAAGGACCTGCAGGGCCAGATCGACCAGATCGAGGCGCAGAGCCGCAACCTCAGCAGCGCCGACCGCGCCGCGCAGAAGGACACCGGCGGGGCGGCCCCGAACGTCAAGGCGCCCACCGCGGCCGCGCAGACCGCGGTCAACGCGGCGCTGAGCAAGCTCGGCAGCGCCTACGTCTGGGGCGCCACCGGGCCGAGCACGTTCGACTGCTCCGGCCTGATGCAGTGGGCGTACAAGCAGGCCGGCATCAACCTGCCCCGGACGTCGTCGGCGCAGGCCGGGTTCGGCACGCCGGTGTCGCGCGACCAGCTGCAGCCCGGCGACCTGGTGGCCTACTACTCGCCGGTGTCCCACATCGGCATGTACATCGGCGACGGCAAGATGGTGCACGCGCCGACGAGCGGCGACGTCGTCAAGATCTCGCCGCTGATGAGCCAGTACGCGGGGGCCACGCGCCCCACGGCCTGATCCCGCCGGCCCCGGTGCCCCGTTCCGCGACGTGTAGAAATCGCGGAACGGGGCACTTTGCGCGCATGGACGACAACCCTGACGCCGCCACCGTCGCCGCCGTCGGCAAGGTGACCGAGGCACTCGAAACGATCGAGCGCGCCCGCGGGCACCTCTACTCCTTCCACCAGCTGACCGGCAGTGCCGACCTGGCCCTCGGCGAGGCCGTCGAGCAGCTCGAGAAGGCAGGCCACGGCGACTGGGCGCGGCGGATCTCCGAAGAGCTCATCGGGCTCAACGTGTTACCCGATCGGTGGACTTTCCAGATCGTCGAGGAGTACGACGACGGCTACTACAAGGCGGGCCGCGACCTCGAGCGCGAGCTGCTCACCTCCCTCACGGGAGGCCGCCGTCACCTGCACGAACAGCAGATGAAGGACGACCGCCGGACGCACGGGCGGCCGGGCCACGAGGCGGGCGCGCCGAGCACACCGCCGGCCGGGTCGTGACCGGCGGTTGTCGGAGGCCTGCGCTACAGTCGACCGCAGGCGAACAAACGTTCGATTGGAGCTGAGATGACCGACCAGGTGGAGCCGAACCCGGAGAAGGACCCGAGCGACTGGACCACCGGCGACGAGCCGATGACCGGGCCGCAGAAGTCGTACCTGCAGACGCTGGCGCAGGAAGCCGGGGAAGAGGTGCCGGAGAAGCTGACGAAGGCGGAGGCGTCGGAGCGGATCGACGCCCTGCAGAAGGCGACCGGCCGCGGCACGTGAGGGCTCACCGCGGCCGTCCGGCGGGGATCCGCCACAGCACGCCGGCCTGCCGTTCGCCGCGCCGCGCCCGGGCGCGCACGGCGAGCAGCCAGCCGATTCCGATCACCGAGATCAGGGCGAGGCCGCCCCAGGAGAGCACGGTGAAGACGTCGGCTTGGAGTCCGGTGGGCTGGTAACCCTGTTCGAGCTGCGCGTAGTCCCACGGCGTGCCGGTGAGCAGCAGGGTCAGCACGAGGGCGATGCCGTGCATGGCGTCCCAGAGGCCGTGGAGCAGGGCGACACCGAGGTAGCTGAGGAGCAGGCGGAGCGTCAGGGCGAAGTGGCGGTGGTCACTGGCGGAGAAGAGCACGCCGCCGAGGATCGCGGTCCAGAGCCCGTGGCCGACGGGGCGAGCACGCCGCGGAGCAGTTCGGTCTGGACGAGGTCCATGAGCGAGAGCCCGCGTTCGGTGAACAGAGCGGTGAAGGCGTACCCGGCGGATTCGAAGGCGGCGAACCCGAACCCGACGGTCGCGCCCAGCACGATCCCGTCGGCGGCGAACTTGACCCGCAGGTGCCGGGTGAGCACGGCCAGCACGGCGAGCTTGACGGCTTCTTCGATGAGGCCGACCCCGGCGAACAGGAAAGCGGAGGGATGGAGCAGGTAGGACTCGAGCAGTGAGGCGGCGAGCACGCCGAGCACCCCACCGGCGACGAAGGTGCTGAAGAGCAGTTCGGAGGTGACCTCACCACTCCGCCGCCGCCCGAAGGCCCAGGTGACGAAGGTGACGGGAACGAGGAAGCTCCCGAGCAGCACGACGGTGGGAACGAGGTTCGGGTTGCCGGTGACGAAGGTGACGACAACGGCAAGCACCCAGAGAAGGGCACCGGTGAGGAACATCCGCAGCCAGACCCGGCGTGACCGGGCCCCGGCCGCAGGGCGGGCGGACGGATGGGCCATGAAGGTACTGTGCCCCGCTTCCGGGCGCTCCGCACCCCGCGGCGGCTCGATGAGGCAGGTCGAGGCGCAGGAGGGGCGCCGAGCACGCGGGTAGCCCGGCGCGGGTGAAGGTGGGCGGCCGGTCGGACTCGGTCGCGTGGCCTGACCGGCGCAGCGGCTGCTGGGCGACTTGATCTCACCGGCCGAGCGAGTGCCGGGCGTCGGCCGGCCGGACATGCACGTCGCCGGGTCGGGCGCGGGAGTGCCCGCTGAGGCCGGCGCGCGAGTTAGCCAGCCCCGCCGACCGCAGCCCTGCGCGCCAACTCCCGCCGGGCCCAGCCCGCGCGCCCCTCGCAACCTTGCGACCGGGAGGTTGCTTTCGGCGGGAGTGGGCTGTGCGCGAGGCCACGGCTTGTCGAGCACCCGGCCGGGTAACCACACAGTCCCCGCCGAAGGAGGACTTTCGTGTACCTGACCGTGCTGCTCGTCATCCTCGCCGGGCTGCTCGTGCTCGGCGGTGCGGCCGTCCGGGAGCTGCCGAAACCGTATCCCCTCACCGCGAAGCGGACCTTCGTCGCCGCCTGGCTCGTTGCCGCCGGGGGTTTGCGTGGTGGGCCTTCTCGCCCGGGGCCGCCGCGCTCGTCGTCACCGTCGTCGGGTTCGGGTTTCTCGTGGCCGCCCTCAATCGGGGGCCCGAGCGGCCCTCCTACCCGCGCTCGCCCCCTTACCAGCCGCCTCGATGAGTGATCGCTCGCGAACCGGGTATCTGCCGGGCATGTCCCAGCCGAACGAACAGCAGCCCGAGATCGCCCGGCCCGGCACCCCGGATCCCGGCCGTCGCGAGGATCGGCTCTACCGTCCCGGCGAGGGCGAGCCTCCGGAAACCGCCGAGGAAGCCGACAGTGTCGGGGCGGAAGTGATCGGTGAGCTGCGGGAGCGTCGCGAAAGCTGAACGCTCAGGCCGCCGCCGGCAGGGCCGCGCCGGTCACGCGGAGGAGGAACTCGGCGTTGGAGCCGGTCTTGCGCAGCTGTTCCAGCAGCTGCTCGATCGCGTGCGGCCCCGGCAGTGCCCGCCGGACCTCGCGCATGGCCGCCAGTTCACCCGGGGTGACCAGCAGTTCTTCGCGCCGGGTACCGGAAGCCGCCACGTCGACCGCCGGGAAGACGCGCCGCTCGGCCGTCTTGCGGTCGAGCTTGAGTTCAGCGTTGCCGGTGCTCTTCAGCTCCTCGAAGAACACCGTGTCGGCCAGGGAACCGGTCTCCACCAGCGCCGACGCGATGATGGTGAGCGAACCGCCGCCCTCGATGTTCCGTGCCGCGCCGAGGATCCGCTTCATCGGCTGCAACGCGGCCGCGTCGACGCCGCCGGACAGGGTGCGGCCGGACGGGCGGGCCGAAAGGTTGTACGCGCGGCCGAGCCGGGTGAGCGAATCGAGCAGCAGCACGACGTCCTCGCCGTGCTCCACCAGACGTTTCGCGCGCTCGACCGCGAGTTCCGCCACCGCAACGTGTTCGGCGGGCGGCCGGTCGAAAGTGGACGCGATCACCTCGCCGCGCACGGTCCGGCTCAGCTCGGTGACCTCCTCCGGACGCTCGTCGGCGAGCAGGACCAGCAGCCGGCAGTCGGGGTGGTTGACCGACAGCCCGTGGCCGATTTCCTGCAGCACCGTGGTTTTCCCGGCTTTCGGCGGCGAAACGACCAGCGCGCGCTGCCCCCGGCCGAGCGGGGTGACGAGGTCGATGACGCGCGGCAGCAGCCGCGTCGGCGTGGTTTCGAGCAGCAGCCGCCGGTCCGGGTGCACCGGCACGAGGTCGGCGAACCGGGGGCGCGGCTCGTCCGGGTCGTGGCCGTTGACGCTGACGAGCTTTTCGCCTTCGCCGCTGATTTCGTCGCCGGGCCGCAGATTGTGCTTGCGCACCAGGGAAAGCGGGACGGCGACGTCGTCCGGCGCGGGCCGGTAGCCGGGCCGGGCGAACGGGGTCTTGCCGGACAGGTCGAGGATTCCGTGAAAGGACATGGGTGTCTCCTGAGGTGGTGATGGGCCTGCGCACGGACGGCGAGGCCGGAAAGAAGGAAGGAGGCCGACTGGCCTGAATCCGAGGGAGCTGCCTCCGGGCGGCCGAGGGGCCGGCATCCGCGAGGAGCGTCTCCACTGTAGCGACAGATCTCACGAAGCACAACGGGTAAGAACCCGTGGCCGTGGGTAGTCCATCGGAGAAGCCCGCTGACACGGGGGAACCGCGGCTGACGATGGGAGCGGATCGTGTATCGACATACCCCGGACTCTGGCGTCGATACGGGCGAAAGCACCGACGCCGACCAAGCCGGGACCACGGCCCCGGAGCGTTTCGGCGCCGGAGCCGTGGTCGCCTCGACGTTCGAAGAGCTGGCGCCGGCACTGCCGAACGAGATGGCCGGCCTGCGCCGCAAGCTGCTCCAGTGGCTGGGCGAATTCCCGCTCGACCCGGAGAGCAAGCACGACATGACGTTGGCAACGTACGAAGCACTGGCCAACGTGGCGGCCCACGCCTACCCGGACGGCCACGGCTGGGCCCGCTTGCAGGCCCGCCGAGAGGGCGACACGATCACGATAACGGTAACGGACACCGGCTGCGGCATCCCGGCAACCCGCCCGAAGAAAGCAGGCTTGCGCACCTCGGGCGGCCGCGGCTTGCTGCTGATCGACCAGGTGACGGACCAGTCCGACATAGCCTCGGGTGAAAAGGGAACAACGGTCCGCATGACCTGGCGCCCGCCTTCCCTCCGCGACGCAAGCTGAGGGACGAGCCCGAGCACGCCGGAAGAAAAAGGCGACGGGCCAACACAGCAGCAGAGGCGCCAACGAACCACCACCCGCCGGCTCGCCTACGAGCGCGCCGGCGGGTTCGCGCGTGCGGGGGTTCGCCCGCAGCGCCGATTCGCGCGCAGGGCAGGTTCGCCCACAGCGCGGATTCCCGCGCGGAGCAGGCAACTCCCGCAGTTCGCCTGAGATCAGCCGGCGATCGCGCTCAGCTCAACGCGACCGACCGCCGCACCAACCTGGCACTCAAGGCGAACGGTCGCTCCCCGCCATAAGCCTGTGACTCAACGCAATCGATCGCCGCGCACGCCCCCGCGGCCCAACGCGACCGATCGCCGCCCCAACTCCGGCCGGTCAAGGCCGAACAACCGCCTCAGCAGCACCCGAGTCGGGCCCGCTCCCCCACCCAACCCCCTCCCGGCCCCGAAACAACCCCTCAAGCCACCTCAGCCAACCGAACCATTCGGTTCCGCGGATAAGAAACCAGCTCCCGCTCCCCATCAGTAGTGAAGATCTCGACGGAATCCTCCACCAGTTCCGCCGAATTCACCTGCAGCTGCCACGCGGGCAGCCCCGGCGCCGGCTCGTGCCAGAACCACTGGCCCTTGGTGAGCTGGTGCGCCGGGACTGTTGCGTCGTCCGTGTTCATGCGCTGAGGCTAGCCCTCACCACCGACAGTTTTCGCACGACCTCGATCCTGTGATCACGACCACTATGGACTCGTGCAGGTCACCGTCGGGTCGGTCAGGTTGCCGCCGTGCTGGACGGTGAAGCCGATCACGTTGCCGCTCCCGTTGGGGCGGGCCGTCAGGACGTAGCCCGTGCTGTCCCACGTTCCCGTGTAGTTCCAGCTGCCGATCACCTTCTGGGGTGCGTGGAACGTGATCGTCAGCGTCCAGTTGTTCGTGCCCGACACCGTCACCTGGCCGTTGAACCCGACGTTCCACTCCGCCGTCTTCGCGTACACCGCCGAGCAGCCGCTCGGAACCGGCGTGGTCGTGGTCGTCGTGCCGCCGTCCGGTGGGGTGTCGCCGTTCAACGTGTCCAGGACCGCCGTGTAGGCCGCCTTCTTCTGGCCGTTGCCGTCGAAGAGCAACGGCGTTCCCGACGACCGCCACGAGTCCGTGTCGCGGATGCCCCACACCGTGATCCCGGTGCAGCGCGCGACCGCCAGGCACGCCGCGGTCACCGTGCGGAAGGCGGCCGCCTGCGTGCTGCCCGAGCCCTCGATGTCCAGCTCGGTCAGCTGGACGTCGACGCCGAGGTCGGCGAAGTTCTGCAACGTCGTCCGGTAGTCGGCGGGCACCGGGCTGTTGGCGTTGAAGTGCGCCTGGAACCCGACGCAGTCGATCGGCACGCCGCGGGACCTGAAGTCCTGCACCATCCGGTACACCGCCTGGGTCTTCGCCTGGCTCCAGTCGTCGGTGTTGTAGTCGTTGTAACAGAGCTTCGCGTCCGGGTCGGCCGCCCGGGCCGCGCGGAACGCCGCCTCGATCCAGTCGTTGCCCGTGCGCTGCAGGTTCGAATCGCGGCGGGCGCCGGAACCGCCGTCGGCGAACGCCTCGTTCACCACGTCCCACGCGTAGATCTTGCCGCGGTAGTGGGTCGCGACCTGGGTGATGTGGTTCAGCATCGCCTGCCGCAGCGCCGAGCCCTCCATGCTCTGCATCCAGCCCGGCTGCTGCCCGTGCCAGGCCAGCGTGTGCCCGCGCAGCCGGGCGCCCTGGCTGCTCGCCTGGCTCACGATCCGGTCCGCGCCTGCGTAGGAGAACTGGTTCTGCGACGGCTCGGTCGCGTCGATCTTCATCTCGTTCTCCGGTGTGATCATGGAGAACTCGCGGCTCAAGATGCCGGTGTACACGCTGTCCGACAGCTTGCTCGCCGAGACCGCCGTGCCGAAGTACCGCCCGGTCCGGGCCGCCGCGTTGCCCAGCGTCGCCCCGGCGGGCGGCGTCGAAGACGTCGTGGTGGTCGGCGTGGTGGGCGTCGTGGTCGAGCCACTGCTGCTCAGGCCCAGGAACGCGATCGCGTACTGGATCATCCCGTTCTGCGGCAGCGAGTGCCCCGCACCCTGGACGCTGATGCCCTCGACCGGCGCCTGCGTGCCGGTGGCGCCGTAGCGGGTCCGCGTCCAGCCCGGCTGCGGGGAATCACTCGACGACGGCGTCTGGCCGACCCCCTGCAGGTTCGTCCACTGCTTGATCTCCTCCCCGAAGTTCGGGTAGCGCAGCGTGTCGTCGGCCGTGCCGTGCCACAGCTGCATCCGCGGGTACGGGCCGCTGCGGCCGCCGCTCATCTGCCGGGCCTGGTCGCCCCACTGCTGCGCCGTCTTGATCAGCTGGCCGTTCGAGCACTGGCTGTTCCAGCTCGACCCGTCCGTGGTCGCGAAGCAGCCGGCCGGTACGCCCATGAACGCCGATCCGGCGGCGAACACGTCCGGGTACTCCGCCGCGAGCACGTTCGTCATCATCGCGCCGGAGGAGAACCCGGTGACGTACACGCGGGAGGCGTCGACGTTGTAGCGCTGCTTGGCCCAGTTGACCATCGACAGGATGCCGACGGGGTCGCTGCCGCCGCCGCGGGAGAGGGCCTGCGGCGAGGAAACGTCGAAGCACTGCCCGCTGCGGGTGGCTTCCGGGAACACGATGACGTACCCGTACTGGTCCGCCGCGGTGACGTAGTCGCGGGCGTAGCCGTTGAAGATCGCCGACGCCGAACCGGTGCAGTAGTGGACGGCCACCAGCAGCGCCGGGCGGGCGGCGACGTGGTCGGGGACGTAGGTGTACATGCTGAGGTTGCTGGGATTGCTGCCGAAGTCGGTGACCCGGGTCAGCGTGGCCGCGGAGGCCGGCTGCGCCGCCACGACCAGCACGATCGACGCGGCGATCGCCAGCACGGCGGCGGAAAGGGCGGTGAGGAGTCTTCGCACTCGAGCAGATCCTTTCCGGGGGCGGGAGCGCAGCTGCGACGATCGTTCGTCGCCGTCCCCGGGCGGTCAACGATTATCGAAACGTTTCGGGAAGTTTCGAGCGGTTCACCGATCGGCCGCCCCGGCGGGGTTCTGGCAGGATTCCGGGATGACCGAGCTGCTGCTGGGCCCGCTGCTGCGGCACGTAGACGCCACTTCGGCGACGATCTGGGTCGAGGTGGACGGGCCGTGCGAAGTGCGCGTCGGCGACGCGGACGCCCGGACGTTCGAAGTCGCCGGCCACCACTACGCGCTGGTCGTGCTCACCGGGCTGGAACCCGCGAAGAGCACGCCGTACGAGGTGCGGCTCGACGGCCACGTCGTCTGGCCGGAACCGGGCAGCGACCTGCCGCCGAGCCGGATCCGGACGCTGGCGCCGGGCGACCCGCGGTTCCGGCTCGTGTTCGGCTCCTGCCGCAAGCCGCGGGAGCAGGACGCGCTGGGCCCGGACGCGCTCGCCGCCTACGCCCACCGGATCGCCGCCCTCGACGAGGCCGAGTGGCCCGAATCGCTGCTGTTGCTGGGCGATCAGGTCTACGCCGACGAAACCACCGACGCGACGCAGGAGTGGCTCGCCAGCCGGCGTGACACCGGGCAGCCGCCCGGCAACGAGGTCGCCGACTTCGAGGAGTACTGCCACCTGTACTTCGAGGCCTGGTGCGACCCGGCGGTCCGCTGGCTGCTCTCCACCGTGCCGACGTCGATGATCTTCGACGACCACGACGTCCGCGACGACTGGAACACCTCGCAGGCCTGGCGCGAGAAGATGGCCCGCACGTCCTGGTGGCCGGAGCGGATCCGCGGCGCGCTGGTCTCGTACTGGGTCTACCAGCACCTCGGCAACCTCGGGCCTCGCGAGCTGGCCGAGGACGACCTCTACCAGCGGGTGCGCAAGTCCGGTGTGGACAACGCCGCGCTGCTGCGCGAGTTCGCCGACCGGGCCGACCGCGAAGCCGACGGCGCCAAGGGCACCCGGTGGTCCTACCGGCGCGACTTCGGCCCGGTCCGGCTGCTGGTGATCGATTCGCGGGCCGGCCGGATCCTCGCCGGCGGGCAGCGCTCGATGATCGGCGACGAGGAGTTCCGCTGGATCGAAGAGCAGGCGGCCGGCGGGTTCGACCACCTGCTGATCGGCACGTCGCTGCCGTGGCTGCTGCCCACCGCGCTGTCGGCCGCGCAGTCGGTCAACGAGCGGCTCTGCGCCCGGCCCGGGCTCGTCGGGCGGGCCAACGAGTGGTTCCGGCAGCTCGTGGATCTGGAGCACTGGCCGGCGTTCCGGACGTCGTTCGAACGGCTGGCGAAGCTCATCGCCCGCGTCGCGGACGACGGACCGGCGTCGGTCAACGTGCTGTCCGGCGACGTGCACCACGCCTACGTGGCCAAGGCGGAGTTCGATGGCGGCACCGCGGCGCCGGTCCACCAGCTGACCTGCTCGCCGGTGCACAACACCGTGCCGTGGTACATGAACCGGCTGTTCCGGGCCGGCTGGTCGCGGCCGCTCACCCGGGTGAGCGAATGGCTGGCCCGCCGCACCGGCGTCCCGCCCGCGCCGCTGTCGTGGCACTGCGTTTCCGGCCCGCACTTCGGCAACGCGGTCATGGAGCTGGACGTCGACGGCCGGACGGCCACGGCGACGCTGCTGCGGGCCGACCCGGGCGACGACGAGGAGCCGATCCGGCTGGTCTGAGGGTGGGTGCGGCGCGGCCACCCTTGCCCGCCGGATCCGGGTTAGCCTCGAAGACGTGGCCAAGGACAACACCCTCGGGGAGTTCCTCCGGGCCCGCCGCGCGCAGGTGGGACCCGGGGAGCTCGGCTTGCCCGCGGGCGGGTCGCGGCGGGTGGCCGGCCTGCGCCGCGAAGAGGTGGCGCTGCTGGCCGGCGTCAGCACCGACTACTACATCCGGCTCGAGCAGGGCCGGGAGCGGAACCCGTCGGCGCAGGTCGTCGACGCGCTGGCCCGCGGGCTGGCGCTGGACGACGACGCCGCCGCGCACCTCCACCGGCTGGCCCGGCCGGCACCGGTCCGCCGCCGGCGCGCCCGGCGGCGCGAACAGGTCAGCCCGAACCTGCTGCGCCTGATGGACGGCTGGCCGGACACGCCCGCGCTCGTGCTCGGCCGCTGTCTCGACGTGCTGGCGCACAACGCGCTGGGCGAGGCGCTGTTCGCCGGGCACACCCACAGCGGTGACCTGGTCCGCCTGGTGTTCCTGGACCCGGACGCCCGCGAGTTCTACCCGGACTGGGAGCGCGTGGCCGTGAACACGGTCGGCGGCCTGCGGGCGGCGGCCGGGCTCGACCCGGACGACCCGCAGCTCATCGACACCGTCGGCGAGCTGTCGGTCAAGAGCGCGGACTTCCGCCGGCTGTGGGCCCGCCACGACATCCGGCAGAAGACCCACGAGATCAAGCGGTTCCGCCACCGGCTGGTCGGCGAGCTGGAACTGAGCTACGAGGCGCTGACCGTGAACAGCGCCCCCGGCCAGCAGCTGATCGTCTACCAAGCCGAGCCGGGCAGCCCCTCGGAAGCGGCACTGGCCCTGCTGGGCAGTCTAGCCGCTTCCTGAACCACCTTTCCCCCTCCACAATGGACGGAGTAGTTCGTCGTGCCCGAAAACCCTGTCTGGTTCATCACCGGCTGTTCCGGCGGCCTCGGCCGCGCGCTGGCCGAAGCCGTGCTCGGCCACGGGATGCGCGCGGTCGTCACCGCCCGCGACCCGGCGCGCGTGGCCGGCCTCGCCGAGGCGCACGGCGACCGCGCGCTGGCCCTGCCGCTCGACGTCACCGACCACGACCAGGTCGTCGAAGCCGTGCAGCGTGCCGAAGCGGTGTTCGGCCGGATCGACGTCCTGGTGAACAACGCCGGCTACGGCTACCTCGCCGCGATCGAGGAAGGCGAGGACGAGGAGATCCGGAAGCTGTTCGACACCAACGTCTTCGGCCTCGCCGACGTCACCCGCGCGGTCCTGCCGGGCATGCGGGCGCGCCGCAGCGGCCACGTCGTCACCGTGTCCTCGCTCGGCGGCCTGGCCGCCTTCGGCGCCACCGGCTACTACCACGCGACGAAGTTCGCCGTGGAAGGGCTTTCCGAGTCCCTGGCCGCGGAGGTGGCGCCGCTGGGCATCAAGGTGACCATCGTGGAGCCCGCCGCGTTCCGCACCGGCTGGTCCGGCCCGTCGATGCGGCAGTCGGCGATCCGCATCGACGACTACGCCGGGACCGCGGGCGCCCGCCGGGAGGCGACGCTCGCGACGTACGGGCGGCAGCCGGGTGACCCGGCCCGCGCGGCCGAAGCGATCCTCGCCGCCGTCGCCGCCGGCGAACCGCCGCTGCGCCTGCTCCTCGGCCGGGCCGCCTACGACATCGCCACCGCGCGGCTCGGCACCCTCCGCACCACCTTCGACACCTGGCGCGAGACCACCCTCGCCGCCGACTTCCCCCAGGAGGAAACCCCGTGAAGACCGTTCTCATCACCGGCGCCAGCAGCGGCATCGGCCGCGCCACCGCGCTGCGCCTGGCCGGCGAGGGCCACCACGTCGTGCTCGGCGCCCGGCGCGAAGACCGGCTGACCGCGCTGGCGAAGGAGATCCACGACGCCGGCGGCACCGCGGACGTGCACCGCCTCGACGTCACCGACCGCGCGGACGTCGCCGCGTTCGCCGACGCCGCCGTCGAGGCGCACGGGCGGATCGACGCCTTCGTCGCCAACGCGGGTGTGATGCCGCTGTCCCGGTTGGACTCCCTGCACGTCGAGGAGTGGGACCGGATGATCGACGTCAACGTCCGCGGCCTGCTGCACGGGATCGCCGCCGTCCTGCCGCACTTCGGCCGCGCCGGCGGCGGCCACTTCGTGACGATCGCCTCCACCGGCGCGCACGAGGTCGTGCCGACGGCCGCGGTCTACTGCGGCACCAAGTACGCGGCCCGGGCGATCACCGAGGGCCTGCGCCTGGAGGCGGGCCCCGGCATCCGCGTGACGACGATCTCCCCCGGCGTCACCGAGTCCGAGCTGGCCGACAGCATCACCGAGCCCGGCGCCCGGGCGGCGATGCGTAGCTACCGCGCGGTGACCCTCCCGGCGGACGCGATCGCCGGCGCGGTCGCCTACGCGATCGGGCAGCCGGACGGCGTGGACGTCAACGAGGTCATCGTGCGGCCCACCGCGCAGCGGTGACGCTCAGCGCTCCAGCTCGGCGATGACCCGCGGGATCTCGGCGACGAGCTCCCGCGCCAGCAGGCCGGTGGCGCCGGTGTCCGGGATCAGCCGCTGGCCGGCCACCGCGTGGACGTGCGTCGCCCAGCAGGCGGCCTGCTCGACGGCCGCGCCGCGGGCGAGGAAGCCGCCGGTCAGGCCGGCCAGGACGTCGCCGCTGCCGGAGGTCGCCAGGCCGACGTGGCCGCTGCCGTCGCGCCAGACCCGGCCGTCCGGTGCGGCGACCACACCCATCAGCAGCACCACGCCGCCGTAGTCGCGGGCGATCCGCACCGCCGTCTCCAGGTCGTCGACGTCCTTTTCCTCGCAGCCGTCGAGGTAGGCCGCTTCGACCCGGTTCGGGGTGAGCAGGAGCCGGCCGGACAGCGGTTCGGCGAGCGCGCGGTCCCGGCTCAGCGCGCCGAGCGCGAACGCGTCGAGCACCACCCGCGCGTCCGGGGCGATCGCCGGTACCAGGCGCCGCAGCAGGTCCTCGGTCTCCTCGGCGCCGGTCAGGCCGGGGCCGACCACGACCGTGCCGGCGCCGGGCAGCACGTCGGCCAGCCGGTCGACGGCGTCCGCGGCGATCGCGCCGGACGCCGTTTCCGGCAGCCCGAGCACCGACGACTCCGGTACCGAGACGCCGATCGCCGTCGCGTGCCGTTCGGCGACCGCCAGCTGCAGCGTGCCGGCGCCGGCGCGCAGGGCGGCGGTCCCGGACAGCGCCGGCGCTCCCGGCACGGTCCGGGCGCCGCCGACGACGAGCACGGTGCCGCGGTCGTCCGCGCCGATCCGCCAGTCCCGCAGCAGGGCCGGGCTGACCGGCGCCGGGTCAGCTGAGCTGTTCTGCGGCATCGTCGTCCGCCGTCGGTGGCGTGTCGGTGGCGTGCAGGTGGCCGACCTCCTGGGCCAGCACCATGGTGAACCCGCCGTCGGAGTCGCGTTCCCAGGCCGTCACCGAGCCGTTCGGGACTTCGGTGGCGTCGGCGGCGCGCAGCAGGTCGGGCTCGGGCAGTCCTTCGAGGAGGTAGCGCAGGGCGAACACGGTCATTTCGTGCGCGGCCAGCAGAACGCGCTTTCCGGCGTGCTCGACGCCGAGCTCGGTGAGCAGGGAACGCAGCCGCAGCACCACGTCCGCCCAGGACTCCCCGCCCGGCGGCCGGTAGTAGAACTTGCCCAGCCGCCGCTTGCGCCGCAGCTCGTCGGGCCACCGCTCGCGGACGCCGTGGGAGGTCAGCAGATCGAGCACGCCGAGCTCGCGGTCGCGCAGCCGTTCGTCGGGGATGATCGTCACCCCTTCGGGGACGGCCAGCCGCGCGGTGTCCCAGGCGCGGCGGTAGGTGGAGGTGACGACGAGGTCCGGTGGGTGCTCGCCGAGGAACTTCCGCGCGGCCGCGGCCTGTTCCCGGCCGAGGTCCGTCAGCGGCACGTCGGCGTCGCGTTCGGCGATGTCGATCACATCCGCGCCTGCCGACTCCGCCTCTTCCCTGGCCACGTTCCCGGTGCTCTGGCCGTGCCGCAGCACACCCACCCAGTCCAAGTCGACGTTCACGACCGCGTGACTACCCCGGGGAACCCGCCGTCGAAACCCGGGATGGTTAGGCGTGCAAAGGAGTGGCGGCTAGGGTTCTTCCATGTCGCGAAGTCTCGACGCCCAGCACCGGCTGCAGCAGCTGGAATCGATCATCGGCGCACCCGCTTCCCACCTCGGGCTGGCCGAGACGCTCGCCGAGACCCTGCAGCGCCTGTGCGAGGTCATGGAGGTCGACACCGCGACCGTGCTGCGGTACCAGCCCAGTGGCCGCCAGCTCGTGGCCTTCGCCGCCGCGGGCATCGAAGAGGAGGTCCACCAGGGCGTGCGGGTGCCGGTGGGCAGCGGGTTCGCCGGCCGGGTCGCGCTCGAGCGGGCCCCCGTAATCCTCGACCACGTCGACGAGACGACGGTGGTGAACTCCCTGCTGTGGGAACGCGGGCTGCGTTCCATGCTCGGGGTGCCCATGCTCGCCGGCAGCGAGCTCGTCGGCGTGCTGCACGTGGGTTCCGTAACGCCCAGGCCGTTCGGCGAGCCCGACGTGGCCACCATGCAGCTGCTGGCCGATCGCCTGGCGGTGGCGATCCAGGTGGAGTCGCAGGAGGAGAACCGCACCGCCACCATGGCGCTGCAGCGGAGCCTGCTGCCCAGCAGCCTGCCCGACGTGACCGGCCTGGCCTTCGGCGCGCGGTACGTGCCCGGCGCGGAGACCGGGATCGGCGGCGACTGGTACGACCTGTTCACGCTGCCGGGCGACCGGCTCGGCGTGGTGATGGGCGATGTCTCGGGCCACGGCCTCGACGCGGCCGTGATCATGGGGCGGCTGCGCAGTGCCCTGCGCGCCTACGCCCTCGACTCCGAAAGCCCCGCCGAGGTGCTCGCCAAGCTCGACCGCAAGGCCAACCACTTCGAACACGGGGCGATGGCCACGGTGGCCTACGGGATCATCGGGCCGGACCGCGAAACGCTGACGCTGTCCCTGGCCGGCCACCTGCCCCCGGTGCTGGCCCTCGCCGGCGAACCGGCCCGGCTGGCCGACGCGCCGCCGGACCCCCCGATCGGGCTGACCATCGGGGTGCCGGAACGCCGGACGACCGTGGTCGAGCTGCCGCACGAGGCCGTGCTGTTGCTCTACACCGATGGTCTGGTGGAACGGCGGGACCGGCCCGTGGACGTCGGGATGGCGCAGCTGGCGGCGACCGTGCGGGCGGGTGACCCGGACCGGCTCTGCGCGCAGGTGATGGCCGCGATGATCGGCAACCGGGCGGCCCAGGACGACGTCGCCCTGCTGGCCATCCGGCGCCTCGCCGTCCCGGCCGGCAGCTGACGCGGCCGGGACGTTCCGGGTCAGGACCCGGCGAGCGCCGCTTCGCGGGTCGGGAAGAGCGAAAGGCTGTCCTCGAGACCGGTCAGCTGGATCGGGCGCAGGGTGGCCCGGCCGGCCGCGACGATCCGCACCGCGGTGCTGTCACCGGCGTTGCGGTGGATGGCCAGCAGCGCGGTCAGACCGGGCGAAGCGAGGAACTCGACGCGGGTCAGGTCGACCACCAGCACCGGCGGTTGCGCGGCCAGTGCTTCGTCGGCGGCTTCCACGAGCGCCGGCGCGGTGGTCGTGTCCACGTCTCCGGCGACCTCGACGACGACGGTGTCTCCTTGCTCCGTCCGGGCGATCCGGAACTCCCCGAACGGCACAGCGGTGGCCGAGCTTTCGGTGTGGGTGTGCTCGGTCATGGCGGTTCTCCTCGCCTTCGGCAGGCTCCACCGGCGCTGCCGGTGGGCGTGCGTGATCACGAAGGCTGTTTGCTCAACCGCTGTCAATCATGCCCGCACCGGCGCCGCGGCGCCGCGTCAGCACCCCCTCCGCTTTCCGCCGGGCCCGCGAACAGGCAGGATGGGCGCCATGGGTGAACGGGACGTGACCGGGGACTCACTCGAAGACGCCGCCAGTTCGGCGGGATCCGTAGCGCTGGAGAGCCGGGACGGTGCGGCGGTGCTGCGCGTCGAAGGCGCCCTCGACCTCGCGCTCGCCCCGAAACTGCGCCAATTGGCCGAACGCGCGGGCCGCCTGCTGCCGTCGGTGCTCGTGATCGACCTCACCGGGGTCACGTTCCTGGCCTCGGCGGGTATGGCCGAGCTCGTCCGGGCCCACCGCGGGGCCGGCGCGTCGGTGCCCCTGCGGGTGGTGGCCGCCGGCCGGATCACCCTGCGCCCGCTGGAGCTGACCCGGTTGACCGACGAGCTCGCCATCTACCCGTCGCTGTCCGAAGCGCTGGCTCCCCGATGACGCCCCGGCCGGACTTCGACGCCGTGCTCGACGCCGTGCGCGGGACCTTCCTCGACGGGGACGGCGTCCCGGTGATCACCGAGGTCCGCGCCCTCGGTCCGGAGGAAGTGCGCGCGCTGCTCGGCGAACACGTCACGCGGGCGGTGACCGACTGCGCGGCCCTCGCGGACCTGGTGCCGGGCAAGGCGATCACCCACGCCGTCGCCGTCGCGGACGACGACGGCGAGCGTGGCGCACTGGTCTACACCACCGTGGAGATCGCCGGGACCCCGGAAGCCGCCGCCACGGCGATCCAGGCCGCCACCGACGGCCTGGCCCGCACCGTCCGGCGGCTGCGCGGCGAAGCCGCGGTCCTGGACGCGCTGCACTCCACCGGCCGGGAACTGACCGCGCAGCTCGACATCGACCGGATCGTGCAGGCCGCGACCGACGCGGCCACCCAGGCGACCGGCGCCGGCTTCGGCGCGTTCTTCTACAACCTGATCGACGAGTTCGGCGAGTCGTACACGCTGTACACGATCTCGGGCGTGCCGCGGGAGGCGTTCGCCCGCTTCCCCATGCCGCGCAACACCGACGTGTTCGCCCCGACCTTCGACGGCACCGGCACCGTGCGCAGCCCCGACATCACGCGGGACCCGCGGTTCGGGAAGAACGCGCCGTACCACGGGATGCCCGAGGGACACCTGCCCGTCTGCAGCTACCTGGCCGTCCCGGTGCTCAGCCCGACCTCCGGGGAGGTGCTGGGCGGGTTCTTCTTCGGCCACCCCGAGCCGGACCGGTTCACCGCCCGGCACGAGTACCTGGCCGAGGGCATCGCCGCCTACACGGCCATCGCGCTGGACAACGCCCGGCTCTACGAACGCGAGCGCAGCCTCGCCTCGGAGCTGTCCCGCAGCATGCTGCCGGTCGCCCCGCCGACGCCCGGGCTCGATGTGTTCACCCGGTACCTGCCCGCGGCCACCGGGAGCAAGGTCGGCGGCGACTGGTTCGACGTCATCCGGCTGCCGTCGGGGGCCACCGCGTTCGTCATCGGCGACGTCGTCGGCCACGGCATCACCGCGGCGACCGTGATGGGCCAGGTCCGCACGGCCATCCGCAGCTACGCGCTGCTGGAGCTGCCGCCGTCGGAGGTCCTGCGCAACGTCTCCGAACTGTCCGTCGGGCTGTTCGGCGAAACCTTCGTGACCTGCTTCTACGCGGTCCACCGGCCCGCCGACCACACGCTCGCCTACGCCAACGCCGGCCACCTGCCCGCGATCCTGGTCCGCCCGGGCGAGCCCCCGGAGCAGATCGGCGAAGCACTGGCGCAGCCGCTCGGCGTCGGTTCGGTCTTCCCGCAGCGTACGGCGGGTTTCCCGGTGGGCGCGGACCTCGTGCTCTACACCGACGGCCTGGTCGAAAGCCGTACCCGTGACCTCACCCTTGGCGTCGAATGGCTCCTGGCGGGTATCCCGGGACTGCTGACCGCCGCCGACCTCGAAACGGCGTGGGACAAGCTCGTCGACGAACTGACGCGCGGCCGGCACGACGACGACATCGCCGTGATCCACGTTCGCCACCGCGGAGAGGACGCCCCATGACGGACCCCCTCTCCCCCGGCGCACCCGCGCCGACGGACACGTTCCACCGGCGCACCGCCGCGATCGCCGAACAACTGCCGGAACTGCGCGAAGGGCTCGCCCGCTGGCTGGGCACGCTGCCGCTGAGCCTCGAACGGCGGGAGGACATCGTCCTCGCCGGCTACGAGGCGATGGCCAACTCCGCCGAGCACGCCTACCCCGGCGGGCAGCCGGGCCCGGTCGACGTCCGGGCCGAGGCGCTGCCGGGCCGGCTGACCGTGACGGTCACCGACTACGGCACCTGGCGCCCGCCGTCCGGTTCGAACGGGCTGCGCGGCCGCGGCCTGCTGCTCATCGACACCCTCGCCGACCACTGCGCGCAGGTGCACCGCGACGACGGCACCACGATCACGATGACCTGGCTGCTCGGCTGACGCCCGATCACGGCACGCCGCGCATCCGGCGAGGCCGGCCAGGGTCGAGTAGGCTCGGCCGGGGCCGCGTGAACCTGGAGTGTGATGAGCGTCGGGGAAGAGGCCGGCCACCGGGCCGTGTTTCCCGGGACCAGCAGGATGGCCGCCCGGATGCGGGACTTCGACTGGGCGTCGTCCCCGCTCGGTGAGCCCGTGGGCTGGCCGGTCACCCTGACGACGGCGGTGCGGATCTGCCTGACCTCCCGGTTCCCGATGATCGTCTGGTGGGGCCCGGAGCTGCGGTTCCTCTACAACGACGCGTACCTGCCGCTGCTGGGCACCAAGCACCCGGCGCTGGACAAGCCGGGTTCGGACGTCTGGGCCGAGATCTGGCACATCATCGGCCCGATGCTGGACAGCGTGATGTCCACCGGCGAGGCGACCTGGTCGGAGGACCTGCTGCTGCCGATGAACCGGCACGGCTACTGGGAAGAAACCTACTGGACGTACTCCTACAGCCCGGTGCACGACGACGAAGGCGCCGTGCGGGCGGTGTTCACCGCGGTTTCCGACACGACCGAGCGGGTGATCGGCGCCCGGCGGCTGGCGACGCTGCGCGAGCTCAGCGCCCAGGCCGGCCGCGCCCGGAACGTCGGCGAAGCCTGCGAGCTGGTCGCCGGGGTGCTGGGCCGGGCCGGCGCCGACGTCCCCTACGCGGCGATCCACATCCGGCAGGACGACGGGGCGCTCACCCGGGCGGCCGTCACCGCCGGCGGCGAGAGCGCGGGTGACGCGGCCACCTGGCCGCTCGCGGACGTGCTCGCCGACGGGGCACCGCGGACGGTGTCCGGCGACGCGCTCGGCGAGCTGCCGTCCGGCGGCTGGTCCACCCCGCCGACCGAGGCGGTGGTGCTGCCGCTGCCCGGTGACGCCGGCGACGCCGCGACCGGCGTGATCGTGCTGGCGGCGAGCGCCGGGCGGGCGCTCGACGAGTCCTACCGGACGTTCCTCGGGCTGGTCGCCCAGCAGACGACGGCGCTGGTCAACGGCGCGATCGCCTACCAGGTCCAGCAGCGGCGCGCCGAGGAGCTGGCCGCGCTCGACGCCGCGAAGACGACGTTCTTCGCCAACGTCAGCCACGAGTTCCGGACGCCGCTCACGCTGATCCTGGGCCCGGCCGCCGAGCTGCGGGAGGCCCTCGCGGGCGCCGGCGAGCGGGTGCGGGAGGAAGTCGACGTCATCCAGCGCAACGCGTTGCGGCTGGGCCGGCTGGTGAACAACCTGCTCGACTTCTCCCGGATCGAAGCCGGCCGGATGCAGGCCCGCTTCGAACCGGTGGACCTCGGGACGTTCACCGCGGAGCTGGCGAGCGTCTTCCGCGCCGCCGTCGAGCGGGCCGGCCTGGCGTTCGAGGTCGACTGCGACCCGTCGGACGAGCCGGTGCACGTCGACCGCGGGATGTGGGAGAAGGTCGTCTTCAACCTGCTGTCCAACGCGGTCAAGTTCACCTTCGACGGCGCGATCCGGGTGAGGAGCACCATCGAAGACGGGCACGCGGTGATCGCCGTGTCCGACACCGGGATCGGGATCGACGCCGCCGAGCTGCCGCGCCTGTTCGAGCGGTTCCACCGGATCACGACCGCGCGGGCGCGGTCGAACGAGGGCAGCGGGATCGGCCTGGCCCTGGTGCGCGAGCTCGTCGGCATGCACGGCGGCACCGTCACCGTGGAGAGCACGCCGGGCGCCGGGACGACGTTCCGGGTCCGGGTGCCGCTGGGCACGCACCACCTGCCCGCCGAGCACGTCGTCGACGTGCCCACGACCGGCGGGGCCGCCGCGGAGTCGGCGGAACCGTACGTGCAGGAGGCCCTGCGCTGGCTGCCGGACGCCGGCGAGGCCGACCGGCCCGCGCCCGCCGCGGCCGCGGGGGCCCGCGTCCTGGTCGCCGACGACAACGCCGACATGCGCGACTACCTCGTCCGGTTGCTGCGCGAGGACTACGCGGTGACCGCGGTGCGCGACGGCGTCGAGGCGTTCGCCGCCGCCTGCGCCGAGCCGCCCGAGCTGATCATCAGCGACGTCATGATGCCCCGGCTCGACGGCCTCGGCCTGCTCGCCGAGCTGCGCGGCGACCCGCGCACCGCGGCCGTGCCGGTGCTGCTGCTGTCGGCGCGGGCCGGGCAGGAAGCCGCCGTCGACGGGCTGGCCGCCGGGGCCGACGACTACCTCGTGAAGCCGTTCTCGGCGCAGGAGCTGCTCGCTCGTGTCCACACCACCGTCCGGCTGGCCCGGCTGCGGACCCAGCACACCCGGTGGCGTGCGGCGATGATCGAGTCGCTGCAGGAGGGCTTCTTCGTCTGCGACGCCGAGGGGCAGGTCGTCGAGATCAACGCCGCCTTCACCGAGCTGCTGGGCTTCGGCACCGGCGGGCTGCCCTACGCCCCGCCGTTCCCCTGGTGGCCGGACCGCGACGCCGACGCCGACGCCCACCGCCAGGTCGCCGAGGCGTCCGAGCGCGCGTGGGACGAGCCGGCCGGCAGCCTGGTCCTGCCGATGCGGCACCAGGACGGCCACCGGGTGTGGATCGCGATCGCCTACACCCGGCTGCACGACGACGAGGGCCGCCGCCGGGTGGTCGGCACGATCCGCGACGTCACGGCCGAGCGCTACGCCGTGCAGCGCGAAACCGCGCTCGCGTCGATGAACCAGCGCCTCGCCGGGATCAGCGGGGCGCCCGAGGTGCTGCGGACCGCGCTGAAGCTGCTGCGCGAGCTGTGGGACGCCCGGCGCGTCCTGGCGGTGACCTGGCCGCGGGACGGCGAACCGGAGGTCGCGTCCACCGACCCGGCCGATCCACAGTGGACCGAGCTCCCCACGCCGCTGCGCGCGAGCCTCGACCACGTCCGTGGGCTCCCGGCGCTGCACGCGGCCGCGGCCGGCAGCGGCGCGGGCACCACCGTCGACCACCCCGGCGGCCGGCTGACGCTGTGGGTCGAGCCCCCGGCGGGCCGCCCGCTCGGCACCGAAGACCGGACGCTGCTGGCGCTGCTGGCCGGAACGCTCGCGCACGCGCTGAGCCGCGCCCACCGCGACGACCAGCAGCGCGAGGTCGCGCTCGCGCTGCAACGCTCGATCCTCGGCCCGGCCCGGCTGCCCGAGGGCTTCGCGGTGCGCTACGAGCCCGCGACCCCGCCGCTGGAGGTCGGCGGTGACTGGTACGACGTCGTCCCGCTGGCCGGCGAGCGGATCGGCATCGTCGTCGGCGACTGCGTCGGCCGGGGCCTCGCCGCGGCCGCGGTGATGGGCCAGCTGCGCAGTGCCTGCCGCGCGCTGCTGCTGGAGACCGGCAGCCCGGCGCCGACGCTCGCCGCGCTCGACCGGTTCGCCTGGCGGCTGCCGGGCGCGGTGTGCACCACGGTCTTCTGCGGCGTCCTCGACCCGGCGGCCGGCACGCTCACCTACAGCAGCGCCGGGCACCTGCCCGCCTCGCTGGTCCACCGGAACGGCACGGCCGAGTTCCTGGAGGATGCCGGCAGCGTGCCGCTGGCCGTCCGCGTCGCGGCACCGCGCCCGGAGACCAAGGCGGTCGTGCCGATCGGCTCGCTGCTGATGCTCTACACCGACGGGCTGGTGGAGCGCCGCCGCGAGTCGCTCGACGACGGCATGGACCGTGCCATGACGGTCGCCCACGACACGCGCGGCGCCGAACTCGGCGAGGTCGCGGCCGCCCTGATGGACCGGCTCCGCCCGGCGGAGGGCTACGAGGACGACGTCGCGCTGCTGCTGTACCGGCGTTCGGTCCCCGCGCTGGACTTCGAGTTCGCCGCGCACCCGGACCACCTGGCCTCGACCCGGCACTGGCTGCGGGCGTGGCTGGCCAACGCCGAACTCGACGCGGACCTCGCCCAGGACGTGCTCGTCGCGGCGGGTGAGGCCTGCGCCAACGCCGTCGAGCACGCCTACGGCGAGGACGGCGGCGCGACCGCCCACCTGGCGGCCCGGCTCACCGGCAGGCACCTGGTCGTCACCGTGACCGACCAGGGCCGCTGGAAGCAGCCACCGCCGGACAACCACGTGCTGCGCGGCCGCGGCGTGCCGATGATGGAAGCGCTGGCCGACGCGGTCGCCTTCCGGCACGATTCGGCCGGGACCACCGTCACGCTGGAATGGAGGATCGGCTCGTGACGACGGCACTAACGCTGCTCAGCGGCCCGGGCGACGACGGCGACCGGGTCCTGACCGTCACCGGTGAGATCGACATGAGCAACGCCGCGGAGTTCGGCGCGGCGCTGGACCACGAGCTGGCGGCGGGTCCTGCCGTCACCGTCGACCTCACCAAGGTGACCTACCTCGACAGTGCCGGCGTGGCGGTGCTGTTCGACCGGGCGGGCGACCACGACCTGCGGTTGCTCGCGCCCCGGCTGCTGGACCGGGTGCTGCGGGTGTCCGGGCTCACCCAGGTGGCGAAGGTCGTGCTCCGCTGAACGGTTGAGCGCCGCGCCACGGGGTAAGCATTCCGCAGCGACGGCGGTCGGGTGGGTTGTGCTGCCCTCCGTCGCCAGGTGGCTCCGGCGCCCAACCCACGACGTTCAGCAGCGAGCGCCGGGCCGGTGTCACCGCCCTCTCCGAAATCCCGGTGTTGCGGAACGAGCGTCGAACGCGAGTAAGGTTCTGCCGTTCCGTTGAAGCAGCAGCGGTTCGGCGCGAACCGCAGCCGTCCGGGACGGAGATGACGCCAGTGACCGGTGAGCCGATCCTGCCCGAGCACCTCGACGAGCTGACCGCCGCGATGGCGGACCTCACGGGCGCCCTGGAAACCGAACCAGCCGAAGCGGAGATCCTCGACGCCGTCTGCGCCGAGGCGGTCCGCGCCATCCCCGGCGCCGACATGGCGAGCATCACCGCGATCCGCGACGGCGAGCCGACGACCGCGGCCGCCACGGACGAGCGCGCGGTCGAGATCGACCGCGCCCAGTACGCGGCCGGCGCCGGTCCCTGCCTGGAGGCCGCCGAGACCGGCGAAATCGTCCGGGTGCCGCTGGCCACGGCGGGCGCGACGTGGCCGGAGTTCACCGCACGGGCGGTGGACCTCGGCGTCGGCAGCTACCTCGCCGCGCCCCTGCGCGTCGACGAACACCTGTCCGGAGCGCTCAACCTGTTCGGCTACGGCGACCACGGGTTCGCGGAGACCGACTCGCGGCTGCTGCAGCTCTACACCACGGTCGTCTCGTTCGGGTTGCGCACGACCCGGCGCTACCACCGGGCCCGCCAGCGCGCGGTCGAACTCGAAGCGGCGATGCGGTCGCGGGCGGTGATCGAGCAGGCCAAGGGCATCCTGATGGCCGTGCACCGGATCAGCGCCGACGACGCGATGAAGCGGCTGGTCACGGAGTCGCAGCGGACCAACGTGAAGCTCCGGGACATCGCCACCCGGTTCGTCGAAGAACTGTCCTCTTCGGAGTCCCTCTGAACCTCAGGCGGTGCGCCGGGCCGGGAACGGCCAGGTGAGCGTGATGACCGTGCCGCCGTCGGTGGTCCGCAGGTCGAGGCCGTCGACGAGGGCCTGGATCAGGCGCAGCCCGCGGCCGCCGTCCGCGCGCTCGGCCAGCGTGGCCCAGCGGCCCTGGTCGGCGACGGTGATGATCAGCACGTCCTGGTCGATGCGGGCGCGGACGTCGATCAGCCCCGGCCGCCCGTGGTAGGCGTGGTCGAGCACGTTGGCCATCGCTTCCCAGCAGGCCAGCACGACGTCGTCGGCCTCCCGCCCGACCTCGTCACCGGCCCGCCGGCGCAACCACGACACCAGGTGCCGGCGCAGGCTCGGCAGGGTCCGTGGCGAAACCGTGCCGCGGTACCGCCATCCGTCCGATCCCAGCTCTTCCACGTTCACCTCCTCGGGGGACATCAGGTTTGCTACCCACGGGTTCGGATTCTCAATCACCGGTAATGCCCTGCGGGCACCATTCGGCCCTGGTGCGTCCCGGTCCGCCGTGATCGGATGGGCGGATGATTCGGTCGACGTCGTCCGTGGTGCTGTGCGCGGTGCTGGCCGCGACGCTCCTGCCCGCCCCCAGCGCAACCGCGGCCACCACGGCGGCGCCGGGTGCCGTCTCCCACTTCGGCCTGGCCCGCAAGGACTGCCTGGGCACCGCGCGGAACACCGAGAGCAAGGCCTGGTTCACCGTGGCGAACGGCGTGCTGTCCGACGTCTACGCGCCGGTGATCGACAACACGAACGTCGAAACGCTGCAGTTCGCCGTCACCGACGGCCGCACGTTCACCGACCTGCAGTCGCGGGACATGACCTACACCGTCCGCACCAGCGCGGGCGGGATGGCCTGCGAGGTGACGTCGACCCCGCGCAGCGGCAGGTACCGGCTCGTCACCGAGTACCTGGCCGACCCCGCGCGCACCGGTGTGCTCATCCGCACCCGGCTGGAGCCGCTGCGGGACTCCGGCCGTGACCTCCAGGTGTACGTGCGGTTCGACGCGAGCATCAACGGCAACGGCGGGGGCGGTCCGGCGAACGGCGGCGGGGACACGGCCACCGTCGACGCGGCGACGTCCGCGCTGGTCAGCGCCGACACGAACGCGGTGTCCAGCGCGCCGGCCCGCGACTACGGCACCCCGCTGGCCGCCGCGCTGCGCGCCGACCGGCGGTTCCTCGGCACGTCCAGCGGGTTCGCCGGCACCAGCGGCGACGGGCTCGCCCAGCTCGACCGCGACCACCGGCTGACCGACCGGACCACGTCGGCGGCGAACGGCAACGTCGTGCAGACCGCGCAGCTGGACCTGCAGCCGCGCCGCCCGGCCGTGCTCGCGCTCGGCTTCGGCGCGGACGCCAGGGCCGCCGTCGCGACGGCCGGTGCGAGCCTGCGCACGCCGTTCGAGGCGAGCTACCGCCGGTACGCGCGGGAGTGGCGCGACTACGACAACGGGCTGATCCCCGTGCGGGGCAAGGACTCCGACTCCTACTACCAGTCGGTCAACGTGCTGAAGGCCAGTGAGGACAAGACTTTCCCGGGCGCGGTGGTCGCGTCGCTCGGCAGCCCCTGGGGCCAGGCGGTGTCCGCCGGCGACGCACCCGGCGGCAAGCCGGTCTACTTCGGCTCCTACCGGGAGATCTTCGCCCGCGACCTCTACGAAAGCTTCTCCGGGCTGTTGGCGGCCGGCGACCGCGAGACGGCCCGGGCGAGCGTCCGGTGGCTGTTCGGCCGGCAGCAGCAGCCGGACGCCCGGTTCCCGCGCAACTCGATGCTCAACGGCAAGAAGGCGCCCGACTCCGGCGGTGACCAGCTCGACGAGAGCGCGTACCCGATCCTGATGGCGCTGCAGGCCGGCCTCGACCGCGACCGCACGCTCTACACCGGCCACATCCGCGCGGCCGCGGACTTCGTCGTCGCGCACGGACCGGCGTTCGGCTCGGAGCGCTGGGAGGAACAGGGCGGCTACTCCCCCTCGACGATCGCCGCGGAGATCGCCGGGCTGGTCGCGGCGGGCGTGATCGCCGAGCGCAACGGCGACCCCGCGCGCGCGAACGTCTACCGCGCCACCGCCGACCACTTCCAGCGCAGCATCAAGGGCTGGACGGTGACGCAAAACGGCCCGTACGGCGGCCGGTACTTCCTGCGGCTGACGAAGAACGGCGACCCGAACTCGGAGTGGTTCTACAACCTGGGCAACGGCTCGGTCGACGCCGACCAGCGCGCGGTCGTCGACGCCGGCTTCCTCGAGCTGACGCGCCTTGGCGTGCTGCCCGCGAACGACCCGGACGTCATCGCGTCCCTCGCCGTGGTGGACCGCGTGATCAAGCGGGACACCCCGGCCGGGCCGGGCTGGTACCGCTACGGGACGTCGGCGCCGGGCAGCGAGGACGGCTACGGCGACTGCTACGAGCCGGACCCGACGAACTGCGGGCCCACGGGTGCACCCTGGCCGTCGACGAACACCGGGTCGGGCCACCTGTGGCCGGTCCTGGCCGGCGAGCGCGGCGAGCAGGCCGTCCAGACCGGCGACCGGGCGGGCGCGGCGGCCCTGCTGGGCGCGATGCGGGCCCAGACGAACGGGACCGGCCTGATCCCCGAGCAGGTCTGGGAGAACCCGGCGCTGCCCGCGGCACCGTACGGCTCGGACCCGCGAACGGCGTCGATCGGCTTCACCCCGGGCCAGTCGGTCGGCTCGGTGGCCCCGCTGAGCTGGGCGCAGTCCCAGTCGGTCCGGCTGGCCAGGGCCCTCGACGACGGCCGGCTGCCCGAGCAGCCCGCCGAGGTCCGCGCCCGGTACGTCACGCACGCACCGCCCGCGGCCCTGCCGGTGACCCTCGACGCGCCCGCCTCGGTCTCCACCGCGACCGCCGAGGTCACCGGCACGGCACCCGCCGGCAGCCGTGTCGACCTCGCGGTTTCGGCAACGGACGCGGGCACGACGACGGTGCTTTCGACCCGCGCTTCGGCGGCGGGCACGTTCACCGCGACGGTACCGACCCCCTTGGGCGCGAACGTCGTCACGGCGACCGCAACGGGCGCCGGGACGGGCTACGCGCAGAAGACGATCAGCTCGGACTTCGTGACCGGAACGGTGCTCCTGGACACCACGGACCCGGACGGCGACGACAACGGCCCGGGGACGTACACGTACCCGACGGCGGGCGACTTCCACGCGGGAGCGTTCGACCTGCAGCGGTTCCAGGTCATCGACGCGGGCACCAACCTCGTGTTCCGCGCCCAGGTCCGCGACCTGACCCCGACGTTCGGCTCACCGCTGGGAGCCCAGCTCCTGACGATCTACGCCCACGACCCGGCCGCGACGACGACGTCGACGGCGGCGCCCTTCCCGACCCGGGCGTACACGATCGCCCCGCAGGACGCGTGGAGCAGGCGCATCGAGGTCCAGGGCTTCGCCGACCCGGCGCTGGTCGACGCTTCGGGGGCTTCGCTGGCCACGCCGTCGGTGCAGGCGTCGCAGGCCACGCGGTACATCACGGTCAGCGTGGCGAAGGCGGCGTTCGGCACGCCGGGACCGGGCTGGACGTTCGCGGTGGTCCTGACCGGCCAGGACGGCAATTCCCCCGACCAGGCCCGCCCGTTCACCCCGACGGCGGGCCAGTACACCTTCGGCCTCTGCCCGGCGGGCGGAACGTCCCCGATCTGCGCCGCGGACCCGGCAACGGCACCCAAGGCGTTCGACGTCCTGACACCGTCCGGAGTGGACCAGCAACCGGAGCTCGACCCGACCCGCGGGCCGGTGGCGGTCCGTGGCGTGCCGCTGGGCTGAGCTGGCAGGGTGGGGTGATGATCGACGAATTCGCGAAGGAGTACCTGCACGGCGACCTGCGCGAGGTCCGCGAAGAACTGGTCGGGAAGCTCGACGGGCCGGCCGAGTACGACATCCGCCGTCCACTCACGGCGAGCGGGACGAACCTGCTGGGCCTGGTCAAGCACCTGACCTTGACCGAGGCGAGGTACTTCGGCGACGTCTTCGGCCGCCCGTACCCGGAGCCGCTCCCCCGCTGGGACGACCTCGAGGTCCGCGGCCGGGACATGTGGGCAACGGAGAACGAAACCCGAGCGGAGATCATCGCAGGCTACCGCCGGGCCTGGGCACACGCGGACGCGACGATCGCGGCGCTGCCCGTGGACGCACCGGGCCACGTACCGTGGTGGCCCCGCCCGAACGTGATGCTGTTCAACGTCCTGGTCCACGTACTGACCGAGACGAACCGCCACGCAGGCCACGCGGACATCCTCCGCGAGAGCCTGGACGGCACCTCGGCATCGGAGGGCCACCGGACGCCGGAGTTCTGGAGGTCCCGCCACGCCGAGGTGGAGAGGGCGGCCCGGGCAGCACGCGAAGCATCCACGGTGGACTAGCCAAAGCCACCCACGAACCGGCGGCCGATCCCCACCCACCACCCCGGCGGCCGAACCAACCCACCAACCCGGCGGCCAAACCCCACCCACCACCCCGGCGGCCGAACCCCACGCGCGAACTCGCGGCCGAATCCCACCCACCACCCCGGCGGCCGAAGCCTCCAACGAACCGACAGCCAAACCCCACCCTGCATCCCGATCCGAAGCCCCAACACGGCCGGCGGCACCGGGTCAAGGCATCTTTCCCGCCTTGACGCGGTGCCGCCGGCCGTAGTCACAATCGGGCATCGGGATGAAGGGAAACCGAGAAGCAGGGGGTCCAGCGCCTAGGCGAAGTACGGAAGACGAAGCGCACAAGGGCAAGATCGAGGGAAAGACCAGGCATACCTCCGGCAGAAACCAGATGAATGTCCGGTATACGCTAACCTGGCCGATCATGAACCCCGGCCGCCGCGCCGGCGCTTCGGGAGGTCGATCAAGTGCAACCGAACCTGAGCCCAGGCGAAGACTTCCAGCTCCTCCTGGAGCGGCAGGTCCGGGAGATGCAGTCCAAGGCGGCGGCTCTCAACGAAGCCCTGTCGACGGCCGGAGCGACCGTCCGGACCCGCGACGGCTCGGTCACGGTGACCCTCGCCCCGAACGGCGCCCTCACCAACCTGGAACTGGGCCACCGGGCCTGCGAACTGGGCCCGGCGAGGCTGACCAAGGCCATCATGGAAGCCGTCCGCGACGCCCAGCGCCAGACGGCCCGCGCGGTCGCGGACTCCTTCGCCACGATCAACGGCGACACCGAGTCGACGGCGATGGTCCGCTCGTTCCTCCCCCCGGACCCGCCACCGGACGACGACTTCGCGGCCCCGGAAAGCCCGGAGCCCACTCCGCCACCGCCCCCGCCGCCGCCGGCGGCGCCCCGGCGGCGTCCGGTGGCCGATGACCGCACCGACGACGAATCGAACCCCTGGTGACCGGCGGCGGTTTCCGGGTCTCCGCCGAGCCGCTGACCACGTTCGGCAAGCACCTGGACGAGCTCCAGAAGAACCTCCAGAGCACCGCGGACCTGGTCGGCGGCATGGTGTGCGACCCCGGCATGTTCGGCATCAACCCGGCGTGCCAGCTGATGGCGGCCGGCGCGAGCACCTGGACCGACAAGGCGCACCACCAGTTCGGGGAGTACGCCAAGACCGTCGGCGAGCTGGCCGACAAGGTCACCGAGGCGGCGAAGCGCTACCAGTCGGGTGAAGAAGACGCCAAGAACTCGATCGTGAGGTTCGGATAGTGGCCGACGACTACCGCAGCAAGGACGTCAGCCTCCACGGTTCGGAACTGTTCAACAGCGACAACGCTTCGGCGGGCGCGGGCTTCTTCGAGGCGGCGATCGGCCTGGACAAGGCCGTCAAGGAGAACGACAAGGTCGCCATCGGCATCGGCTCGGCGGGCATGGCGCTGGAGACCATCGGTCTCGTGCTGGACCCGATCGGCAGCCTGCTGACCGCCGGGATCGGCTGGCTCATCGAGCACATCACGATCCTGCGGTGGCCGCTGGACATCCTGATGGGTGACCCGATCGGCATCGCGGCGGCCAGCGAGGCGCTCACGGCGGAGAAGAAGAAGCTGGAGCAGTGGTCGGCCGACCACCAGCGGGCGCTCGACAAGCTGCTGGAGGAGTGGAGCGGGCAGGCCGCGGACCAGTTCAAGAAGGACATGGACGCGGTCACCGAGCAGCTCGGCTCCCTCGGCAGCTACCTCGACCAGGCCGGCAAGAACATGAAGATCGCCGGCGGCATCGTCGGCGCGTTCCGCGGCATCCTCCGCGACCTGATCGCGATGCTCCTGGCGACGATCATCAAGGGCGCCCTGATCGCGGCGGCGCTCGCCCCGGTGACGTTCGGCGCCTCGATCGCGATCTTCATCGGCACGACGATCGGCACGGTGGCGACGGCACTGGGCAAGATCGGCGCCAAGCTGGCCCAGCTGGCGAAGAAGCTGGGCGACCTGCTGCAGGCGCTGACGAAGATGGGCAAGGCGGGCGACGACCTGGTGGCGGCCAAGCCCCCGGCGAGCAGCCTGACCCCGACGCCCACCCCGAAGCCGGACCCCACCCCGGCCCCCAAGCCCGACCCGACGCCGGAACCCAAGCCTTCCTCGGCCGCCCCGGAGCCGAAGCCCGAGCCCAAGCCGGACCCGACGCCGGAACCCAAGCCTTCCTCGGCCACTCCGGAGCCGAAGCCCGAGCCCAAGCCGGACACCACCCCCGAGCCCAAGCCCGAACCGAAACCGGAGCCCGCACCCTCGTCCTCCTCGGCCGCCCCGGAACCCAAGCCGGACCCCAAGCCCGACACCACCCCGGAACCCAAGCCCGAGCCGAAGCCGGACCCCAAGCCCGAGACCACACCCTCCTCGGCGGTCCCGGAGCCGAAGCCCGAGCCCAAACCGGACACCACCCCCGAGCCCAAGCCCGAACCGAAGCCGGAGCCCGCGCCGTCGTCGGCCACCCCGGAACCGAAACCCGAGCCGAAGCCCGACACCACCCCCGAGCCCAAGCCGGACACCACCCCGGAGCCGAAGCCGGACACCACTCAGTCCACTCCGGACCCCAAGCCGCACAAGCCGTTCACCGACCAGATGACCGACGTCATCAAGACCAAACTGTCCCAAATGGACGGTGTGACGCCCGAGATCATGCAAAAGTTCGACAAGATCAGCAACTTCTCCGTGCACGAGCTCGGCAAGCTCTTCGGCAAGGAAGGCGCGGAGAAGTTCGAGGCGGCGATCAAGGTCATGACCGACCCGTGGTTCGGCAAGTCGGGCCTGGCCGGCAAGACCGTCGTCGACATGATCAAGGGTGTGCCCGCCAGCATCGGCAACGTCACCGGCGGGGACGACGACTCCTAGCCGAGCGGGTCCAGCCCGGTCAGCGCCACGCTCTCCGTCCACAGCCGGGCCGCGGCCGCGTCGTCGGTCAGGTTCGCCCACCGGCGTTCGAGCCGCGGCCGGCCGCGCAGCCCGAACACGCGCGGGCCCCACAGCTGCCCGCCCTCGACGTCCGGTCCGAGCACCGCGCGCACCGCGGGCCGCGCTCCGGCGTCCTTGCCGTGCAGCACGAACCGGGCCGGCAGCCCGCGCAGCCACGCTCCGGTCGTGCGGGTGTGCACCGGCGGCCGTGACGGCGTCAGCGAGTCGAGCGCGCCGCCGGGGTGGGCGAGCACGCTGAGCATTCCCGAGCCCGCCGCCCGCAGGCGCCGGTCGAGTTCGAGCGCGAACAGCATCTGGGCCAGTTTGGACCGTTCGTAGGCCCGTTTCGGCTGGTAGTCACGCGCACTCTGGAGGTCGGCGAAGTCGAGGTGAGCCGACTTCGCCGCGAAGCTGCCGGTGGTGACGATCCGCGCTTCCGGCGTCAGCACCGGCAGCAGCCGGGCGATCAGCGCGAAGTGGCCGAGGTGGTTGGTCCCGAACATCAGCTCGTGCCCGTCCGGCGTTTCCCGCCGCGGCGGCGCGTCGAGCGCGACACCGGCGTTGCACAGGACCGCGTCCAGCGCGCCCACGTCCGGCTCCGGCGAACCGAGGTCGGCCAGGTCCAGCCGGACGTGCGCCACGTTCGCCCCGGAAACCCGCGAGCGGATCGACGCGGTCGCGGCCTCCGCCTTGGCCGGGTCGCGGCTGCCGATCACCACCTCCGCGCCCGCCGAAGCCAGCTGTTCGGCGGCGAAGTACCCGATCCCCGCGTTGCCCCCGGTCACCAGTACCCGCATCGCCGTCCCCCATCGTGCCAAGCTGTCCGTCGTGGACAACGCTACCGACGAACCGGCGCGGCCCGGCTACCGGCGGTCGGCCGGGTCGCCCCGCGGCGAGGCCCGGCGCCGGGAGCTGCTCGCGAAGATCACCGACGACGTCGCCGAGAACGGGCTCGTCGACTTCTCCCTGCGGCGCGCCGCACGGGCGGCCGGGACCACCCACAAGGTGCTGCTCTACCACTTCGAAGGCGCCGAAGACCTGCTGCGCCAGGTGGTTTTCGCGCTGCGCGAGCGCCGGATCGGCAACGCGCTGACGGCGGTGGCCGCGGAGGCGCCGACGCTCACCGGCCGCGTCCGGGCCGCCTGGGTGAGCCTCCGCGACGAGGAGACGCAGCTGCGGCGCGTCCTCGACCAGGCGATGGGCCTGGCGATGTACGACCCGGGCCGGTACGCCGCGCTGGGCCGGGGCGCGTCCCAGCAGTACCTGCCGACACTGGTGTCGTTCTGCCCGCCGCACTGGCCGGAGCGGCGCAAGCTCGAGGTCGCGGAGATGATCCTCGCGACGCTGCGCGGCTTCCTCGTGGACCTGCTCACCAGCCCGGACGGCGGCGGCGCGGAGGCCGGGGTCGCGGCCCTGCTGCGGGCGGTCGAACGGGAGGAAGCCGCCCCCTGATCCTCGACAGTTTGCGAACCACGTGGTTCACTTCTGCTCGAGGGAACTTCTCCGGGGAGGCCGGAATGCAGGTCGAGCTGTCCGCGGGCACCGTCGAGTACACCGATTCGGGCGGGGCGGGGCCCGTCGTCGTCTTCGTCCACGGCTTGCTGATGGACGGCTCGCTGTGGGACGGCCCGGTCGCCGATCTCGGCGGCCTGCGCTGCGTCGTCCCGACGTTGCCGCTCGGCGCGCACCGGCAGCCGGTGCGGGCCGACGCCGACCTGTCACTGCCGGGCGTCGCGCGCCTGCTCACGGAGTTCCTGGAGCGGCTCGACCTGCGGGAAGTCACCCTGGTCGGCGTCGACACCGGCGGCGCGCTGGTGCAGCTGCTCATGGCGGAGGACGCCCCGCGGGTCGCCCGGGTCGTGCTCGCGTCGTGCGACGCGTTCGACAACTTCCCGCCCGGCCTCACCGGCAAGACGCTGTTCCTGACCGGCAAGCTCTCGCCCCGCCTGTTCGGGGTGTTCATGCAGCAGATGCGGCTGCGCGCGGTGCGCCGGCTCCCGATCGCGTTCGGGTGGCTGACCAAGCGCGGCGACGCGGCCACCGCCCGCTGGATCCGGCCGCTGCTGAGCCTGGCCGGCGTCCGCCGTGACACGGTCCGCGTCCTGCGGGCGGCCGCCGCCACACCGGGCGTTCTCCAGGAGGCGGCCGAGCGGCTGCCGGGCTTCGACCGGCCGGCCCTGGTCGTCTGGGCCACCGAGGACCGCGTGATGCCGCTCGAGCACGGCCGGCGGCTGGCCGCCCTGCTGCCCGAGGGAAGTCTCGTCGAAGTGGCCGACAGCTACACGCTGCTGCCGCTCGACCAGCCGGCGGAGTTCGCCCGGCTGGTCCGGGGGTTCACAGCCGGCTGAGGCCGTGCAGGATGCGCTTCATCAGGTCCATGCTCGGCCGGTTGCCGTTGCTGCGCTCCGCGGTGTGCACGGCGACGAGGCCGCGGTCGGCGAGGTCGGAGAGCAGCACGCGCGCCACCCCCAGCGGCAGCCGCCGCCGCGCGGCCACCTCGGCGACCGACTGCGAAGTGCGGCACAGCACGCAGATCTCCGTCTCTTCCGCCGTGCTGTTGCGCGTGATGGCCCGCCCGCGCGCGGTGGTCGAGACCAGTGTCTCGACCGGCAGGTCACGCGTGGGCCGGGTCCGGCCGTGGGTCCGGAAGTACGGACGGACGAGGCCCGCCGCCCCTCCGTCGTCGAGCGCGGTCCCCCAGTGCACAGCCAGCTCCTCACGGCGATTAATCCTTGTCGGCGATTATTCGACACCGTGATCGACTTCCTGGCAATCGACCGAACAGGCTAACGGACGGTAAAGTCCAGGTCAGAGCCGCGCCGTTGGGCGACACCACCCCGGGGGAGGAAGGTCATCCGGCCGGATTATCAGTGATCTGACAACTCGGCCGCGTTTCGCAGGCCCTGGCCACCAGGCGAATCAACCGGCGCAGTCACCCCCTCACGGCGGCGAGCGGGATACTGTCTGCGCCAGGTGACGGTGATCGACACCCGCGCGGCGGTACCCAATCCCGCTTGATCGACTATCGTTCCCCCATGACGCTGGAACTCACCGGCGGACCCGATTTCGCCGCACAGGCCCCGAAAATTTCGCGCTGGACCCGGCAGTACACCGCGGTCGCGGTCACCTTCGGCTGTCCCGGGCGCACGTTCGAACGAGCGCCGCGGGTGTGGAGCGGACGCGGCCTCGGCCTCCCTGAGGCCGAGTTGGCGGGGTTCGCCGCGCAGCTGCGCCGCGTCATGAAGCACGAGGCCTACTGGATCGCCCGCGATCGCCACACCGGCGAAGCGGCCGTCTGGTCGCCGGGCCGTTACGACGACGAAGACGGTTTCGTGTACTTCACCGGCCCGTGCAGCCACAGCGACCCGTGGCCCGGCTATCGGCCGGCACGCGCGTTCACCATCGCGCTCCCCCGCATCCGCGGCCTGCGCATCCGCGTGGCGGCGTACCTGGCCGCGTGCTGAAAGCAGCAGCCGCCGGTGCCGTCGCCGCCGTGGTGAGCGGGGTCCCGTCGACCGTGCACGCCCTCCTCACCGGCCGTGACGTCCTCGCCGCCACCCGGGCCGCCGGCACCCTGCTGCCCGGCCGACAGCGCCGGCCCGGCGTCGCCGCGGGGCTGCTCGCGCACGTCCTGGTCTCCGCCGCGTGGACCGGCGTTCTCGCCGCGGCGGCCCGCCGCCACCGGCTCGGCCTCCGCAGCGGTGCCGCCGCCGGGCTCGTCATCGCCGTGCTCGACCTCGGGATCGCGGCCCGCGCGTACCCCGCTGTGCGGGACTTGCCGCGCGGGCCGCAGATCCTGGACCACCTGGTGTTCGGCGCCGTCACCGGCGCTCTGCTCGACCGTCCACAGCGGACGGATCAGGGGACGACCTCGACGACGTCACCCGGGTTCAGCGAGGTGTAGAACTTCACCGCGGCCGCGCGCGAAAGGTGCACGCACCCGTGGGACTTAACCTTGAGGCTGCCCTGGTGGAACGCGACTCCGGTGGTGGTGAAGAACACCGAGTACGGCATCGGCCCGTTGTACTGCTTGCTGTAGTGGTCGATGTCCCTGTACTGCACGTGGAACTTCCCCACCGGCGTCGGGTACTTCGGCAGCCCCACGGTGATCGGGACGCCGCCGTAGGTGACGTTCCCGGCGCCGTCGGTCAGCCACGCCGTATTCGAACTGCGCTGGACGCAGGCCTTCGCTTCGGCACTGCACGGCGTCGACGCCGCTTCGGCCGTTCCCGCGAACGCCACGGTCCCCGCCATTGCGGCGACCCCGCCCAGAAGTGCGATCATCCTCCGGTTCATCGTGCGCCTCCCGTTGTCGTTCGGCTACACGGGGAGAGTGCCCATCCGGGCGATCTTCGAACCGGAGAACCCGGAAAACCCCGCGAGGCGCGGAAATCAGTTCTGCGGCTGCGAAAGCCCCAGGAACTCGGCCTGCTCCCGGTCGTACCGGCGGGTCAGGCCGGTGCCGTACCGGTCCCACCAGTTGTAGGTGTGACCACCCTGCCGGGTGGTCGTGTCGCCGTAGATCTGGCGGTCGTACTCGACGCGGGCGTCGCGGAACTCCTGCTGGAACTGCTCCGGCGTCAGCCCCTGGACGTGCTGGACGGCCGCGTCGCTCAGCGTGCGCGAGCTGCGCACGATGTCCTCGCCCGCCATGTGGTTGAGGATGGCGCGGACACCGCCGGCGCCGCGCATGTGCGCGCCGGACATGATCGCGGCCTGGGTGCCGGGGTCGGTGAAGTTGAGCGCGCCCGCCGTGCGCGCGTTCGCGGTCATCAGGTCGGCGACGACCGCGCGCTCTTCGGCGCTGCCGATGCCGTACTGCTCCCGCGCGGCGATGATCCGGTCGTAGCCGTTGTGCATGTTCTGCCGGAAGCCGTACGCCTCGGGCACGCCGCCCTGCTCGCCCGTCGCGCCTTCGGACCGCATGATCGAGTCCACGACCCGGGGGTCCAGCTGCGGCGGCGCCGCGGCCGCGGCCGCACCACCACCCTGCCCACCGCCGCCGCCGTAGGCCTGGGCGACGTCGGAGTCGGCCGCGCGGTAGCCGTCCGCGGCCTTCTGGACGTTCTGGTTGACGTTGACCAGCAGGCTCAGCAGCTTCTGCAGCGCGCTGCCCAGCGTGGAGTGCAGCGCCGTGTTGGCTGCCGCGACGCCGCTGCCGATGCCGGCGAACGACAACGCGTCCAGCACCAGGCCTTCCAGGTCGCGGGTGGCCGACAGGAAGGACGACCCGACGTCCTCGACCGCCCTGACGACCGCCCCCATCTCCGCCGTTTCGGCGCGGTAGGCCCCGGCACTCATGGTCTGCTCCCTCCGGACACCGGCTGTGCGAGCCCGAGAATTCCCCACCGGGACGGCCCGGCCCACGGCCGAATTACCCACTGGCTGCGGCAGGACTGCCCACACCGGCGCTAAAGTCGGGAGATGAGCACACCGGACGGCGACCAGAACGTGGTCGAGGGCGAGATCGTCGACGAGACCCCCACCGAGGCGCTGGCGATCCCGGCACCGCCGCTGCCGGAGGCGGACTACAGCGAGGGCGGGGTGCCCAGCTTCGACTTCGTCCGCGACAAGATCGAGAACCGGTACACCACGTCCCTCGGCTCGGTCGACGTCGCCGGCCTCGGCACCGAAAACACCGCCGAGGCCCTCGACAAGAAGATCGCCGACCGCGACCAGGCGGCGAAGGACAGGCTGGCCGAGATCCGCCGCTCGATGCGCGGCGAGTGACCCGTCAGGTCCGGCGCGCGGGGTCCGTCCCGCACTCCGGCGCCCCGTTGCCCCGCAGGAAGTGCGCCGCCGCGTAGCCGGTCCGCCCCGCCGTGGTGCCGCGCAGCCACCGGTCGTCCCCGGATGCCGGTGTTCCGTGCGTCCAGCACTCCGCCTCGAACGTGCCGCCCTCCGCGACCCAGCCGACCCGGCGGCACGTCGCGGCCGCGCACGAGCGGACGTTGAGGCCGTTCTTGCCCGTCCCGGCCACGACGTACGGCGTCGGCGCGGTGCGCGCGAGCAGGTCGCCGCCCCCGCCCGCCGGATTCGCGGGCGAGCTGCCGGACGAGCCGGACGGTCCCGAAGCGAGACCGCCGAGCAGCAGGAAGAGCAGGACGGCCGCGACGGCGGTGGCGGCCAGCACCCGGACGAGCACACCCGGTCTCAGCACGACGAACATGGCGGTTCCTTCCCCTCGGTGCCGTCCGCCGGAGCGGTCCGGTCCCCTCTCGTTCGGTCCTGGTGCTTCCTCACAGTTCTCGGGTCCCGGCCGGGCTCCGGCCTTCTCCTGCAAGTGTCACTCCGGGATGGCTTGCTTTGCAATTCCCACGGAGGAATCCCATGATGGAACACCCGTTCGGCGCAGCACGCGCCCGACCAGCAAAAATCCGCCGTTCGGCGCGTCCAGGGGGTGGCTTACCCCCTTCAACCGCCGGATGGAGTATGGTCGCGGCGCAATGGGAAACCCACCGACGGAGTCCCATCACAGACGGCCCACGGCGAGAACGAAGGCTCCATGTCCCCCACGCAAGGCCCGATCGTCCCGCGTCGCCGGATCGCGGACACGCTCCGGAGCCTGCGTGACGAGTCCGGCCGCACCCTCGAAGAGGTCGCCGAGGCGCTGCTGATCTCGACGTCGAAGCTGTCCCGGCTCGAGAACGCGCAGGGCAGCCCGCAGGCCAGGGACGTCCGCGACCTGATCCGCTTCTACGGCATCGAGAACACGCAGCTGGCCGAGCGGCTGATGCGCTGGGTGAAGGCGTCCGGGCGGCAGGGCTGGTGGACCGACTACTCCCAGACCACCGCGACCCCCGGCCTCGACGCCCACCTCGCGTACGAGTCCGAAGCGACGGTGGCCCGGATCTACACGATCCCGCTGCTGCCGGTGCTCCTGCAGACCCCCGACTACGCCAGGGCCCAGTATTCGACGCACGAGCCGTGGTGGTCGGCCGAGGAGGTCGACCAGCTCGTCGAGCTGCGCGAGCACCGCAAGCACGTCCTCGCCGAGCGCGAGGACATGGAGCCGCTGCGGCTGGTCGCGGTGACGCACGAATCGGCCCTGCGGCAGTTCGTCGGTTCCCGCGAGATCATGCACGCCCAGCTGGACCACCTGGTCGAGCGGTCGACCGCGCCGAACATCGAACTGCGCGTCTTCCCCTTCGCCCATCCCCCGCTGTTCTCGATGAGCTGCATGTACGCCTACTTCGAGTTCGAGGACGAGCTCGACCGCGACATCGTGCACATCGAAACCCACGCCGGGTTCCGGCACATCGAGACCGCCAAGACGGTCGAGTACTACCGCGGCTACCACGACGCGCTGGTGGCCGCCTCGCTCGAGCCAGACGAAAGCCGCGCCCTCATCCGCGAAATCCAGACCGCGCAGTTCGGCTGATCCCCGCCCTTTTCACGTTGGGACCCCACGCATGGCTTTCGATCTTCCCGTTCCCGAAAACCTCCGGCTGCACCGGAAGCGGCTCGACACCGACGGCTACCTCGTCGTCTCCGACGACGAGCTGGGGCTGCCCGGCGCGCGGCTGCGCGAGCACCTCCTGCGCACGTACTTCACCCCGGACGTCCTCCGCTGCTACCCCGGTGACATCCCCGCCGACCGGGAACGCGCCAGGGACGTCGTGGAGTACGCGTGGCAGGGCGAGACGCCGGTGCTGGCCGAGCACCCCGAGATCGCCATCGAGGACCGCGGCGGCCGCCCGGAGCGGCGCGAGTACGCCCGCACGCCGGTGGCGCACGACCCGCTGTTCGCCGGCTGGATCCGCGCCGCGCTCGGCCTGATCCCGGAGGGCCGCCGCCGGTCGCGGGGGACGTTCGGGGTCAACATCTTCCGGACGTTCACCAACGTCGTGACCCGCCCGCACGCCGACGGCGAGGAGTTCGTCTTCGTCTACGTCGTGGACCGCGAGGGCACCGGCGCCGAGACGACGCTGTTCAACCCCGACGCGCCGGACACCGTGGTCCACACCCAGCGGCTGGAGCCGGGGCAGCTCATCGTGTTCGAGGACGCCCGCTTCCTGCACACGGCCAGCCCGCTGATCGCCCCGGCCGGCGGCCGCGCCCGCCGGGACGCCCTCGTCTGCACCGTGGACTACCCGCAGACCTACGGGCTCGGCTGAGGGCTCGCCGCGTCGCGGCCACGGTCCTCGCGGACGACGGCATCTCGCGCCTGGTCCCGCCGCCGCAGGAGCCGCGGCCGACGCAACAGACCGCATCCGGGGCGATCTGGTGGCCGTCGGGGGTGGACAGGCGTACGCGTGCACGAGCGAGGTCATCGCGCTCGCCCTCGCCCTCGCCGAGCCTGCGGCGAACAGCCGCGGGCCGCACTCCCCGGCCGGGCGCACGAGACCCCACGCGCGAACGCTCTCAGCAGAGCAGCCAACGCATCTCGGCCGGCTGGTACCGGGCGATCGCGAGCACGCGGTGCGGGAACACCGGGACCCGGCCGGCCAGCCCGGTGAGCCGGACCACCCGTTCGACGTCGCTGCCGGGCGACACGATCAGGCAGCCCGCGATGCCGCGCGCCCGGCACACCTCGAACACGTTCAGCAGGCCGCGGACCGCGCGGGCCGACAGGAACCCCAGCAGACCGAGGTCGACGACCAGGAACCGGGGAGACGGCAGCTCGCACAGCGCGGTCTCGAGCACCGTCGCCCAGCGCACCACCGTCGTGATCCCCGGCTCACCGCGCATCTCGACGACCAGCACGCCGCCGGAACGTTCCAAGGCGATGTCGTCGTCGCGCATCGCGCCTCCCGGGAGCCGACCCCGTCCCTCACCCATGGTCGCACGCTCGTCAGGCTTCCGTAATACCCGCGTGGAATCATCGGAGGCGCCCGGCAGTTGTAACAGCCGGTAGCACCGCACGAGAAGAAGGAGTGACGCCGTGACCACGTCAACCGAAAGGGCCGTCCTGGCCGGCGGCTGCTTCTGGGGCATGCAGGAGCTGTTCCGCCGTCAGCCCGGGGTGATCTCGACCCGGGTCGGTTACAGCGGCGGCGACGTCCCGAACGCGACCTACCGCAACCACGGCACGCACGCCGAGGCCATCGAGGTGATCTACGACCCCGCGCAGACCACGTTCCGTGACCTGCTCGAGTTCTTCTTCCAGGTGCACGACCCGACGACGAAGAACCGCCAGGGCAACGACATCGGCCTGAGCTACCGCTCGGCGATCTTCTTCGAGAACGACGAGCAGAAGCGGGTCGCCGAGGACACGATCGCCGACGTGGACGCGTCCGGGCTGTGGCCGGGCAAGGTCGTCACCGAGGTCAGCCCGGTGGGTGACTTCTGGGAGGCCGAGCCGGAGCACCAGGACTACCTGCAGCGCATCCCGAACGGGTACACGTGCCACTTCGTGCGCCCGGGCTGGAAGCTCCCGAAGCGTGAGAAGACCGCCTGACACCAGCACCTCCGAAGGGCCCCTTCGCCGACCACCGGCGAAGGGGCCCTTCGTCGTCCCGGACGCAGTCAAGATGCGCCGAACGGCGGTGATCCCCTCCAAGTCCTCAATGGACAGACCGCGGACCGGATCCCAATGGTGTCGAATGTCCTTTTTGGGATGTATTGCTACTTTCCGATAAGACCGTACGTTCGTCGCTTGTTCACAGCTCCTTTACCCCGGATGCTGATTTCCGCTAAGCCGCACCATTTTTCCCCGTCGTCCCCGTTCTCGGCCCGGCTCGACCCCGGGCCGGTTCGCCCTGCCCGGAGGAGATCCTTCGATGCACCTGAGACGTCCATTCGTCTTGGCCGCGAGCGGCGCCCTCATCGCCGCGATGTGCACGACCACCACCGCCTCGGCCCAGCCCGTCACCCCGAACGCCCTCCCGGACGCCCAGACACTGGCCGTCTCGGCGGCCGCCGGTCTCGTCGCGAGCCGGCCCGCCGCCCTGCACGCCAGCGCGGACGATGTTTTCCAGGCCCAGCAGGCGATTTCCTCGACCAACGGGCTGAAGTACATCCCCTACGAGCGCAGCTACAAGGGCCTGCCCGTGGTGGGCGGCGACTTCGTGGTGGCGACCGACTCGACGGGCCAGGTGCTCGGCACCTCCGTCGCGCAGGACCAGACGATCAACCTCGCCTCCACCACGGCGAAGGTCTCGAAGGCGGCGGCGGAGACGACCGCGCGGCAGCAGCTCACCACGGTGGACAGCGTCAGCCCCGCGCAGCAGGTCGTCTACGCGCTCGGCACGCCGACGCTGGCCTGGAAGAGCACCGTCGTCGGCCGGGACGCCGAGGGCCCGAGCCGGCTCGACGTCATCGTCGACGCCGCCACCGGCAAGGTGCTCAAGACCCAGGAGCACGTCCTCAACGGTGACGGCACCAGCGCGTGGAACGGCCCGAACCCGGTGCACCTCGACACCACGCACTCGGGCAGCACGTACTCGCTGAAGGACCCGACGATCACCAACACGTCCTGCCAGGACGCGGCGAACAACACCACGTTCTCCGGCCCGGACGACCTCTGGGGCAACGGCACCGCCAGCAACCGCGAAACCGGTTGCGTCGACGCGCTGTTCGCCGCCCAGACCGAGAACAAGATGCTCTCGCAGTGGCTGGGCCGCAACAGCTTCGACGGCAACGGCGGCGGCTGGCCGATCCGCGTCGGCCTGAACGACCAGAACGCCTACTACGACGGCACCCAGGTCCAGATCGGCAAGAACACCGCCGGCGGCTGGATCGGCTCGATCGACGTCGTCGCGCACGAGCACGGCCACGGCATCGACGACCACACCCCGGGCGGCATCTCGGGTGCGGGCACCCAGGAGTTCGTCGCGGACGTCTTCGGCGCCTCCACCGAGTGGTTCGCGAACGAGCCGTCGCCCTACGACGTGCCGGACTTCCTCGTCGGCGAGCAGGTCAACCTGGTCGGCTCCGGCCCGATCCGCAACATGTACAACCCCTCGGCGCTCGGCGACAAGAACTGCTACGACAGCAGCGTTCCCAACGGTGAGGTGCACGCGGCCGCCGGTCCCGGCAACCACTGGTTCTACCTGCTGGCCGAAGGCACCAACCCGACCAACGGGCAGCCGACCAGCACCACGTGCAACAGCTCCACGGTCACCGGGCTCGGCGTGCAGACCGCGCTGAAGATCTTCTACAACGCGATGCTGCTCAAGACCTCCAGCAGCTCGTACCTGAAGTACCGCACCTGGACGCTGACCGCGGCGAAGAACCTGTTCCCGGGCAGCTGCACCGAGTTCAACACCGTCAAGGCGGCGTGGGACGCGATCAGCGTGCCGGCGCAGTCGGCCGACCCGACCTGCTCGGCGACCGGCACCGTCACCGTGTCCAACCCGGGCAACCAGTCGACCACGACCGGCGCTTCGGTGAACCTGCCGCTGTCGGCCTCCGGTGGCACCGCGCCGTACACCTGGTCGGCCTC
Source organism: Amycolatopsis sp. Hca4 (assembly GCF_013364075.1). Classification (GTDB taxonomy): domain Bacteria; phylum Actinomycetota; class Actinomycetes; order Mycobacteriales; family Pseudonocardiaceae; genus Amycolatopsis. Next base: position 2,690,085 of record NZ_CP054925.1, read on the forward strand.
CGGCCTGCCGGCCGGCCTGTCCATCAACGCCTCCACCGGCACGATCTCGGGCACCGCGACCACCGCGGGCACCTCGAACGTCACGGTGACGGCGACCGACAGCGCCAGCCACTCCGGCACGGCGTCGTTCTCCTGGACCGTCGGCACCACCGGCGGCTGCTCCGGCCAGAAGATCGTCAACGGCGGCTTCGAGTCGGGCAGCGGCAGCTGGACCGGCACCACCGGCGCCATCGGCCAGTGGGGCTCGTCGGGTGAAGCCGCGCACGGCGGCACCTACTCGGCCTGGCTCGACGGCTACGGCTCGACGCACACCGAGTCGGTCGCCCAGTCGGTGAGCATCCCGGCCGGCTGCCACGCCAGCCTGACGTTCTACCTGCACATCGACACCGCGGAAACGACCACCACCACCGCCTACGACAAGCTGACCGTCACCAACGGCAGCGCGACGCTGGGCAGCTACTCCAACCTGAACAAGGCCTCCGGGTACACCCTCCGGACGATCGACGTCTCGTCGGCCGCCGGCAGCACCCTGGCGCTGAAGTTCACCGGCACCGAAGACAGCTCGCTGCAGACCTCGTTCGTCATCGACGACGTGGCCGTGACCCTGAGCTGAAGCTGACGCAGTAAGCGGGGAGGCCGGGAAACCGGTCTCCCCGCTTCTGCGTTTTCCGGAGCAGAATCGGCGCATGGACACCGAAGAGCTGCGCGCGACCCAGGCACCGCTGAAGGACAAGTACCGCGAGGACCCGCAGAGCGCGCTCGTCACCCTGCACGCCGGCGCCGAGCTGGACGGCCTCGGCATCTCCTGCAAGGTCGAGACCGGCCGCGCGGTCGTCGAAGCCGGCCTGCACCCGGCGACCGGCGGCGACGGCACCCTCGCCTGTTCGGGCGACATGCTGCTCGAAGCGCTCGTCGCCTGCGCGGGCGTGACGCTGCGGGCCGTGGCGACGTCGCTGGGCCTCGAGGTCCGCGGCGGGCGCGTGCGGGCCGAAGGCGACCTCGACTTCCGCGGCACGCTCGCCGTCGCGAAGGACGCACCGGTGGGCTTCCGCGCCATCCGGCTGTCGTTCGACCTCGACACCGACGCCTCGGAAGAGCAGCTGGCCACGCTGAAGAAGCTGACCGAGCGCTACTGCGTCGTGTTCCAGTCGCTGCGGACGCCGCCGGAGTTCGCCGTCACGCTGTCGGCGAACCAGGGATAAACCCGGAGGACAACCCGGACGGAGTGGCCTAGCTTGTCGGGGTCACCTGAAGGGGGAGCCGCCATGCCACCACCTGAACCGGAGCCGGCCGTCCGGGTCCGCGGGCTCGTGAAGACCTACGGTTCGACGCGCGCGCTCGACGGCGTCGATCTCGACATCCCGGCCGGGCAGGTGCTCGGCCTGCTCGGCCCGAACGGCGCCGGGAAGACCACCACCGTGCGCATCCTGACCACGCTGCTGCGCCCGGACTCCGGTGAGGCTTCGGTGGCGGGCCACGACGTGCTGGCGGAGCCGGACGAGGTCCGGCAGCGGATCGGGCTGTCCGGCCAGTACGCCGCCGTCGACGAGAACCTGACCGGGTTCGAGAACCTGTACATGGTCGGGCGGCTCTACGGCCGGAAGAAGGCCGCGGCCCGCTCGCGCGCCCGGGAGCTGCTGACGCGCTTCCGGCTCGAAGAGGCCGCCGACCGGCCGGCGAAGGGCTACTCCGGTGGCATGCGCCGCCGGCTCGACCTGGCCGGCGCGCTGGTCGCCGAGCCGGCCGTGGTCGTGCTGGACGAGCCGACCACCGGCCTCGACCCGGGTGGGCGCCTCGACACGTGGGCGGTCATCAAGGAGCTCGTGGCCGACGGCACCACCGTGCTGCTGACCACCCAGTACCTCGAAGAAGCCGACCAGCTCGCCGATTCGATCGTGGTGATCGACCACGGCCGGGTGATCGCCCGCGGCACGTCCGACGAGCTGAAGGGCCAGATCGGCGGCGAACGCCTGGAGCTGGTCGTCGCGTCGGCCGCGGACCTGCCGGTCACCCTCGAAGTGCTGCGCGAGGTGGGCACCGGCGAGCCGTCGGGCGACGAGCACACGCGGCGCGCCGAGATCCTGGTCGACACCGGGCCGAAGGCGCTGATCGAGGCCCTGCGGCGGCTCGATTCCCACGGCGTCACGGTCCAGGACGTCGGCCTGCACCGGCCGACCCTCGACGACGTCTTCCTGTCCCTCACCGGCCACGGCGCCTCGGCGGTCCAGGAGGCTGCGAAGTGAACACGCTCGCAAAGAGCATCTCCGACGGCGGCATCGTCACCTGGCGCAACCTGATGAACGTCCGCCGCAATCCGGACTGGCTGATGGCGGCAACCCTGCAGCCGATCATGTTCGTCCTGCTGTTCGCGTACGTGTTCGGCAACGCGATCGGCGGCGAAGCGGGCGGCGCGGCGTACCGCGAGTTCCTGATCGCCGGCATCTTCGCCCAGACGGTGGCGTTCAACTCGGCGTTCACGGTGATCGGCTTCGCCAACGACCTGCAGAAGGGCATCATCGACCGGTTCCGTTCGCTGCCGATGTCCCGCGTCGCGGTGGTCTTCGGCCGCACGACGTCGGACCTGGTGGTCAGCGTGGTGGCGCTGGTCGTGATGTCGCTGTGCGGCCTGCTGGTGGGCTGGCGCATCCGCGGCAGCTTCTGGGACGCGCTGCTGGGTTACCTGGTGATGCTGCTGTTCGCGTGGGCCCTGTCCTGGGTGGGCGCGCTGATCGGCCTGGCGGCGCGCAGCGTGGAGGTGGCGCAGAGCGCGGGGCTGATCTGGATGTTCCCGCTGAGCTTCATCTCGTCGGCATTCGTCCCGACGGGAACGTTGCCCCCGTTCCTCAAGGCAATAGCGGACTGGAACCCGTTCACGGCGGTGATCAACGCAACCCGCGACTTGTTCGGCAACCGCTTCGGTCCGGCCCAGACGGGCTGGCCGGCAGAACACGCGGCGCTGTACGCAATCTTGAGCTGCGTGGCGATCATCGCGATCTTCGCCCCACTGGCCACGGCCCGGTACCGCCGGGTGGCGAGCAAGTAGGAGGACAGTTACTTCTGCAGCGGGAACTTGGCCGGGCTGAGGCTGCCGAACAGGAGCAGCACGATCACTGCTCCCAGGTAGAACAAAAGCCAGAGGGAAGCCGCAAGCCGGGAATAGCGGTCGACGGCATCGACAGCCCGGCCGGCAAGGGAACTCCAGTGCCGTTTCGGAACTGCTTGCTGGACCGGGACACCGTCGTGGTCGAAGGCCTCGGTAGCCTGGGCGACGGTCTCCGAAAGAAGAGGGTCGGCCGGACCGGCGAGGACGGCCACGACATCCTTGAGCATGATGGTGACCTCGTCGGGACAAGCGCCGGTCAGCGACTTCGTGCCCGCGAGGAACGCCTGAATCCGGCTACTGCACGCGCGCAGGATCGACGCGACCGGGTGCTGTCCGAAGACCAGGTCGATCCGCGCGGCCGCCGCGTTCAACGCCCGCGCGGCTCGAGCGAAGAGGATTCGGCGCTTCCCGAGGCGATCGATGATTCCTGCGCGGCGCTTGCTACGCACGAATCTTCGCTCGTGATTTTCCGTGGCCAGAAGCCGCTGAACGGCCACGGCAGCGTGCGCGGTCGGCAACGCGACGGCTATCGCCCGCCTCAGCAGACCACCGATGACGAAAGTGGCGGCAACACTCAGCAAGAACAGCCCGCCGTAGCCGTCTTCGGTGGTGAAGTCCAACGGGTTCGCCCGATGAGCGGGTTGGGGCTCCGACGGGCTGGAGAGCCTCGACAAGGTGAGGGTCAGGCCGAGGTAGAGCCCAGCACTCGCACTCCATCGGAGCCAGGTGTAGAGCCAGACCTGACGAAGGAAACCGAATCTGTTGACGACGCCTACCGTTTCGGCCAAGAACGTGAAATCCGGAGTTGTCCAGAACATTTGCGCTTTGCCGTTGGTCAGGTAACGGACCGCGTGCACCAGGAACACCGCGCCCCACACGGCACCCAGAAGGGCTACGACGGGTGGTCCGCTCACACTCGGATCGGTAGTGCTTTCACCGTTCAGTCTGCCGACTTCCCGCCACACGGCCAGAATGGACAAAGTGCCGACGTACCACACGAACGCCGCGGCCGCAATTCTCGATACGGCACCGATCATCGCAGCGGTGTACTTCTTCCGCCGCCCTTTCGAACGCCACGCGGACCACCATGCCCGAGCCGACCATCTCGGTATCGTCCGTGCGGTCACTTCTTCCGGCAGCGTCTTGCTCTGCAGCACATTCGCCAACACGAACAGCGCCAGCACACCGGAAGCCAAGCTCACGAAAACAAGAACGGCGGCGACCGGCGTTGTCAGAAGCGCTACGAGAACACCACGAGTGTGCACCGGCTTACGACTACCACACCCGAAGCCCGCACAGGACGGACACGAGCCGCGACGAGGTGTTTCAGTCCTCTTCGGACAGCTCCACGATCGGGATGACCCGCTTCGCCTGCCGCGCCTTCGCTTGGTGGTCGGCCAGGAACGGATACTCCTCCTCGAGCTCCGTCCACGTCCGCACGTAGTCGGCGCCGAGCAGCGGCAGCGCCTCGGCGTCGAACTCCCGCCCGTCCGCCTCGACGTGCACCCGCGGGTCCGCCGTCAGGTTCAGGTACCAGTCAGGGTGCTGCGGCGCGCCGATGTTGGACGCCACCACCAGCCACCGGGAGCCGTCGCGGTGGACCATCATCGGGACCGTTCGGGGCTCTCCCGAAGTCCGGCCCGTCGTCGTGAGCAGGACGAGCCGGTCCCGGTGCATGCCGTCCACCTCGCCGCCCGCCCGGAACTGCTCGATCACCCTGCGGTTCGTCTCCTGGACGTCCATGGTCACCGGTCGTAGTAGCGGGTCGGCGGGTCCTGCTGGGTCCACTGCTGCCGGGTCGGCGGCGGCGGGGTCGCGCTCTGCTGGCTGCGCCTGCGGTGCAGGGTCCGGGCGCTGGCCGCCATGCTGTTCACCACCGCGGCGATCACCAGGCCGATCACCAGGTTGATCACCGCCGTGGCGATCTTCGCGCTCGGCGCCACCGTGAGGGTCAGCGGCAGCACCACGGCGATCAGCGTCACCAGCACCATGATCCAGCCGAAGAACTGCGACGGCGCCGGCGTCGCCACGCTCAGCAGGTGCATCAGCCCGGTGGCGAGCAGGGCCACCGCGGCGGCGACCAGTGCGTACGTCGTGGTGCTCGCGTTGCCCCAGACGCCCTCCCCTTTTGGGGCGAGGACTTCGACCTCGAAGATCCCCCGCGCGATCAGCAACCCGACGACCGCGAGCAGGGCCGCGACGACCGCCGTCGCCACGCCGCCCGCCCACAGGCGGCGCGCGTCGATCCCCGGGCGCACGTCCTGGGGCTGGTTCCCGTAGTACTCGGACATCACGGCCTTCCCTCGCCTCGGCAGTGCCTCCGCTCCCGATTGTCCCCCGATTCGGCCCGGACCGCGATTTGCGCTGGAGTGCGCTCCAGCTCTTAACGTCGGTGCCATGACCACCGCACAGCACAAGATCGGTTCGGGCTTCGGCGCCACCACCACGGCCGCCGAAGCCGTCGCAGGCGTCGACCTCACCGGGAAGCTCGCCGTCGTGACCGGCGGGTACTCCGGGATCGGCCTCGAAACCACCCGCGCGCTGGCCGGCGCCGGCGCCCACGTCGTCGTCCCGGCCCGCCGCCGCGAGACCGCCGAGGAAGCGCTCGCCGGGTTGGCGGACGTCGAGGTCGACGAGCTCGACCTGGGTGACCTCGAGAGCGTCCGCGCGTTCGCCGGGCGCTTCCTGGCGTCCGGACGGCGGATCGACCTGCTCATCGCCAACGCCGGCATCATGGCCTGCCCCGAGACCCGCGTCGGGCCGGGCTGGGAGGCCCAGTTCGCCACCAACCACCTCGGCCACTTCGCGCTGGTCAACCGGCTGTGGCCGGCGGTCGCCGAGGGTGCGCGGGTGGTTTCGCTGTCCTCGCGCGGCCACCACTACTCGCCGATCCGCTGGGACGACGTCCAGTTCGAGACCGGCTACGAGAAGTGGCAGGCGTACGGGCAGGCCAAGACGGCGAACGTGCTCTTCGCCGTGCAGCTCGACCGGCTGGGCGCGGAGAAGGGCGTCCACGCGTTCGCGCTGCACCCGGGCGGCATCATGACGCCGCTGCAGCGGCACCTGCCGCGCGAGGAGATGATCGAACGCGGCTGGATCGACGAGGAAGGCAACTTCCTGATGCAGTTCAAGACGCCGGAGCAGGGCGCCGCGACGACGGTCTGGGCCGCGACCTCGCCGCAGCTGGCCGGCCTCGGCGGGCTGTACCTGGAGGACTGCGATGTCGCCGAGCTCGCGCCGGAGGGCGCCGAGGGTCTCGCCGCGTCCGGGGTCCGGCAGTACGCCGTCGACCGGGCGGAGGCCGAGCGCCTGTGGACGCTGTCGGCGCAGCTCACCGGCGTGGACGCGTTCGCAGGGGCCTGAGTGTCACGTCGGCGGGCCCTCGGACGATACCTTTTCCGTGATCTTCCGACGTTTGCCGACCGCGGGCCCGGGGTACCTGGCGCCCGTGGCCGACGAAGCCGGGAGAACGGGGCGCCCGCCGACTGAGGACGAGGCAGAGGTCACCCATGGCCGCTACGCGCTGGGGGAATTCGCCATCACCCCGCGCGGCGCCCTCGACGACGAGCGGCCGCCGGACCTGCTGGGCGGCCGCTACGAGGTCGGCAGGCTGATCGGCAGCGGCGGGACCGCCCGCGTGTACCGCGCCTACGACGTCCGGCTGGGCCGCGAGGTCGCCGTCAAGATCTACGACCGCGACGCGGTGGCGCTCGACCAGCGGCGCCGGCTGCGCGAGATGACGATCCAGGGCAGCATCAGCCACCCGGGCGTGGTGGCGCTGCTGGACAGCGGCACCGAGCACGGCCGGACGTACCTGGTGATGCAGCTGGTCGAGGGCGAGAACCTCGCCGAGCGCCTGCTGGGCGGCCCGATGCCCGCGGCGGAGGTGACGGCGCTGGCCGACGGGCTGGCCGAGGCGCTGGCGCACGTCCACGCGCGGCGCATCGTGCACCGCGACCTGAAGCCGGCCAACGTGTTCCTGTCCACCGACGGCCCGTTGATCGGCGACTTCGGCATCGCCCACGCGCTGGACGCCACGCACATCACCGGCACCGGCCTGATCCCGGGCACGGCGGCGTACCTGGCGCCGGAGCAGGTGTCGGGCGAGCCGGCGGGCCCGCCGGCGGACGTGTACGCGCTGGGGTTGATCCTGCTGGAGTGCTTGACGGGCCGGCGGGAGTACCCGGGCACCATGGTCGAGGCGGCCATGGCCCGGCTGACGAGACCACCCCGGATCCCGGAGGACGCACCGGCGGCGCTGGCCTACACGTTGCGGCGGATGACGGCCCGCGAGCCGGCCGACCGCCCGACGGCGGCGAAGGTGCTGGACATGCTGCACGCGCCCCCGCCGACGCTGCCGTGGAGCCGCACGCACCGCAGCCCGCGCCGGCGCCGCCGCCCGGCAGCGGCGGCCGGGCTGCCGGGCGCTGCGGGGGCTGCTTCGGCGGCGGACTCGGTGCACGACGACGCGACGGCGGTCTTCAGCCCGGCTCGCGGCGAGCTGGGCGTGGCCGGAGTACTCGCTGCCGGCGGCGAGACGGCCGGCGACCCCGGCCCGGCGCGAAACGAGTGGAGCGCTGCCGGAGCACTCGCCGCGGATGGTGAGAGTGCCGGCTACCCCGGTCCGGCGCGAGGCGAGTGGGCCGCCGCCGGAGCGGGGAGCCCGCGCACGACCCGACGCGAGCCGGGCGCTGCAGGAGCCGGCCGTGAGGTGAACTCCGCCGCTCCCCCGGCGCACCCTCCCGCTTACCCCCAGGACGAGCGGCCCAGGCGCCGTCGGCTGGCGGTGGTGGCCGGGCTGGCCGCGGCCGCCGTTGCCGTCGTGGCGGCCGTCGTGCTGGCCGACCAGGGCACCGGGACCGTCTCCCCCGCCCAGCCGCCGGCCGGGCACTCGCCGGCCGCGACCTCCCCGTCCACTCCGCCGGCCGAGTCCGGGACCTCAGCCCCGCGCCCCGACGCGAGCAGCCCCAGCGGTCCCGGCGGTTCCGCCGCGCAGCCGGGCACCAGCGAAGCGGCCTCGGTCGAGCCCGCCGCCGACACCCGCGAGACCCCGTCCGCGACCGGTCAGCCGTCGAACAAGGGCAAGCCCCCGAAGACCGACCCGCCCGGCAAGACCCGCGGCAAGGGTCCCGGTCACGACTCCTGAGCGGGACCTCCGGCGCCCGGATCCGGGTCCAACGGCCCTAGTGCGAAAACGGCGCGGAATCGCCGTCAATTCGTTTTGGCGAATTGGGACTCGAACCAATAACGACAGGTAACCGGAGCCGCGTCCCCGCCGACTCTCTCCACGGTGCCACCGCCGGGAATCCCCTCCCGGCCGGTTCGACGAACATTCCCCGGAGGTCTGGATGAGTGTCCACGCTGCCCTCGCGCGGCCGGTTTTCCGCACACCGAGCGGTCGGCACGCCAAGCCACGTCCCGCGTGGCCGCGGGTCGCCGGCCGGGCAGTCTTCCTGGTCACCGCAATGATCTTCGCGGCCGCCGTCCTCGGCTTCGGGTGGCCGTGGACGCTGCTGGTGGTGCCCGTCGCGGTATTCGGGACCTTCGCCGCGAGCGTGGTGAAACTGCGGGCCGCGAGCCGGAAGATCGATTCCATCTTCGCTGAAGAACTGTCGGAAAGCGCTGCGGCCGATCAAGAGGGAGAGGAAACGCCGGAGCGCGGAGACGCGGCCGCCTGACGGCTCACCGCAGGTCGAGCCACATGATCCGCAATCCCACCGCCCCGGCGTCCGGATGCCGGAACGCGCCGGGCGCCGTCCCGAGCGTCACGAACCCCAAGCTCTCGTAGAGCCGGACCGCGGCCGTGTTCACGTCGACGACCGCGTTGAACTGGATCGCCGCGAAGCCGCTGCGCCGGGCCCACTCGATCAGGTCGATCGTCAGGGCCCGCCCCACCCCCGCGCCGCGCGCCTCCCTCGCCACCATCAAGCTGCCGGAAGCGACGTGGCTGCCGGGCCCCGGCCGGTTGGCGTACATGTTCGCCGTGCCCGTCACGCGGTCGCCGTCGAGTGCGACGACCACCCGGGCGGGTGGCGCGAGCAGCCACATCCGGCGCGCGTCCTGCTCGCTCATCGCCGGGTCGTAGGGGAACGTCCGCTGCTCGGTGACGACGTCGTGGATGATCGGCCAGATCGACGCCCAGTCGCCGCCACGGGCTTCGCGGATCACCGGCTCACCGCGGCGCAGAGTTCCGGCACGACGGCCTCGATGTCGTCCCGCAGCACGAAGTCGGCGTCGTCGTCGTACGGGGTCGGATCGCGGTTGACGACGACCAGCGTCGCTCCGGCCCGCACGGCCACCGTGCACAGCGACGCCGCCGGTTCCACCTGCAGCGAACTGCCGATGGCCAGGAAGACCCCGCTCGCCGCGGCGATGTTCCTCGCCTTGCTGATGACTTCGGCGTCGAGCAACTGTCCGAAGAGGACGACGTCGAGCTTGAGGATCCCGCCGCAGCGCGGGCACGCGGGGTCGGCCTGGCCGCCCGCGAGGATCTCCGTGGTCGGGAACCCGGCCGCGCACCCGGTGCACCGCGTGGTGTGCATGCTGCCGTGCAGTTCGAGGACCTTGCGCGCGGCGAGCCCGGCCCGCTGGTGCAGGCCGTCGACGTTCTGGGTGAGCACCCGCACGGCGACACCGGCGCCGTCGAGCTCCGCCAGTGCGCGGTGGGCCGCGTTCGGCTCGGCGCGCCAGGCGGCGTGTCCCTCGTAGGCGCGCCAGAACTGCCGACGCACCTCGGCGTCGGCCATGAAGTTCTCGAGCGTGAAGGCGTTCACGGCACTCGGCGTGCGCGTCCAGACGCCGTCAGGCCCGCGGTAGTCGGGGATGCCGGACGCGGTGGAGATGCCCGCGCCGGTCAGCGCGGCGATCCGCCGGGCGCCGCGGATCCGGTCGATGAGCTTGCCGTCCATGGTGGCGAAGGCTAACGGCTCTTCCCCGCCCCGCACGACCGGTTTACCGCCGCTCGTCCTTCCGCAGCTTCAGCGCCAGCGCCGGGCACGCCGCGGCTGCCCGGCGGGCCTCCGCCACCAGTTCCGCCGGGACCGGGCCCGGCGCCACCACCGGGTAGCCCCACTCGTCGAGGCGCACCAGCTCCGGCAGCAGGTCCGCGCACAGCCCGTGCGCGCGGCACCCGATCGGGTCCACTGTCACCTTCATGCGACACCGGCCGGAATCCGGCACCGGCCGCCGGCCTGGTGGGCGCGGACGTCGGCCTCGAACACCTGCAGCGCGCTCGCCGCCAGGCGGGCGGCGCCGTCCGGGTGGGTGCACGCGCCGCGGCCGGTGAGCAGCGGGAGGCGGCGGGCCAGCCGGGCCGTCGCGGGACCGCCGTGGACCAGCTCCGCGAAGTCCGCCGCGATCGACGGCAGGCCGAACGTGCACGGCCCGCACTGCCGGGCCGACTCGGCCGCCAGGAACGCCAGTACCTTCGCCGTGTATTCCAAGCCGCACGCACGCGCCGGGAGTGCATACACCGTCGCGATGCCGGACCAGCCACCGGTGAGATCCGCGGTCCAGGCGCCGCCGGCGAGCACCGCCTGCACCGGTTCCGCTTCGCCGCCCGCCGCGGCCAGCACACCGGCCGGCGACGTTCCCGCCGCCACTTCGACGACGCCGGGCCGGCGCACCGCGCCGGTCACCGTGACCAGTTCGGTCCGCGAGGCGCGATAGTGGTTCGGCCCCAGGAGGACCACGGACGCCAGCTGCGCCAGAGTCTCCACATTGGACACCAGGGTCGGCCGCCCGCGCACGCCGCGCTCGGCGGGCCGGGGGTGCTTGCCGAGCGGCCGGGCGTCGCCCGACGTCAGGTAGCGGACGAGCGCCGTCTCCTCGCTGGCGACGTAACGCCGGGGCACTTCCACGACGCGGACCGGCACCCGGTCTTCGCGTTCGGCGAGGGCGGCGGCGACACTCGGCAGCGCCGAGCTGCCCGTGTGGACACAAAGGACGGTCTCGGTGGCGCCGACGGCGTGGGCGGCGAGCTGCAGGCCGTCGAGCACGAGGTGCGGCGAAAGCGCGAGCAAGGCAACGTCTTTGTGGCTCAGCGGGTCGCCTTCGCACCCGTTCGCGACGACGATCGAGCGTTTCGACCTGGCCGCGCGCAGCTTCACCGCCGTCGGGAAGCCCGCGCCGCCGCGGCCGCGCAGGTCCGCCGCCTCGACCGCGGCGATCAGCCGGTCGCGGCCGTCCTCGTCCTGGTAGACGACCCACGGCACGACGCCGTTGCGGCGCCGGTGACCGGCCAGGTCGAGCCGGTGCGGGGGCAGGATGCTCATCGCGGGCCTCCCAGGGCAGCGAACTCGCGGACGTGGGCCGCGCGGTAGCCGACGGCGCCGAGCACGGCCAGCAGACACAGCACGTCGAGCGCGGCGATCCAGCCGTACGCGGAGTCGTTTTCGGCCATGCCGAAGCCGTGGACCAGTGCGACCGGCCAGCACAGGTAAGCCAGCCAGTGCACGGCGCGCCAAGCCCGCGCCGGCAGCCGGGTGCGCACGAGGCTGGTGACGACGATCGCGAGCAGCAGGTCGACCGCGACGGCGCCGAGCCCGACCCACAGCGGCCGGTAGTCCGAGCCGAACGGGACGACGACGTCGAGCCAGCCGAGCGGCACGTACCCGTCGAGGACGGCCGACGCGATGTGCGCGGCGAGGAAGGCCAGGCTGGTCAGCGCGAGGTTCCGGTGCACGGCGGCGACGGCGAACCGCGGCCACTCGCGGGTGGCGAACCGCCCGGCGCCGAGCGCGCCGAGGACGACGACGCCGGTGAACAGCACCAGCGAGACGAGCCCGGTGGCGCGGCTGAAGTACCAGATCATGCTGCTTGCCTTTCGCCGGGCCAGCCGGGCGTTGTGACGACGTCGCCGTCGACGCCGACCAGCCGCGCGGGCAGGTGCCTCTGTTCGAGCCAGCCGGGCGCGTCGGCGCCGAGGACGATCGCGGCGGTGCTCGCCGTGTTGGCGTCCACAGTGGACTTGGCGGCGACGGTGACGGTGCGCCAGCGCGGGCCGGGAACGTCGCCGGTGCGCGGGTCGACGATGTGGTGCACGGTCCGGCCGCCGTGGTGCCACCGCCGCCGCGTGGTGCCGGAGGTGGCGAGCGCACCATCCCGGTGCAGGGCGACGGTGGTGTCCGGCCGCGCGACGGCCGCGGCGTGGTCATCGCCGAGCGCGATCTGCCAGCCACCGCGCGGCGGGGGTCCGGCGGCGCGCAGATCACCGCCGAGGTTCACGAGAACCCCGCAGCCGACGGCGCCGTGGATCCGCCGCGCGGCCCGATCGGCGGCAAGGGCCTTGGCGGTCGCGCCGAGGTCGAGGTGCACGCCCCGCGGGAGGACGACGAGCCGCCGGCCGGGATCGAAGAGGACGCGGTGCCAGCCCGGAGCGGGAACGGCGGCGGTGTCCCGATCACCGGCACCCCCCGTGTCCCGATCACCGGCCAGGCAGGCGAAATCACGGTCGTACCCCAGCGCGCGCACCGCCGCCCCCACCGTCGGGTCGACCAATCCCTCCGTCAGCCGGGCCGCGCGCAGGGCCACCCCCAGCGCCTCCGCCAGCAGCGGCCCCACCCGCACCTGCCTTCCCGCCGTCGAGTGCAGCCGCGAAATCTCCGAATCCGCCCGGAACCGGCTGCACGCCGCGTCGATCGCGGCCAGCTCCGAACGCAGCAGCGCGGCCGCCTCCCCCAGCCGGGTGGAATCCGTCACCACCAGCTCCGCCGTCGTGCCCAGCGCCGGGAACGCCGCGGTCACGACGCACCCGATCCGGTGTGCGCCTGGCCGGAACCACTGCCCAGCCCGCTGTCCGGCGCCTGCAACCGATCCGGTGACCCGGTCGAATCAGTGCCGGTCGAATCGGACGAGGTCGAATCGGACGAGGTCGAATCGGACGAGGTCGAAGCCGCCGACAGGCCGAAGCCGATCGCGCCGACCGCGGCCGCGCCGAGCACCGCGGCGGCCGCCGTGGCCAGTGCGGCCTTGCGGCGGCCCTGCTCGCGGCGGGCCGGTCCGGGCGGGGTGGTGGGTTCCATGGCACCGAGTCTCGGCGCCGTTCCTTTGAACGAGCTGGGAACGACCTGTCAAACGCCTGGCGCCCCAACCAAAGGAGGTTGACACCGGAAAGCCATTCACCCACTCTTTCCGTTGTCCGCCGGAGGTTTCCTGGTGTTCACGTCCCGGACCACAGCACCTCACGATCCGGTCCCCTGCCGTGGGCACCATGAGGCGCCCGCCCACTCAGTGCTGGAGGACCCATGATCCGCAAGCGGATCTTCGCCGCGTTCGCCGCGGCCGCCCTGGTCACCGCCGGAGCCGTCACCGCGGCCACCGCCGGCGCCGAGCCCGCCGCCGTCCGGCCGACCGCCGCGGCCGTGCCGGCGTTCGACCACATCGTCCTCGTCATGTTCGAGAACAAGAAGTACTCCTCGATCAACGGCAGTTCCAGTGCGCCCTACTTCAACACCCTCGCCTCGCAGAGCGCGAAGTTCACCAGCTCCTTCGCGATCACGCACCCGAGCCAGCCCAACTACGTCGCCCTCTTCTCCGGGGCCACGCAGGGCGTCACCGACGACACCTGCCCCGCCAACCTCGGCGCGAAGGCCAACCTCGGCCGCCAGCTGATCGACGCGGGCAAGACCTTCAAGGGCTACTCCGAAGCCATGCCCTCGGACGGCTACACCGGCTGCTCCAGCGGCACCTACCGCCGCAAGCACAACAGCTGGGTCGACTTCTCGAACGTCCCCGCCGCGAGCAACGTCCGGTTCTCGAGCTTCCCGTCCGACTTCACCCAGCTCCCGACCGTCGCCTTCGTGACGCCGGATATGTGCAACGACATGCACGACTGCAGCATCGGCACCGGCGACACCTGGCTGAAGAAGAACCTCGACGCCTACGCCCAGTGGGCCAAGACGCACAACAGCCTGCTGATCACCACCTTCGACGAGGACAGCAACACCTCGGTCAACCAGATCTTCACCACCTTCACCGGCGCGAACGTCAAGGTCGGCAGCTACAGCGAAACGATCAACCACTACACCGTGCTGCGCACCATCGAGGCGGCCTACGGCCTGCCCGGCATCGGCAACGCCGCGAGCAAGTCGCCGATCCTCGACGTCTGGCAGTAATCGCGTGTACCTGTCCACCATCGGCCGCCGAGAGCATGCTGGGACGGTGTCCCGGCGCAAGCTCTCGGCGGTCGGCGCGAACGTCTTCGCGCTGGGTGCGGTCAGCCTGGTCACCGACGTGTCCTCGGAGATGGTCACCGCGGTCCTGCCGGTGTACCTGGTCCTCGGCCTGCACCTGAGCCCGGCCGCGTACGGCCTGGTCGACGGCCTCTACACCGGTGCGACGGCGGTGCTGCGGATCGCCGGCGGGTACGTCGCCGACCGGATCCGGCGGCGCAAGGTCGTGGCCGGCGCCGGCTACGCGCTGTCCGCGGTGATGAAGCTCGGCCTGCTCGTGGCCGGGTCGTCGGCGGCCGCGATCGGCGCGGTGATCACCCTCGACCGCGCCGGCAAGGGCCTGCGCACGGCGCCGCGGGACGCGCTGATCACGTTGTCGGCCCCCGAACCGCTGCTCGGCCGCGCCTTCGGCGTGCACCGCGCGATGGACAGCGTGGGCGCGTTCGCCGGGCCGCTGGTCGCGCTCGCCGTGCTGGCCGCGGTCGGCGCGGCGAACCCCGAGGCCTTCGACGCGGTGTTCGTCGTCAGCTTCTGCATCGCCGCGATCGGCGTGCTGCTCCTGGTGCTGTTCGTCCGCGACCGCCGGACGCCGAAGGCCGCCGGGACACCGGTTTCGCCGCGCGCGGCGGCGGCGTTGCTGCGCGGGCACGGGGTGCGGCGGCTGCTGGTGGCCGCCTGCGTGCTCGGGCTGGCCACGGTCGGCGACGGGTTCGTCTACCTGCTGCTGCAGCACAAGGAGGACATCGCCACCGGCTGGTTCCCGCTGCTCGCGGTGGGCACGAACCTCAGCTACCTGCTGCTCGCCGCGCCGCTGGGCGCGCTCGCCGACCGGATCGGACGGCTGCCGGTGGTGCTCGGCGGCTACGGCGCGCTCGCGCTGGTCTACCTGCTGCTGGCCGGCCCGGTGTCCGGCTGGCTGCTGTTCGTCCTCGCGCTCGCGCTGTACGGCGCGTTCTACGCGGCGACCGACGGTGTCCTGATGGCTCTCGCCGGCCCTCTGCTGCCGGAGTCGTTGCGCACCACGGGGATTTCCCTCGTCCAGACCGCGCAGGCGCTGGCCTACTTCGCCTCGTCCGTCCTGTTCGGACTCGCCTGGCAGTTCTGGGGCGCGGACCTCGCCATCGCCGTCGCCGCGGGCGGGGCGGTGGTCGCGATCGCCACGACGTTCGCGGTGCTGCGGAAGGCGAGGACGTGAAGACCCGCATCCTGATCGCGGTCGCCGGGGTGCTCGTGCTCGCCGGGGCCGCGGTCGCGTACGTCGGGTTCGCGAGCGCGCGCAGCCACGACGTCACCGCGACCGGCGCGGTCCGCCTGGACCCCGGGCCGCGGCTGCTGTTCCGCAGCACCGCCGACGCCGACCGCGGGCACGTCGCCACGGTGTCCGCCACCGATCCCGCCGGCCCGCGGACGGTGTCGCCGCTGTCGTGCGCGCGCGTGTACGCCGCCGGTGGCACCGGGCTCTGCCTGCGCCAGGACGGCGACCTGACCACCTACCAGCTGGCGGTGCTCGACGCCGGCCTGGCGGTGCAGCGGGAGCTCCCGCTGGTCGGGCTGCCCAACCGGGCGCGGGTTTCGGCGAGCGGCCGGATGCTCGCGTGGACGGTCTTCGTCACCGGCGACTCCTACAACGGCGGCATGTTCTCCACCCGCGCCGGCATCCTCGACACGGCGACGGGCGACCTCGCGGGCACGCTGGAGGATTACGCGGTGACCCGCGACGGCAAGCCGTACCAGGCGGCCGACCTCAACTTCTGGGGCGTGACGTTCACCGCCGACGACCGCCACTTCTACGCGACGATGTCGACGGCGGGCCACCGCTACCTGGTCGCGGGCGACTTCGCCGCGCACACGGTCCGCACGCTGCGCGAGAACGTCGAGTGCCCGTCGCTGTCCCCGGACGGGACGCGGGTGGCGTTCAAGTCCGCTGTGGACGGTGACCCGGCGCGGGGGTGGCGGTTGTCGGTGCTCGACCTGGCGACGGCGAAGGTGACGCCGCTGGCCGAGACCCGCAGCGTCGACGACCAGCCGGCCTGGCTCGACGGCCGCACGATCGGCTACGGCCTGCCCCGCGGCCCGGGCCACGCGGACGTCTGGTCGGTCCCGGCCGACGGCTCGGGCCCGCCCCGGCTGCTGATCCCGGACGCGGAGTCCCCGGCCGCCCTGTGATCACTACGGTGCCGGTATGTCCTTCTTCGCGGTACACCACAACGGGCGGCCGGCCACGGCCGAGGAGCTGGCCCCGCTCGCGTTCGCGGGCTACGCGCACTTCACCGCCGTGCAGGTGCGCGATGGCCGGGTCCGCGGCCTCGACCTGCACCTGGACCGGCTGCGGACGGCGTCGGCCGAGCTGTTCGGCCGGACCCTGCCCGACGACCGGGTGCGGTCGTACCTGCGGTCGGCGCTGGCCGCCGGGCCCGCCGACGTCTCCCTGACCGCGACGGTGTTCTCACCGGCCGGGGAGGAACCGGAGGTGCTGGTCCGCACCGGTCCCCCGGCCACCGCGCCGTCCGGGCCGCTCACGCTGGCGATCACGGAGTACGAACGGTTCCTCCCGGAGGTGAAGCACGTCGGCGAGGTGGCCAAGACCTACCTGCACCGGCAGGCGCTCGCCCAGGACGTCGACGACGCGGCGTTCGTCGACCGCCGGGGCCGGTTCACCGAGGCCACCATCTGGAACCTGGCCTTCTGGGACGGCACCGCGGTGGTGTGGCCCGACGCCCCGATGCTGCGCGGGACGACGATGGGCATCGTGGCCCGCCAGCTCGACCGCCTCGGCGTGCCCCAGCGCGCCGAGGAGCTGACCGAGGCCGACCTGCCGGGCCTGGCCGGGGCCGTGGTGATGAACTCGTGGACACCGGGCGTGGCCGTGCGGCGGCTCGGGACCGTGGCGTGGCCGGCGGCACCGCCCTTCGTGGACCTGCTGCACCGGGCGTACGAGGCGGAGCCGCCGACCGCGCCTTGAAACGTGTCCTCAGTGCCATCGGCGGGTCCGCCTCATCGCGCTGGGCCGTTCAGTGTCCGGTGGAGTAGATGTTGATGAGGTTGCCGTCGGGGTCGCGCAGGAGCATCGACCGGTTACCCCATGGCTGGTCGGTGGGTTCCTGAACCCACGCGGTGACCTGGTCGCCCAGCCGGGCGCGTTCGGCGTCGACGTCGTCGACCTCGAACTCGAGGATGGCGGACCGGTTGGCGGCCGCCACGGCGGCGTTGTTGTTGAAACGCTTGACCGCCGCGCTGTCGGCCAGCGCGACGATGCCGCCTTCGGTGTGCAGTTCGGCGTAGTCGCCGGACCCGTAGGGGGTCACCGGCTCGGTGTCCGTGAGCGTGGAGTAGAAAGCGGTCAGGGTGGGCAGGTCATCGGTGACGAGGCGTACTGAGGCGAACTTCACGGCGTTCTCCCGGCTGCTCCCGGCGAGCCGGACCGTCCGGCTCCACGAAACAGTACGGTACAGTACCGTACTGTTTCGTGGCGGAACAGGAACGGAGAGCACAACGTGGCCCGATCCGGGGACTTCGTCGACGTTCGAGTCCAGCGGTCCAAGACGGCGGTGCTCGCCCAGACCTACGAGTTGCTCTCGGCGGGCGGTATCGGCGGCGTCAGCATCGACGAGGTGTCGCGACGCTCGGGCGTCTCCAAGACCACGATCTACCGCCACTGGCCATCACGGGCCGCACTGCTGATCGAAGCGTGCTCGACGATCGGGTCGGCACCTCCGGTCCCCGACACGGGCAGCTTCGGCGGGGATCTCCTCGCCTTGGCCGAGGCGTTGGCCGAGCAGCTGCGCAGCGCCCGCTGGGCGGCGGTCCTGCCCTCCATCGTGGACGCCGCCGAGCGCGAGCCCGAACTGGCCGGGCTCCACGCGGATCTCCACGCCCGGTTGATGGCTCCGTTCGGTGTGGTGACCGAACGCGCGCGAGCTCGCGGTGAGCTGGCCGCGGACCGTGGGCCGGCCGACGTCACCGCCGCCGTCGCCGGCCCGCTGTTCTACCGCCGCTGGTTCTCCCGCGAACCGCTCGACGCCGCGTTCGTCACGCGCGTCGCCGAGGACGCCCTCGGCCATCTCGGCGTCTAGGGCATGCTCTCGACGCGGCCGTTGCTTTGTCCTTCGCCCACCGAAGCATGATCGACCTGGCCACCCTGCTCCTCCGGCTTTGCGGACACCCCTAGTCCAGCTTGCGCAGGCCGTCCAGGATCCGGCGCATCAGGTCCGTGTCCGGCGGCGCGAACGCGAACCGCGGCGCGAGCCCGGCCGCCGCCGGGGCCGGGGGTGGGAGGATGCCAGCCACCCGGCTCGGCAGGCGGGTCAGGGGTGGTTCGCGGCGGGTCTGGGCCGGGATCGGCAGGGTCGGGAGGGCGACGGTGCCGGCGTCGGCCAGCTTCCGGGCGGCCACCTCGCGGCGCAGGCGCGACTGGATCCCGGCCACGGTGAAGTCCGGCTCCGGGTCGGGAGCTTCCGGGGCGCGGCGCGGCCGCCGTTCCAGGCTGATCGCCCAGGCCGCCGCGGCGAACGCCGGCAACAGCACCCCGGCGACGATCGCGAGGCCCGGCAGGTCGACGGCCATCAGGCGGCCCCTGGCGCAGGTAGGAGCATGACGTTCACTTCCGGACGGACGGTTCTTCCGCAGCATGATCGACACCTGGATATTCGGGTTTAACGAATTTTCACGGACCCCGAACTCATCATGAATGACGGCCGACGCTCCCGCAAGCGGCCGAACGGGGACGACCGTCCGGCCGGTGAACTGCAGCTCAGAGCGGGTTTAGCGGCGGCTGGACCGCGCCCTTCACTCAGTAGTACGGCTGCGGGTTCGATCCGGTTCACCGCTTTTTTGTACGATTCGTGTACGGCTCGGCGGCAAACTGCGGAAATGCGCACCCAGACCTGGCTCGTGGCCGCCGCACTGGCCCTCACCGGGCTCGCCCCCGCCGCCCCCGCCCTCGCCGCGGACGGCAGCCCGCTCGAGAAGACGAACGGCTTCTACGTCGACCCGGACTCGAACCCGGCGGTGTGGGTCCGCGACCACCCGGGCGACAGCCTCGCCGGTCCGATCCGGACGTCGATCGCGACCAAGCCCACCGCCCGCTGGTTCGGCAACTGGAGCGGGGACATCCGGGCGGCGGTCGACTCCTACACCTACACCGCCGACCTCGCCGACAAGCTGCCCGTCCTGGTCGCCTACAACATCCCCGGCCGCGACTGCGGCGGCGAGTCGACCGGCGGCGCGGGCAGCCCGCAGGCCTACCGCGACTGGATCTCCGCGTTCGCCGACGGCATCGGCGGCAAGCCGGCCGTCGTGATCATCGAGCCGGACGCGCTGGCCCAGCTCGACTGCCTGCCCGGTGACGCCCGCCAGACGCGCGTCGACCTGCTGAAGTTCGCCGCGACGCAGTTCGCGCAGAAGGCACCGAACACCTGGGCCTACCTGGACGGCGGCAACGCCACCTGGATCCCGGCCGCGACGATGGCCGCGCGCCTGCAGCAGGTGGGCGTGCAGTCCGTCCACGGCTTCGCGCTCAACGTGTCCAACTTCGCCACCACGGCCGAGTCGACGGCCTACGGCAAGGCCGTCGGCTCGGCACTGGGTTACCCGGCCCCCTTCGTGGTCGACACCAGCCGCAACGGCGCCGGCCACGGCACGGACTCCGAGTGGTGCAACCCGCCGAAGCGCAAGCTGGGTGCGACGTCCCAGCTCGGCGGCGGCCCGGAGATGCAGCTGTGGATCAAGGTCCCCGGCGACTCCGACGGCAGCTGCGGCTACGGCTCGGGCATCCCGGCGGGGACGTTCAGCCCGGTGCTGGCCGGCCACCTGATCAAGGGCGACTGACCAGGTCGCACGCCTTCGCCAGCTCCGACGGCGTCGCACCGGCGGGGCGGGCGATCGTCGCCGAGGCCGGGGGACGCACCCCGCGCAGCCACCCGCCGAGGGCGTCGAACGCGGTGCGGAAGCACGGGCCCAGCGGGCGCAGCCGGTCCGGGTAGGCGTCCACGAGCCCGTCGACGTGGTTGCCGCCCTCGATCCGGTAGTAGCGGTGCAGCGCGCCGCGGCCCGAATCGCGGATCATCCGGTCGTAGACGTCGGAGTCGCGCGTGATCGGCAGCAGCGTGTCCAAGGTGCCGTGCAGTGTCAGCAGCGGCTTGCCGATCCGCCCGGTCAGCGAAATCCGCTCGACCGCCCGCGCCACCGAAGGCGGCCGGGACGCATACGCGTAGTCCGCGTCGCAGGACGGCGTTCCCGAAGCGCAGAACGGCACCCCCGCTTGCCCGGCGCCGTCGAACGACGGGTCGACCTCTTCGCGGTAGATCCGCTGGGTCAGGTCCCAGTAGACACGGTAGTGGTAGTCCCACAGGAACTCCGAGCCCGGCGCGAACCCGGCGTCCACAATGGACTGGTGGGCCGCCTCCGAGCCGGCGGCGTACGCCGGGTACGCGCGCAGGGCCGGCGGGAGGAACGTCAGCAGGTTCGGCCCGTCGGCCCGCCACAGCGTCCCTTCCCAGTCGACACCGCCGTCGTAGAGCCACGGCCGGTTCTCCAGCTGCCACCGCACGAGGTACCCGCCGTTGGAGAGCCCGGCGGCGAGCGTCTTCGCGACCGGACGGCCGTAGTGCCGGGCCGCGGCCGAACGCGCGGCGAGCGTCAGCTGCGTGACACGGGAATTCCACTCCGCCAGCGCGTCTCCCGGGCGGACGCCGTCGGTGAAGAACTCCGCGCCGGTGTTGCCCTTGTCGGTGGCGGCGAACGCGTAGCCCTCGGCCAGTGCCTGGTCGCCGATGGCCCGGTCGTTCGCGTACTGGCGCCGGACGCCGGGCGCGCCGGAAACGACCAGGCCGCCGTTCCACCGGTCCGGCAGGCGCAGCACGAACTGCGCGTCGTGGTTCCAGCCGTGGTTGGTGTTCGCCGTCGAGGAGTCCGGGAAGTACCCGTCGACCTGCACGCCGGGGACGGCGCCGAAGGTGGGCAGGCCCGCCGACGTCAGCCCGGCCCAGTCCGCCTGGACGGTGTGCCCGGACGCGAGCGTCCCGGTCGTGGTCAGGTCGTCCAGGCAGGCGGCCACGGACAGCTCGGCGCCGGGCACCCGCACCGAGCAGCCCCCGCCCGCGGCGGACGCCGACGCCGGCAGCGCTGCCGTGAGCGCTCCCGCCAGAACCCAAGCCAGCCAACCCCGCACGGTTCACCTCCGGTCGTCGATGACCACCCCAGCCAAGCGGGTGCCGTGCGGGGGAGCCATCCCGCCGGTCACCATGAATCGGCGAGCCGATGTGGTGGACGGCCACATGGTCTCCGGCCGCGCGGCCGTCTTAACGTCACTGGGGACCCTCTCAACGACGAGAAGGAACTCACCATGCGCAAGCTCGCGTTCGCCGGTCTCGCCGCGATCACCGCCGCCGTGCTCACCACGGTCGGGGTGGCCGCCGCCGATCCGCCGCCGTCGTCCCTCGTCCAGATCTCCTCCTTCGGCGCCAATCCCGGCAACCTGGCCATGTACACCTACACCCCGGCCGGGCTGGGGACGGGCCGTCCGGTGGTCGTCGCGCTGCACGGCTGCACGCAGAGCGCCGCCGACTACTACGCCCACTCCGGCTGGCCCGAGCTGGCCGACCGCTGGCGGTTCGAGGTCGTGTTCCCGCAGACGTCCACGGCGAACAACTCGCTGAAGTGCTTCACCTGGTTCGATCCCGCCGACGACACGCGCGGCAACGGCGAAGCGGCGTCGATCCGGTCCATGGTGGACAAGGCGGTCGCCGACCACGGCTCGGACAACTCACGCGTGTTCGTCACGGGGTTGTCGGCGGGCGGCGGGATGGCGGCCGACTTGCTCGCCGCGTACCCGGACGTCTTCGCGGGCGGCGGCATCAACGCGGGCCTTCCGGCGCAGTGCGCCACGAGCCTCACGCAGGCGTCGGGCTGCCAGCAGAACGACCAGCGCCTGACCCCGGCCCAGTGGGCGGCGAAGGTCACCGCGCAGAACCCCGGTTACGGCGGACCGTGGCCGCGCGTGGCGATCTGGCAGGGCACGGGTGACTACACGGTCTACCCGGTCAACGGCACGGAGCTGCGCGACCAGTGGACGGCGGTGCACGGCATCTCCCAGACACCGACGAGCACGCAGTCCCTCCCCGGCGGCACGACGTTGACGAACTACGGCGGCAAGGTCCAGCTGTATTCGATCGCGGGCATGGGCCACGGAACGGCGGTCGACCCGGGCACCGGAACAACGCAGTGCGGCAGCACGGGCGCGTACTTCCTGGCCGGCATCTGTTCCAGCTACTACACCGGAGTGTTCTTCGGGCTGGACGGCGGATCGGGCACCCCGACGACTACCCCGACAACTGTGCCGACGACGACCAGCACGCCGGCGGGCACGTGCGTGAGCGCCAGCAACTACGCCCACACGCAGGCGGGCCGCGCCCACCAGAGCGGCGGCCAGACGTACGCGAACGGCTCGAACCAGGCGATGGGGCTGTGGAACACGTTCACCGTGCACGCGCTGCGGGAGACGTCCCCGGGGTACTGGGTCCTCGCCGACGGGCAGTGTCAGGCCAGAACTCGCTTGTCGTTCGAGATCAGGACAGGCATCCTCGACCGGTGGAGTGGACCGACGACCTGACTGTGCGCGTGGCCCGTGGAACTTCGATGGGAGGCCTTGTCTCGTACCTGCGAGCGGCGCCCGCGCAGGGGGTGTCCCGTCGCGACGTCCTTGCCGTCTTGACCGAACGGTTCGCGCTGCCGTTCGATGATGCGCGGCTCGCCATGGACCGCGTCGCGGGCGGAGCTGTCCGTGCTGCGTCCGGCAATCCCGCCAACGAGCCGGATCCCGTCAAGGACCCGCTGGCCTGGCTGTCCTACCGCCTCGAGCTCGGCCTCCCCGTTGACGACGATGCATCCGGGCCGTCTGTGGAAGAGCAGGCGGCCGCGGAGGCACTCCTGGAGCGAGCGCGCCGTGGCGAGCCCACGCACGGCACGGAGGACGTCGCCGTGGCGCTCGAGGTCGCACGCTCGGCCGTCGCGTCCCAGGAGCCGGACAGCACACGCTTCCACCTCCTCATCGAAGCGGCGACGTCCCTATCGGTCGCGGCCGAAGCGTGCATCGCCCGGTTGGGGCAGCTGCCCTGTGCCCCGGAGGGATCCCAGGAATGGGTCGACGGTGTCGCACTCGCCGCGGCCGCCCGTCAGGTCACCGCGAAGTTCGCTGCCCAGCCCGATCCGCAGCTCGAAGAGCAGGGCCTCGGACTGGTGGGACGCATCGTCACCCGCCTGCTGGGCCAGTGCCACGCCTTCGTCGGCCGAGCGATGATCGAGTCGGCCCGCTGCACCCGGCGCAACGGCGATCCCGACCGGGCCGCCGATCACGCCGAGGCGGTACTCGCCGACTTCCAGGTCCTGCTCGATGAGTTCGAGGTCGACGCTCCGTTCGACGAGCACGTCATCGCCCTCGAGTACCTGTTGGCCGCCGTCGAGCTCATCATCGAGGTGCGAGGCGGTTCCCCCGAACTCGACGCCCTGCGCGACCGGACCCGGCTCGTGCTCGGCCGCTCATCGACGGACTGAGCCAGAAGCGAGGTGAGCTGCAAGTTCCGGCCTGTCCGAGGCGTACGGTCCCGATCCGCCCCGCGCCGGGGGGCTCCGCCACCCGGACCCCGCAAGACAGGCAGTGCTAGAGGAAGATCGGCATCGGGTTGAGGTCTTCGTAGGCGGTCGGCTCGGCCAGGCGGCCGAGCCGCACCGGCACGTCGTAGAGCCGGCCGGGTGCGAACCGCGCCCAGAAGCCACGCAGGCCGGGGACGATCACCTTGACCACGGGCAGGCCGATGTCGGGCCGCGTCTGGTCGAGCACGAACACCTCCAGCCCGGCCGCCTCGAGCCGGGCCTGCACCAGCCGGATGTCCGCCACCAGGTCGGGGGCGGAGAGGTCGTCGCCGGGACCCGCCGCGGGGCGCGCCGGGTCAGGCAGCAGGTACGGCTCCGTGGCCACGGTCGCTTCCCGAAGCCAGCGCGCCGCGTCCGGGTCGTCGTCCCCGTCCCAGCCACCGAGGACGGCGGGCATCATCTGGTTCAGCTCGGTCAGCGCGCGCCTCAGCGCGACGGCCGGGTCGAGGTGCGCGCCGAACCCCATCATGATCGCCTCGGTGGGTCCGGTGGTCCGCCGGGACAGCGCGGCGTACACGGGCACCCCGAGGTCGGAGGTGACGTCCAGCACCCAGACCTCCCGGTCGAGACCGGCGTACACCGCGCGCAGCTCGGTGATCCACGGGTCGCCGAAGGCGTCGAGGTCGACCCCGGGTTGCCGGGTGCGGTTGTACCACCAAAGCGCGACGGCGTCGCGTTCCACGACCTCCAGCATCCCCTGCAGGGTGGCGTCCTCCAGGGTGCCGCCCGCGGCGTTGCCGTTGGAGTCGGCGAACAGGGACACCGGCCCCGGTTCGGCGGGCACGCCGAAGTACAGCATCGCGGTCGGGAACAGCCGGTGTTCGCCGCGGGTGAGCGACCACACCGGCGTCCAGTCCAGTTCCGCGTCCTCGTCGAAGGGGTCGCAGACGAACTGGAACGGGCCGTGGCGGGCGTTTTCACGCGCCCGGCCGGCGTACTGGCGGGTGTGGAAGAGCTGGCAGCTGTCGGGGTGCACCGCCTTGTCGCCCAGCGAGCGGAAACTGGCCCGGAACCGGTCCTCGTCGCCGTCGTAGTGGCCGCTGTGCCGTTCGAGTGCCTCGCACAGCGCCCCCACCTCGG
This sequence comes from Amycolatopsis sp. Hca4, assembly GCF_013364075.1. GTDB lineage: Bacteria > Actinomycetota > Actinomycetes > Mycobacteriales > Pseudonocardiaceae > Amycolatopsis. The sequence continues at coordinate 2,715,087 of NZ_CP054925.1, forward strand.
CCTGCGTCGGGGTGACGCCCTTGCCGCCGTTCTCGCTCCGCAGCGCGGTGCGCAGCCGCTCGGCTCCGCGCCGGCCCAGTGCGATGTTCGGCCCGGAGCGGAACGACGTGAACAGGGCCGGTCCGCGCTCGTCGCGCCGCAGTTCCTTGACGACGCCGGTCAGCGGGCTGACCAGGTGCCGGTAGGTGTCGAGGACCTGCTCGGGCGGCAGGGCGCGGTGCCCGCCGCCGGATCTGTGGGCCTTGGGGCGCGGCTCGAAGACCACGGGACGGCGCGTCCGCTCGCGCACCAGTTCCGGGTTGCCGCAGGACGGGCACTGCGGGCGGGCGCGGACTTCGTGCCGTTCGCCGGCCAGGTCGCGGCTGTCGAACGTCCACAGTGTCCGTTGCCCCGGGTACCGCTGCCCGGCCAGCCACTTGACCGCTTCGAGGGCCACGAGGTTGAGCGCGGCCGTGTGGAGCGGGGCGAGCGTGACCGCCGGACGCGGCAGAGCACCGGACAGCCCGAGTGCGTCGCGCACGTACGCCTCGGCGGGCCGGTTGCCCCACAGCCGCGTGGCCAGGCAGTGCCGGCACGGCCCCTCGCCGGGTGTGAAGAAGGGGCCGATCCACGGCCGCGCGCCGAGCGGCTTCGCCGGCAGCCACGGCCGTCCGGTCGCGCGGTGTTCGGCGTCCACTTCGGACAGGTAATCGGTCAGGTAGTCGTGGCACAGCACGACGGAGAGATCCGCTTCGGCGCTGCCGTCGACGACCGTGAGCCCGGCCGCGCGCAGCACATCGGCGGCGAGCGAACCGGGATCGGCGCCCAGCAGCGCAACCCGGCCGGCGGTCACTGCCGCACCGTCGGTCCCCATGGCGTCCCAGTAGGCCAGTTCGGCCGGGTCCGCGCCGGCTTCAGGAGGCGACGCCAGGCCGATCACGTGCGCGTCGGCGAGGCGGGCCAGCACGCCGGCTGCCTGCTCGGGCGGGACGCCGTCGGGCAAGTCGCGCCGGACCGCGGCGAAGTCCCTGGTGCCGTCCAGCAACGGGACCAGGGACTCCAGGTGCGGGCCGGTCAGGGCCACGGCGCCGTCTTCGGACAGCACGTACACCGCGTCCCCGGGCACCACCGCGGTGCTCAGGTGCCGTTTGAACCCGACACGCGGCTGGGCCGGATCGGTCACCCGGCGGCCGGAACCGGCTGCTCCGCCCGGCAAATCGTCGGACGCGCAGGCCGGTCCACCCGGCAGATCGAGCCCATCACCGGCTGCTCGACCCGGCAGACCGAGGCCATCACCGGCTGCTCGATCCGGCAGACCGAGGCCTTCACCGGGTGTTCGCCCCGGCAGTAGCAGGTGCCGGGCGCCGAAGCCACTTCCACCGACCAGCCGTCGAGCTGGTCGACCTGCAGTCCGGCCGGCTCGACCGCCTCGACGCCGAACGTCGCCTCGAGCACGCTGTTGAACTGATTCACCGGAACCCCCTCGATTCGGTTTCTCGTCAACTTCCACCGTGCCCGATCCTCGAGGGGATCCGATAGGGCCGGACGGGTTCCTTTGCGCCCGCCCGCGGGGGCGCCCCCCGTTTTCCACGCTACCGGAGACCACCGACAAAAACCGGGGTCAGCGCGCTCCGCCGAGCCGGTGCACCCGCAGTGCCAGCTGGATTTCCAGGGCCCGGTCCGGTGCCTGCCAGTCCTCCCCCAGCAACGACGCCACCCGCTCCAGCCGCTGCACCACCGTGTTCACGTGGACGTGCAACACGTCCTTCGTCCGCGCCAGCTGCGAGCCGTTCGCGAAGTACGCCCGCAGCGTCGCCACCAGTTCCGTGCCGCGGCGCTCGTCGTAGTCCAGTACCGGTCCCAACGTCTGGCGGACGAACGCGTCCAGGTCCGCCCGGTCGCCGAGGAGCTGGCCGAGGAACCCCAGCCCCGCCATCGCCGCGCCTTCGCCCGTGCGGCCCAGTGCGAGCAGGGCCCGGACGCAGCGCGCCGCCTCCGCGTGGGCCTCCGCGATCGCCGACGGGCCGCTCGCCGGGCCCGCCGCGCCCACCGTGACCGGGCGGCCGGTGGCCGAGCCGAGGTCGGCCGCCACCCGGCGGGCCAGCTCGTCCGGATCTCCCTGCGCCAGCAACACGACCTCTTCGGCGTGCACCCCGACCAGCGTCGCGTGCCGGGCGGCCGCGCTCGCCACGCGACGGCGGGAGCCGCCGTCCGCGTGGGCCACCAGGACCGCGTGGGGCGCCGACAGGTCGATGCCCAGGCGGCGGCCGCGGGCCAGCAGGGCCCGCGGGTTGCGGCCGGGTGCGGTGAGCAGGTCGGTCAGCAGCTCGCCGCGGACCTCGTCTTCGGCGCGCACCACCGATCGCCGCAGCATCAGCAGCAGCGCCGTCACGACGCCGGCGCGCTCGAACAGCCGCCGGTCGGGGTTGCCGAGGCCGGGCCGGCCGGCCAGCACCAAGCTGCCGAGCAGTTCCGGGCCCGCCTGCACCGCACACACCCAGTTGTCCTTTGTGGACACCGCGCGCCCGGTGCTGCGGGCCGCGGCGAGCGCGTCCGGGTCGAGCGCCACCGGGGCCGCCGAGCTGGCCAGGAGTGTCCCGTCGGCGTCGTAGACCGTGAGGTTCCCGTGCAGCACGTCGGCGACCGCGGCGGCCACGTCGGGCAGGTCGCCCCCGCGCAGCACGAGGTCGGTCAGCCGGTCGTGCGCGTCCTCGGCGCGTTCCATCGTCGCGTTGGCCTCGTTGAGCTCCGCGACCGCGCGGCGGGTCTGGTCGAGCAGGTTCGCGTTGTCCAGCGCGATCGCCGCGTGATCGGCGAGCGAAGAGAGCAGCGCGACCTCGTCGGCGGAGAACTCCCGGGTCGACCGGTCGGACGCGAACAGCACGCCGAGCACCTTCGGCCCGATGGCCAGTGGCACGCCGAGGATCGCGGTCAGCCCCTCGTCCGCGACGCCGGAGTCGATGTGCCGCGTGTGCTTGAACCGGTCGTCGTTGAAGTAGTCCGAAGTCGCGTACGGCCGCGCGGTCTGCGCGACCAGCCCGCCGAGCCCCTCGCCCATGCCCAGCACGATCTGCTGGAACTCCGCCGACACCGACCCGTCGCTGACCCGGACGTAGGTCTTGTTCTCGGCTTCGTGGTTGAGGCTCAGGTAGGAGACGTCGACGCCGAGCAGCGCCCGCGCCCGCCGGACGATCGAGCGCAGCACGGTGTCCGGGTCGGACAGCGCGGCGAGCTCGCTCGCGGTCTCGAACAGCGCGGTGAGCTGGGCTTCGCGCCGCCGGTGCTCGGCCAGGGTCTCGCGGATCCGCAGGGCCAGCTCGCCCGCGCTGGCCAGTGCGGCCAGGTCGGCGGCGTCGAGGGCGCCCTCGGCCCTGGCGGCCACGACGACGTGCGCCAGCTGCTCGGTGCTCGCCCCGGAGGCGAGCAGGTCGAGCAGCCGGCGCAGCGCGTCCGAGGGTGCGGTCACGGCCGTCATGCTAGGGCGAAACGGCCGCCGTTTCCGCCGGAACGTCGTCGTGCAGCGACTCACCGCGGGTTTCGCGGGCCGCGAGCAGCGCGATCACGGTGATGACGCACATCGCCGCGACGTACAGCGACACCGGAACGGTGCTGTGCCACGCCGAGAACAACGCGACGGCGATCAACGGCGCGACGGCCCCGGCGGCGATCGACGACAGCTGCCCGCCGACGGACAGGCCGGTGTAGCGCACCCGGGTCGGGAACTGCTCGGCGAAGAACGCGGCCTGCGGGCCGTACATCGCGCCGTGCAGCACCAGCCCGACGGTCGCGGCCAGCACGATCACCGCCGACGACTTCGTGTCCAGCAGCGCGAAGAACGCGAAGCCCCACAGGGCCATCCCGATCGCGCCGAACAGGTAGACCGGCCGCCGTCCGACGCGGTCGGACAGCGCGCCCCACAGCGGGATCGTCACGAAGTGCACGGCCGAGCCGATCAGCACCGCGGTCAGGCCGACGCCCTTGGGCAGGTGCAGCCCGGTCGTGACGTACACCAGGATGAACGCGGTGATCACGTAGTACGAGACGTTCTCGGCCATCCGCGCGCCGATCGTGATGAGCACCTGCCGCCAGCTCTTGCGGAAGACGTCGACGACCGGGACGTGCTTTTCGGCCCGCGCCTCGGCCTGGCGCTGCGCGGCGAGGAACACCGGCGACTCGGCGACGGCCAGCCGGATCCACAGCCCGATCAGCAGCAGCACGCCCGAGAGCAGGAACGGAACGCGCCAGCCCCAGGACAGGAAGGTCGCGTCGGACTGCGTGGCCGAGAGGATCGCCAGGACGGCGGTGGCCAGCAGGTTGCCGCCGGGCGCGCCGCACTGCGGCCAGCTCGCCCAGAAGCCGCGGCGCCGGTCGTCACCGTGTTCGGAGACGATCAGGACGGCCCCGCCCCACTCCCCGCCGAGCGCGAACCCCTGGACCAGCCGCAGCAGCGTGAGCAGCAGCGGAGCCGCGACGCCCGCGGTCGCGTACGTCGGCAGGACGCCCATCAGGCAGGTCGAGCCACCCATCAGCACGAGGCTGACGACCAGCAGTTTCTTCCGGCCGAGCCGGTCGCCGAAGTGGCCGAAGACCAGGCCGCCGATCGGGCGGGCGAGGAACCCGACGGCGTAGGTCAGGAACGCCAGCAGCGTGCCGGTGAGCGGGTCCGCCGTCGGGAAGAACAGCTTGTTGAAGACGAGGGCGGCGGCCGAGGTGTAGAGGAAGAAGTCGTACCACTCGATGGTGGTGCCGATCAGGCTCGCGCCGACGATCTTGGCGATCGCCGACCGGTGGGGTTGGCTCACTGCGGGCTCCACTTCCTTGTGGGGTTTGGCGGGTGGTTACGCGGCGGTCCAGCCGCCGTCGAGGGGAACTGAGGCACCGGTGACGTGACCGGCGTGCGGCGAGCACAGCCACACCACCAGGGAAGCGACGTCTTCGGGTTCGATGAGCTTCTTGATCGCGGCCCGCTTGAGGAGCACCTCGGCGACGACGTCCTCACGCGGGATGTCGTGCTCGGCGGCCTGGGCGTCGATCTGCCCGTCGACCAGCGGGGTGCGCACGTACCCGGGGTTCACGCAGTTGCTGGTGACGCCGTGTTCGGCCCCTTCGAGCGCGGCGACCTTCGAGAGGCCTTCGAGTCCGTGCTTGGCGGCGACGTAAGCGGCTTTGAAGGCGGAGGCGCGCAGCCCGTGGACGCTCGACATGTTGACGATCCGCCCCCACCCCCGGGCGTACATGGCGGGGAGGGTGTGCCGGATCAGCAGGAAGGGAGCGGTGACCATCAGGGCCTGGATGCGCGTGAAGACCTCCGGCGGGAAGTCTTCGAGGGGGGCGACGTGCTGGATGCCGGCGTTGTTGACCAGCACGTCGACCTCGGCGGGCAGGGCGCCGATCGACGCGGGGTCGGTGAGGTCGGCGACGTGCGCCCAGCCGCCGACCTCGGCGGCGGCGGCCTCGGTCCGCTCCTCGTCGATGTCGACGACGTGCACCTTGGCCCCGGCCGCGGCGAGGGCGCGGACGCAGGCGAGGCCGATACCGCTCGCCCCGCCGGTCACGAGGGCGGTGCGCCCGTCCAGATCGCTGGTCATGGACGGGAACGGTAAGCGTGACGCCCGTCGCCAGCCATGTGTGCGGGAGCTACACCTCGGGAAGATCCAGTGTGGCCGGGCGACACAGTGCGGAAAGCAGGGCGTCCCACGATCGGGTGGAGATTTCGAGGGTGCCGCCGGACCGGTCCTTGGTGTCGCGGATTTTTGCCGCAGGTCCGAGCGCCACTTCGACGCACTTGTCTTGAGTCGCGCTGTAGCTGGACTTCCGCCAGGTCATGCTGCCTCTCCCAAGTCGGCGATCACCTCCCGGATGAACTCGCCGCTCTCGTGCTCGTCCATCGCCGAGGCCGCCATGGTCTTCGCCGCCGCGCGGTAACCGGCCACCTGATCGTCATCGTAGAGGTAGGCGCTCGCCCGGTAGAGCTCCACGAAAACGATCGCCGGGAGAGCCTCGAACTCGAGCACACCGAAGTTGTGGGCGATCGCCTGCGCATTGGCCCGCAACGGGAGCACCTGAAGCCGGATGTTCCGCCGCATCGAAACGTGCGCCAGGTGCTGAAGCTGCTCCACCATCACCGGGGCACCGCCGACCTCGGCCCGCAGAGCGCCCTCGCCCACCACCACGTGGTAGTCGAGCGGGTGGTACCTCCCCAGCACCTCCCGCCGCGCCATCCGCGCATGCACGATCCGCTCGATCTGATCGGGCTGCTCCTGGCCGCTCAGCAAGGCCCGGATGTAGTCCGGGGTCTGGAAAAGTCCCGGGATCACCGCGGGCTCCCAATCGAAGATCGCCGTGGCCGCGCGCTCGTGCTCGGCATAGCTCGAAACACTCGGCGCCACACCGGGCACCCTCTTTTCCAGCCAGCTCGGCTCGTGGGCCGAGCGAGCCAGCTCCAGCAAGCGTTTCCGCTCCTCCGGCTCCACCACCAGCGCCCCCATGAGCAGGGCCACCTGTTCCACCTTGGGGATCCGCTTCCCGTACTCCCAGTTGGACAGCTCCTGCGCATGCACGCCGATCTTCCTGGCCAGCTGCCGCACGCCGAGGTTCCGCGCCTCCCGGCAGGTGCGCAGCCCGAACCCGAGCGCTCTCGCCCGGGGTGTCGCGAAGGGTGTCGCCATGACCGCATTGTGTCACCGGGGTCCGACATTTCCGCTCGCCCGCCCGTCGGCTGGTGTCGCGGATCCGCGTCGGTTTCGCTGGCCGTCATGGACCCGGACCACGCACTCCTGACCCGCATCCGCGACCTCGCCGAAACCCTCCCCGGCGACCTCGCCTGGCTGACCGGCCCGCCCCTGCGCGCGGACGGCCTGCGCGACCTCGGCGAGCGCCTGACCTGTCTCGGCGCCGACCTGATCAGCCGCGCGGGCGTCCTCGACGAGATCGCCGCCGCCCGCCTGCCGTCCCACGGCTGGATCCCCGAGTGCGGGCCGGACCCGCGCCGCCGGCTCGCGCACTACGTCGGCCGCGGCGAGGTGCGGCTCGGCCTGATCTACTTCGGCAGCTGCGGCGCGGGCTGCTTCCCCTTCTACGGCACCGATCCGGCGGGCAAGACCGAGCGGCACGTGCGGTGCGAGAAGTGCGTCAAGGAGGCGTACCGGCTCATGAGCGTTCCGCCAGTACCGCGAGATAGTGCACGTTCGTCATGATCCCGAGGACGTTGCCGAAGGGGTCGACGACGGAGGCCGTCACGAACCCGGGCCCGCGTTCGATGACCGGCTCGTACTCCTTGGCGCCCAGCTCGAGCAGGCGCGCGAAGGTCGCTTCGAGGTCGTCGACGTGCCAGCGGACGATCTCACCGCCCGGCTCGGTGTGGGTGAAGGGGGCGTACCTGCGGTCGATGATGCCGAGTTCGTGCTGGTAGTCGCCGACCCGGAACTCCGAGTAGCCCGGCACGTTGAAGTACGGCTCGATCCCCAGGAACTCGGTGTACCAGGCCTTCGCGGCCTCGTGGTCCTCGGCGTAGTAGGTGACGGTGGCCATCCCTCGCAGCATGTCCTGCTCCTCTCCAGCGGGTGGAGCCATCATGCCGAGCCAAAGTGCGCACCGAATGACTACTTTTCCCGGCCGGAACTGCTATCGTCTCCGACCATGCCGAGAACCGGGCCGGCACGGGTCTTCGTGTCGTACACGCACGATTCGCCCGCGCACAAAGGCCAGGTGCTCGCGTTCAGCGAGTTCCTCGTGCGCAACGGCGTGGACGTGACACTCGACCAGTGGCATCCGGGCCACCGGCAGGACTGGTACACGTGGGCCATCGGCAGCATCGAAGCCGCCGACCACGTCATCGTGATCGCCTCGGCGCGCTACCGCGAAGTCGCCGACGGCTACGCCCCGGCGGGCACCAACCTCGGCCTGCAGTCGGAAGCCGCGCTGCTGCGCGAAAAACTGCACACCGACCGGCCGGCGTGGACGCGGAAGATCCTCCCGGTCGTGCTGCCGGGCCACACGGCCGACGAGATCCCCCGGTTCCTGCAGCCGCGGACCGCCGACCACTACCCGGTCGCCGATTTCACCGTGGCGGGCTGCGAATCACTCCTGCGCGTGCTGACCGCCCAACCGGCCCACGTCAAGCCGGCGCTGGGCGAACGCGTCCCGCACCTGCCACCGCGTTCGGCGAACCCGGCCCAGGGGAGTCCACAGTGGACCCCAGCGGAACGCCGGCCGTGACCGGGATCGGGTAGCCCGGTGCGCGCCGACCGCCTGGTGGCCACCCTCCTGCTGATGCAGACTCGCGGCCGCGTCACCGCCGCCGAACTGGCCGCGGAGCTGGAAATCTCCGTCGCCACCGCGCGCCGCGACCTCGAAGCCCTCTCGGCGGCCGGCGTGCCCGTCTACCCCCAGCCCGGCCGCGGCGGTGGCTGGCAGCTCGTCGGCGGCGCCCGGACCGACCTCTCCGGACTGAGCGCGCCCGAGGCCCAGGCGCTCTTCCTGCTGGCCGGCCCGGCCGCGGCCGGGGCGCCGGAGGTCAAGTCGGCCCTGCGGAAGCTGATGGGCGCGCTGCCGGGCACGTTCCGGGCGGACGCCGAGGCGGCCGCGGACGCGATCGTCGTCGACCAGGCCGGCTGGGGCGAGCGGCCGAAGGAACGGCCGCCGATGGTGGCACTGCTGCAGGACGCCGTCATCGCCCGGCGCCGGGTCCGCCTCGCCTACGCCGGCCGCGAGCGGTCGGAGCGGCTGGTGGACCCGTGGGGCCTGGTCGACAAGGACGAGGTCTGGTACCTGGTCGCGGGCACGGCGAAGGGCCGTCGCACCTTCCGCGTCGACCGGATCGTCTCGGCCGTCCCGACCGGCGAGACCGCGGACCGCCCGTCGGACCTCGAGCTGGCGCGGGTGTGGCAGGAGGTCGTGGAAGAGGTGGAGAAGCGCCGCTCGCTGCTCAGCGCGGACGTGGTGCTCGCCCGCCGGCACTTCGAGGTGCTGCGGGACCGGTTCGGACGGCACTGCGAGCTGGTCGCCGAGCTGCCCGGCGACCGCGTCCGCGCGCGGGTCGCCGCCCCGGCGCCGGTGATGATCGCGCAGGAGCTGGCGGGCTGGGGCGCACTGGTGGAAGTGGAAGGCCCGGAGTCGGTGCAGGCCGAGCTCGCGCGGCTCGGCGCGGAACTGGTCGCCCGCTACGGAACGTGACCCCCGATCGGGTCGCCGTCCCTCGGCACCCATGTCGGAAATGCCCGATCTCGGTGCGGCGGGCGCCGTAATGCGCTCGCAGATCCCGCACCCGCCCTGGTCGGGCCCGCCGGAGGACATGATCGGCACTATGCTCGGTGAACCCCGTTAATCGGTCTACATTGGACGTTCAGGGGTCATACTGCGAGTGTCCGTTACCGGCCGGTATCTGGCCGTTCGGAGTATCCCTGATCACCCGTTTGCTGCTACTGTGACGCCTCCGTGACCTGAACGTGCGTTCGGTGACACTTCGGTGAGGGCAGACAATGCGTGACGATGTGGTCGAGGCGAGTGCGGTCGTGGGGCACTCTCCCGATGTGGTGTGGCAGATCGTCGGATCGCCGGAATGGTATTCGCGGTTCGTGCCGGAGATCAGCTGGTGCGAGATCCAGGAGCCGGCCGGGCGCGGGCGTGGCCCGAAGGGCGCGGTCCGGATCGTCCCCGCGCGCGGACCGATGATCGAAACGCAGATGCAGGCGGTCGTCTACCGGCCGGGCGAGCACGTCGTGTGGTGCGGGATCCCCGACGAAGGCACCTGGGTGTCCCTCGAACTGAGACCGCTGGCCGGCGGGAAGACCGAGCTGTTCGTGCGGATGATGCTGCCACCGGCGTACCTGGACCTCGTCTCGTCGATCAAGAAGGACGTCCGCGCCCTCGGCCGTCGCCTCGACCTGCACCTGGCCGGGCAAGCCGACCCGGAAACCGACGGCGAGACCAACAAGGCCACCAAGCTGCGCACCACGAGCATCCTGCTGCGGGCCGGCGTGCTCAGCGCCGGCCGGCCGGACAAGCTGGCGCGCCAGCTGAACTCCCTCGCGCAGTGGGGCGCCACGGTCGCGGGCGGCTACCAGGCCGCGGCGGCCCGCGTCCCGGACGAGCCCGCCCTGCACGACGAGCGCAGCGCCCGCACCTTCCGCCAGGTCCAGGAGCGCAGCGACCGGCTCGCCAACGCGCTGAGCGAACTCGGCGTCGTCGAGCGCGACCGGATCGCGCTGATGTGCCGCAACCACGCCGCGATGATCGAGTCGTTCGTCGCCGCCAGCAAGCTCGGCGCCGACGTCATCCTGCTGAACACCGGCCTGTCCGCGGCCTCGGTCAAGGACGTCCTCGCCGAGCACCGGCCCGCGGCCGTGCTGGCCGACGACGAGTTCGCGCAGACCATCGCGAACGTGCCCGGCGACTTCGCCCGGATCAGCACCTGGCCGGACGCCGACGCCGGCTACCCGACCGTCGACGAGCTGATCCAGGCCGCGCCCGCCGACCGCCCGAAGCCGGTCGAGCGGCCGGGCCGGCTGATCGTGCTCACCTCCGGCACCACCGGGACGCCGAAGGGCGCCCGCCGTCCCACCCCGAAGGGACTGGGCACCGCCGCGGCGATCCTCGACCGCATCCCGCTGCGCGCCGGCGACCGGCTGCTGGTGGCGGCACCGCTGTTCCACACCTGGGGCCTCGCCGCGATGCAGATCGGGATGGCGCTGCGGGCGTCGCTTTCGCTGACCCGCAAGTTCGACGCCGAAGAGACGTTGCGGACGATCGCCGAGCAGAAGTGCGACGCGCTGTTCGCGGTGCCGATCATGCTGCAGCGGATCCTGGACCTGCCGGAGCGGGTCCGCGCGCGCTACGACCTGTCGTCGCTGCGGATCGTGGCCAGCAGCGGCTCGGCGATGTCCGGGCCGTTCGTCACGCAGTTCATGGACACCTTCGGCGACGTCCTCTACAACTTCTACGGCTCGACCGAGGTGTCGTGGGCGAGCATCGCCGACCCGGCCGACCTGCGCGCCGCACCGACGACGGCAGGCCGCTGCCCGCTCGGCACGCGGCTGGCGATCCTGGACGAGGACCGCAAGCCGGTGCCCCCGGGTGGTGAAGGCCAGATCTTCGTGGGCAACGACATGCTGTTCGAGGGCTACACGAGCGGGACCGACCCGGCCCGCGCGGCGGACATGATGGCCAGCGGTGACGTCGGCTACCTGGACGCGGCGGGCCGCCTGTTCGTCACCGGCCGGGCCGACGAGATGATCGTCTCCGGCGGCGAGAACGTGTTCCCCCGCCCGGTGGAGGAGGCGCTGGTGGCGCTGCCGGGCGTGCACGACGCGGCGGTGGTCGGCGTGGCGGACGCGGAGTGGGGCCAGCGCCTGGCGGCGTACGTCGTCCCGCGGCGGGGCGCGTCGCTGCACGCGGAGGACATCCGCCAGTACATCCACCACCGCCTGGCCCGGTTCGCCGTGCCGCGGGACGTCTACTTCGTGCCGGACCTGCCGCGCAACGCGACGGGCAAGATCCTCAAGCGCCTCCTTCACGACGACACCTGGCCCGCGACCAGCGAATACTGATGCCCGAGCACACCCCGGACGGCCGGTACATCGTCGTGCACGGCCGCCGCTGGCGGGCGACGGACCCGGAGATCCCCGCCGACGTCCGCGACCGCCTGCAGAAGCACCTCATGGCGGCCCGGCGGGTGCAGGACCGCGCGCGCGTCCAGACGGCCAAGGTGGCGCTGGGCGAGCGCGGTGAGCCGTGGTGGGAGCAGACGCCCGAGCAACGCCGGGCACGCTGGGAACGCGGCCTGGCCGAGCTGGATCAGCCGACCGGCTGACGCAGGACCGTTCTCAGCTTCGCGGGTTCGACGCGCCGGGGTCGCCGAGGTAGACCTCATGGTGCAGCCCGGTGAGCTTCAACCCTTGCTCCACCACGTATTCGTCGTGCAGGCGGGCCAGGATCGGTCCCTCGTCGTCGTACGAGCCGATGTGGAGCACCTGCGCGCACCGGCCTTCGTGCCGCTTCTCGAATCGGACCGGCGCGTCGATCTTCTTCTTGCCCTGCACGGTTTTCCGCGCTTCCTCGACGGCCTCCTCATCGATCCACGGCGGTTGCGCGATGAGCATCGTCCACTGCCAGGAGTCCTTGGCGCGCACGGTGAAGGCCGCGTAGTCCTCGGCCCACCACAGGCCCTCCAGCGGGCCCACGACGAAGTCTTCACCACGCTGTTTCGCCGCCATCTTGATCGTGTACGCGAAGGCGTAGAGCGCTTCGACGGCCGTCTTGTAGCTCTCGGCCGTGTTCGGGTTGCCGCGGCCGTCGATCGCGAGGAACCGCTGCTCGGGCACGTCCACCAGCGCCCAGTCGGTGTTCTTCGGTGCGTACAGCTGCTTCAGGTCCTTCTTGAGGTCATACGGCATCAGGCCATTCCTCTCAGCCAGGCGGCTTCCGCTTCGAGCTGCTTGATGGAGTAGCCGAAGATCGCGCGGACGAACGGCGGCGCGTCGGCCCGGGCGGCCCGGCGTACTTCGGCGAGGCGTTCTTCGACGGCTTCGGCGCGCTGGGCCAGCGCGGCCGCGAGCCGGTCGGGCGGGATCACCGGGCTGTTGGCCAGGCCGACGAGCACCGGCGGGTGCACCGGCCGCAGCTGGGCGATGGCGGCTTCGGCGGCCGCCGCGCACGCCTGCCGGCCCGCTTCGGTGGCGGCGAACGTCTTCTTGGCCTTGGCGTGCGCGCGTTCACCCGCGACTTCGGCGACCAGGCCCTTGTCGCGGAGTTTGCCCAGGACGTAGTAGATCGAGCTGAAGCCGAGGGCGGTCCACTCGCGCATGCCGCGTTCGGACACGACTTCGTCCAGCTCGTAGCCGTGCCTCGGCCGCTCGACGACGAGGCCGAGCACGGTCAGTTCCGCGTCGGTCAGCACGGAAGTACTCTAGCACTGGAATAGTCGCCTTCGGAAATTGTCGGTGGGTGCTGGCATGCTTCACCACGTACCGGAAAGCGAGGGCGGACTAGTGGGGGGACAGGTGGTGACGGCGGTGCCGTGGACCGCGGAACGCGTGGCCGGGCTGGCGCCGGATCCCGCGTCGGAAAAGGCGGGCCGGGCGCTCGCCACGCCGGCGAGGTGGTCGGGCGCGGGTGCGTCCGAAGACGCCGTGTGGGGTTTCTGCCAGGGCAGTGGCAAGAAGCCGTACCAGACGTGCGTCGAGCTGGCCGAGCCCGCGTTCCGGTGTTCGTGTCCCAGCCGGAAGTTCCCGTGCAAGCACGCGCTGGGGCTGTTGCTGCTCTGGGCGGCGGGCTCCCTGGACGTGGGCGAGCCGCCCGAATGGGTGCACACGTGGCTGGCCGAGCGCGCCGACCGTGCCCGGCGCGCGGAGAAACGCGCGGAGGCGGCGGGCCCGAAGGACGAAGAGGCGGCCGCGCGGCGAGCGGCGGACCGCGTGGCGCGCGTCGAAGGCGGCGTGGCGGAGCTGAAGGTCTGGCTCACCGACCGGATCGGCGCCGGTTTCGCGGGCTTCGAGCGCAACGGCGGCGAAGAGCTGCGCACGGTGGCGGCCCGGATGGTCGACGCCCAGGCATCGGGCCTGGCGGGCGGACTGCGCCGGGCGGCGGGGATCGTCGGCCGCCGCGACTGGCCGGAGGCACTGCTGGCCGAGCTGTCCCAGCTGTACTTGCTCGCCGACGCGGCAACGCGGCTGGAATCACTGCCGCCGGCGTTGGCGGAGACGGTCCGCACCCGCCTCGGGTTTTCGGTGGAAACGGCCCGGGTGCTGGAAAGCGGCGAGCGCGTCGCGGACGACTGGCTGATCACGGGCGCGGCGGACGAGGAGAACGACCGCCTGCTCACCCGCCGCACGTGGTTGCGCGGCCTCGGCTCGGGCCGGGACGCGCTGGTGCTGTCGTTCGCGCCGCCGGGCCGTCCGCTGGACGCGTCGTTGCCCCCGGGCCACCGGCTGACGGCCGAGCTGGCGTACTACCCGGGCGCGGCGCCCATGCGGGCATTGGTGGCCGAGCGCGGAATCCCCCTCCCGGCCCCGGCGGCCGAGGGCGGTTCGATCGCGGAGGCCTTGGCGGCACACGCACAGGCGATGGCGGCGGACCCGTGGCTGGAGCGCTGGCCGGTACTGCTGTCGGGGGTGACCCCGGCCGAACACGCGGGTGGCTGGTGTCTGTCCGAAAAGGATGGAACGGCGCTGCCGCTGGTGCCGTACGCGTTCCCGTGGTCGTTGCTGGCGTTGTCGGCGGGGAGGCCGTTGACGGTGGCGGGCGAGTGGAGCTCGTCGGGGCTCAGGCCGTTGACGTGCTGGCACGAGAACCGGGCGGTGCGGCTGTGAACCTCCGCGCAGGGATTCCGGTGCCCCGCCGCCCGAAGCCCGGCAGCACCGCCGCGCTCCCCCGCGCCCACCGACCCCGCCTCAGCGACTACGAACCACCGCACAACGATCCCGGCGCGCCGCAGCACACCCCGCAGCCCGAAGCCGGGCAGCACCGACCGCGCCTCAACCACCCCGAACCGAGCGGAGCCACCATGAGTCGCCGGACAGCGAGCCCGGCACTCCTCCGCAGCGACCGAACCGAAGCCGTTCCCCGACCACTCCGAAAGGCGGTGAAGCCGTGAAAGCCTGGGAAGACCTCGTCGGCACCGCCCTCCTGGGCACCCGCCGCCGCACCCTGGACCCCGCCGCGCAACCCCCGGCCGTCCAGGGCCTCATCGCCGGCCGTCAGGATCCCGCCGAACAGCTGCTCGCCGCCGCGGCCGTGCTCAGCTCCTACCGGCGGGCCGGGCGCCGGCCGCTGCACGACGTCCGGCCGCTGCCCGTCGCCGCCACCGACGAGCGCCCCTTCGTGCCTCCGCTCGCCCGGGATCGGCTCGGCCGGCTTCTCGCCGCCAGCCATCCCGATCTCCTGCTCGAATGGCTCGGCATCGTCGCCGGCACCGGCTACCGCGTCCCGCCCGAAGCCCTGCCGCTGCTCGCCGAGGCCGCCCGGACGAAGGCCGCCCTGCGGACTCCGCTGGCCGCCGTCGCCGGGCCGACCGGGGCCTGGCTCGGCCAGCGGAACCCCGACTGGTCCTTCCTCGCCGCGCCCGCGGAAGAGCACGCCGACGTCTGGCAGTACGGCAGCCTCGCCCAGCGTCGCCGGTGGCTCGCCGCCAAGCTCGCCCAAGATCCCGACGCCGCCCGCGAAGCCCTCGCCGCCTCCTGGAAGACCGAGCCCGCCGACGTCCGGGCCGACTTCCTCGGCGTGCTCGCCGGGCACGTGCGGCCCCAGGACGAAACCTTCCTCGAAACCGCCCTCACCGATCGGGCCGCCGCCGTCCGGGAACAGGCCGCCGAACTGCTCGGCCGACTACCCGGCACGCGGTACGGCGAAACCATGGCCGAACGGCTGCGGCCCCTGGTCCACCGCCGGAACCGGGTGCTCACCGTCGCCCTCCCCCACGGCGAACGCGGCGACGGCACCGTTCGGCTGCGCACCCTCGTGGCGGCCGCCCCGCTCTCCTTCTGGGCCGAGTTCGGGCCGCCCGCCGAGGTCGTGCGGATGACCGTCGAGGGCTGTCCGGCCGCCGTGCTGCGGGACTCCTGGGCCACCGCCGCCCTGCGGCAGCGCGACGAAGCCTGGGCGCAGGCGCTGATCGGTGCCGATCCCGGCGGGCGCACCACCCCGCCGCTGCTCGGCGTGCTGAGCCCGGCGAGCCAGGCCGCCACCGTCGGGCACCTGATCGGCAGGCTGCCCGTCGAATCGTTCGCGCGGCTGGTGCACGAGCTGCCCCGGCCGTGGACGAAGGAGCTCGGCACCGCCCTGCTCGACTGGATCGCCCGCCAGGACGACCACCGCTTGGTCTCGCACGCCGCCGTCGTCATCGCCCGGGCCGTCCCGCCCGGGTGCCTGCGCCACCCGCTGGCCACCACCCGCCTGTCCATGGACGCCGGGCCGTGGCGCCGGGCGCTCACCGAAACGCTGAACTTCCGCCGCGAAATGTACGAGGAGCTCGCATGACCGCCCCCACCGTCCTCCGGCCGCACGCCGAACAGGACCACGCCGCCGAGCTGGCCGCGCTGGCCGCCGCCGACGACCGGGCCAAGCCGCCCAACTGGAACCTTTCGCCGTGGGCCGTCGTCGAGTACCTGCTCGGCGGCACCCTGGCCGACGGCACCGTGATCACCCCGAAGTACGTCGGCCCGCGGCGGCTGATCGAGGTCGCCGTCGCCACCCTGGCCACCGATCGCGCGCTGCTGCTGCTCGGCGTGCCCGGCACGGCGAAGACGTGGGTGTCGGAACACCTCTCGGCCGCCATCAGCGGCGATTCGACGCTGCTTGTCCAGGGCACCGCGGGCACGTCCGAGGAGTCGATCCGCTACGGCTGGAACTACGCCCGCCTCATCGCCGAGGGCCCGAGCGCCGCCGCGCTGGTCGAAAGCCCGGTGCTGCGCGCGATGCGCGACGGCAAGCTGGCCCGGCTCGAGGAGCTGACGCGCATCCCGGCCGACGTCCAGGACTCGCTGATCACCATCCTCTCCGAGAAGACCCTGCCGATCCCGGAGCTGGGCACCGAGGTGCAGGCCCGGCCGGGCTTCAACCTGATCGCGACGGCGAACAACCGCGACAAGGGCGTCAACGAGCTGTCGAGCGCGCTGCGGCGGCGGTTCAACACGGTCGTGCTGCCGCTGCCGGACAGCGCCGAAGCCGAGGTCGAGATCGTCAGCAGGCGGGTCGCCGAGCTGGGCGCCTCGCTCGAGCTGCCCGCCGAAGCCGCCGAGCTGGCCGAGATCCGCCGCGTGGTCACCGTGTTCCGCGAGCTGCGCTCGGGCCGCACCGAAGACGGCCGCACGGCGGTGAAGTCGCCGTCCGGCACGCTGTCGACCGCGGAGGCGATCAGCGTGCTCACCGGCGGGCTCGCACTGGCCGCGCACTTCGGCGACGGCGTGCTGCGCCCGCACGACGTCGCGGCGGGCATCCACGGCGCCGTGGTCAAGGACCCGGTGGCCGACCGCGCGATCTGGATCGAGTACCTGGAGACCGTGGTCCGCGAACGCGACGGCTGGGCCGACTTCTACCGGGCCGGTCAGGAGATCTCTTGACCTCGACCCACCTGCTCGGCATCCGCCACCACGGCCCGGGATCCGCCAGGGCCGTGGCGACGCGGCTCGCCGAGCTCGAACCGGACGTCGTGCTCATCGAGGGGCCACCCGAAGCCGACGCACTGGTCGAGCTCACCGAAGACCCGGCCATGCAGCCGCCGGTCGCCCTGCTGGCGTACGCGACCGACGACGTCTCGCGCGCCGCGTTCTGGCCGTTCGCCGTCTTCAGCCCCGAATGGCAGGCGCTCGCCTACGCCCGCGAGGCCGGGATCCCGGTGCGGTTCTGCGACCTGCCGGCCGCGAACACCTTCGCCGCGCCCCCGGACGAGCACACCGGCCCGCCGGTCGATCCGCTGGCCCTGCTGGCCTCGGCCGGCGGCTACGACGACCCGGAACGCTGGTGGGACGACGTCGTCGAGTCGCGCCGCGACGACGAGAACCCGTTCGAGGTGATCGCCGACGCGATGGCCGCGGTGCGGGAAGACGAGAAACCCCCGCTGGGCAACGAAGCCCGCCGCGAGGCGTACATGCGCTCGGTGCTGCGCCGCACCCGCAAGGACGGTTTCGAGAACATCGCCGTCGTCTGCGGTGCCTGGCACGTGCCCGCGCTGGCGGACCCGCTGCCGCCGGCGTCCCACGACGCGGCCGTCCTCAAAGGACTGCCGAAGCGGAAGGTCGCGTGCACGTGGGTGCCGTGGACGCACGGGCGCCTGGCCACGGCGAGCGGGTACGGCGCGGGCGTCCGGTCGCCGGGCTGGTACCACCACCTGTTCACGACGGCCGACGACGTCACCGCGCGCTGGCTGGCCGGTGTCGCGGCGGTCCTGCGGGAGGAGGACCTGCCGGTCTCGACCGCGCACGTCATCGAGGCGGTCCGGCTCGCCGAAACCCTCGCCACGCTGCGGGGCCGGTCGTCGGCCGGGCTGGCCGAGGTCACCGAAGCCACCCGGTCCGTGCTGTGCGGCGGCGACGAAGTGCAGGTCGAGCTGGTCACCCGGCGGCTGGTGGTCGGCGAACGGCTGGGCGAGGTGCCCGAGCGCGTCCCGCAGCCGCCGCTGGCCGCGGACCTGACCGCGACCGCGAAACGCCTGCGGCTCAAGAAGGACCCGGTCGTCAAGGAACTCGACCTCGACCTGCGGACGCCGGGCGGGCTCGACCGGTCGAAGCTGCTGCACCGGCTGCGGATCCTCGGCATCGAGTGGGGCAGCCGGGAGGCGTCGGCCCGGCGGAACAAGGGCACGTTCCGCGAGACGTGGGCGCTGTGCTGGGAGCCGTCGTTCGAGGTCGACCTGGTCGCGGCCGCGGTGTACGGCACCACCGTGGCGTCGGCGGCCACCGCGGCGGTCCGCGGCACCGTCGAAGGCACGCCGCCGCTGGACGAGGTGACCACGGCCGTCGAGAACTGCCTGCTCGCCGACCTCCCGGAGGCGCTGCCCGAAGCGCTCGCGGCGCTGGACGCCCGGGCGGCGGCGGACGCGGACGTCGCCCGCCTGATGTCGGCGCTGCCCGCGCTGGCCAGGGCCACCCGGTACGGCAACGTCCGCGGCACCGACACCGGCGCGCTGCGGGCGGTGGCCGACCGGATGCTGGACCGGATCTGCGCCGGCCTGCCGCCGGCGGCCCACGGCATCGACGACGACGCCGCGGCCCGGCTGGCCAAGCTGGTCGACGGCGTGCACGACGCGACGTCCCTGCTGGGCGACGAGCCGAAGGAACGCTGGCTGGCGGCGCTGGCCCGGCTGGCGGAGCGGCCGTCGCTGCCTCCGCTGCTGGCCGGACGGCTCACCCGCATCCTGCACGACGCCGGGCTGTTCGACGCGCTCGACATCGAGCTGCGGCTCGGCCGCGCCCTCACGCCGGGCGTGGTGCCGTCGGCGGGCGCGGCGTACGTCGAGGGTTTCTTCGACGGCGGGGCCCTGCTGCTGGTGCACGACGAAGGTCTGCTGCGGGTGATCGACGCGTGGCTGGCGGCGATCCCGCCGGACGTGTTCACCGAGGTGCTTCCGTTGCTGCGGCGCACTTTCGGCGCCTTCAGCGGGCCGGAGAAACGGGCGATCGGGCAGCGCGCGGCCGGGCTCACCGGCACCGCGCGGGTGGTGGCCGTCGCCGACGAACTGGACGAGGACCGGGCCGAGCGGGTGCTGCCGGTCCTGGCGACGTTGCTGGGGGTGGGGGCATGAGCACGGCGGACACCGACCGGCTGCGGCGCTGGCGGCTGGTGCTGGGCGGCGACGGAGCCGGGCCGGGGTCGGGGCTGGAGGACGCCCAGCTGTCCGATGAGGACAGTGGGGTGGACGCGGTGCTGGCCGCCCTCTACGACAAGCCCGACGAGGAGGCCACGGGCGGACCGCGCAGCGCGAACCTGGGTGCGTCGGCGCCGCGGGTGGCGCGCTGGCTCGGTGACATCCGGCGTTACTTCCCCAGCACGGTCGTGCAGGTGATGCAGCGGGACGCCGTCGACCGGCTCGGGCTCACCCGGATGCTGCTGGAGAAGGAGCTGCTGTCGGCGGTCGAGCCGGACGTGCACCTGGTGGGCACGCTGCTGTCGCTGAACGGCGTGCTGCCGGAGGAGACCAAGGAGACCGCGCGCGAGGTGGTCCGCAAGGTCGTCACCGAGCTGGAGGAGCGGCTCGCCGAGCGCACGCGGGCGGCGATCCGGGGTGCGCTGGACAAGGCGTCGCGCACGCACCGGCCGCGTCCCGGCGACGTCGACTGGACGCGCACGATCCACGCGAACCTCAAGCACTACTCCCCCGACCTGCGCACGATCGTCCCGGAGAAGCTGATCGGCTTCGGCAGGCGGCAGCAGGCGGTGCAGCGGGACGTGATCCTGGCCGTCGACCAGTCGGGGTCGATGGCGGAGTCGGTGGTGTACTCGGGGCTGTTCGGGGCGGTGCTGGCGTCGATGCGGGCGTTGAAGACGTCGTTCGTCGCGTTCGACACGGAGGTCACGGACCTCACCGAGCACCTGGCCGACCCGGTCGACGTCCTGTTCGGCACCCAGCTGGGCGGCGGAACGGACATCAACCGGGCGATCGCGTACTGCCAGGGCCTGGTCGAGCGCCCGGAGCGGACGCTGCTGGTGCTGATCAGCGACCTCTACGAGGGCGGCGACGAGGAGGAGCTGCTGCACCGGATGGCCGAGCTGGCCGGCGCGGGGGTCCAGGTGGTGACGCTGCTGGCGCTGTCGGACTCCGGCGCGCCGTCGTACGACCACGAGAACGCGGCGGCACTGGCCGAGCTGGGCATCCCGGCCTTCGCGTGCACCCCGGACCAGTTCCCGGACCTGATGGCGGCGGCCATCCGCGGCGACGACCTGCAGGGGTGGGTGGCCCGCGAGAGCAGCTGAGTTGCGGAATGAAACCGACGGGCGGGCGGTTGAAGGGAGTGTGGGACGCCAGCTCTCGCTCCCGCAGGAAGGACGGCTCGCCATGAAGGTCCGCAGTTCGATCCGCTCGCTCGCCCGCCAGCCGGGCGCCCAGGTCATCCGCCGCGGCACGAAGGTCCTGGTCATCAACAAGGCCAACCCCCGTTCCAAGGCCCGCCAAGGCTGACCCCGCGACATCACCGGGCCCCGGAACCCCACGGTTCCGGGGCCCGCTCGCGTGCGCCAAGAGGCATCACGCGTGACTGGCCGGGCATCACGTGTGACCGGGGAGGCATCTCGCGTGATCAGCCGGGCATCACCGCGATGCCCCCTCAACCACACGTGATGCCTCTCCAATCACGGGTGATGCCCTCCTGATCACGGATGATGCCCGTCAAAGCACCCGGCCGGCCGGTCAAGCCGGGCCGGCGAGGCCGATGAGGTTGCCTTCCGGGTCGGTGAAGTGGGCGACCACCAGGTCCCGGCCCGGAGCGCGGGCCGGGCCCATCCGGCGGGTTCCGCCGAGGCGTTCCGCGTCCGCCAGTGCCGCCGCCACGCCCGGGACGCCCACGTAGAACACCACGTGGCTCTCGTACGCCGCGCCGCCTCCCACGCCGCCCGGGATGCCGTCGGTCTCCACGAAGCCGTAGGCGCCCGGCTCCGACACCTCGTCCGACACCGGGGCCGACGTCTCGAACTCCCAGCCGAACAGCTCGGCGTAGTACCCGCGCAGCCGCGCCGGGTCGGTGCCGATGATCTCGAAGTGCACGACCGGTCGGCTCATGACCGTTCCTTTCCGTCGATGTCCGGGTGCGGCTCACCGTACGCCGATTTAGTTGTTAAAAACAACCACGCAGTTGTACATTAAGACCATGCCGACCAGCCGCAGCTACGGAGACGCCTGCACGATCGCCCGCGCCCTGGACGTCGTCGGGGAACGGTGGGCCCTGCTCGTGGTGCGGGAACTGCTGCTCGGCCCGCAGCGCTTCACCGACGTCCGCCGCGCGTTGCCGGGGGCCAGCGCGAATCTGGTCACCGACCGGCTGCGCGAACTGGAGGGCCGCGGCGTCGTCACGCGGCGGAAGCTGCCGCCCCCGGCCGCGGCGACGGTCTACGAACTGACCGCGTGGGGCCGCGAGCTGGAACCGATCGTGCTGGCGCTGGGCGCGTGGGGCACCCGCGTCCCACGCCCCGAGTCCGCCGAGCTCGGTGTCACCTCCGTGCTGCTGTTCCTCCGCGGATCCGCCCGCCCGCGCGACACCTCCTGCTACCGCGTGGAACTGGACAGTCGCGTGTGGACGGTGCGCACCGAGCCGGGCCGCCTGACCGTCGAACCGGGCGAACCCGGCGCCCCGGACGCCACGATCCGGACCTCCCCCTGGACGCTGAACGCCCTGCTCGACCACCCCGCCGGGCTCGACGAGGCCGTCGACGACGGCCGGATCACCATCGAGGGCGACCGGAACGCCGTCCGGCGGCTGCTGCGCCAACGCGAAAGCTGAGCGGGCAGACCGAACTCAGCGAGCGGCGCGGCCGAACCGCAGCACGCCGTCGTCGACGCGGGCGAACCGCATGTCCGCCAGGTCGAGCAGGTAGTTCTGCCGCATCATCCACGGCCGTCGGCCGCCCTGCTTCGGCAGGTTCGACGCAGCCCTCTTGATGTACCCCGACTGCAGGTCCACGATCGGCCGCAGCCGGCCCGCGCCCGTCGCCGAGGCCGCGTCCGGCACGCAGAACGCGAACCCGTGCCGGTCCAGGTACGCCAGCAGGCGGCACACGTACTGCGACGCCAGGTCCGCCCGCAGCGTCCACGAGCTGTTCGTGTACCCCACGCACCACGCCAGGTTCGGCACCCCGCCGAACATCGTGCCCTTGTACGTCCGCTGTTCGCCCGGCTCGATCGCCCGCCCGTCGACCGTCAGCGCGATCCCGCCGAAGGCCACCAGCCGCAGGCCGGTCGCCGTCACGATCACGTCCGCCGGCAGTGAACGGCCCGATGCCAGCGCGACGCCGGACGTCGTGAACCGGGCGATCCGGTCGGTCACGATGTCCGCTTTGCCCGACCGCAACGCCCGGAACAGGTCCGCGTCCGGCACCAGGCACAGCCGCTGGTCCCACGGGTCGTACGACGGCACGAAGTGCGGGTCCACCGGGATCGACGCCGGCAACTGCTCGGCCACCCGCTTGCGCAACGCCGAAGCCGCCCGGCCGGGCAGCCGCCGCATCAGCTGGAAGAACAGCGTGCCCATGACCACGTTCTTGCCGCGCACCACCCGGTGCGCGAGCTTCTCCGGCAGCAACGCGCGGATCCGGTCGGCCAGCGCGTCGCGGCCGGGCCGCGCCACGATGTACGACGGCGAGCGCTGCAGCATCGTCACGTGCGAAGCGGCCGAAGCGAGCGCCGGGACCAGCGTCACCGCCGTCGCGCCGCTGCCGACGACCACGACCCGCTTGCCCGCGTAGTCCAGCGCATCCGGCCAGTGCTGCGGGTGCACGATCTCCCCGGCGAACTCCGCGCGGCCCGGGAAGTCGACGACGTGCCCGGACTCGTACGAGTAGTAACCACTGCACAGGTACAAGAACCGGCAGGTGAACGTCGCCCCGTGCGCGGTCGAGACCGTCCACCGGGCCTCCGCGGACGACCACGACGCCGTCGTCACCCGATGCCCGAAGCGGATGTGGCCGGTCACCCCGAAAGCCGAAGCCGTCGACCGGATGTAGCTCAGGATCGACGGCCCGTCCGCGATCGCCTTCGGGTCCTTCCACGGGCGAAACGGATAACCGAGGGTGAACATGTCCGAATCGGACCGGATGCCCGGGTACCGGAACAGGTCCCAGGTACCGCCGATCGTGTCACGCGCTTCCAGCACCGCGTACGTCTTGCCCGGCAGCCGCTCCTGCAGCCGGCAGGCCGCGCCGATGCCGGACAGGCCGGCGCCCACGATCAGGACGTCCACGTGCTCGGCGACAGTCATGTCCGGCAGCGTAACCGAGGTGGGGACCCCGCCGGACCGGGTCGGGGCACCGGCCCGGCGGGGAGGTCCGGTTACACCAGGACGACCTTCGTCGCGCCGAAGGTGCCCTTCAGCGGCACCTCCACGGCCCGGCCGCGCACGGTCACCGTCACGCTGTCCTGCAGCTGCGTCGGATCCGACACCGCGAGCTGCGTCCGCGCGCCGCACCGCCCGAGCGCCACCGACGCCGGGCCCGACACCGCGAGGTCGCCGACCGAGCCGGCCGCGAAGAAGTTCGCCAGCACGGTGCCGCCCGGCACGCGGATCGCCTGCACCCCAGGGGTGTTCGCCAGCACGCGCCACGCCCAGGACGCCGTGAGCGTGTCGATCCACGATGCGCCCGGCAGCACTGCGTACGCGTACTTCGCGTCCGTCGGCTTGACGCCGTGTTCGAGGACCAGCTTCTGGTACCGGCGGGTGTTCGGTGTCGTGGTGCCCTTCGTGTTGGCGCCGGTGTCGATGTCGCGCCAGGCACCCGTGCGGTCTTCGCGCAGCGCCGTCACCGAAGCGTCGTCGAGCAGCACGTACCCGCCGACGTTCTCCAGGTGCGCCCAGCGCGGCCGCCGCAGCGTGGTGGGCCTCCCGAGGTCGGTGGCCACGCGCCGGCCGTCGGCCAGCAGGGTGCCGCGGCCGCCCTCGCCGAGGTTGCGGTTCTCGATCGTCGTGCGCACCGCGTAGCCCGACGTGCCGGTGATCCCGGCGCCGAGGCAGACGATCCCGTCCGGGGTGAAGAACCACGACTTCTTCGCGACCAGCGAGCCGTCCCAGTTCTTGAAGTCGAACGCGCTCGTGCCGTGCCGTGCGTCCCAGCGGACACCGCCGGTGTGCGCGTTCGGGCCGGTCGGTACCCCGCCGAACTTGGGGTCGACCGGGCCGTCGTGCTCGGTCGTGCCGGGCAGCAGCAGCGGGTCGACCGTCGGCCAGTAGGCGTCGGTGTAGTGGCCCTTGGCGTTCGGCAGGAACGTGTAGAGCACGCCGTCGCCGACGTGGTAGCCCTTGAGGTTCTGGCCGTTGATGGCTTCGTAGCGGGAAATCCGCGTCGAGCTGACGCCCAGCGACGCCGACCACCCTTCGGTGACGTGGACCAGCCGGTCCTGCTGGCCGAAGCCGCGGTGGGTCGCCTCGACCCGCGCCGGGCGCGCTCCCGACGCCAGCATGTCCTGCGCGAACTCGATGCCCGGCGTCGCCACCAGGTCCGGGCCGGGCGCGAACCGCTCGGGGTCCGGGATCTTCAGGAACGGCGCGAAATCGCCTTCCTTGATCCACTTCGCGGCCAGGGCGTTCAGGTCGGTCTTCGTCTTGCCCGACGCCGTCCGGGCCAGCACCAGCGTCGCCACGGTGAGCTGGTGGCCGATGTCGTGCCCGGTCTCCCCCTGCCGCGACAGCATCCGCCCGCGCACCGGCTCCATCAGCGCGCCGGCGTAGACGAAGGGCGCGAAGCTGTCCGCGACGAGCGCGTAGATCTTGTCCCTCAACGCCTGTGGGAGCGCGTACTCCGTGCCCTGCGTGACGTGGATGGCGCCGGCGAGCGCGGTCAGCAGCACGATGCCGTAGTGGCCGGGGTACGGGATGGTGTCGTGCTGGATGAACGAGCCGTCGACGTGGAAACCGTCGCCGGCCGCGCGGTCCAGCTTCGCGACGACGCTCGCCGCGCCCCCGCCCGCGACGTCGGTGAGCGCGTCGATGCCGGTTTTGATCCACGCCGTGTCGCCGAGCATCGCGCCCGAAACGATCGAGATGAGCGCCTTGTCCGCGCGGTTGGCGCCGGTTTCGACGACCGACGCGTTGTTCGCGCGCAGGTTCGGGTTCCCGACGAACCGCTTGACCGGCTTGAGGTAGCGGGCCAGCTGCTCGGCGGTCAGCTGGTCGGCGACCACCGACAGCGTGTGCAGCAGGTAGTACGGGATGCCGATTTCGTAGGTGTACCAGTTGCCGATCTCGCCGACGTTCTCGTTGTACTGGCTGGCGTAGATGAGCTCCAGCGCCGACTTGATGCGGTCGAGCACCACCGGGTCACCTGAGAGGGAGCCGCCCGGCGTGCCCCAGTCGACGGCGATCGCCCGCAGCCGCGCGTACATCGAGGTCGTGTAGTCGCTGCCGGGACCGAGCGGCAGGTCCGTCCACAGTGGAGCACCACCGCCGGCCACGGACAGGCTGGCGTTGTAGGCTTTGGCAACCCGCCCGAGGTTGGCCAGCGCGGCGGCGCGTTCCGGCGACGGCCGGTTGATCCCGGTCTGCAGCTGCCGGTAGGCGGCAACGATCGACGCGGTCGCGGCGGGCACCGGGCTCGCTTGCACCGCGGGCACGGCGGCGGGGCTCGCCGCGAAGGACGGGCGGGTCAGGAGCACGGTCGAAGCGGCCGCCAGGGCACCGCCGCGCAGCGCGTTTCTCCGGTTCACGGGCATGACAATGCCTCCCAGAAGACATCTTCGGCTAACGGGGATTCGGGTGTGCGGCGGCGGAGGGTCCCGGCCCGGCGCCTTGCGGGAAAGGCGCCGGGCCGGGTCGGCGCTCCCCGGGGAGCGCCGCTTTCAGCGGGTCAGCGGCTCCGGAAACTGTCGGTGCCGAGCGGTAGAGTGGAACCGGGGGGGCGCCCCCGTGGGCCCGTGGTGCCGGTGGGACCAAAGAGGCCGGTGGGGTTAGCGAGCGCCGTCAGTGCGCCGGGGCAACTGCCACGGGTTGGCCTCCTTCAGCGGTTCCGGCAACAGCGCGTCCGGGAAGCCCTGCCAGGCGATCGGCCGCAGGAACCGCTCGATCGCCGCCGTCCCGACCGAGGTTGTCGTCGGGGCCGTCGTGGCCGGGTACGGGCCGCCGTGCTGCTGGGCCCAGCTCACCGTCACGCCGGTGGGCCAGTCGTTCCACAGCAGCCGGCCGGCGATGCGGGCCAGTGCGGGCAGCACCGGCCGGAGCCAGCCCACATCGGACTCCTCGCCGTGGATCGTGGCGGTGAGCCCCGGTTCGATCACCTCCAGCAGGCGCAGCAGCTCGGCCTGGTCGGCGTACGTCACGATCAGCGACGCCGGCCCGAAGCACTCCTCGTGCACCGTGTCGCCGCCTTCGAGGAACTGCTTGCCCGTCGTCGCCAGCAGCGTCGGGGTGAACGCCGGCGAAGACGAAGGCGACGAAGACACCACCTCGACGCCCGGAACCTCGCGCAATTCGGACAACCGGGCAGAGAACCCAGCCGCGATCCGGTCGTTCAACATCGGCTGGGCGGGCGCCCCGTCCAGAGCCGCCCGCAACACGTCGGTCAAACCGTGGTCTTCCGGCAGGAACAGCAACCCCGGCTTGGTGCAGAACTGGCCCGCCCCGAGGGTGAACGACCCGGCGTACCCCTTGGCCACGGCTTCCCCGCGCGCCGCGATCGCGGCCTCGGTGACCACGACCGGGTTGACGCTGCCCAGCTCGCCGTAGAACGGGATCGGCCGCGGTCGAGCCGCAGCGATGTCGAACAGCGCGCGCCCGCCGGGGATCGAGCCGGTGAAGGACGCCGCCGCGATCCGCGGGTCCTTCAGGGCCGTCACCCCCTCCTCCTGGCCGAAGATCACGTTGAACAGCGCCGCCGGCGCGCCCGCCTTGATCAGCGCCTCGCGCACGATCGAACCGGTCTTCGCGGACAGCTCCGGGTGCCCGGGGTGCGCCTTGAGGACCACCGGGCAGCCCGCGGCCAGCGCGGACGCGGTGTCCCCGCCCGCGACGCTGAACGCGAACGGGAAGTTGCTGGCCGCGAACACCAGCACCGGCCCGATCGCGGTCTTGACGCGGCGGATGTCCGGGCGCGGCCCCATCGGCCACTCCGGGTCGGCGTGGTCGACGGTGGCGCCGAGGTACTCGCCGTCGGAGAGGACCTCGGCGAACAGGCGCAGCTGGAACGTCGTGCGCTTCAGCTCGCCGGCCAGCCGCGGCGACTCGGGCAGGTGCGTCTCGGCGTGCGCCAGCGGGACCAGCTCGCCCGCGGCGGCGTCGAGGGCGTCGGCGACGGCGGTCAGCCAGCCGGCGCGTTCGGCCGGGGTCGACTCGGCGGCCGGACCGGCGGCTTCGGCGGCTCCCGCCAGGATCTTCTCGAGCGTGGCGGCGTCAGTGGCCTGGCTCATGGGTGGAACAGCTCCTCAGTTCTCATGGGCGGCGGCGGTGGCCGTTTCCAGGTCGGGCCAGCGACCCGGCCCGGCCAGGCCGAGGTGGTACAGGTGCAGCTCGGCGGCGCCCGCCTTGGCCAGCTCGCCGACGTAACCGGCGATGTCCGGCACCGGCGTGGCGGCCACCGCCGTGATGTAGCTCCCGATCGCCACGCGTTCGGGCAGGGCCTCCCGGGCCGCCGCGACGGCCTCGGCGCCCGTGGCGGGAGCCCACCCGAACAATACGACCGCGTCGACGTCGTCCGCGGCGGACGGCGTCAGCCCCGGCAGCGCGCCGGTGAC
Source organism: Amycolatopsis sp. Hca4 (assembly GCF_013364075.1). Taxonomy (GTDB): domain Bacteria; phylum Actinomycetota; class Actinomycetes; order Mycobacteriales; family Pseudonocardiaceae; genus Amycolatopsis. The sequence goes on from NZ_CP054925.1 coordinate 2,742,919, forward strand.
CCACGGGTCGAGCGCGCCGTGCAGCACGATCCGGGTGCCCGGCGGCAGCGTGGCCAAAACCGCGGCCCGCAGCGCGTCGGTCGCCTGCTGCCGGCCCCGCAGCAGCATCTGCGTCGACGACGGCGGCAACCGGTCGCCGGTGATCCCCAGATCACCGGTGGCGATCAGCCGCCGGACCTCTTCGACGAGCTGGGCCCGCACCGTGTCCGCATCGGTGTCCCAGGCGGCGGCGCAGGCGTCGCAGCAGCAGATCGACAGCAGCCGGGCCACGGCCGGTGCCCACACGCCGTCGGTCTTCTCGTGCTGGTGCTGGTGCACCGCGCCGAGCGGACCGCAGGCTTCGAGGATCACCGACGACAGCTCGAGCCCGGCGACGGAATTCGCGACCACGGCCGCGGCGTACTCGCGCACGGCGGGCTGCGAAGGGCACAGCGCCCACGGGTAACTCTCGCCGAAGCAGTTGCGCACCACGACTTCCGGGTGCTCGTAGCCGAGCCGGGAGTTGTGGGTCAGCACGATCCAGGCGGCGGCCGGGATCCCGGCCTCGTTCAGCAGCCGGACGGCGTCACCCCCGGAATCTTCCGGGGAAACCCAGTCCGGAGTGGACGGACGCAGCGCGCCCCAGCCGTCGGCCACCGGCCGGTAGAACGCCGCGTGCCGCGCCACGACCGCCGTCCGGGACGGCGACCACGGCGTCGCCGCGCGAGCGCTGTGGTACGACAGCGCCACGGCCACCTCGTCGACGCCGAGCGCCTGAACCCGCGGAACGAACCCGTCGTCCAGGACGTCCCAGGGGTAGGCGTATCCCGTCACCTTCACCGGCTCACCACCTCGCCGTGTTCGGCTGGAAGTCCGGGACGTACTTGCGCATGTAGGTCACGTCGTCCCGTTTGGTCAGTCCACATCGGACGTAGTTCTCGTGCAGGCGGGCCAGCGCGTCCTCGTCGAGGGTGATCCCCAGCCCCGGGGTGGCCGGCACCGCGACGGCGCCGTCGCGGAACGCCAGCACACCCGGTTCGATGACGTCCTCGACCTTCCACGGCCAGTGCGTGTCGCAGGCGTAGGTCAGGTGCGGCGTGGCCGCGGCGACCTGCACCATGGCGGCCAGGCTGATCCCGAGGTGGCTGTTGGAGTGCATCGACAGGCCGACGCCGAAGCTCTCACAGGTCACCGACAACGACTGCGTGGCCCGCAGCCCGCCCCAGAAGTGGTGGTCCGACAGCAGCACGCCGATCGCGCGCGCCCGGAAGCCCGGCTCGATGTCGCCGAAGTTGACCACGCACATGTTGGTGGCCAGCGGCATCGACGCCTCCGCCGCCACCTGGGCCATCCCGTCGATGCCCGGCGTCGGGTCTTCCAGGTACTCCAGGACGCCGTCGAGCTCGCCGGCCACCCGGATGCCGGTTTCGACCGTCCACGCGCCGTTCGGGTCGATCCGCAGCGGGTGCCCGGGGAACGCTTCGGCCAGCGCGCGGATCCCGTCGACCTCCTGCTCGGGCTCGTAGACGCCGCCCTTGAGCTTGATCGAGCGGAAGCCGTACTCGTCGATCATCCGCTTCGCCGAGCCGACCAGCGTCTCGGGCGTGGTGATCTCGCCCCAGGAGTCCTCGCGGCCGTCGATGTGCTTGCCGTACTTATAGAACAGGTACGCCGAGAACTCGACAGCGTCGCGTGCCTTGCCGCCGAGCAGGTCGGTCACCGGACGGCCGAGGAAGTGACCCTGCGCGTCCAGGCAGGCGACCTCGAACAGCGAGTACACGCTCGCGATCGTCTTGCGGATGGAGAAGCCGCCGATCAGGCCGTGCGCGTCGGTCAGCACGGTGTCCGAGAGCGCCTCCGCGACCAGCCGCTGCAGGCCGGGCAGGTCGAACACGTCGTGGCCGCGCAGCCGCGGCAGCACCTTGCGCACCTCGCCGAGGAAGGCGTCGTCGCCGTAGGACTCGCCGAGCCCGACGATCCCGTCCTCGCACTTGACCTGCACGACGCTGCGCAGCGCGAACGGCTCGTGCACGCCCATGACGTTGAGCAGCGGCGGGTCCGCGAACGCGACCGGGGTCAGCACCACGTCGAGGATCTGCATCAGCCGAGCCCCTTCAGCGTCACGAAGCCGTCCTCCACGATCTTCTCCAGCCGGCGGACCTGCTCCGGCGTCGGCTCGACCAGCGGCGGCCGGACCGGGCCGACCTTGTCGCCGCGCAGCCGCGCGGCCGCCTTGACCAGCGAGACGGCGAAGCCGGACGTCTCGTCCCGCAGCGCCACCAGCGGCAGGTAGAAGCCGGTGAGCAGGGCGTCCATCACCCGCGTGTCGCCCTCGCCGAGCGCGCGGTGGAAGCGGTGCGCGATCTCCGGGGCGAAGCAGTGCACGGCCGAGGAGTACCGGGCGACGCCGATCGCGGCGTACGCCTTGGCCGAGACCTCCGCGGTCGGCAACCCGTTGAAGAACAGGAAGTTCCGCGCCCGCTCGGTGTCCAGCGACCGGATCGTGGTGACGATCCGGGTCATGCACTCGACGTCGCCGTAGCCGTCCTTGAGGCCCACCACCGACGGGATGTCCAGCAGCGAAGCCGCGGCCGGCGCGGTGAACACGCCGGTGCCGCGGTGGTAGACGATGACCGGCACGGACGAGTCGCCGACCGCGTAGCGGACGAAGTCGACCAGGCCCGCCGACGGCCCGGTGACCAGGTACGGCGGCAGCAGCAGGACGCCGTCCGCCCCGCCCTCCTGCGCCGCCGCGATGCCGGCCCGTGCCGAGGCCGCGCCACCCCCGGCACCCACCCAGACCGGGACGCGGCCGTCGGCCACCTCCCGGGCCCGGGTGAGCACCGAGGTGACCTCGGCGGGCGAGAGCGAGCTGAACTCGCCGGTGCCGCACGCGACGAACAGCGCACCGGCGCCCGCCGCGATGTGGCTCTCCACGTTCTCCGCGAGCGCGTCGAGGTTGACCTCGAGGTCCTCGGTGAACGGGGTGAGGGGGAACGCCAGCAGGCCGTCCAGCTCGATCTCGTTCTGTGCCATGTGTTTTCTGCTCTCTCGTCCTTATATCGGTTCGGCCGGGTGAGGCCTCTCGTCAGGCGGGCACGGTCGTGCCTTCCTGCTTCCGGCCGACGGCGTCGTCGGCGGTGTTCACGGTGTCGACGATCTCATCGGCGGCCGCGCTGCGCTCGGGAGCGAGCAGCCCGAGGCCGACGTAGAGCGCGAGCGAAACCAGGATCGGCGTCGCGACGAGCACCGTCTGGTTCGCCTTGAAGACGTAGTACACCAGCGCGTAGTCGATCAGGCCGCCCGCCCAGGAGATCAGCGCGGCGCGCGGGCCGCACTTGCGGAACCACGGCAGCATGCCCAGCAGCAACGGGATCGAGATCGGGCCCATCAGCGCGGCGACCCAGTTGACGACGATCTGCAGCACACCGCCGAGGTTCTGCGCCTGGGTGGCCACGAGCATGGTCAGCGCGACGAACACGACCGTGGTGATCCGCGCCGCCTTGAGGCCCTGGGTGTCGGTCCACTGCCGGGCGCGGCGGAACATCGCCGGGATCATGTCACGGGTGATGACCGCGGAGATCGCGTTGGCGTCGGAGGAGACCATCGCCATGGTGTGCGAGAAGATCCCGGCCAGCACCAGGCCGATCAGTCCCGGCGGGAGGAACGTCGTGGTCATGATCGCGTAGGACTGAGTCGGGTCCTTGATGCCGGGGATGAGCAGCGGCGCCGCGAACATCGGGAACATCAGCACCAGCGGCCACAACAGGTACAGCGCCGAGGACAGCCGCGCGCCGCGCTTGGCCTCGTGGGTGTTCGGCGCGGCCATGTACCGCTGCGCCAGGTTCCACATGCCTCCGTTGTACTCCAGCGTCTTCACCAGCACGTAGACGAGCAGGAAGATGGTGGTGTACTTGGACGTCACCGGGTTGACGTGCCCTTCGGGCAGCTTGTCCCACATCGTCCAGAGCGCGGAGATCCCGCCCAGCTTGCCGAGGACGACGACGATCATCACGATCGCGGCGATGGCCTGGATGACGAACTGGCCGAAGTCGGTGAGCGCGTCGGCCCACAGTCCGCCGATGGTGCAGTAGACCAGGGTGACCGCGCCGGTGATGAGGATGCCGAGGTTGTAGTCGAGGCCGGCGAAGACGTGCAGCAGCGTCGCGACGGCGAACCACTTGGCCGCGATGTCGAAGATCTTCAGCAGGCTGCCGCTCCAGGCGAGCGCCTGCTGCGTCGGCACGTTGTAGCGCTTGGCCAGGTACTCCAGCGGCGAGGCGACGCCGAGCTTCGAGCGCAACCGGTTCCAGCGGGCGGCGAACAGCCAGCTGCCGATGCCCACGCCGATGCCGATGCTGGCGAAGCCCCAGAAGTACACGGTGACGCCGCTGGTGTACGCGACGCCCGCGTACGCGACGAACAGCACGGCGCTGTAGCCGGACATGTGGTGCGAGATGCCGGCCAGCCACCAGGGCATCCGGCCGCCCGCCGTGAAGAAGTCCTTCACGTCGCTGACCCGTTTGTGCGACCACCAGCCGATCACGATCATCAGCGCGAAGTACGCGCAGATCATCGTCCAGTCGAGTGCGTGCACCGCAGGCTCCCTTCCGCGTCCACGTCGATGTGGGTCACTGTTCACATCTATGAACGGAGTCTGTTATAGTGATTATGTTCATCCATAAGAACGTTGTTCGGGACGCTAATATGGCCGGGGTCACAAGTCAACGGCCGGACGGAGGCACACAAATGCCGCAGAAGGTGGACAACCCGGCGGTGCCCGACGGGGCCCCCGCCGAGTCCTCGGGCGTCAAGTCCGCGCGCCGGGCCGTCGACCTCATCGAGACGTTCGCGGCGAACGACGTCTGGCTGTCCCTGTCGGACCTGCACGCGCGCACCGGCTTCCCCCGCTCGTCCCTGCACGGCCTGCTGCGCACCCTCCTGGAGGCGGGCTGGCTGGAGGCGGACGCGAACACCGCCCGCTACCGCCTCGGTGTCCGGGCGCTGATCTGCGGCACGGCGTACCTGGACCGTGACGCGGTGGTCCCGTTCGCCACCGAAGCCCTGGAGCGGATCCGGGAGAAGACGGGCTTCACCGCGCACTTCGCGCGCCGCAACGGCACCGAGGTCGTCTACCTGGAAACGCGCGAGTCCCAGCGGTCGACGCACCTGGTCTCCCGCGTCGGGCGCACGCTGCCGGCGCACGCGACAGCGCTGGGCAAGGCGCTGCTGGCCGAGCTGACGCACGACGAGATCGAGGCGCTGATGCCGGCCACGCTGACCGCACTCACCCCGAACACGATCACCACCCTCGAGGGCCTGCACGCCGAGTGCGCGGCCACGCGCGAGCGCGGGTACGCGGCGGAGATCGAGGAGGGCACGCTCGGCGTCCGGTGCGTCGCCGCGGTGATCCCGTACCGCATCCCGGGCACCGACGCGATCAGCTGCTCGATGCCCATCGCCCAGGTGAGTGACGACGACGCCCGCCGCGTCGGCGAACTGCTCGCCGAAACCACCGCCGAGCTCGGCCAGCAGCTGCGCCGGGCCGGGATCCGTTAATCACCACAGTCCGCCGCCATTCCTGGTTGGGAGAGAAAATCCATGACGGACCAGCGCGTGCTCATCACCGGGTCGGCGGGTGTCGTCGGCACCCTGATGCGCCCCCGCCTGAGGCGCGAAGGCCGGGTGCTGCGCCTGCTCGACGTGGCTCCGCAGACCGCGTCCGACGCTGCGGAAGAGATCGTGACGGCCTCGGTGACCGACCCGGAGGCGATGGCGGCCGCGTGCGAAGGCGTGGACGCAGTGATCCACCTGGGCGGCCACAGCCGCGAGAACACGTGGGAAGCGACCCTGGACGTCAACATCAACGGGACGCAGACGGTCCTGGCGGCCGCGCAGGCCGCCGGGATCCCCAGGGTGATCCTGGCTTCGAGCAACCACGCGGTGGGCTTCCGCAGGGTGGACGAGGACCTCCCGGCGGACTCATCCCCCCGCCCGGACACGTACTACGGAGTGTCGAAGGCGGCGATCGAGGCACTGGGAAGCCTGTACCACTCCCGCTACGGCATGGACGTGATCGTCATCCGCATCGGCTCGTGCTTCGAGACCCCGTTGCCCCTGGGGCCCCGCGGCCTGACCACCTGGCTCTCCCCCGACGACGGCGCCCGCCTGTTCGAGGCCTGCCTTGCGGCACCGAACCCGGGCTACCGCCTGATCTGGGGCGTATCGGACAACACGCGCCGGATCTATTCGCTGGAGGAGGCGGAGGCCCTGGGCTACAAGTCCCTGGACGACGCCGAGGTGTACGCGGAGCAGCTGGCAGGCAAGCCCGCCCCGGCAGGACCGGCGGCCGAGTACGTGGGCGGCCCGTTCTGCACGGCCCCACTGGGCGTATACAACCCGCTCTGACGGTTCCGGGAAGCCGCGGAGGTACTAGTACCTTCGCGGCTTCCGCCGTTCCCCGGTCCTCGCCAGGGTGACCGCCATGATCTTGAAATCCCGCCGCGCCCGGAAGTGGACGATCGCCGTCGCGAGCGCGCTGGTCGTCGCCGTCGCCGGGGCCTACACCCTGCTCCAGGTGGCGAAGTCGCCCAGCTTCCAGTTCTTCGGCACGATCGTGGACCGCGTCGACACCGCCGAGAAGGTCGTCGCCCTCACCTTCGACGACGGCCCCGACCCAGCCGGAACCCGGACCATCCTCGACACCCTCGAAACCCACCAGGTACCGGCAACGTTCTTCCTCATCGGCCACGAGATGGCGGCCCACCCCGACCTGGCCCACGCCATAGCCGCAGCAGGCCACGAAATCGGCAACCACAGCTTCAGCCACGATCGCATGATCGGCGTGACCCCGGCCTGGGTCGCCGACGAGGTCGAAGCCACCGACGCCCTCATCCGCGCCGCCGGCTACCCCGGCGAGATCTTCTTCCGTCCCCCGAACGGCAAAAAGCTCTTCGCCCTCCCGCACTACCTGGCCGAACACCACCGCACGACCATCACCTGGGACGTCGCCCCGGACTCCGACGGAATCCCCGACACGGCGACCGTCGAGCGCACCGTCCTCGACCAGGTCCGCCCGGGCTCGATCGTGGTGCTGCACGCCATGTACGCCTCCCGCGAGCAGAGCCGCGAGGCGATCGACCCGATCCTGGACCAGCTCAAGCAGCGCGGCTACCGGTTCGTGACCGTGTCCCAGCTGCTGGCAGCTCGACACTGACGACCCACTCGCCGTCCCGCTGCCCGTGGCTCAGCGCACCGCCGGCCGCCGCGGTCTGCTCCGCGAGCCCGGCCAGCCCGTGACCACCGCCTTCGCGGGCCGTCCCCTTGAGCGTGTTCCGCGCGGTGATCCGCACCCGGTCCCCGGATTCGACGGACAGGCGCAGCCGGACACCGGGACCGTTGTGCCGCAACGCGTTCACCGCCGTCTCCGCGACGAACCGCTCGGCCAGCTCCCGCACCGGGCGCGGCAGCGCGGGCAGCACCGGATCGCGGTCGAGCACCAGTCCCGCGGTGCGGAGGCGGGCCAGCACCTCGGCGAGGTCGGGGGTCCGCTCGGTGTCGTCACGCAGGTCGTCCAGCGTGCGGCGGACGAGGGTGAGCGCACCCCGGCCGGCGGCCAGCAGGGTGTCGAGGCGTTCGCGGTCGGCTTGGGTGAGGTCGCCGACCGCGCGCAGCGTCTCGGCCTGCACCAGCATGACGGCGGTGGTCTGGGCGAGCGTGTCGTGCAGCCGCCGGGCCGCCCGCTCGGCCCGCTCGGCGAGCGCCCGGCGGCGTTCGGCCCCGAGCAGCCAGGCGACGGCGGAGATGGTGACGGCGAGGACGGTCCCGTCGAGCGGCCCCTTCGCCGGGAAGACGGCGGCCCCGACCATTAGCGCCGAAGCCACGGCGAGCCACCGCTGCGGCGTGCTGTAGAGGGCGAGCAGCACGGGCACGTACATCGTGTTGCGCGGCTGGTCGAGCAGCAGGTGGCCGGCGGACGCGAGGGTCACCACGGCGAGCACGAGAGCCGGCGCACGACGGGCCCACAGCAGCGGGACGAGCTGAACCGCGCTGAGCCCGGCGGCGAGCCACCCCTGCTGCGGCGTCCACGCCCCGCTGGCGAAGAACACCAGGGCGACCGCCGCCGTCGTGACGAGAGACTGACGCATGGGCCGACAGTAGAGTGCCGGACATGATCCGGGTGCAGGTCGTCGACGACCACGCGCTGGTGCGCGAAGGCATCGCCCTGGTCCTGGGCGCGCAGCCGGACCTCGAAGTGGTCGCGCAGTACGGTTCGGGGCCGGAACTGCTCGCGTCGCAGGTACCGGCGGACGTGGTCCTGCTCGACCTGTACCTGCCCGGGATGGACGGCCTCGATGTCCTGCGCCGGCTCGGTCCGTCGGCGCCTCGGGTCCTGATGCTGACGACGGTCGGACGGCCGCGGGAGATCCGCGAAGCGCTCGGTTCGGGCGCGGCGGGGTTCGTGCTCAAGGACTCGTCCGGCGACGAACTCGCGGCCGCCGTCCGGGCCGCCCACCAGGGCGTGACGGCCCTGAGCCCGGCGGCGGCGTCCGCGCTGAGCGGCGGCGGTGCGCTGACCCCGCGCGAGCGTGACGTGCTGGAGCTACTGGGCGAGGGACTGTCCAATCGCGACATAGCGGCCCGGCTGCGCCTGGCGGAGCGGACGGTGAAGGTGCACGTGGGCAACGTCCTGGCCAAGCTGGGCGTGACAAGCCGCACCCAGGCGGCACTGGTGGCACGGGACCGCTGAGTGGACTGGCTGCCGTCTGGAGGTCGGGTACGCCGACCCGGCTGGACCGCGACCGACCACAACGTCTTCCACGACGGACAGCGGCCGTTCACCCCTTGACGTACCGGGTCAGCATCGCGACCATCTCGTCCTCCAGCCGTTCGGCGTCGATCGGGTCGGGTTCGGCCAGCAGGTCGTGGACCGCCAGCTCGACCGTCGCGATCACCAGGCGGGCCGCCGTCTCGACGTCCGTGACGCGGACCTCCGGGTGGCTCTCCAGCAGGGCGCGGGTGTAGCCGACCATCTCCTGCTTCACCCCGCCGATCCGCTCCAGCAGCTCGTTCGACCGTGGCGCCTGCTCCAGCAGCATGCGCAGGAGGTGGGGGTCGTCGCGGTGGGCTTCGACGGCGAGCCGGACGAACACGCGGAAGATCTCTTCGATCGACTCCGGCAGCGGACCGGTCAGGACCTTCGCCGCGGCCGCCGTGCCGCCGTCGAGGTGGCGGGTCAGCAGCTCGGCGAGGATCGCGTCCTTGTTCGGGAAGTACTGGTACAGCGAGCCGATGGAGATGCCGGCGTGCTCGGCGATGCGGTTGGTGGTGCCCGCCGCGTAGCCGTGGTCGGCGAAAACGTGAGCAGCCGCGGTCAGGATCCGCTGCCGGGTCAGCTCGGCGCGGACCTGGCGCGGCTGTTTACGTGGCTGGATGCGGCGCTGGTCCGGCGTCACGGATCCCTCCCGGAAAGCGAGTAGTCAAGACCTGAGTATTTGCTCATAATTGTGCCATGACCAGCACAAACACGCTGCCCCACGTCTCCGGGGCCGAGGTGCGGGCCCGGCTGGGCGAGCCGGAGGCGATGATCAAGGCCAAGATCGGCGACCGCATCGACCCCCACGCCCGCCGCTTCATCGCGCACTCGCCGTTCCTGACGCTGGCGACCGCCGACGCCGCGGGCCGCGCCGACTGCTCGCCCCGCGGCGACTACCCCGGCTTCGTCAAGGTCCTCGACGAGCACACCCTGGCCCTGCCCGACCGGCCCGGCAACAAGATCGCCGACTCCTTCCGCAACATCGCCGAAAACGACGGCGTCGGCCTGCTGTTCTTCGTCCCCGGTATGCGGGAAACCCTGCGCGTCAACGGAAGCGCGTACGTCACCGACGAGCCGGACGTGCTCGCCCGGATGCGCACCGAGGCCAAGGCACCGATGCTGGCGATCGTCGTCGACGTCGCCGAGGTGTACTTCCACTGCGGCCGCGCGCTGATCCGGTCGCGCCTGTGGGACCCGGCGAGCCAGGCGCTGGCCGCGGAACTGCCGTCGCCCGGCGAGATCGCCGCCGAAAAGATGAACATCGACCCGGCGCTGCTCGACCGGCTCCTCGAAGACGGCTACCGGAAGCTGTACTGACATGCAGAAGACGATCCTGGAGCGCATCGAACGCGTCACCGACGACGTCGTTTCCCTGGTGCTGCGCGGCGACGAAGGCCCGCTGGCCCCGTGGGAGCCGGGTGCGCACATCGACCTGGAACTGCCGAACTGGCTGACGCGGCAGTACTCGCTGTGCGGCGATCCCGCCGACCTCTCGGCCTACCGCATCGCGGTCCGCCACGACCCGCTGAGCCGCGGCGGCTCGGAGTACGTCCACCTGTTTCTGCAGCCGGGCCGGACGCTGCCGGTCTCGTTGCCCCGCAACCACTTCCCGCTGCGGCCGGCGGCGGAGTACCTGTTCGTGGCGGGCGGGATCGGGATCACGCCGATCGTGCCGATGCTGCGGGCCGCCGTCGCCTCCGGCGCCGCGGTGACGCTGGCCTACGCGGGCCGTCCGTTCGCCGCGGAACTGGCCGCCGAGTACGGGGAACGCGTGCGGCTCGGCCGTCCGGACCTCGTGGCGCTGGCCGAGGAGTTCCCCTCGGCGGAGGTGTACTGCTGCGGCCCGGCGTCGATGCTGGACGCGGCCGAGGCGGCGTTCCCGCGCGTGCACACCGAGCGGTTCGAGCCGGTGCGGCGGACGTTCGGCCCGGACACGCCGTTCGAAGTCGGGTGCGCCCGCTCCGGCGGCACGATCCAGGTCCCGGCGGACGAGTCGCTGCTGGACGCGCTGAACCACGCGGGACGGCCGGTGCCGTCGGCGTGCCGGGAAGGGGTGTGCGGCAGCTGCGAGGTGGGGGTCGTCGACGGCGAGCCCGAGCACCGCGACGACATCGGCGCGGCGGCGGGCCGGATGTACCCGTGCGTGTCGCGCGCGCTCTCGCCGCGGCTGGTGCTGGACGTCTGATGATCCCGAAGGTGCGCCGCCCCCGGACGCGGCGGATGATCACCCTGGAGGTGCGCGCGAACACCGCGCCCAGCCCGGCGTTCCGCACGGTCACCCTCGGCGGTCCCGGGCTGGCGGAGTTCGAGCCGGCCGGCGACGACCAGGCGGTGCGGCTGTTCTTCCCGCGCACGGGCCAGGACCGGCTCCGGATGCCGACGCTGGACAACGAGGGCTGGATGGCCGAGCTGCTGGTGATGCCGAAGTCCCGCCGCCCGTGGGTCCGCAACTACACGATCCGCCGCGCCCGCCCCGGCGAGATCGACATCGAGTTCGCCCTCCACGACGGCGACGCCCCGGCGGCCGAGTGGGCCCGCCGGGCCCGCCCGGGCGACCCGGCAGGCGTGTTCGACCTCGGCGTGAGCTACCTGCCGCCGCCCGGGGTGCCCTGGCAGCTGCTGGCCGGGGACGAGAGCGCGCTGCCGGCGATCCTGGCGATCCTCGAGAACGCGGCGGACGACCTGGTGGCCGAGGTGTTCCTGGAGGTGCCGTCGGCGGCGGACGTCCGGGAGGTCGAAGCGCCGCCCGGGGTGCGGGTGCACTGGCTGCCGCGCCCGGAGCCCGGCCGCCCGGGCGCGCTGGCCCTGGCGACGATCCGGGAGGCTGGTTTGCCGTCCGGTCCCGGGTACGCGTGGGTGGCCGGGGAGGCGGCGCTGGCGACCGGCGTGCGCCGTCACCTGGTGCGTGATCGCGGCTGGCCGAAGGCGGACATCGCGTTCCTGGGCTACTGGCGCCACGGCCGCGCGGCGCCCGGCTGAGCCACCTGCCGCGCCCGAGCCAAGCTGTCACGACAAGCCGCCCGGCGCGGGGTATCAGCTCCCGGCGACGGAAACGGTCGGGTCGCGTACCTGGAGAGTCGGCCCGCGTACCTGGCGGGTCGGCTCGCGTACCTGGCGGGTCGCTTCGGCCACCTCGGCGGGCGGTTCTTGAGCCGACCCCTCCGGTGCGCCAGCCGACCCTTCCGGTGCGCCAGCCGACCCTTCCGGTACGCCAGCCGACTCCCCCGGTACGCCGATCGACCCTTCCGGTACGCGAGCTGACCGCTTTCGAGCGGACCTGGGGAGTCCGGGATGCTCCGTTCGCAGCGGACGGCGACCGTGCCTTCGACCAGCGTGGCCCGCTTCGAGCGACCGGAATTGTCGGTGCCCTCCGGTAGCGTGGAAAACGGGGGGCGCCCCCGCGGCGGGGTGCTCGACGCGGCAACAAGCGCCGACCGGGCCGGGCAACCGGAGCCCTCGGAGCAGGGGCACCACGGCGGCCAGGTGCGAGGGTGAACGCCCGGTTCGCAAGTCCGGGCGACCAGCTCAGGGCGGGTACCATCGCGAGCAGCCTCGACGTCGAGGAGGCACCGTGGGCGAACTCGGGCTGGCCGACACCAACGGCATCCTCGCGCTGCCCTGGGTCCGCCCGGACCGGACCAGCGCCGGCCTCGGCTGGGATCGCGTCTACCTCTCGCGGCAGCGGGAACGCCCCTACCGCGCGGAGTTCGGCGCGGCGCGCAGCCACCAGCTGATCCTGCACCTCGACGGCCCGGTGACCGTCCGGCGCGGGGTCGGGACCGCCCGCGAACAGAGCAGGCGGATGCCCGTCGGCGGGTTGTTCCTGCAGCCGTCGCACGCGGAGCTGTCGGTCGAGCTCGGCGGTGAACTCGACACCGTGCACGTCTACGTCGACGACGCCGCCGTCCAGGAGGCCGCCGGGGCGCCCGTCCGGCTCGCCGAAGAGCTCGGCAGCCGTGATCCGCTGCTCGAACAGCTCGTGCTCGGCCTCGACGGCGTCGTCCGCGACTGGGAGCCCGCGGCCCGGACCTACGCCGACCAGCTCGGCGCGCTCGTCGCCGCCCAGCTCGCGCGCCACCACCGCGCCGGGCACGTCCCCGAGCCCGAACCGGCCCGCGGCCTCTCCGACCGCCAGTTCGCGCGGGTCCGCGACCTGATGGCCGACCGGCTCGCCGAGCCGGTGCCGCTGGCCGACCTGGCCGCGCTCGCCGGGCTGAGCGTCAGCCAGTTCTCGCGCCGGTTCAAGGCGCGCACCGGCCTGCCGCCGCACCGGTACCTGCTGCAGCTGCGCGTCGAACAGGCCGGGCTGCTGCTGCGCACCGGCGACGACCCGATCGCCGAGATCGCCGTCCGCTGCGGGTTCTCCCACCAGGAACACCTCACGCGGGTGCTGCGCGCCCAGCTCGGCACCACTCCGGCAGCGCTGCGCCGCAACGGCTGACTGTCTTTCGGGGGTCCGGGTGGCGGAGCCCCCGGCCGGGGCGAAGCCCCGCATGTCACAGCACACGCGCGTTTCGTGCCGTCGCGCAGCACGAACGTGCAGGACCGGCCCCGGCCGCCGCCGGATACTGCCTCGCATGACCTCGTTCAGCTACGCCGCGAACCCCGTCCGGGTGGTCTTCGGCTCGCTCGGCACCCTCGGCGACGAAGCCGCGCGCCTCGGGCTCGACCGGGTGCTGCTGATCGGCAGTCCACGCTACGGCGACCGGGCCGCGGCCGCACTCGGCCCCCGGCTGGCCGCGCGGTTCGAAGACGCCGCCATGCACACCCCGGTCGACGTCACCGAGCGCGCGCTCAAGGTCGTCGCCGAGCACGACGTCGACGGTGTCGTCGCGATCGGCGGTGGCTCGGCGACCGGGCTGGCCAAGGCGATCGCCCTGCACACCGACCTGCCGCAGCTGATCGTCCCGACGACGTACGCGGGCTCCGAGCTGACGTCGGTCCTCGGCCAGACCGCCGACGGCCGCAAGACCACCCAGCGGACGGCGAAGGTCCGGCCCGAAGCCGTCCTCTACGACGTCGGCCTGACGCTGTCCCTGCCCGTGCCGCTCACCGCGGCCAGCGGGCTCAACGCCCTCGCGCACGCGGTGGAGGCGTCCTACGCGCCGGACGCCAACCCGATGACCGACCTGTTCGCCGCGGAGGCCAAGCGGCTGATCACGAGCGCACTCCCCCGCATCGCGGCGAATCCGTCCGATGTGGACGCCCGGATCGACCTGCTGCGCGGTGCGTGGCTCGCCGGGACGTGCCTCGACGCCGCCACCATGGGCCTGCACCACCGGCTGTGCCACCACCTCGGCGGCAAGTTCGGCCTGCCGCACGCCGAGACCCACGCCGTGCTGCTCCCGTACGTCATGGCGCACCAAGGTCTCGACGACGCCGCGGAGGTGTTCGACCTGGCCGCGTCGCTCCCGATCCCGCACTCGCTCGCCGAACTCGGCCTCACCGAAGCCGACATCGAGGGCGAGCCGGAGCCGGTGCGCCAGGCATTGCACGGCACCCGCCCGGCCACGCGCCCGAACCTGAAGGCGCTCACGAAGCAGGTCGTCGACAGCTTTGCCGGGGCACCGGACCGCGTGCGCGTCCTGCTGACCGACCTCGTCGAGACGCTGCACGGCTACGCGATCCGCACCGACCTCACCCAGGCCGAATGGGAGTACGCGATCGGGTTCCTGACCCGCGCCGGGCACATCACCACCGACACGCGGCAGGAGTTCATCCTGCTGTCGGACACGCTCGGCGTGTCGAGCGTCGTCGACGTCCTGACCAACTCGCGGACGCCGGACACGACACCGTCGGCCGTGCTCGGGCCGTTCTACGTCGACGGCCCGCCCGAGACGCCGCAGGGCACCGACCTCGCCGCCGGGCTTCCCGGGACTCCCCTGGAGGCGGACATCCGGGTGGTCGACACGGACGACCGGCCGGTGGCGGACGCGGTCGTCGACGTCTGGCAGTCCAATGAGGACGGCTTCTACGACGTCCAGCTGCCCGAAGTGGACGGTCCGGTGCTGCGGGCCCGCTTCCGCACCGACGCGGAAGGACGGCTGCGGTTCCGGACGATCGCGCCGAGCGCGTACCCCATTCCCGCCGACGGTCCGGTCGGGCAGATGCTCGATGCCGTCGGCCGGCACCCCTACCGGGCGCCGCACGTGCACTTCATGATCGCCAAGCCCGGCTACCGCACGCTGATCACGCAGCTGTTCGTCGCCGGCGGCGAGTACCTCGGCTCGGACACCGTGTTCGGCGTCAAGGACGGCCTGATCGTCGACTTCACCGACGGGCTCGACTTCACCTTCCGGATTTCAGGGAGCAGCGCATGAGCTATGACACCGACGTCATCGTGGTCGGCAGCGGCCCGGCCGGCGGCGCCGCGGCGCTGCTGCTGGCCACCTACGGCGTGCCGACCGTGCTGGCCACCAAGTACGGCTGGACGGCGAACACGCCCCGCGCGCACATCACCAACCAGCGGACCATGGAGGTGCTGCGCGACCTCGGCGTCGAGGACAAGGCGCTCGCCGTCGGGACACCGCCGGAGCTGATGGGCGACACCGTGCTGTGCACGTCCCTGACCGGGCCGGAGATCGGCCGGATCGCCAGCTGGGGCACCGGCGACCGGTCGGCGTCCGAATACACCGCCGCGAGCCCGTGCCACATGATCGACCTGCCGCAGACCTACCTGGAGCCGATCCTGGTGAGCGAGGCGGCCGCCCGCGGCGCGAAACTGCGGCTGGACACCGAGTTCCTGTCCTTCGAGCAGGACGGCTCGGGGGTCACCGTGCGGTTCCGCGACCGCGTGCGCGGCGACGAGTTCACCCTGCGTGCCAAGTACCTCATCGGCGCGGACGGCGCCCGCAGCCGGGTCGCCGAACAGGCCGGGCTGCCGATCGCCGGGCAGACCGGCAAGGCCGGCAGCATGAACATCACCTTCACCGCCGACCTGGCGCAGTACGTGGCGCACCGGCCGAGCGTCCTGTACTGGGTGATGCGGCCGGGCGCGCACCTCGGCGGGATCGGGATGGGCCTGGTGCGGATGGTGCGTCCGTGGAACGAGTGGCTGCTGACCTGGGGCTACGACATCGCCCAGCCGCCACCCGAGGTCGACGCCGAGGAAGCGACGCGGCTGGTGCGTGACCTGGTCGGGGATCCCGCGCTGGAGGTCGAGATCACCTCGACGTCACTGTGGACGGTCAACCACAACTACGCGACCGAGTACCGCAGCGGCCGGGTGTTCTGCGCCGGGGACGCGGTGCACCGGCACCCGCCGTCGAACGGGCTGGGGTCGAACACATCCGTCCAGGACTCCTACAACCTGGCGTGGAAGCTCGCGATGGTGCTGCGCGGCGAGGCGGGCGAGGGGCTGCTGGACAGCTACACCGCCGAGCGGGCGCCGGTGGGCAAGCAGATCGTCGACCGGGCGAACCTCAGCCGTGACCAGTTCGGGCCGATCTTCGCCGCGCTCGGCATCTCCGGCGACACCGACGCCGACGGCATCACGGCCGGCCTCGAGACCTGCCTCGCGGCGACGCCCGAGGGGGCGCGCAAACGACGTGAGCTGGAGCAGGCGATCGAGCTCAAGCACTACGAGTTCAACGCCCACGGCGTCGAACTGGACCAGCGGTACGTCTCGGGGGCGGTGCTGCCCGACGGCGTCCCGGCGCCGCCCGAGCGCGATCCGGAGCTGTTCCACCGGCCGAGCACCGAACCGGGCGCGAAGCTGCCGCACGCGTGGCTGGTCGGCCCGCACGGCCGTCGCGTGTCCACTTTGGACCTCGTGGGCGGCGGCCGCTGGACGCTCCTGACCGGCCTCACCGGCACGCCGTGGCGCGACGCGGCAGCCAAGGTGGGCGCGGAACTGGGCCTGGACCTGCGGACGGTCCGCATCGGCGACCCGGGCGTCCGCGACGCCTACGGCGACTGGTCCCGCCTCAGCGGCATCGCCGAGGACGGCTGCCTCCTCATCCGCCCCGACGCCTACGTCGCCGCCCGCCACCGAACTCTCTCCCCCACCCCCGCAGCCACCCTCCTCAAGGACCTCCGCCACCTGCTCGACCGTGCTTGAACCCGTACTTGGCGTGATTGAGCACGGGACCCGCGTGATTGAAGCCGTAACTCGCGAGTTCGGGCTTCAATCACGCGAGTCACGGCTTTGATCACGCGAGTTACGGGGTGGCGGTGACGTGGGTGAGGGTCACCGGGGTTTTCGGGGGGCCGCTGCCGTCGCCGATGCCGGGTTTCGCGGTGTCGATTCCGGCGCGGGCGATCGCGTCGAGGGTGGCCAGGCCCGAGTCGTCGATGCTGCCGAAGACCGTGTACTCGGGTGGGATGTTCGTCTCGCCGAAGACCAGGAAGAACTGGGAGCCGCCGGAGTCCGGGGCGGCCGTCTTGGCCATCGCCAGGACGCCGCGGCCGTAGGTCAGCTCGGGGAACACCTCGTCGCGGATCGTGTAGCCCGGGCCGCCGGTGCCGTCGCCGACCGGGTCGCCGCACTGGAGCATCTGCAGCCCCGTCTGCACCGACAGCCGGTGGCACGACGTCCCGTCGTAGAAACCCTGGCCGGCCAGGCTCAGGAAGTTGACCACGGTGCACGGCGCCAACGCGCGGTCCAGGGTGAGCCCGACTTCTCCCGCACTGGTCGCGAGCCGGGCTTCGACCGTGCCGGACGACGGCGCCGGGCCGTCCGGCGGGAGCGCGACCTTCTTCGGCGCCGGTGTGCCGGGGTCCGGGGTGAACGCGCACGTCACCGGGTCGGCCAGCGGGCGAGGCCGCTTCGGCATCGGCGCCCGGCCGCCCGGCAGCGTCACCGGGGTGCTCGGCGCGGTCGGGGTGACGACCGTCGCCGAGCCGGCAGGCCAGTGTCCCGGCGCGACCTCCGCGTGCCCGTCCGCCTCCCGCAGGAACCCGGGATATCCCCAGGCCAGGAAGGCCAGCGCCATCAGGATGACGACCACGACCGACCCGGCGATGAGCACCACGGCCGCCGGTGACATCCGCTTCGGCGGCACCGGCGGCTGCCACGGCGGGTACTGGTACGGCGGTCTGCCGTCCGGCTCGCTCATCGTGCTCCCCTCGTCCGAGAGCACCATTCTGCCGTCAAGGCCACCGCTGCGGGCGGGAACGCCCGATCACGGCAGGCCCCACGGCGCACTCGGCCCGGCCGGCGCCACCGGCCGGACGCCGAAATCCGGCTTGTCCCCCTTCCGGTACACGAACGCGTCCTCGCCGCGGCCGAGTTCGACCTGGACGTCCCCGGTGGGCAGCCGCCGCCAGCGACGGGCTTGGCCCCGCGCGTCGGTCACCGCCAGCTCGCCGTCGATGCCCGGCCGCAGCACGCACGGCGCCCCGGCCTCGCTGTGCACCTTCAGCCAGCGCGTCTTCCCGCCGGCTCGGGACGCGCTGAGCAGGAACGCGCCTTCGGTGCGGAAGTCCCGCAAGGCGACGTCGCCCCAGGCGGCGGGCACCGCCGGGAACAGCCGGAGCACGCCGCCCCAGCTCTGCACCAGCATGTCCTGCAGCGACTTCGCCGCCGAGAGCGGCGTCTCGATGACCGGCCCGGACTCCTTGTACATGGTGTTCGGCTGGATGTACCGCCGCTGCAGCTCGCCGAGGTAGAACGCGGCCTGGTCGCCGCGCAGCATCTGCGCCGAGATCGACGCCGCCCCGGTGAACGTGTAGCCCTGCAGCGCGCCTTCGAAGCCGACCCAGTGGTTCAGCGACGTCTCGATGATCGCCCGGTGCTCCGGCTGCTCCCAGGTGACGTCGTGGAGCGGGTAGATCTGCAGCAGGTGCGAGTAGTGCCGGTGCGACTTCGCGAACGGCACCCCGGCCCCGATCATGTAGCCGTTGCCGTCGGCCGGGTAGTCGACGAGGTTGGCGAGCACGTCCTGCCAGCGCGGCGCCAGCGGGTCGCCGGGCGCGTGCTGCAGCAGCGTCTTGCAGCCCCACCGGATCAGCGACAGGTCGTAGTTGCAGTCCGGCGCGTTGACGCCGTACTCCGGCGAGAACGTCGGCGGCAGGTGGAGCTTGCCGTCCGGCCCCGCCGCGAGGAAGTGCAGGTAGTAGTTGATCGCCCTGCGCAGCAACGGGATCAGCGTGCCCTGGAGCAGTGTCCGATCGAGAGTGTGCCGGTAGGACAGCCAGACGTTGTGCAGCGCCCAGGTCAGGTTGCCGACCTCCGGCGTCGGCGTGTCCTGGCCGGGGATGCCGACCGGGAACCCGCTGGTGGTGTTCGAGACGCCGTTGAGCAGCGTCATGTCGGTCGTGCGCGGGATGCCCGCCGAGTCGGCCTGGTACGGAGTGGCGACCTGGCCGGACAGATTCGCGCGGTACTTGTCGAGCGCGTGGCTGACCGCGTCCAGTTCCAGGTGGTTCGAGCCGTGGATCAGCCAGTACTCGAGCTGGACGTTCAGGTTCCACCAGGTCGCCGGCCACGGCGTGTTCTCCAGCCACGGCCCGGACGTCGCCATCACCGGCGCCTCGCGCCGGGCCGCCGAGGCGACTTTGTACAGCTGGATCCAGTAGAAGCCCTGCAGCCGGGTGTCCGGGATGGACAGGAAGCTGCGGCGGTAGTAGTCGTGCCACCAGCGCCGGTGGTCCTGAGTGGACGCGGCGAACGGAAGTGCCCGCCGGACCGTGCTCAACGCCCGTGACACCGAAGTCTTCTCGGGGTGCGACCACGCCACCGACGTGTACAGCGTGCGTGTGCCGCCGCGGGTGACCTCGCGCCAAGCCGTCACGTGCTCGCCGCCGGCCAGCAGCGGCTGGACGGCGAGCTGCGCGTCACCGCTGCTCGACAGCTGCACCGGCGGGTTCGCGGTGTAACCCGCGGGCGGCGGCTTGTTCCACACCGGATCGGCGCGCGGGCTGACCGCCACCGCCGGGTGGAACACCCACTTGAACGCCCGTTCCCCCTCGGACGGCCGGATTTCGACGGCCAGCAAGGACTGTCCGGTGTGGACGATCGCGCGCAGGCTCAGGCTGCCCGCGGCCGTCGTGATCGTGCCGGTGAGCTCGGCGTTCCACAGGTCCATCCGCCAGTCGATCGCGGTGATCGCGCCGACCGGTTCGAGGGTGAAGTAGCCGATCGGGAGCCGGGCCAGGCCGAACAGCGAGCCGAACTCCGGCCGGTGGTCCTGGACCTGGCTGTGCTGGACGTTGAACCGGATCGCGTTCTGCCCCGGCTCGGCGTAGATGCCGGAGCCGAGGAACCCGTTGCCCAGGAACGGGCCCTCGTACCAGGTTTTCGGCAGCCGCCGCCAGAGCAGGTCCGCGGTGCCCAGGAACCCGGCCCAGCCGAAGTCGTCACTGCCCGCCTCGGCGGTTCCCGGAGTCAGGCCGGCCGCGGCGAGCCCGGCGAGGGCGCCGCCGAGCACGGTTCTGCGGGTGATGTCCATTCGACCTCCTTGTCGAAGAGCGGGTTCAGCTCGGCAGGCCCCACGCGGGTGCCGGGCCGAGCGCGGGGACGTCCCGCGGCGCGAAGTCCGGCCGCCCGCCCCGCGGGGTGACGACGGCGGTGCCGCCGCGGCACAACCCGATCGCGATCCGCCCGGGCCCGGCCGGGCGCCACGGCAACCGCCGGCCGTGCTCGTCGCGGACGTCGACGTCCCCGGCGACGCCGTGCTGCAGGACCAGCGGTTCGCCGGCTTCGCTGTGCACGCGGACGAATTCGGTCCGGCCGTCGCGGCGGGAGGCGTCCACGAGGAACGCGCCTTCCGCGCGCAGCCCGGCGATCGAGGCGTCCCGCCAGGTCGCCGACACCGACGGGAAGACCTTGAGCACCCCGCCGGAGCCCTGCATCAGCATGTCCACCACGGACTGCGCGGCGGTGATCGGGCTCTCGATGGCGAAGTTGGCGCCTTCGCGGTACATCGTGTTCGCGGTCAGCTCGGTGTCGGCGACGACATTGCGGTCGAGGAAGAACTTCAGGTACCGCAACGCTTCCTCGGGCGCGTCCATCACCGACTTCATCGACGACGCGGCCGCGTAGCTGTAGCCGTGCCATGCGGACTGGTCGGCGGCCCAGTGGTCGAAGGTGCGCGTCATGAGGTTGCGGTCACCCGGGGTGTCCCAAACCTTTTCACGCAGCGGGTACAGCCACAGCAGGTGCGAGAAGTGCCGGTGCGAGGCGGCCAGCGGGACGCCGTCGCCGATCAGCACGCCGTTCGCGGGATCTTCGCGGTACGGCACGAGTTTCGCGCCGATCTCCTGCCAGCCCGGCACGCGCGGCTCGTCGAGGCGGAGCAGGCGCGCGGCCTCGACGAGCGTGCGGGCCGCCCACCGGATGAGGGAGAGGTCGTAGGTGCAGTCGGGCGCGTCGGCGTACTCCGGCGAGCGGGTCAGCGGCAGGTGGAGCCACCCGTCCGGGCCGGTGAACAGGAAGTGCCGGTAGAAGTTCAGCGCCTTGGCCAGGGTCGGGTAGAGGACGTCGCGGAGCACCCGCTCGTCCAGGTGGTGCCGGTAGGCCAGCCAGACGTTGTGCAGGCCCCACAACAGGTTCCCGGTCTGGTCGGTCTTGGACGTCGTCCCGGGGACGCCCACCGAACGCGTGCCGCCGGGCCGCAGCCGCCAGTCGCCGGGGTGCGAGAGGGCGTAGGTGTCGCCGTCGCGGTACGCGGGCGGGACGGACACCTCGAGGTTCGCGTGGTCGCGGCGGAAGGTCTCGGTGACGGCGTCGAGTTCGGGGTGGTTGGTGCTGTTGACGATCGGGTAGGTGACCTGGACGTTGAGGTTCCACCAGACGGCGGTCCAGCTGTTGCCCACCTCGGGGAACCACGGCCCCCATTCGGACACGACCGGCCCGCCCGCACGGGTGGCGGCGGCGATCTTGTACAGCTGGATCCAGTAGAACCGCTGGACCTGCTTGTCGGGCACCGAAACGAAGCTGCGGCGGTGGTAGTCGTTCCACCAGCGGCGGTGCCGGGCGAGCAGGACGTCCGGCGGGGCGGCAAGCGCTTTCCGGACGGCGGCGCGCGCGTCCGCGGTGTGCGTGGTGCCGGGGAAGCTGTAGGCGACGGTGGCCGCGAACAGCCGTCGCGTGCCGATGGCGCGTTCCTGCCAGGCCGTGGTGTACCCGCCGCCGGCGAGCAGCGGCTGCGCGCAGTGGCCTTCGGCCTGCTCGGGCGCGGGGTTGGCGACGTACTCGGGCGGCTTGCGGACGGTCCGCGTGGTGGCGGATTCGAGCGGCTGGAACGCCCAGACGGCCGCGGCTTCCCCGGCGCTCGGGGTGAGCGAGACGAGCAGCACGCCGAGGTCGTTGTGCACGACGGCGGAGAAGGCGACCGAGCCCCGGGTGGTGGTGATGGTGCCGCCGAGTTCGGCGTTGTAGAGGTCGAGCGCCCAGTCGACGCCGGTGATCGCGCCGGCCAGGGTGAGCGTGAAGTAGCCGATGGGCAGGCGCGAGAGCCCGATCCCGGCTTCCCACTGGATGCGCTGGTCCTGCACCTGGGTGTGGCTCAGCATGAACCTGAGCGTGTCCGGCGTCTTCCCGGCGTAGACCTGGACGCCGAGGTAGCCGTTGGCGAGGAACGGGCCTTCCTGCCAGTTCTTCGGCAGCCGCCGCCACAGCATCCGCGCATCTCCGGCGACATCCCGGTGCGGGTTCCCGCCGGTGGCGAGCGCGGGCGGAGCCGCACGGGCCCACAAGCCTCCGAAGGCCGCCGCCCCGGCGAGGACCGAGGCAGACCGGAGCACCGTCCGCCTGGACACAGAGTCCATGAAGCATCCTCCGAATTCATACAACGTTTCGGCAAGATCCAGCGGCGGCGTTCGGCCATACTTGCAGACAGGTGCCCAAAATGCCAGGGCGGTTCACCCGGACAGCGGCAGAGACATCCGATGAATCAGAGAGGCGAGGGCAGCGCCGGGGTGTACAGCCAGCGGGTGAAGAACGTGCTCAGCGACCGCCCGGCCTGCGCCTCGGCCGCGGCCACGAACGTTTCCGTCGTCACCAGCCCGTGCCGGTTCTCCTCGGTCCACGACTTCAACAGCGCGAAGAACGCCGGGTCCCCGATCTCCGCCCGCAGCGCGTGCAGCGTCAGCCCGCCGCGCTTGTAGACCCGCTCGTCGAACATCCGGGCCACCCCCGGGTCGGCGATCCGGACGTCCGCCGGCTTGGCCTTGACCCGTGCGTACCACTCCCGGGCGAGCGTCGCGGCCGACGCACCGCCCGACTCCTCCGACCACAGCCACTCGGCGTACGTCGCGAAGCCCTCGTTCAGCCAGATGTGCCGCCAGTCCGCCACCGTCAGGCTGTTGCCGAACCACTGGTGGGCCAGCTCGTGCAGCACGAGCCGCTCGTGGGTGCGGCGGCCGTCGACGTGGTTGGCACCGAAGATCGCCATGCCCTGGGCCTCGATCGGGTCGTCCAGGTCGTCGTCGGTGACCACGATGACGTACTCGCCGAACGGGTACGGGCCGAACAGCCGCTGCAGGAACTCCATCATCCGGCCCTGCCGCCCGAAGTCGCGCTCGAACGCGCGCCGCAGGCGCGGGGGCACCGCCGCGTGCTGGGGCACCGTCGGCGTGACCGACGCGATGCCGGTGCGGCCGAACCCGAGGATCAGCCGGCGCGCCCCGGCGCCACCGGGTGAGCCCCAGCCGCGGCCGGTCAGCTCGACGTCGTCGTAGCGGCCGATCTGGACGCTCATCAGGTACGTCGCCGTCGGCTCCGGCCGCTCGAAGACCCAGCGCGTCGTGCTCGCCGACGTCGAACGCTCGACCAGGCTCCCGGTCACCGCGACCAGGTACGGCGTCGCCGTCGTCACGCTCACCCGGTAGGACGCCTTGTCCGACGGGTGGTCGTTGCACGGGAACCACGACGGCGCCCCGACTGGCTGGCTCGCCACCAGCGCGCCGTCGGTCAGCTCGTCCCAGCCGACGTCACCCCAGCGGCTCCCCACCGGGCGCGGGTTCCCGACGTAGTGCACCTCGACGACGAACATCCCGCCCGCCGGGATCGACTTGGCCGGCTTGACGTGCAGCTTCCGCCCGCGCTTGAGGTACTTCGCGGGCTTGCCGTCGACCAGCACGCGGTTGATCCGGAACTCGCCGAAGTCGAAGCTGACCCGGGACAGCGCCTGAGTCGCCTCCGCGGTGATCACCGCCGCAGCCGAAAGCCGGTTGGGCGCGACCTTGTAGTCCAGCGTCAGGTCGTAGTGCCGGGTCCGGTAGCCGCCGTTGCCGTGCGCGGGCAGGTAGGGGTCGCCGGAGGTGTCCGCGCCGGGGGCGGGAGCCTTCGAAATCACCCGTGGCGAACCTTTCGTCGTGCGTGCTGGAACCAGGCTCGCACGGACGGATGAGTCCGGCGCGCCCGGTCCTGCATTCGTTACTTACCGGGCCACGCGGAGATCGGGTTGCCCAGCCAGCGGGTGTCGGCGGGCACCTCGTCGCCGCGGGTCACCAGCGACCCCGGGCCGACCGTGGTCCGCGCGCCGATGCCCGCGCCCGGCAGCACGATGCCGTGCGGGCCGAGCGTCGCGCCCTCGCCGAGGGTCACCCGGGACATGCTCATGATCCGGTCGTGGAACAGGTGCGTCTGCACGACGCAGCCGCGGTTGATGGTCGCGCCGTCGCCCAGCGACACCAGGTCGGCTTCGGGCAGCCAGTACGTCTCCAGCCAGACGCCGCGGCCGATCTTGACGCCCATCGTGCGCAGCCACGCGGTCAGCAGCGGGGTGCCGCCGACCGAGCCGATCAGCCACGGCACGGCCAGTGCCTCGACGAAGGTGTCGGCGAGCTCGTTGCGCCAGACGAACGAGCTCCACAGCGGGTGGTCGACCTCGCGGAACTTGCCGACCAGCAGCCACTTCATCGCCGTCGCGGTCAGCGCGGCGACGATGCCGGCGGCCAGCAGGGCGGGCCCGGCCAGCAGCAGCGCGATGCCGAAGCCGAACGCCGTCGCCGCCCACAGCAGCCCGAAGGCCACCGAGACGGTCAGCGCGACCCCGCACATGACCGGGATGATCCGGCACAGCTCGACCAGCGCCCGCGCCGCCTTGAGGTGCAGCGCCGGGGTGTAGGTACGGCTCGTGTCGGCCTCGCCGATCGCGCGGCGGACCGGCAGCGGCGGCATCCCGAGGTACGACGAGCCCTTCTTCGCCTTCAGCGGCGTCGAGGACAGCACACCCACCAGGCCGCGCTTCGGCACCGAGCGACCGGGCGCGGTCATCCCCGAGTTGCCGAGGAACGCCTGCTTGCCGATCCGCGCCGGGGCGACGTGCAGCCAGCCGTGGCCGAGCTCGTAGGTGGCGACCATGGTGTCGTCGGCCAGGAACGCGCCGCTGTCGACCTTGGTCATCTTCGGCAGCGCCAGCACGGTCGACGCCTCGACGTTGCGGCCCACCTTCGCACCCAGCATGCGCAGCCACACGGGCGTGAACAGGCTGGCGTACAGCGGGAACAGCCCTTCGCGGGCCATGCTCATCAGGCGTTCGGTCGCCCAGACCTGCCACGCGACGCGGCCGTGCACCGGGTGGTAGCCCTCGACCATGCCGATGCTCAGCGCCCGGACGCCGACCAGCACGAGCAGCATGTAAGCCAGGAAGTACGCGGCCGTCGCGGCCGGGACGAAGACCAGCGCGCGGGTGAACGCGTCGAGCAGTGTCGGGGCACCGGAGATCGCGTAGCCGAGCACGGCGACGCCCGCCAGCGCGGCGATGCCGGGCAGGAACCCGAGCACCAATGAGGTCGCGCCGTAGACGGCGGCCCAGAAGTGCGAGCGCGGCGGGCGGCTCGACGGCCACTTCAGCGCGTCGCGCTCATCTTTCGCCACGCGAGCGGCGGGCGAACCGGCCCAGCGCTGCCCGGCCGGAACGGCGCCGCGGACGGTCGACCCGGCCGCGATCTCCGCGCCCTTGCCGACGCGCGCGCCGGGGAACAGCGTGCTGCGGGCACCGACGCGGGCTTCCGCGCCGACGCGGACCTTGCCGATGTGCACGACGTCGCCGTCGACCCAGTGGCCGGACAGGTCGACCTCCGGCTCGATCGCGGCGCCGCGGCCCAGCTTGAGGAAGCCGGTGACCGGCGGCGGCGAGTGCAGGTCGACGTCCTTGCCGATCCGCGCGCCGAGCGCCTTCGCGTACGTCGTCATCCAGGACGCGCCCGCGACGCTGTCGGCACCGGAGAACTCGGCCAGTTTCTCGGCCGTCCACAGTCGCAAGTGGACACTGCCGCCACGCGGGTACGTGCCGGGCTGCACGCCCGAGAGCAGCACGCGCGAACCACCGGCGGCGATGGCGATCCGGCCGGCCGGGCTGAACAGCACCACCCAGGCCAGGCCGATCCACGCCCAGCTCAGCGTCGGCGCCCAGGCGAACCCGAGCAGGGCCAGCACGTTCGACAGCGCGGCGGCGAGCGTCGCCCAGCGCAGCCCGACCAGGCCCGTCAGCGGCACCATCAGCAGGGTCTGGACGACGCCGGCGCGGCGCTTGGTCGGCGCGATCTCCCGGCGTTCGGTGGCCTGGCCGCTCAGCGCGTCCAGCATCGCGGCCAGCGCGCCCAGCTTGGGGTGGGCGTAGACGTCGGCGACCGACACCTGCGGGTGCCGGGTGCGGATCCGGGCCACCACCTGGGCGGCGGTCAGGCTGCCGCCGCCGTGGGTGAAGAAGTCCGCCTTCGGGCTGTCCACCGACACGCCGAGGATCTCGGCCCAGCCTTCGGCGAGCCACGTCTCGGTCGGGGTCAGCCCGGAAGCCTCCACTGTGGACAGCGGCCACGGGAGGGCGTTGCGGTCGACCTTGCCCGAGGTGCGGGTCGGCAGGTCGTCGACGACGGCGAGCAGCGGGACCAGCGCGGCGGGCAGGTGCTCGCGCAGGCGGGTCGCGGCCTGGTCGTGGTCGAAGCTGTCGTCGGCGGGCACGACGTACCCGACGAGGACCTGGTTGCCCGCCTTGGTGCGGCGGATCGCGGCGGCCGCGCCCTGCACGCCCGGCAGGGCCTGCAGCGCGGCGTCGACCTCGCCCAGCTCGATGCGGCGGCCGCCGAGCTTGACCTGCTCGTCGAGGCGGCCGAGGAACAGCAGGCCTTCTTCTTCGGCGCGGACCATGTCGCCCGAGCGGTAGGCGCGCTGCCAGCCCAGCGACGGCAGCGGCGCGAACTTCTCGGCGTCCTTGGCCGCGTCGAGGTAGCGGGCCAGGCCGACGCCGCCGATGACCAGCTCGCCGGTCTCGCCCATGGCGACCGGCTCGCCTTCGTCGTTGACCACGGCGAGCTGCCAGCCGACGAGCGGCAGGCCGATCCGGACCGGGCCCTCGCCGGTCAGCTGCGCGGCGCAGGCGACGACGGTGGCCTCGGTCGGGCCGTAGGTGTTCCAGACTTCGCGGCCTTCGACGGCGACGCGCTCGGCCAGCTCCGGCGGGCACGCTTCGCCGCCGAAGATGAGCAGGCGGACGTCCTCGAGCGCGTCCGCAGGCCACAGCGCGGCCAGCGTCGGCACGGTCGAGACGACGGTGATGCGCTGCGCGACCAGCCACGGGCCGAGGTCGACGCCGGTGCGGACCAGCGCGCGCGGCGCGGGGACCAGGCAGGCGCCGTGGCGCCAGGCCAGCCACATCTCTTCGCAGGAGGCGTCGAAGGCGACGCTCAGCCCGGCCAGGACGCGGTCGCCGGGGCCGATCGGCTCGTCGGTGAGGAACAGCTCGGCCTCGGCGTCGACGAAGGCGGCGGCCGACGCGTGCGTGACCGCGACGCCCTTGGGCTTGCCGGTGGAGCCGGAGGTGAAGATGATCCACGCGTCGTCGGCCGGGCCGGGGACGCCGTCACGGCCACCCGGGGTGTTGTGGACCTCGATCTTGCCGTCGGTGGCCACGGCCGCGACCTGGGCCTCTTCGAAGACCAGCTCGGCGCGCTCGTCCGGGTCGTCCGCGTCGACCGGCACGTAGGCGGCGCCGACGGACAGGGTGGCGAGGATGGCGACGTACAGCTCGGCGGTGCCGGAGGAGATCCGGATGCCGACGCGGTCGCCGAGGCCGACGCCGTAGCTGCGCAGCCGGCGGCCGTAGACCTCGATCTCGTCGAGCAGGCGCCGGTAGGTCAGGGTGGTGGTGCCGTCGTCGATCGCGGCGGCGTTCGGGTGCCGCTCGGCGGTGGCGGTGAGCACCTCGAGGAGGGTGCGCTCGGGGGCACCGAGGCCGGACCAGAACAGCGCCCGGTCGGCGAGGGTGACCTCGGGGTGGTGCCGGTGGGTTCGATCGTGACGGTCATCGGGCGTTCACCTCGACCGGAACGAAGACGTGCAGGGACAA
Source organism: Amycolatopsis sp. Hca4 (assembly GCF_013364075.1). Taxonomy (GTDB): domain Bacteria; phylum Actinomycetota; class Actinomycetes; order Mycobacteriales; family Pseudonocardiaceae; genus Amycolatopsis. The sequence continues at coordinate 2,770,948 of NZ_CP054925.1, forward strand.
ACCATGGGCGCGCAAGCCCACCACTCACCTTCCGGGAGCCTCAATCGGGCTCGCTCTCCTGGTTGAGGCGCCCGCAACGACCCTTCACCATACCTGCGAATCACCGAAAGATATCCCTGAGGTCACGCTAGCGTGTCGGACCTCACGATCAAGGCCGTGACCAGCGTGATCCAGCTCGCATCCTGCGTGATTGAAGGCGGAACTCGCGTGATTCGGACCGGAACTCGCTCGTCACGGCTCCCATCACGCGAGTTCCGGCCCTGATCACGCCAGTCCCGGGAAAATCACCGGGTGCGGGCGGCTTTTCCGCCGACCTTCGGCTTCGCCTTCTTCTCGCGGACGCGGACATTCACCCGGACGGGGCTGCCGGTGAAGCCGAACTGCTCGCGGAACTTGCGCTCGATGAACCGGCGGTAGCCCGCCTCGAGGAAGCCGGTGGTGAACAGCACCAGCGTCGGCGGGCGGATACCGGCCTGGGTGGCGAACAGGACCTTCGGCTGCTTGCCCGAGCGGACCGGTGGCGGGGTGGCCGCGATCAGGTCGGACAGCCACGCGTTGAGCTGGCCGGTGGGCACCCGCTGGTCCCACGACTTCAGCGCGGTCCGCAGCGCCGGCGCGAGCTTGCGCACCGAACGGCCGGTCAGCGCCGAGATGTTGACCTTCTCCGCCCACGGCACGCGGACCAGGCCGCGGTCGAGCTCGCGGACCATCGCGTGCCGTCGGTCCTCGTCGACCAGGTCCCACTTGTTGAACGCCAGCACGCACGCGCGCCCGGCCTCGACGACCATGGTCAGCACCCGCAGGTCCTGCTCGGACAGCGGCTCGGCCGCGTCCAGCAGCACGATCGCCACCTCGGCCGCGTCGATCGCGGTCTTGGTGCGCAGCGACGCGTAGTACTCGGCGCCCGCGGCGAAGTTGACGCGCTTGCGCAGGCCGGCCGTGTCCACGAACCGCCAGGTCTCGCCGTCCAGCTCGACCAGCGAGTCGACCGGGTCGACCGTGGTGCCGGCGACCGAGTCGACGACCGAGCGCTGCTCGCCCGAGAGCTTGTTGAGCAGGCTCGACTTGCCGACGTTCGGCTTCCCGACCAGCGCGACGCGCCGCGGGCCCGACGTCACGACGCCGCCCTCGCGCGGCGACTCAGGCAGGGCCTCGAGGATGGCGTCGAGCAGGTCGCCGGAGCTGCGGCCGTGCAGGGCGCTGACCGGGTGCGGCTCGCCGAGGCCGAGCGACCACAGCGACGCGGTGTCCGCGAGCAGCCGGTCGTCGTCGACCTTGTTGGCGGCCAGCAGCACCGGCTTCTTCGAGCGGCGCAGCACCTTGGAGACGGCCTCGTCGGTCGCGGTCGCGCCGACTGACGCGTCGATCACCAGCAGCACCGCGTCCGCGGTCTGCATGGCCAGCTCGGCCTGGGCGGCGACGGAGGCCTGCAGCCCGGTCGCGTCCGGCTCCCAGCCGCCGGTGTCGACCAGGGTGAACTTGCGCCCGCCCCAGTAGGCGTCGTAGGCGACGCGGTCGCGGGTCACACCCGGCACGTCCTGCACGACCGCTTCACGCCGGCCGAGGATGCGGTTGACCAGCGTCGACTTGCCCACGTTGGGACGGCCGACGACGGCGAGCACCGGCTGCGCGAGGGCAGCCTCCTCGGCCGCTTCCGCCGCCTCGATCTGCGCGTCGAGCGCGGCGAACTCGGTCTCGTCGGACCAGGTGCCGTCGACTTCGCCGACGCTTTCGAACTCCGCCGACGTGCTCTTTCCCGCGGAGGCGGCATTAAATTCAGTCATTGGAACCTATTTCCCTTATACCGCGCCGAATCCGTGTTCGGCACGCCAGTCGTCCAAAGTCTTGACGAGCGCCGCGAGCTCACCGCGCAGCTCTTCGGTGCCCTGGTCGAGCCCGGTCTTCCCGGGCCCCACCTTCGGCGAGAACGGCTCGCCCACGAGGATGTCCACCCGCGGCCGGAACCGTCGCCTGCCGTCGGCCGGCTTGAGCGTGCCCCGCGTCGCGACCGGGAGCACGGTCGCGCCGGAGGCCCGGACCAGCCAGGCCGCACCGCGTTCGGCCGCGCCGACGTCCCCGGTACCGCGGGTGCCCTCGGGGAAGATCCCGACGACACCGCCGTCCTTGAGCACGCCGACCGCGGTCAGCAGCGGTTTGCGGTCGATCTCGCCGCGCTTGAGCGGGATCTGCCCGATCGCCAGCATGAACTTGCCGACGATCCCGCCGAACATCTCGGCCTTGACCAGGAACGCCGAACGCCGCGGAAGCATTCCGAAGATCAGCTGCGGCTCGATCATGGAGCTGTGGTTGGCGATCACGAGCAGCGGCCCGGTGGCGGGGACGCGCTCGCGGCCGTGCACCCGGATGCGGAAGGCCGAGCGCAGATAGTACCGGGCGAAGACCCGCCCGGCGTCGTGGAGCCTGCCGACGGATCCCTCGGGGAGTCCGTCAGCGCTCATCGAGCGACCTCGGCGTTGCAGCCCTCGAGGATGCCGCGGTGGCTGGCCAGCTCGCTCAACGCGACGATCACCTGGTCGATCGACAGCTCGGAGGTGTCGACGTGCACGGCGTCGTCGGCCGCGCGCAGCGGCGAGGCGGCGCGGGTCGAGTCGAGGTGGTCGCGGCGCTCGACGCTGGCCAGTGCGTCGGCCACGGACGACTGCCGCCCGGCCGCGGTGTCCTGGGTGCTGCGGCGCGACGCGCGGACGTCGGCCGAGGCGGTCAGGTAGACCTTGAGCGGCGAGTCCGGCGCGACGACGGTACCGATGTCCCGGCCCTCGACGACGATCCCGCCGCGGTGGGCGACGACGTCCTCGATGATCCGCCGCTGCCGCGCGACCAGCAGCTCCCGCACGTGCGGCACGGCCGAGACGGGCGAAACGGCCTTGGTGACCTCGGGCCCGCGGATGTCGGCGGCGACGTCTTCGCCCGCCAAGCGGATCTCCGGCCGGTCGGGGCTGGTGCCGATGCCGAACTCGGCCCGGTCGGCGACCGCGGCGACGGCGGCGGCATCGGCCGGGTCGACACCCGCGCGCAGCACGGCGAGGGTGACCATCCGGTACATCGCCCCGGTGTCGAGGTAGCCGGCGCCGAGGCGCTGGGCGAGCTTGCGGGCGACGGTGGTCTTCCCGGTCCCCGACGGGCCGTCCAGCGCGACCACACCTCGTAGGGCTCCCGTCACCGGCACTCTCCTCGCGTTCTCGTCCCGTTCGGCTTCACCCCCATTCTGCCGGTCGGGGTGCGGAGGAGATCAGTCGCCCCGCGCGCCGAAGCGCGCCACCACGAGCGCGAGCCGCTCCTCGCGGTGGGCAGGCGAAAGCCGGCGGCCGCGCTCGAGGGTCACCAGGCCGTGCAACGTGCTCCAGAACACCTCAGTCAGCGGGCCGGGGTCCTGCCGCCCGGCGACCGGCTCGATGACCGCGAGCAGCTCCGCGAAGTTCGCCTTCATCACCTCGGGGGTGTCGTCCTGGGCGAACGGCAGTTCCGACGCCAGCGTGAACATCGCGTCGTACAGCGCGGGCTTGGCCGCGGCGAACTCGACGTAGGCGCGGACGACGCTCGCGAGACCGCCGCCGCGGGCGCCCGCCAGCACGCCGGCCAGCTCGGCAAAGCCCTCCAGCGCGGCCGCGGCCATGATCGCGTCCTTGCCGCCCGGGAAGTGGCTGTAGAGCACCGGCTGGCTGTACTCGATCAGCGCCGCGAGCTTGCGGGTGGTGACCGCGTCCCAGCCCTCCTCCTCGGCCAGCTCACGCGCCGCGGTGACGATCCGCTGCGCTCGCTCGGTCCGGTCGCGCACTCGCCGTTGTCGCTGGGTCATGCGTCACACGCTAGCACTGCTAGACAAACTAGCGCCGCTAGATTAGCGTTGCTAGTAATCCTAGCGATGCTAGAGAAACCATCTGGAGGGAACACCATGGTCATCACCGGCTACGTCCTCACCGCGCTCGTCTCGCTCGGGATCATCTACATCGGCCTCAACTACGTCTTCGCGCCGGTGAAGACCGCCGCGGGCTTCGGCTTCGGAAGGGTCCCCGAGAACGCGGAGACCTTCCTCAACGTCAAGGGCGGCCGCGACATCGGAGCCGGCCTGATCCCCCTGGCCCTGATGATCTACGGCGACGCGCACGCGCTCGGCTGGGTCATGCTCACCGCGGCCCTCTGGCCGGTCTTCGACATGCTGCTGATCCTGCGCCACCGGGGCAGGAAGGCCATCGCCTTCGGCGTCCACGGCGTGACCGCCGCGGTCATGGTCGTCGCCGCCCTGCTCCTGCTGCTCGGCTGAACGTCGCGAATCGGACACGTGGGTTACGGTGGTTGGGTGAACGTCGAAGTAACCCCACTTCCCGGCATCGGGGTCCGCAAGGACTTCAGCACCCGTACCGGCCGCCGCATCGGCGTCGTGTCGCAGCGGGACGGCCACACCGAGCTCATCGTGTCCAAGTCCGACGACCCGGACGCCTGCGCCGCCTCGATCCCGCTGACCGCGGACGAGGCGGGCACGCTGGCCAACCTCCTCGGCGCGCCGCAGCTGGTCGCGCAGCTCACCGAGGAGCACCAGGACCTGCCGGGCATCAGCACCAAGCAGCTGCCGATCAAGCCGTCCAGCCCGTTCGACGGCCGGACGCTCGGCGACACGGCGATGCGCACGCGCACCGGCGTCTCGGTGGTCGCGGTGGCGCGGGCCGGCCAGGTGCACCCGTCGCCCACGCCCGACTTCGCGCTCACCGCCGGCGACCTGCTGGTCACCGTCGGGACGAGCGAAGGACTCGAAGCCGCCCTCAAAATCCTGAAGTACGGCTGATCCCACGATGGACCACACCGCGCTGTCCCTGATCGAACTGGGGGCGGTCTTCTTCGTGCTGGGCGCGCTCGGGCGCCTGGCCGGCAAGATCGGCCTCTCCCCCATCCCGCTCTACCTGCTCGGCGGCCTCTGCTTCGGCTCCGGCGGCCTGATCCCGCTGACCGACATCGGCGGCTTCACCCACCTGGCCAGCGAAATCGGCGTGGTGCTGCTGCTGTTGCTGCTGGGCTTGGAGTACTCCGCCGCCGAGCTGTTCACCGGCCTGCGCCGGTCCTGGACGGCCGGCCTGCTCGACATCGTCCTCAACGCCGCCCCGGGCGCGGCCGTCGCGCTGCTGCTGGGCTGGGGCCCGATCGGCGCGATGGTGATGGCGGGCGTCACCTACATCTCCTCGTCGGGGATCGTCGCCAAGGTCCTCGGCGACCTGGGCAGGCTCGGCAACCGCGAGACGCCGGTGGTGCTGTCGATCCTCGTCTTCGAGGACCTCGCGATGGCGCTCTACCTGCCGATCCTCACCGCGGTGCTGGGTGGCGTCTCGCTGCTGGGCGGCCTGGAGGCCGTCGGCATCTCGCTGCTGGTGATCACCGTGGTGCTGGTGGTCGCGCTGAAGTTCGGCCGGTACGTCTCCGCGGCGGTCGACAGCCCGGACCGCGAGGTGTTCCTGCTCAAGGTACTCGGCGCGGCCCTGCTGGTGGCCGGGCTGGCGTCGGCGATGCAGGTGTCGGCCGCGGTCGGCGCGTTCCTGCTCGGCATCGCGATCTCGGGCTCGACGGCGGAGAACGCGACGCACATGCTCGAGCCGTTGCGCGACCTGTTCGCCGCGGTGTTCTTCGTGGTCTTCGGCCTGAACACGAACCCGGCGTCGATCCCGCCGGTGCTGGGCTGGGCGATCGTGCTGGCGGTGGTGACGACGCTGACGAAGGTCGCCACCGGCTGGTGGGCGGCCCGCCGCCAGGGCATCGGCAAGATGGGCCGAGCCCGAGCCGGCGCGGCCCTGGTCGCCCGGGGTGAATTCTCGATCGTGATCGCGGGTTTGGCGGTGTCGGCGGGAGCGGTGACGGGCGAGCTGGCCGCACTGGCCACGGCGTACGTCCTGCTGATGGCCATCCTCGGCCCGACGGCGGCCAGGGTGGTCGAGCCGATCGTCCGCGTCCTGCAGCGGAAGTCGGCCACCAAGGCGGCCACGGCGGAGGCGAACTGACGCAGGTCCGCCCGGCCCTGCAGGAGCGCGGCCGGGATGCCGGGGGAAACGCCGTGAGTGCAGACTTTCGAGCGGATTTCCGTGCTCTTGGGGGAGCGATTCCAGGCATGGGTTCCAGCCGGGCTTTGCCGAGCCTAGTGTCGAGCAGGTAGGCCCGAACGGCTGCGAGAGTCCGTGGCGAGGTGCGCATGAGTCCTGAGCACGACATCGCGATGCCCCGGCACGAACGCTCTGCCTCGGCGGGACCGGGCCGCACTGCGACGGACGATCGGCCACTGGTCCGCGGTCACCTCGATCCGAAAACCCTCGCGACTTTGCAGAGGACAGCCGGAAACCACGCCGCCACCGGGTTGATCGCCAGGTGCACGACCGCGCAGCGGCAGGTGGTCGGTACTCCGGTGGCGCCCGGTGTTCCGCCGCCACCGTTGACGTCCATCCCCTGGACGCCGATCGTCGGCGAGACTCCGCTGACTTTCTCCAGCGTCGGTGCGGCGGCGGCCCAAGGCGCACCACTGGCCGAAGGGGCCGTGTCGGTGGCCGGGACCGCGCTCGGCGAAGGCACGCTCATGGCCGGGGCGAGCAGCACGGCCGTGGTCGTGGAAGGCGCGATCGTCGCCGATGGCGCAGTCACCGTGGGCGGTGCACTGGTGGCCGAAGGCATCGTGGTGACCGGCGGCACGGTGGCAGCCGGCACCACCGCAGCGGGTGGCACCGCCGCTGCCGCGGCCGGGGGCGGGCTGGCCGCTTTGGCATTGCCCGCGCTGGTGGTGATCGGCGCCGTCCTGGTCGTCGCCGGGATCACCTACCTCGTGGTGAGGGCGGTGAGCGAAGAACCGGCGCATGCCCCTGGGCGGGATGACGGAGCGCCGATGACCGATCCGCGGCCCGTCGTTCCCGCCGGGGCGCCGGGCTCAGGCGGCCGAGAGCCGGTTTCCGACCCGGGCCCGCGTTCCCCGCTCGGCGCACCGTCCGCGCCCGTCTCGCATGCGGTCCGGTTGGCCGGGCAGTCGACTCGGGAGAACGAGGCACTGGTGCAACGCCTGCGCGAGCTGCGCGGGCGCAACCCCGGGCTGACCCGGGGTTGGGACGAACTGGAGCAGCGGCTACGTGACGCCGACGTCGCGGTGCACCGCGCGGCCGCGGACGAGCTGGGCCGGCTGGAGGTCGAGGACTTCCAGCTCGGGCCGCGGACCGAGCCCGAACCGGCCGACGTCGGCGACATCGACGCCCAGCAGAACGTCTACCACGACCTCGCGCAGCACGCCTGGGACGATCTCGAGCACCGGCAAGACCTCACCGAGGCCGGGGTCCGCACCGTGCGCGAGGCGACGCAGCTCATCGGGGAGATCATCGCCCGCGCCGGGCGGCGGGACTGGTGGGACCGGTCCGGGCCCAGACGCGACGCCGAAGCGGTCCTCGATCGGGAAACCGGCCTGGTCGTGATCATCAACGGCCCGGACTCGTCCGAACCGGGTACGGTGTTCCGGCCCGACGGCGGCGGCAAGCGATACCTGGAGCGCGGCGGGTTCGTTCGACGCAAGTGAGGCTTCAGGGTGCGGCCTGCCCGCATCAGCGCAGGTCCGCCCGGTCCGCCGACGGCACGTGCTCGCCGCCGGCGGGGGCCGGATGGGTCGTCGCCGCCGGGACCGCGCCCGCCAGCGGGACCGACACCGATGTCCTGGCCAGGTCCAGCGTCACCCGGCCCGGCTGGGCCGGTCCGCGGATGAAACTGCCGTCCGTGCCGCCGATGATCAGGGCCAGTGCGTGGCCCCGGGGCACGATGTGGTCCGTCGAGGCCAGCCGGAACGTCATCGTGTACGCCGTCCCCGGCGTCAACGGCCGCTCCTGGGACAGGGACGCGTAGTTCGCCAGGTCGGCCCAGCCCCGGCTGAGGATCGTGTAGTTCACCTTCTTCACGTCCGCCGAGGCGATCCGGTAGCAGGCGTCGTCACCGGACGTCGACGAGCCCCAGCAGTTCTCGGCGGTCCCCGTCTTGATCCCCTCGCCACTGCCGGCGAAGTTGCGGATCGTCGCCGGGCCGAGGTCCACGAGCAGGGCCGACACCCGTGCCGAGGACGTGCCCGGCGTAGCCGTCACCGTAACCGACGAAGTCCCGGAGACCTGCACGTCCGAGGCCAGTGCCCCGGTCGAGTAGGTCAGCGCCGCGCTGCCCGGGTTGGTCACCCAGGTGTCCTCGCCCAGGCTCGGGTTGTCCGTGAACGACGCCGTACCCGAGGCCGCCGACGTGCCGAGAGTGCCGGAAGAGTGCGGCCGCAGCGTCGTGGCCAAGGCGTTCGCCGCCGGGTACGCGCTCTGGTCCGCCCACTGGTCCGGCTGCCGCTCGACGCTGGCCTGCGGGCCGTTCTGGACGCCGTTGTCGATGCCGAGCAGGTAGTGGTCGAACCACCGGTGCAGCAGGTCCACCCAGGCGGTCCGCCGGTAGTCGAACGGGTCGACGTGCCCGGTCTGCGACAGCCAGATCTTCTTCTCGACGTTCAGCCCGGCCCACCACTGTCCGAAGTGGATGGTCTTGACGTTGAGGTCGTTGACGCCGTGGGACAGCAGCACGCTCGCCCGCACGTTGCCCGCCCGGGTGACGTAGTCCCGGTCCGCCCACAGCGGCCCGTAGTCACCGTTCGCGGTGGCGCCGGTGGCGAGGGCCTGGTTCTGCGCCGAGCAGTCCTGCCCGCTGTTGCGCGCCTCGACCGTGCGGGCGAGCCCGTCCGGGTTGAAGCCGAAGGTCGCGCCGTCGGAGCGGTAGTAGTCGTACCAGGAGCTGATCGCCGAGATCGGGACGATGGTCTTGAGGCCCGCGACGCCGGTCGCGGCGACGCCGTTGGCGATCGTGCCGTCGTAGGACTTGCCGATCATCCCGACGTCGCCGGTGCTCCAGCCCGCGGTCACCGCGGTGCCGCCGGTCTTCGCGCTGTAGCCGGTCGCGCGGCCGTTCAGCCAGTCGACGACCTTGCGCGCCGAGCCGACGTCCGAGGCGCCGCCGACGTCCGCGCAGCCCGCCGACCGGTTCGTCCCGGCCAGGTCGACCAGCACCACGGCGTAGCCGCGCGGGACGAAGTAGTTGTCGTAGAACAGCGGGAACTTCACCGGCTTCCCGGCGCTGTCGTAGGACTTCAGCTCGCTCTCGTTGCCGCGCCCGCAGCACGAGTAGTACGGGCTGGCGTCCATGATCACCGGAACGCGTGACGTCGCTTCACCCGGCCGGATGATGTCGGCGGCGACGCGGTCGGACTTGCCGTCACCGTCGCCGTCACGGCCGATGTCGACCCAGACGGTCTCGCGGACCGCTTTCGCGTAGTCGTAGACCGGTTCGCTCGCCGCGGGAGCCGCGGCCGCCGGCGCCACCGCGCCGGCCAGGAGCACCGCCAGGACCCCGCACACCACCCGAGTCGCATGCCCGTCACGCTAGCGAGCCGCCGCACGCCCCCACCACGGCGGAAAGTCGGGCGTACGTTGGGAAGCGTGCCGGACTCCCTGCCCGCCGTGAGCGTCACCGCCGTCGGTGTCGCCGCCCTGCGCGCGTACGAAAGCCGCCGCCCGGATCGCCTGTTCGACGACCCGTACGCGGCCGCGTTCCACGCCGCGGGGAGCTCGCTCCTGCCGGTGGCGCCGGGCGCGACCCCTAAGGACGGCCTCGGCGCGCTGTTCGCCCGGCAGGTGGCGATCCGCACCCGCTTCTACGACGACTACCTGCTGGCCGCCGGGTGCGCGCAGGTCGTGGTGCTCGCCGCGGGCCTCGACGCCCGCGCCTTCCGGCTCGCCTGGCCGCCGGGGGTGCGGTTGTTCGAGCTCGACCTGCCCGAGGTCCTCGCCTTCAAGGACGAGGTGCTGGCCGCCCAAGGCGCCGAACCGTCGTGCGAGCGCGTCGTGGTCCCGGCCGATCTGCGTGGCGACTGGGCGGATGCCCTGCGGACAGCCGGGTTCGACGCGAGCGTTCCCACCGCGTGGCTGGCCGAGGGCCTCCTGGTCTACCTGTCCCGCGAAGACGCCGAAGCGATGCTCTCGACCGTGACCGAGCTGTCCGCGCCGGGCAGCCGGGTGTCGTTCGAGCACCGGTCGGCCGAGACGCGGGACGGCCTGCTTGCCCGGGCCAAGGCGACCCCGGGCGCCGAGCGCGTCACCCGGCTGTGGCACGGCGGCCTCGGCGGTACGGCGCCGGAGTGGCTGCGCGGCCACGGCTGGGAACCGGTCGTCGTCTCCCACGCCGACCTGGCCGCGGAGTACGACCGTCCGGGCGACGAAACACTCGACGGGTTCGTGACGGCCGAATATCAGAGTTCGACGTTGCGGTAGAGCGCCCCGACCTCGGTCTTCGTCAGCCGCCGGATCGAGCCGACGCGCTGGTTGCCGAGCTGGACGTCGCCGACCGCGGTGCGGACCAGCTTGAGCACCGGGTGCCCGGTGTCCTTGAGCAGGCGGCGCACGATGTGCTTCTTGCCCTCGTGGATCACCAGCTCGACCAGCGACTTGCCGGAGTGCATGTCCTTGACCCGGAACTGGTCGACCTTGACGATGCCGTCCGGCAGCTCCCAGCCGTTGCGCAGCTCCTTGCCGAGCCCGCGCGGCACCAGGCCGTCGACCTCGGCGAGGTAGGTCTTGAGCACCCGGTACGACGGGTGCATCAGCCGGTGCCCGAGGTCGCCGTCGTTGGTCAGCAGCAGCAGGCCCTCGGTGTTCTCGTCGAGCCGTCCGACGTGCACGACGCCGGGGGTCTCCTCGTAGCGGCCGCGCAGGTAGTCGCCGACGCAGGGGCGCCCGCGGTCGTCCGACATCGTCGAGTGCACGCCCTTGGGCTTGTTCAGGGCGAGGTAGATCAGGTCGTCACGCAGGTTCACCCGGGTGCCGTCGACGTGGATGATCGCCTCGTCGGGGTGCACGCGGCGGCCCAGCTCGGTGACGACCTCGCCGTCCACCTCGACCCGGCCGGCGACGATCAGGTCCTCCGCCGCGCGCCGGGAGGCGACCCCGGCCTGCGACAGCACCTTCTGCAGCCGGACGCCGTCGGGGTGTTCACTGGATGTCATCGATGGTGTCCACTTCGGGTAGCAGCGGAGCGATCGGGGGCAGGTCGTTCAGTGACGACAGCCCTAGTCGCTCCAGGAACAGCTCGGTCGTCACGTACAGCGTGCCGGTCGTCTCGGGATCGGTCCCCATCTCTTCGATGAGGCCGCGCGCGAGCAGCGTCCGGATCACGCCGTCCACGTTCACGCCCCGCACCGCGGCCACCCGCGCGCGGGTCACCGGCTGCCGGTACGCGATCACGGCGAGGCTCTCCAGCGCGGCCCTGGTCAGCTTCGACCGCTGGCCGTCCAGCAGGAGCTTCTCCACGAACGGGGCGTAGACGTCCCTAGTGTAGAACCGCCACCCTTCGCCGACGCGCCGCAGGTCGATCCCGGAGTTCCGGTCGGTGAACTTCTGCGCCATGGTGCGCAGCGCGACGACGATCCGCGACTTGGGCTGGCCGAGGGTGTCGGCCAGGAGTTCTTCGCCCGCCGGGGAGTCGACGATGAGCAGGAGCGCCTCGAGGGCGGACTCCAGGGCCTCGTCGGAAGTGACGTCCGGCATGGCGTCGGAGTCCCCGGCGGCGACCAGGTCGGACTCCGGATCGGCGGGGTCAGGATCGGCAGGCGCCGCCTCTTCCGCGACCAGCGGCTCCACCGGCTCGCCGTCTTCGGTCACCGGCTCGCCGGACAGGGCCTCGTCGAGCGCCAGCTCCGCCGCGGCCTCCGCCGGCTCGCCCGCGGGCGGCTCCACCGGCTCCGGTGCTTCGACCCCGGCTGCCGGCTCGTCGGCCGGGACCTCCGGTGCCTCGGCCTGCTCGTTGTTCTCCGGGCTCACCCGTACTCCTCTTCGTCTCCGAACGCGCGGTCGAGCTCGGCCGCCGCGGAGGCTTCTTCCTTCGAGCCGCCCGTCCAGCGGACGTGCAGCTCGGCCAGTGCCTCGCTCTGCTCGAACTGGACCGTCGCCTCGCGGTAGAGCTCCAGCAGCGCCAGGAAGCGCGCCACGATCTCCACCGTGTGCTCGCAGTCGTCGACCAGCTCGCCGAACGTCGCCTGCCCGCGCTCGGCCAGCATCACCCGCAGGATCGCCGCGTGCTCGCGCACCGAGATCCGGCCCATGTGGATGTGGGCGATCGAGACCGTCGGCGGCGGCTTCGGCCGGAACACCGCCACCGCGATGTCGGCGAACTTCTGCGGCGTGACGCCCAGCATCACCTCGGGCAGCAGCCCGACGAACCGCTCCTCCAGCGCCACCGACCGCGGGTACCGCCGCAGCGCGTTCTGCTCCAGCTCGCCGAACAGCGCCGCCACCTGCTTGTACGCGCGGTACTGCAGGATCCGCGCGAACAGCAGGTCACGGGCTTCGAGCAGCGCGAGGTCGTCTTCGCTCTCCACCTCGGCCGACGGCAGCAGCCGCGCCGCCTTCAGGTCCAGCAGCGTGGCCGCGATGACCAGGAACTCCGTCGTCTCGTCGAGGTTCCAGTCGCTGCCGAGCGCGCGCGTGTACGCGATGAAGTCGTCGGTGACCCGGTGCAACGCCACTTCGGTGACGTCGAGCTGGTGCTGCGAGATCAGCTGCAGCAGCAGGTCGAACGGGCCCTCGAAGTTCGCCAGCCGCACCTTGAACTTCGACGTGCTCAGCTCTTCGGTGTCGACGCCTTCGGGGATCATCCCGCCGTGCACGGTCTGGTGCTCTTCGGGGACCTCCGGAGCCGGTTCCGGCTCGTCCATCAGCCCTCGGTTTCGCCGCCGTCTGAGCCGACCACCCGCAGCCGCTGCACCAGCACCGATTCGTCGCCGTGCTGGTCGAAGTCGGCCAGCAGCACCGCCACGGCCTCGCGGACCAGCCGGCCCCGGTCGACGACCAGGTCGTGCTTCGCGCGCAGCGTCAGCCGGGCCTGCTCCATCGCGACCAGCTCGTCACCGGAGACGTACACGGTGATCTTCGCGTCGTGCTTGGTCCGGCCGGACCCGTGCGGGGCCGCGCTGCGGGCGAGCTGGTCGGTGCGGCCGTCGCCCGCGGGCTTGGGCTGCTCGGCGGGCTCGGCCGGTGCGGGCGGGGCCTGGGGAGGGAGATCGAGGGCGGGACTGGAGGTGATCCTGAAGAGTTCCGACGCTCCGGGCAGGGAAGCGCGCCTGCTCACCGAGCGATCACCTCGCGGGCCAGCTGGCGGTACGCCGCCGCGCCGGCCGACTTGGGCGCCCAGGTCGTGATCGGCTCACCCGCGACCGTCGTCTCGGGGAACCGCACGGTGCGGTTGATGACCGTGTCGAACACGGTCTCGCCGAATGCCTCCACCACGCGAGCCATGACCTCCTTCGAATGCAGGGTTCTCGGGTCGTACATGGTGGCGAGAATCCCGACTATGTCCAGTTTGGGGTTGAGGCGTTCCTGCACCTTCTCGATGGTGTCGATCAGGAGGGCGACGCCTCGCAGACTGAAGAACTCGCACTCCAGCGGGATGATCACGCCGTCCGCGGCGGTCAGCGCGTTCACCGTGAGCAGGCCGAGCGAGGGCTGGCAGTCGACAAGAACATAGTCGTAGTCGTTCATGACCGGACGAAGGACCCGTAACAACGTGTGCTCGCGCCCTACCTCGGCGACGAGCTGGACCTCCGCCGCGGACAGGTCGATGTTGCTCGGCAGCAGGTCAACGCCGTCGACGCGGGTTTTCATGAGCACGTCCGTGGCGCTGACCGAGCGCTCCATGATGGCGTTGTAGACCGTCTGGTCCAGCTCGTGCGGCTGGATGCCGAGTCCGACGGCGAGCGCGCCCTGCGGGTCGAAGTCGACCAGCAGCACCTTGCGCCCGTACTCGGCGAGGGCGGCACCCAAGTTGATGGTCGACGTCGTCTTGCCGACGCCGCCCTTCTGGTTGCACATCGCCATGATCTTGGCCGGGCCGTGCTTCTCCAGCGGCGCCGGATCGGGGTGCTCGCGGATCGGGCGGCCGGTCGGCCCGATGCCCTCGAGCTTCACCTTCTTGCCGTTGCGCTCGGCCGCTTCGTCGCCGTCGTGGTCGGTGGGTGTCGCGATGGTGACCTGGCTGAGGTTCGCCGCCGCCGACCCGGCGGACTCGGCCGGGACGGCCGGCTGGTTCGGTGTCGACATGGCGAGAAGGCTCCTTGTTCGTCGCGTCCGCCGCAGCCTATGTCCGGAGTCGGAGCCCCGGCAAAGCAACGCGCCGGACTCGACGGGGCAATGTCACTCGACCGTCGGTGCAGGCTACGAAGGCTGTTCGCCGTTTATAGGGCCGTCTAGCCCAAAGCCCGCGGGTGCGCCGTGGCGTACACCTCGCGCAGGGTGTTGACCGTGACCAGCGTGTACACCTGGGTCGTCGTCACCGAGGCGTGGCCGAGGAGTTCTTGGACGACCCGAACGTCCGCGCCGCCTTCGAGCAGGTGCGTGGCGAAGGAGTGGCGGAGCGTGTGCGGTGACACCGCGGCGGTGATGCCCGCGCGCTCGGCGGTGTCCTTGAGGACCTGCCACGCGCTCTGCCGCGACAGCCGGCTGCCGCGGGCGTTGAGGAACAGCGCCGCCGTGCCGCGGCCGTGCGCGGCGAGCGCCGGGCGGGCGCGGACGGTGTAGGCGTGCAGCGCGGCGAGCGCGGGACGGCCGATCGGCACCAGCCGCTGCTTGCCGCCCTTGCCGTCGAGCAGCACCGTGCGCTCGCCGTCGTCGACGTCGTCGACGTCCAGGCCGACCGCCTCGGAGATCCGGGCCCCGGTCGAGTAGAGCAGCTCCAGCAGCGCCCGGTCGCGCAGCGGGCGCTCGCCGTCCGGCGGCGGCGTCTCCAGCAGGCGCAGCACGTCGCCGACCGGCAGTGCTTTGGGCAGCCGCTTCGCCGGTGTCGGCGGCCGGACCTCGCGGGCCGGGTTGTGCTCGGTGAGGCCCTCGGCGTGCGCGAACTTGTGCAGGCCCCGCACGGCGACCAGGGCGCGGGCGGCCGAAGACGCGGCGAGCGGCTTGTGCTCGTCGTCGCCCTCGCGGAGGGCGGCGCCGAAGGCGGTGACGTGCGCGGACGTGACGTCGGCGATCTTCGCCACGCCGAGGCCGTCCAGGTGTGCGGCGTACCGGCGCAGGTCGCGGGCGTAGCTGTCCAGGGTGTTGCGCGCGGTCCCGCGTTCGACGACCAGGTGGTCGAGGTACGCGGCGATCACGCCGTCCGTGCTGCCCGGGGCTGCCACGCCGTCACCTTAGGCCGCCGGGCGCTCGTGACCCGGCAGAAACCCCGTTCGGCTACCGTGGATCCCATGGGGTCGGAGGAACTCCGCATCGGCACGGCCGAGCGGGAAGAGGCGGCGAGGCTGCTCGCCGACCACTTCGGCATGGGCCGCATCACCCCGGACGAGTACGAGTCACGGGTGACCGACGCCTACGCGGCGACCACGCTGGGCGAGCTGCGGCCGCTGTTCCGCGACCTCCCCCACCCGCACCCCGGCTTTTTCGGGCCGCCGCCGGGCCCGATGCCGATGCCGGCGCAGCACGTGTACGCGCCGCCCTCGATGCCCTTTCCGATGCCCTACGGGCCGCCGCCCGTGGTGTACTCGCACCGGTCGAAGACGGTGGCCGGGGTGCTGCAGATCGTGCTGCCCTTCGGCGTCGGCCGGTTCTACACCGGCCAGACCGGCCTGGGCATCGCCCAGCTCTTCGCCACCTTCTGCACCGGCGTCGGCATCTTCTGGCCGATCATCGACGGCATCGTGCTGCTGGTCAACGGCGGGACGGACGCCGAAGGCCGCCCGCTGCGCCCCTGAGCGGGGCGCAGCGGGACAGCTCAGGCTTCCTTGCGCTTGGCGAACGCGGTCGGGCGGTCCTCCCACGGCGCGTCCGCCGGCCGGGCCGGCGCCGCGCCGGTGAGGACCGCGTGCGCGGCCAGCACACCGGACACCGTGGCGCCGTTGACCAGCTCGCCGGCCAGGGCCATCCGGACCGCCTCGGCGAGCGGGAACTTGCGGATGACCAGGTCCGCCTCCTCCTCGCCGAGCACGTCCCGGTCCACATCGGACAGCCCGCGGGCCAGGAAGACCCGGACGACCTCGTCGGTGAACCCGGGCGACGCCGCGACGTCGACCAGGGTCACCCAGTCCGCCGCGGCCAGGCCGGCCTCCTCGACCAGCTCGCGCTTGGCCGTCCCGACCGGGTCCTCGCCGAGGTGGTCGATCAGGCCGGCGGGCAGCTCCCAGAGCCGGTGCCCGATCGGGTGCCGGTACTGGTGGATGAGCGTGACCTGCTGCTCGTCGTCCAGCGCGACGATCGCCACCGCGCCGAGGTGCTCGATCACCTCGCGGACCGCGGTGTTGCCGTCCGGCATCACGACGTCGTCGATGCGCAGGCCGACGACGCGTCCGATGTGGACGTCGCGGCTGGACGCGACGCTGAACTCGTGCTCGCCCGGCGCGGTCACCGGGCCGCCACCGGGGCCTCGGGCAGCTCGACCGGGAGGCGCTCGGCGACCTTGCGGTCCACCACGGCCTTGACGAACGCGCTGAACAGCGGGTGCGGCCGGGTCGGGCGGCTCTTGAGTTCGGGGTGCGCCTGCGTGCCGACGAAGAACGGGTGCTGGTCGGCGGGCAGCTCGACGAACTCGACCAGGCGGTCGTCGGGCGAGGTGCCCGAGAACACGAGGCCCGCGTCCGAGAGCTGCTTGCGGTAGGCGTTGTTGACCTCGTAGCGGTGCCGGTGCCGCTCGGACACCTCGGTGCTGCCGTAGGCCTTCGCGACCTGCGAGCCCGGCTTGAGCTTCGCCGGGTACGCGCCCAAGCGCATGGTGCCGCCCATGTCCCGCTCGCCCGCGACGACGTCGCGCTGGTCGGCCATGGTCGAGATCACCGGGTGCTTGGTGTTCTCGTCGAACTCCGACGAGCCGGCGTCGGTGATGCCGGCCAGGTGCCGGGCCGCCTCGATGACCATGCACTGCAGGCCGAGGCACAGGCCGAGCAGCGGGACGCCGCGGGTGCGGGCGTACTCGATCGCGCCGACCTTGCCCTCGATGCCGCGGATGCCGAACCCGCCCGGGATCAGCACACCGTCCACATCGGACAGCACGGACGCGGCGCCGGACGCGGTCTGCGCGTCGTCGGAGGCCACCCAGACGATCTCGACCTTGGCGCGGTGGGCGAACCCGCCCGCACGCAGGGCCTCGGTGACCGAGAGGTAGGCGTCCGGCAGGTCGATGTACTTGCCGACGACGGCGATCCGCACGACCTCGCTCGGGTTGTGCACGCGGTCGAGCAGGTCGCCCCACACCGTCCAGTCGACGTCGCGGAACGGCAGCCCGAGGCGGCGGACGACGTAGGCGTCGAGCGCCTCGCCGTGCAGCACCTTCGGGATGTCGTAGATGGACCGCGCGTCCGGGCAGGCGATGACGGCCTCGGTGTCCACGTCGCACATCAGGCCGATCTTGCGCTTGAGGTCCTCCGGGATCTCCCGGTCGGCCCGGCAGACCAGCGCGTCCGGCTGGATACCGATGTTGCGCAGCGCGGCGACCGAGTGCTGGGTCGGCTTCGTCTTCAGCTCGCCCGACGGCGCCAGGTACGGCACCAGCGAGACGTGCAGGAAGAAGCAGTGGTCGCGGCCGACGTCGTGGCGGACCTGGCGGCAGGCCTCCAGGAACGGCAGGGACTCGATGTCGCCGACCGTGCCGCCGACCTCGGTGATGACGACGTCCGGCGACTGGCCGGTCTCGTCCGGCCCGGCGGCCGCGGTGATCCGGGCCTTGATCTCGTCGGTGATGTGCGGGATGACCTGCACGGTGTCGCCGAGGTACTCGCCGCGGCGCTCCTTGGCGATCACTTCGGAGTAGACCTGGCCGGTGGTGACGTTGGCCTTGCCGTCGAGGTCGCGGTCGAGGAACCGCTCGTAGTGGCCGATGTCGAGGTCGGTCTCGGCGCCGTCGTCGGTGACGAACACCTCACCGTGCTGGAACGGGTTCATCGTCCCGGGGTCGACGTTGAGATAGGGGTCGAGCTTCTGCATCGTGACGCGAAGCCCGCGCGCGGTAAGGAGCTGACCGAGGCTGGAAGCCGTGAGTCCCTTACCCAGAGAGGAGGCGACGCCTCCGGTGACAAAGACGTACTTGGTTGCCCGTGACTGAAGTCCCACGGGCCGCCAGCATATCCCACTCCTGCGGATCCGCGCGCTGTGACTCGCCCCAAGCTCCGGATATGACTCCCGCCACCCGCCCGGGTGAGTCAAGCCGCGGCCTTCGCCGGCGTCAGCCGCGGCCGTCCGGTGAGCGCCCGGCTGCCGGGCAGCCGCCGCAGCACCTCCACGATCAGGACGGTGAGCACGATCGTCGCCACGTAGATGACGATGCTCAGCCACGGCGCGCCGAACCGCTCCGCGACGTGCGGGATCGCCGGCCCGAGCAGCGCCAGCGCGAGCGGGTGCACCAGGAAGATGCTGAAGGACCGGTTCGCCGCCCACGAGACCACCCGTGCCCCGCGGCTGCCTTCCCGGCGGCGGGCCGCCCACCGGGTGGCGAACGCGTAGATCGCCACGATCACGGTGAGGAACCACGGGATCAGGTACGGCTGGAACGGGTCGCTGGCCACCTGCGGGAACGTTCCACTGTGGACCGTCCGGAAGTAGAACCACTCGGTGCCGGCGAGCACGACGACGAACAGGCAGGCGAGGAGCAGCCGGTGCCGTCCCGCCCAGGCGTGCACGGTCTCGAAGTGCATGGCCACCACGGCGCCGAACAGCGTGTAGAACTGGTACGGCAGGATCGTGCCGTACAGGTGGGTGATCGTCTCGTAGCTCACGCCGAGCGGCTGGTAGGTCATGAACAGCGTCACGCCGACCTGCACCAGCCCGCTGCCGAGCAGCAGCCACCCGTGCTTGCCCTCGGTCGCCCGCAGCAGCTTCATCAGCACCGGGAACAGCAGGTAGACCTGCATCGTCACGAGCAGGAAGTACAGGTGGTACCAGGCGCCGCCGGTGACGAGGTCCTTGAGCAGCAGGCGCATCGACGCCTCGAGCGAGCCCGGCTGCTGCTGCCCGGTGACCAGCGAGTACGCCCAGAAGAACATCGACCACGCGAGGTAGGGCGTCGCGACCAGCGGGAGCCGCCGCCGCCAGAAGTCGCCCGCGGTGAACTCGCGGCGGCGGTTCTGGAACACGAGCACGAACCCGGTGAGCGCGAAGAAGGCCTCGCGGGTGAAGTGCAGCGGCGTCTCGACGGCGTTGGCGCCGACGTCCTGCGCGAAGTTCGTCGCGCCCACCACGTGGATGAGGATGACGCAGGCGAAGGTGACCAACCGGAAGAGGTCGATCTGGTGGAGGTAGGGCGCTTTGCCGCCCGGTCTCCTACCGCGGGCGGGGGCCTCGAGCGTGGCCTGGGCAGTCGTCATCGTGCCGCCGTTCCGGCACCGTCGTCGGCGTGGTTCACGTTGTCAGACTTGCCACCCATTCTGTGAATTTCCCATGAAGCCGCTGGGAGGCGCCTGTTGGCGGGGCTTCTCTGGCGTGTCGGATATGCCACTCCCGCTGGGAATGCACGACTACGGTGATCATGTTAATGCTCAGCGTGAGGGGCCACCACCCGGGCGTCGCCGCGCCCGGGTGGTGGCCCCTGGTAACGAAAATCAGAAGGCGGCGGCCCCGTTCGGAGTACCGAGGCCGGTCGGGCCGTCGTACCCGGTCACCGCGGTGCAGAGGTAGCCACCGCCGCACGAGCCGTTGCTGCCGCCGCTCACATCGTTGAGCGACGATGTGTGCGAGTACACAGTGTTCGCCCCCGTGACACCACTGACACCACCCAGTGCGTAGACGCCGCCGACGACCGGCGCCGCGACGCTGGTGCCGCCGAACACCAGCCAGCCGGAGCGGCCTTGGTAGGCCGTGCTGTCGTAGACGGCGACACCGGTGGCCGGGTCGGCGACGGCGCTCACGTCGGCCACCGTCCGCTTGCCGCAGCCGCTGTCGGTCTGCCACGCCGGCTTGGTGATGTAGGCGGAGCAGCCGCTGCCCGCGCCGCTCCACGCCGTCTCGCTCCAGCCGCGGGTGTTCGACGCCTTCTTCAGGCTGGTGCCGCCGACCGCGGTGACGTACCGGGAGGCAGCCGGGAACTCGACGCCGTAGCCGGAGTCGCCGGAGCTGACCGTGATCGCGACGCCCGGGTGGTTGAAGTACTGCCCTTCGGAGCTCGCCTCGCCGGAGAACTCGCCGCCGCCGTAGCTGTTGCTGACGACTTCGGCACCGAGCCGGACCGCGGTGTTCACCGCGGTGCCGAGGTTGGCGAAGCTCGACGAGGTGCCCTCGACCAGCAGGATGTTGCACTTCGGGCAGATCGCCGACGCCATGTCGAGGTCGAGGGAGATCTCCTGGGCCCAGCCGCCGTCCTTGCGCGGGTAGCCGGTCCCGCCGCTCTGGTCCGCCTTGGCGAAGCAGGCGGTGGTGCTCGCGTTGATCGACGACGGCGTGCAGGACGCGAGCGCGGGGATGCCGTACTGGGCGCGGTAGACGTTGACGTCGGCGAAGGCGGTCGGGGCGTCGTAGGCGTCCACGATGGCGATCGTGCGTCCGGCGCCCGCGCTGCCCGCGAGTGAACCGAGATTGTACGCCGAGAGCAGGTCGGCCGGGCCGAGCCCGGACGGCGTGGCGGCCGCGGCGAAGGCGGTGACGTCGTCGGTGTTGAGCCAGGCGTTGCAGGCCGCGAACCCGGCCGGCGCGACCGAGCAGACGCGCTGGGCGTGGCCGTGACCGGCGGGTGCCGCCTCGGCGACGCCGGTGACGGTCAGGGCGAGGGTGAAGGCGGCGGCCAGTACTGGTGCACTACGCACGGTGAACCTCCCGGACGGCGGGGATCCCGGTCGGCGAGACCGGTGAACGAAGACCGTAAGCAGCCGTTCGGCGGCGTGACACCGACCGAAGTCGGGTCGCCGCTGGTGCGAATGGCTGAAAAACCGGGCGCGGGTGCGCATTCCCCGGCAAAGGGGACGGCACTCAGCCCGCGGGTCGCTCACCGGGTTCTGCGTCGAAAAGGGAACGCAGTGTCACCTCACGGTTCACCCGCACGTGTTCCACCGCGGACGCCTTGGCCCGCTCCGCATCCCCCGACGCGATCGCTTCGTAGAGCCGCCGGTGCTCGTCCAGCAGCTCGGCCCAGTGTTCGTTCTGGCTCGTGAGCCAGCGCAGCCGGCCCTCGAGGGGCTGCAGCATCGTGGTCAGCAGGGCGTTGCCCGCGATGGCGACGATCTCGTCGTGGAAGCGCGAGTTGAGCACGGTGATCCGGCGGCGTCGCCGCGGGACGTCGCGCGGGCGGCGTCGGCGAGGGCGCGCTCCAGCCGTTTGAGCTCCGCCGCGCTCGCGCGGGACGCCGCCAGCCCGGCGGCCAGGCCTTCCAGCGCCTCGCGGACGTCGAACAGCTCCTCGACGTCGACCCGGGCGAGCTGCCGGACGACCACCCGCCGCGGCGACTGGACGACGAGGAACCCCTCGGCCTCCAGGCTGCGGATGGCCTCGCGGACCGGCACCCGGGAGACGCCGAGGTCCTCGGCCAGCTCGCGCTCGACCAGCCGGTCGCCCGGGCGGAGCCGTCCGGTCAGGATCCGCTCGCGCAGCTCCTCGCGAACCCGCTGCCGGGTGGCCGCGAGGGGTTGCCGCTCGTTCACCGCGCCCCTCCTTCAACACCGCCGTAACCGGCCGTAACACGAGTTTATCGGCCGGAGGGTTGACTCCGCCCGACCACGGGGCGATATTTGGGATTCCAAAGTTTGGTATCCCAAATCGCCGTGCTGCCACGTCGATCGGAGGGCCCGCATGACCGCCGCCCCGCTCACCGCATCCTCTCAAGAGACGACTCCGCCGCCCGATCCCCGCCTCTGGAACGAGGACCTCGCCCCGGCCGAGGAACGCCGGTGGAAGGTCTACGACATCTTCGCGCTGTGGATGTCCGACGTGCACAACCTCGGCAACTACACCTTCGCCGCCGGCCTGTTCGTGCTCGGGCTCTCGGCCTGGCAGGTGTTCACCGCGCTGCTGTTCGGCTTCATCATCATCTACATCGGCATGAACCTGATGGGCCGGATCGGCCAGCGCACCGGCGTCCCGTTCCCGGTCGTCGCGCGGATCAGCTTCGGCACGTTCGGCGCCAACCTGCCCGCCTTGATCCGGGCGATCATCGCGATCTTCTGGTACGGCATCCAGACCTACCTCGCGAGCGTCGCCATCACGCTGCTCGTGCTCGCCATCGACCCCGGCCTGAAACCGCTGACCGAACACGGGTTCCTCGGCCTGCACGCGCTCGGCTGGATCTGCTTCGTCGCGCTGTGGGCGGTCCAGGCGCTGATCCTGACCCGCGGCATGGAGTCGGTGCGCAAGTTCCAGGACTGGTGCGGCCCGGCGATCTGGGTCGTGATGATCGCCCTCGCCGTCTGGATCCTCGCCGCCGGCCACTGGAACATCTCCTTCACCAGCAGCCCGAAGCAGCTGTCCACCGGGGAGCAGATCCGGCAGTGGTTCGGCGCGGCCGGGCTCATCCTGGCCACCTACGGCACGCTCATGCTCAACTTCTGCGACTTCTCCCGGTTCGCCCCGGACCAGAAGACGGTGAAACGCGGCAACTTCTGGGGCCTGCCGATCAACTCGACGGCGTTCGCGCTGCTGTCGGTGATCGTCACCGCGGGCAGCATGCAGGTCTTCGGCGAGGCCATCACCGACCCGGCCGAGCTGCTGGCCAAGGTGCACAACACGCCGGTGCTGATCGTCGGCGCGCTGACGTTCGCCGTCGCCACCATGGGCGTCAACATCGTCGCCAACTTCGTCTCCCCCGCCTACGACCTGGCCAACATCTGGCCGAAGCGGATCACCTTCACCATCGGCGGGATGATCAGCGCGGTCGCCGCGCTGTGCGTGCTGCCGTGGAAGCTGTACTCCTCGCCGGCGGTGGTCAACTACTTCCTCGGCGGGCTCGGTGCGTTCCTCGGCCCGCTGTTCGGGATCATGATCGTCGACTACTACCTGATCCGGCGGGGCAAGGTCGACGTCGCCCAGCTGTTCGTCGACGGCGGGAGCTACCCTCGGGTGAACCCGCGCGCACTGGTGACGTTCTTCCCGACCGCGGCGCTGTCCGCCGTCATCGCGCTGGTGCCGTTCTTCGCCCCGGCCGCGCCGTACTCGTGGTTCATCGGCACGGCGTCGTCCGCGGCCCTGTACTTCGCGGTGTCGAGGAAACACCGATGAGGATCGTCGTCACCAACTGCAACACCACCGAGGCGATGACGAAGGAGATCGAAGCCGGCGCCCGCGCGGCCGCGAGCCCCGGCACCGAGATCCTCGCCAGGACCCCGCGCTGGGGGCCGGAGTCGGCCGAGGGCTGGCTGGACAGCTTCCTCTCCGCGGCGGCCGTCCTGGACCTGTTGCGGGGCCTGGACGAACCGTTCGACGCCGTCGTGCTCGCCGGGTTCGGCGAGCACGGCCGCGAGGGCGCCCGCGAACTGCTGGACGTCCCGGTCGTCGACATCACCGAGGCGGCCGCGCACCTGGCCTGCCTGCTCGGCCGGCGCTACGGCGTGGTGACCACTTTGGACCGGACGTGCGGGCTGATCGAGGACAGCCTGCACGCCGCCGGGGTGGCGCAGAACTGCGTCACGGTGACCGGCGCCGGCCTCGGCGTGCTAGAGCTGACCGACGAACGCCGCACGGAATCGGCGTTGCTCACCGCCGGCCGCCGCGCGCGGGACGCCGGGGCGGAGGTGCTGGTGCTCGGCTGCGCCGGGATGACCGGCCTGGACCGGAAGATCGCGACGATGCTGGACATTCCCGTCATCGACGGCGTCGCGGCCGGGATCCGGCTCGCGGAATCCCTGGTGGCGCTGGGGTTGAAGACGAGCCGCGCGGGTTCCTACGCGCGGCCACGGCCCAAGAGGCGCGTCTGGCCCGATTGACACCCGCCGCTCCGCCCGGTCAGAATCCCTGCAGCCGTACCGCCGCCCGGTGACGACGTGGGGATTTTGCCGTCCCCGGAAGGCGGTCGACGTGCGAAGGGTTCTTTGCGCACTGGCGTTGTCGGTGAGCGTGGTGGTCCCGGTGAGCGGGACGGCGGTGGCCGCGTCACCACCGCACACCGTGGTCACCGACGGCGCCAAGCTCGCGAACATCCGGCAGGCGATCCGCGGCGGGCACGCCACCGCCGCCCAGCGTGACGCGCTGAAGGTCGTGCTGGCCAAGGCGGACACCGCGCTCACGGCCGGGCCGTGGTCGGTCATGGACAAGCCGTCCGCGCCGCCGAGCGGCGACAAGCACGACTACACGAGCCAAGCTCCATACTGGTGGGCCAGTCAGCCGAAGACGCCGGAGAACCCGCAGGGCTGCCCGTACGTCAGCAAGGACGGCCAGCGCAACCCGGAGGCCGACGCGATCACCGACCACACCTACCGGATGTGGGCCTGGGACGCGATGTACTACCTCTCGCTCGCCTGGTACTACACCGGCGACGCGAAGTACGCGAAGCGGGCGGCGCTGGACATCCGGACGTGGTTCCTCGACCCGGCCACGAAGATGAACCCGAACATGACGTACTCGCAGATCGTGCCGTGCCGGAACACGGTCAGCGGCACCGGGATCATCGACTCGACGCAGTCGTTCAGCCAGCTGCTGGACGCGTTCGCGCTCCTCGACGGCGGCGCGCCGGGCTGGACGGGCAAGGACCGCTCCGGGATCAAGGCGTGGCTCACGCAGTACCTGGGCTGGATGCAGACCAGCCCGCAGGCGAAGCTGGAACTGGCCGCCACCAACAACCACGGCACGTTCCTCGACATGCAGAACGCGGTGATCTCGGCGTACCTGGGTCACCGCGACGCCGCTCGCAAGATCGTGCTCGACGCCGAGCAGAAGCGCTTCGGAGTCCAGTTCGCCGCCGACGGCAGCCAGCCGCTGGAGCTGTCGCGCACGATGTCGTGGCACTACGTCAACTTCAACCTGACGGCGTGGGGCCGGCTGGCGGAAGTGGGGAAGAACCTGGGCGTCGACGTCTGGAAGTACCGGGCGCCGAACGGAGTGACGCTGCGGAAGGTGGTCGACCAGCTGATCCCGGCGGCCCTGCACGGCGCATCGGCATGGCCGCACCAGCAGATCGGCGTGTTCGACCAGTCGATCGCGGCGGACATCTTCCACGCGGCGGCCGAGGAGGCCCACGACACCGATGCGGCCGCGGCGCTCAAGCAGATGCCGCTGCCCACCGGCGGCGACACGTGGCCGGTGCGGGTGTCCTGCTTCCCGCTCGACCCGCCGCTGCGGTAGCCCTCCTCCGATCGGGTGATCAGCATCGGCGGCCCTCAACCGGGATGCCGGCCGGAGCGTGTGGTCACGGCAGGGCACAACCGATTCGGGAGGTCACCGTGAAGAAGCACCTTGTCCGGGCTTTGCTCGCCGTCGGCGCAGCCGTCGCCTCGCTCGCCACGGCCGCACCGGCGGCGAACGCGGCGACGGCCCGCAACGGCGTCTGCGAAACGGGCGAGTTCTGCCTGTACTACGGCCCCGGCGAAACCGGATCCGTCTCGGACTTCAGCGGGTCGATCCCGAACTACGGCAGGACCCAGCCGGACTGCTACGAGTTCAAGACCCCGGGTCTCGCCGGCTACGGGCAGTGCATCAAGAACAACGCCCGATCGGCGAAGAACAACACCACGCGCTACGTCGTGAAGGTCTACTTCAACAGCAACTACGGCGGGTCCAACGTCACCTACAACCCCGGTGGCGCCGGAGACCTGGGCTCCCTCACCCGGGAGAACGCCTCCCACCTGTTCGAGCCGGTCAGCTGAACCGCGCCGGCCGGGATCAGTTGCCGGCCGGTGCGGTGACGCCCGGGGCCGGGGCCTGGGCGTTGCCCGCCACGCCGTAGCGGCCCGCGCCGCCGTCGAGCTGTTCCTTCAGGGCCAGCACCGCGCTCACCCGGCCCGCCGAGGTGTCCGCGTTGTCCACTGTGGACAGGATCGACGTCGCCGACGTGTCGGCCCGGACCACGCCCAGCGCGCCGGTGCCGTCCGCGGAACCGGCGTCGCCCGCCAGGACCGTGCCCGCGCCGCTGCGGTCGAGCTGGGTCGCGAACCGGGCGATCGTGGCCGCGCGGTCGCCCGCGCCGTCGCCGGTCGCCTGCGCGCCCGTCAGCACGACGGCCAGCTGGGCGGGCTTGACGTCCTGGCCCGCCTTGACGAACCCGCCGTCGCCGAGCCCGCTCAGCGCCGCCGCCAGTTCCTCGGGCGAGGACTGCGGCTTGGCCGTGGTCTTGTCCAGCAGCAGCACCGAGCCGAGGAGCGCGCCCGCCAGCGTGCCCGAATCGCCCGCGGTCGGGAACTTCGACCCGGCCGGCTGCAGCCGCGTGACGACGTCGCGGAGCTGGTCGGCCTTCTCCGGGTCGGCGAACGCCGAGGTCAGCTGGACCTCGCCGGTCACCGACGCGCCGGACTGGCCGATCAGTTGCTTGAGCGCGTCCCGGTCGGCCGGGCGGGCGTCCTCGGTGGTCACCAGCACCACCGACCGCTTGTCCAGCGCACCGGCGACGACCTTCGGGCCCATCGAGCCGGCGAAGGCGTCGGCGTCGGCCAGCCGGGCGTTGAGCGCGTTGCGCTGCGCCTCGAGGTCGGCGACCTGGCTGCCGAGGTCCTTCTTCTCCCCCGCCAGCCCGGACAGCAGCGTGCCGTTGAGCGCGGTCGAGCCGAGCACGACACCGACGGCCAGCGCGAGGAAGCAGGCGGCGATGGAAACGACGTGGTAGCGCAGCGAAATCACGTGAACAATCCCTTGACCCAGGCGAAGAACGAATTCCAGGTGTGCTTGAGCCAGTCCAGGTAGACCGAGCCGACGTCCGACACCAGCAGGGCCGCGGCGACCACCACGACCGCGGCGAGCACGAGCAGGACCACCGCCCCGATCGACACCCGGTTGCGGTGCAGCGTCGCCACCGCCTTGCCGTCCACGAGCTTGGTGCCGAGCTTCAGCCGGGTCAGGAACGTCGACGGGTTCGAGCCGGACCGGCCGTGGTCGAGGAACTCGCGCAGGGTGGCCTGGAAGCCGACGGTGACGACCAGGCTGGCGCCGTGCGCGTCGGCCAGCAGCAGCGCGAGGTCCTCGGCGTTGCCCGACGCCGGGAACGTCACCGCGCCGATGCCGAGGTCCTGGATCCGCTCGACGCCGGGCGCGTGCCCGTCGGGCTGGGCGGGCACGACGACCTCGGCGCCGCCGCGCAGGGTCGCGGTGCCGATGCCGGTGGGGTCGCCGACGACGACGTCCGGCTGGTAGCCCTGCACCCGCAGGGTGTCGGCGCCCGCGTCGACCCCGATGAGCACCGGCCGGTGCTCGGCGATGTACTTCTTGAGCTTCTTGAGGTCCTCGGCGTGCCCGTTGCCGCCCGCGACGACCAGCACGTGCCGGTCCCGCAGCGCCACCTTGAGCTCGGGGACGCCGACACCGTCGAGGATCAGGGTGCGCTCACGGCGCAGGAACTCGATGGTGTTGGCCGAAAACGCTTCCAGCTGGGTCGACATCCCGGCCTTGGCCTCGATCATCTGGTCGGCGACGCTCTCGGCGGTCTGCGCGATGCCCGAAGCGACCTGCCGCTCGCCGATGTAGACGACGCCGTCGAGCAGCCGCAGCTTCGTGCCGTCCTTGATCGAGCGCAGCAGGTCGCCGCCGACCGAGTCGACGAGCGGGATGCCGGCCGCGACGAGGATCTCCGGGCCCATGTTGGGGAACCGGCCGGAGATCGACGGCGACGCGTTGACCACGCCCGCGACCTCCGCCTCGACCAGGGCGTCGGCCGTCGCGCGGTCGAGGTCCAGCTGGTCGAGCACGACGATGTCGCCGGGACTGATCCGGCGCAGCAGCTCCCGGGTGCGGCGGTCGACCCGGGCGACCCCGGTGATCCCCGGCAGGGGTTCTTGATTCCGCGTGAGCAGGCCCGTGAGCTTCATGTGGCCGATGGTGACAAATTTGCTCATGGGACGATGCTCGCCACGCCGTAGCCGAGGTGACTCGTTGTGGTGACCTCCCCCGCACGGGTCAGGCCTCGGACTCCTCCGACAGGGAGCCGAAATCGAGGTTCAGCCAGGGGCTCGCCGGGTCCTGAAGGAGCTGGTGGTGGACCCGCACGGCCGCCGGGTACCACTCGCCGAACTCGTCCTCGCCGGCGTGCAGCACCCGGCCCATGACGTACCCCGCCGACAGGTCGGCCCATGACTGGTGGTAGCGACGGGCCAGGGATCCGGCTTCGAGCACCATCAGCTCGGCGCTCAGCGCGTCGCAGTACCCGGCCGCCAGCCCGCCGCGGGCGATGGCGATCGCGCGGCCGACGTCCCACGAAAGCGCCGTCGTCACGCAGCCGTCCGCGTCGACCAGTCCGTCGGCGCGCAGCCGCCGCTCGTACCGGGACACCCGGCGGACGGTCTCCCGCAGCTCGCCCGCCTGGTCTTCGGCGTCGTTCTCCGTGCACCACCGGTCGACCAGCTGCGCCCAGGTCAGCGGGTCGAACTCGGCGCCCGGCAGCCCGTACTCGGCGGCGAAGCGCAGCCGCAGCATGAGGACGAGGTTGCCGGGCGTCAGCGCGTAGCCGTCGCCGATCAGGCCGGTCATGGTCGTGCGCCAGCCGGGCGGGTCGGGCACGCCCCACCAGTCCCGCAGGGTGCGCACCTCGGCGACGTAGTCGTGGTAGCGGCCGTCGAGGATGTTCCACGGCGCCGCGTTGAGCACGGCCAGGTGCGCCCCGCAGGCCAGCGCGTGCGCGATCGGGCCTTCGAGGTGCCCGTACGGGGCGGTGATCAGCCGCTCGACCTGCTCGTCCAGCGGGGTGACCTCGTCGGCGTGCGCGTCGAGCCACGGCTGCAGCGTCGCCCCCGCCAGCCGCCACTCGCCGCGGGTGCCGCGGTTGAACACCACCCGCTCGTGCCGCCCGACGCCGTCGACCGCCCAGTCGAGCGCGCCGCTCATGGCCACCACGTCCGGGCCGAGGTCGGGCAGCGCGCCACGGGTGAAGACCTGCAGGAACTCGTCGCCGCCGGTCTCGTGGTAGACGTTCGGGAAGGTCTCCGCCCGCTCGTCGAGGATGCTCCGGGCGTCCACCCGCCGGATCGGCACGAACAGCTCCTCGCCGGCGAGCAGGCCGAGGTAGCGGTCGAGGTCGTCGTCCCGCCGCGCGGCGGCGAGCTGGGCTTCGACATCGGCGGGCGGCGGCAGGATCACGGGGCGGCTCCCTCCGCTCGGCCGGTCAGCACGACGAGCTTGCCCGCCGTCCGGTTGTGCTCCAGGTCGTCGTGCGCCTGCCGGATCTCCGCCATCGAGTACACCTTCGCCGGGCCGAGGCCGGCTTCGCCGGCCGCGATCCGGTCGAGGTACCGCTGGAGTACGGAAGCAGGCAGGTCGTCCGCCTCACCACCATAAGCGGTCAACCGGACCCCAGCGGGAAGGTAGCCGATCGGATAGAAGTTCGAGATCGTCCATTCGTTGGACAACATGCCGGCGAAGCACACGGTCCCGTGCACGCGGGTGGCGTTCAGGGTGTCCGGCAGGGTCGGCGTCCCGACCAGTTCGAGGGCGGCGTCGACGCCGTCGGGGGCGATTTTCCGGACCTGCGTCGCGACGTCGCCGTCGTCGAGGAGCGGGTGGTCGACCCCGTGTTCGCGCAGGGTTTCGAGCCTGCCGGGCTGCCGGGTGGTCGCGAAGACGGTGGCGCCGAGGTCCTTCGCCAGGGTCGCGGTGGCGAAGCCGAGCGCGGACGTGCCGCCGCGGATGAGCAGGGTCTGGCCTCCGCGCAGGTCGAGGCCGGTGGTGAGCGAGCCGTACGCGGTCTGCAGCGTCTCCGGCACCTGGCCGATGACCTCCCACGGCAGCTCGGAGCGGAAGGGGATGACCTGGTTCCCGGGCACGAGCGTGTATTCGGCGTAGCCGCCGTCGAACGTGCGGCCCATGCCGCCCATCATGGTGGCGACCTGCTGCCCTTCGGCGAGCCGTCCGCTCGGATCGGCGTCGACGACCCCGACGGCCTCGATCCCGGGCACGCGCGGGAAGGTGACGCCTTCGGCCAGCCCGAGCCGGGTGTGCAGTTCGGACCGGTTGAGGCCGAACGCCTTGACCGCGATCCGGACCCAGCCGGGTTTCACCTCGGGCAGCGGGAGCTCGGTGAGCTCGAGGTTTTCGACCGGACCGGGTTCTCGCAGTACCACCGCGCGCATCGGGGATCCTTCCTTCGCGGGCGAACACGCTGGACAGGGCAGCTGCGAGCCTCGCACGGTCTGCCGCACGGGACGGACGACGCGCTGGCGCACCGCACGAACGGCTCTCCGCACGGCCGGTCGGGATTCGATCATTTCACCGCCCGGTATTCGATTTCCCGAGTGTCATTTACCATTCGTTTAACAAATGCGCCCGGCCGTTGCCCGCCACCTTCGGGAATTCCGGTTGGAAAGTGACAGACCACGCCACCATCAGGGGAAAGGCGGGGCTGGGCCATTCGCCGCAGCGTGGTGACTGTGGGTTTCCGGTCCGTATCCGAACGCTGTCACAATTCTCAGGAAGATTAATCGTGAGTAGCCCGGATACTGGGTCGCACAGCCGACGGCTGTGCAATGCATCTTCCGTGGGGGCGATCGCATTGTGCCACGTTTCCACGCACCCAGGAGTTTGCCCATGCTGTCCAGCGATGCCGGCGTTGCCGGAACCGGCGCGGTGCCGGCCGTTCCCACCCTGCCCGACATCCCGGCGCCGCGCCTCGCCGCGCTCGAGGGCCTGCCGCGGCCCGCGCTGCGGACCGGCTTCAACCACGCCGCCCTGTCCGTGACCGACCTCGACCGCGCGGTCGCCTGGTACCAGCACGTCTTCGGGCTCAAGCTGCTGCTCGGCCCGTTCGCGATCAGCAGCGACGCGCCCGGCGGCGGCCCCGCGTCGGACATCTACGGCGAGGGGTGGCAGAGCGCCCGGATCGCCCACCTGGTCATGCCGGGCGGCACCGGGATCGAGCTGTTCGAGTTCACCGGCCCGGTCGCCGAACGCCGCGTCGAGAACTTCGACTACTGGCGCACCGGCATCTTCCACATCTGCTTCACGGTCGAAAAGGTCGAAGAGACCGCCAAGCGCATCACGCTGTTCGGTGGCCGCCAGCGCAGCAAGATCCACCAGGTCGGGCCGGAATCGTGGTTCTGCTTCTGCGAGGACCCGTTCGGCAACGTGCTGGAGCTGGTCGACCAGACCTTCGAGCAGCTGTTCACCCCGCCGCCGGGCGTCGAAGACCCCGACGCCTGCTGACGCGGCGCCCGCTGGGGCGCCTCCGGTGCCCCAGCGCTACTTCTTCTTCGCCGCGCGCTTCTTCTTCGGCTCGAACTCCGTCTTGTCCTTCTCGGCCGTCGCCAGCAGCTCCTCGGCGTGCGCCCGGCCGGTCTCGTTGTCCATGCCGGCCAGCATCCGGGCCAGCTCGCTCACCCGCTCGGTCTGGCTCAGGTTCTTCACGCCACTGCGGGTGACCCCGCCGGTGTGGCCCTTGTCCACCACCAGGTGCTGGTCCGCGAACGCCGCCACCTGCGGCAGGTGCGTCACCACCAGAACCTGGTGCGTCCGCGCCAGCCGGGCCAGCCGGCGGCCGATCTCGACCGCCGCGCGGCCGCCCACACCGGCGTCGACCTCGTCGAACACCAGCGTCTGGACCGTGTCCGCGTGGGCCAGGACCACCTCGATGGCCAGCATCACCCGCGACAGCTCGCCGCCCGAGGCCGCCTTGTGCACCGGCAGCGGCGGTGCACCGTCGTGGGCGCGCAGCAGCAGCTCGACGTCGTCGACGCCGTCCGGGCCCGCGTGCACCGCGCGGCCGTCGATCGTCAGCGCGTGCGTGTCGCCGTGCTCGGCCGGGCGCTGCTCGACCGTCACCTCGATGGCCGCCTGGCCCATCGCCAGGCCGGACAGCTCCCGGGTGATCTCCGCGGCCAGGTCGGCCGCCGCCGTCTCGCGAGCGGCCGACACCTCGGCCGCGTGCGCCGCCAGCTGGATCGCGAGCTGGTCGCGCCGCAGCGCCAGTTCGGCGAGCGCCTCCTCCGAGGTGTCCATGGACTCCAGCCGGCGCCGGGCGTCGTCGGCCCAGGCGAGCACGCCGTCCACGTCCGCCGCGTACTTGCGGGTCAGCCGCTTGAGGTCGGCCTGGCGGGCCAGCACCTTCTCCAGCAGCGCCGGGTCGGCGTCCAGCGTCTCGACGTAGGTGCCCAGCTCGGCCCCGACGTCGGAGAGCAGCACCGACGCTTCCTCCAGCCGCGGGGCCAGCTCGCGCAGCACGGCGTCCTCGGCCGTCGAGAGCCGCCGCAGCGCCTCCCCGACCAGGCCCAGCGCGCCCGGCCCGTCCGGGTCGCCGTCCGGGGAGCCGGACACCGCGACGTGCGCCTCGGTGGCCGCGGCGCGCAGCTCGTCGACCGCCGCGAGCCGCTTGATCTGCGCGGTGAGCTCGTCGTCCTCGCCCGGTTCCGGCGCGACGGCGTCGATCTCGGTCAGGCCGTGCTTGAGCAGGTCGGCCTGCTGGGCCATCTCCCGCGAGCGCGTCGACCGCTCGGTCAGCTCGGCGATCACCGCCAGCCACTCGGACCGGATCTCCCGGTAGGCCTGCAGCGGCTTCGCCACCGCGTCACCGGCGAACCGGTCGATCACCGCGCGCTGCTCGGCGGGGCGCAGCAGCCGCAGCTGGTCGTTCTGCCCATGCACCGCGATCAGCTGTTCCGACAGCTCCGCGAGCACGCCGACCGGCACGGACCGGCCGCCGAGGTGGGCGCGGGACCGCCCGTCGACGGCGACCGCGCGCAGCGCGATCACACTGCCGTCCTCGTCCACGTCCGCACCCGAGTCGGCGACGATCCGCTCGGCACCTTCGACACCGGAGTAGGTGAACCGCCCTTCGACGAACGCCTTGAGCATCCCCGTCCGGACCTTGGACACCTCGGCGCGGCCACCGGACAGCAGGTGCAGCCCGGTGACGACCATGGTCTTGCCCGCACCCGTCTCACCGGTCACGACGGTGAAACCCGCGTGCAGTTCCAGCAGGGCGTCCTCGATGACTCCGAGGCCCTGAATGCGCATCTCGGCCAGCACGCCGCCTACGGTAGCGGCCCCCACCGACACTCTGCGCGCGCGGGCACCCGGCGCGTCGCCAATATGTTCGAATAAAGCGCTAAGCGGTGGTTACTCGCAGGGACGCGCGTGGCGCTCGCGCCAGCTCTTCACCGGCAACGAGAACTTCTGCACCAGGCGGTCGGTGAACGGGCCGTCCCACAGCCGGACCAGCCGCACCGGCGTCTTGCCGCAGGTCACCCGGACCCGCGCACCCGGCGGCAGGTCGATCGGCCGGGTCCCGTCGCAGGTCAGCACGGCCGACGAGCCGTCCGGGTCGATCCCGACGGTGATCACCGAGTCGCGGGAGACGACCAGCGGCCGCGCGAACATCGCGTGCGCGTTGCTCGGCACCACCAGCAGCGCCTGGACGTCCGGCCAGATGATCGGCCCGCCCGCCGAGAACGCGTACGCGGTCGAGCCGGTCGGTGTGGCGCACAGCACACCGTCGCAGCCGAAGGCGGACACCGGACGGCCGTCGACCTCGATCAGCGCGTCCAGCACCCGCTCCCGGGTGCTCTTCTCCACGCTGGCCTCGTTGAGCGCCCAGGTGCGGGCGACCTCTTCGCCGTCGTGGGTGACCGTGACGTCGATGGTCATCCGTTCTTCGACCTGGTAGTCGCCGTCGACGACCCGCTGGACGGTGTCGGCCAGCGCGTCGGAATCCGCTTCGGCGAGGAAGCCGACGCGCCCGAGGTTCACGCCGAGCACCGGCACCCCGGCGGGGCGGGCCAGCTCGGCCGCGCGCAGCAGCGTGCCGTCGCCGCCGAGGACGAAGACCAGCTCGACGCCGTCGGCGGGGTTGTCGTCCTGGTCGACGACGGTGCAGGTCGCGCCGACGCCGTGCTGCTCGGGGTTGATCAGCGCGCAGACGTCGTGCTCGGTCACCCGGATGCGGATGCCGGCCTTGGCGAAGCGCGCCGAAACCTCGCGCGCGGCTTCGCCGGTCGCTTCGCGATCGGGGTGCACCAGGAGGAGCACTTCACGTTCGGTGGTCATGCGGGCCCTTCTTCGACGGCGGTCCGGACGAGCCGCTCGGCCTCAGACCTGTTTACCGCGTCCACAGTGGACTCGGCCAGGTGTGCTTTGCTGAGCCACACGAAGTACTCGACGTTCCCGGACGGCCCGGGCAGCGGGCTGGCGGTCACCCCGCGCAGCGCGAGCCCGAGCTTCGCGGCTTCGTCGATGACGGTGAGCACCGACTCGGCCCGCAGTGCCGGGTCGCGGACGACGCCACCGCTGCCGAGGCGGTCCTTGCCCACCTCGAACTGCGGCTTCACCATCGGCACCAGGTCGGCGCCGTCGCGCGCGCAGGCCGCGAGCGCGGGCAGCACCAGCTTGAGGGAGATGAAGCTCAGGTCCCCGACGATCAGGTCGACTTGGCCGCCGAGGTCCTCGGGGGTGAGGTTGCGGACGTTGGTGCGATCCATGACCACCACACGTTCGTCGGTGCGGATCCGCCAGTCCAGCAGGCCACGACCCACGTCGGCGGCGATCACGGTGGCCGCGCCGTTGCGCAGGAGCACGTCGGTGAAGCCGCCGGTGGACGCGCCGGCGTCGAGGCAGCGCTTGCCCTCGACGTTCAGCTCCGTGAACGCCTCCAGGGCGCCGAGGAGCTTGTGCGCGCCGCGGGAGGCCCAGCCGGGGTCGTCTTCGTCCTTGACGACGATGGGGGCGTCGGATTCCACGCCGGTGGCGGGCTTCGACGCGACCATCCCGCGGACGGTGACCTTGCCGCCGGTGATCAGGGCCGAGGCCTGCTCGCGCGACCGGGCGAGGCCGCGCCGGACCAGTTCCGCGTCGAGGCGGGCCCGCTTGGGCACGCCGATCAGACCTTGTCGATGCTGGACAGGGCGACCGTCAGCTCGGTGTGCACGGCGTCGAAGCGCTCGACGTGCTCCGCGAGCGGCAGCGCGTCCAGGTCGTCCAGCCCGGCGACGGCTTCGTCGATGCCGGCCCGCGGGTCGGTCTGCGCCGAGAACGAACCGGGCGGCGGGCCCGGGACGGGGTAAGGGTGGTCCTGCACAGTGCAAACGGTATCAGTCAGGACAGTGCTGCTTCGGCGCGCTCGCCGAGTTCGGTGACGCCGGTCTCCCAGGCGGTGTGGCAGAGCGCCCGGAGCAGATCGAGCCGGTCGCCGTCACCCTCCGCCGTCAGGGTCTGGTGTTCGACGGTCACGGTCCAGCCCGGCCGCGGCCCGATCTTGAGGTCTTCGGCGCGCTCGGTGAGCGCCGTGAGGTCCTTCGCGAGGTAGGTGCCGCGCTCGGCCGGGACGGCCTCGATCAGCTGCTTCGGTGTCGCGACCCCCGAAAGGACGACGAGGGAGTCCATGCCCGCGGCGACCGCGCCGGCGATGTCGGTGTCGAGCCGGTCGCCGACGACCAGGGGTTTCCGAGCGCCCGCCGACCGCGCGGCGGTGTCGAACAGCAGGGGCTGCGGCTTCCCGGCGACCAGCGGTTCGACGTCGGTGGCGGTCCGCAGCGCGGCGACCATCGAGCCGTTGCCGGGCAGCAGGCCGCGTTCGCTGGGCAGCGTCGCGTCGACGTTGCAGGCCACCCAGAGCGCACCGGCCCGGATGGCCAGGCAGGCCTCGGCGAGCGCGGCCCAGGTGTTGTCCGGTGAGTGCCCCTGCACGACGGCCTGGACGCTCTCGGCGTTCTCCCGCACCGGCTTCAGCCCGGCCTGCCGCACTTCGGCGGCGAGCGATTCGGTCCCCACGACGAGGACCTCGGCGCCGGCGTCCAGGCGTTCCTTCAGCAGCTGCACGCCGGCCTGGGCGCTGGTGTGCACCTCGGCGGTCTCGGCGGGCAGGCCGAGCCCGGTGAGGTGCGCGACGACCTCGTCGGGGGCCTTGGAGGCGTTGTTCGTGACGAACCGGACGGGGGTGCCGTGCTCCCGCGCGGCCCGCACCGTCTCCGGGGCACCCGGGATCACCCGGGTGCCGTGGTAGACGGTGCCGTCGAGGTCGAAGAGGACCGCGTCGTAGGCCGCGAGGAGAGCGTCACTCATCGGTCGCTTCGGTGTCCTTCTCTGCTTCGGTGGCTTCGTTGGACAGGTCGGCGGCCCGCTCGGCGGCGTCGGTCTCGTCCTCGGCGTCGGCCTCGGCGGCGTTGAGGAACCACCGGATGGCCTCGTCCTTGCGCCCGGCGGCCTCGAGGTTGTCGGCGTAGGCGTAGAAGAGGCGAGCGCTCCACGGGTCGCGCTTCTCGGCCTTCAGGTCGTCACCCTGCAGCGAGACGACGGCGGCATCGAGCTGCCCGAGGTCCCGCCGCGCCCCGGCCGCGACGATCGCGAGCTCGACCTGGGTGGCCTTGTTCAGCTTCGCGGTGTCGGTTTCCTTCGCCAGGTCGAGGGCGCGTTCGGGCCGCCCGAGGGCCCGCTCGGCGTCGGCGATGATCGCGATGTGCTCGTCGCTGCGCGTCATCCGGCGGACGGCCCGCAGCTCGGAGAGAGCCTCGGACCAGTTGCCGGCGTGGTAGGCGACCAGGCCGAGAGCTTCGCGCACGATCGGCACGCGCGAGGCCTTGGCCTTGGCGTACTTGGCGTGCTCGAGGGCGGCCTCCGGATCGCTGTCGATCAGCCCACCGGCGGCGACGAGGTGCTTCCCGACGGTCTCGGCCAGGCCCTTCGGAAGCGTCCGCAGCTCGCGGCGGACCTCTTCGTCGAGGTCGGAGAACTCGATGTCCTCGGGGAGTTCGGGCGCCTCGAGCAGTTCCCTGGCGAGGGCCTCGTCATCGAGGGCGGCGCCGACCTTGGTCCGCGGGTCCCGGCGGGGACGGTCCTTGCGATCACCCTGGGGGCGGCTGTCGCGGTCGTAGCGCTTGCCCGAGTCGCGGAAGCCGCCGGAGCGCTCGCCGCGGTTGTCACGGTTGTCGCGGCTGTCACGGCTGTCGGAGCGCGAGTCGTCATCGCGGCGCTGGTAGCTGCTGCGCTCGCCACGCGAATCCTCGCGTCGGTCGTCGTCACGGCGCTGGTAGTTGCCGCGCTCACCACGCGAATCCTCGCGTCGGTCGTCATCGCGGCGCTGGTAGCTGCCGCGCTCACCACGCGAGTCGTCCCTGCCGCCGCGGCCGCGGTTGTCCGAGCGGAAACCACCCGGCCGAGTGCCGCGGTCGTCGTCGCGCCGCTGGTAGCTGCCGCGCGAGTCGTCGCGGCGGTCGCTGCCGGCCCGGCCCCGGTCGTCCGAACGGAACCCGCCGGCCCGGTCGTCGCGGCGCTGGTAACCACCCCGGTCGTCGCGGCGATCGCCGCTGCCGCGGCCGCGGTCGTCGGAGCGGAAGCCACCGGTGCGGGCGCCACGGTCGTCCCGCTGGTAGCCGCCGCGCGAATCGTCGCGCCGGCCGCGGTCGTCGGAGCGGAAACCACCCGGACGGGTGCCGCGGTCGTCGTCGCGGCGCTGGTAACCGCCCCGCGAATCGTCGCGCCGGTCGTTCGAGCGGAACCCGCCCGAGCGGGCGCCGCCGCGGTCGTCGTCGCGCCGGTCGTTCGAACGGAAGCCACCCGTCCGGGCGCCACCGCGCGAATCGTCGCGGCGGTCGCGGTCGAACCCGCCGCGGCCGCGGTCGTCCGAGCGGAAGCCGCCGGTGCGGTTGCCGCGTTCCTCGTCGCGGCGGTTGCTGTCCCAGCGAGGCTTGCGGTCGCCGTAGGACGACTTGCCCTGCGGCCGGCCGCCCCGGTCGTCGTAGCTGCGGCCCGGGCTGTCGTTGCGGGTGCCGGACCGGCTGTTGCCCCGGTCCTCGTACCGCCCGCCCGGACGGCCTGCCCCACGGTCCTCGAAGCGGCCGCCGCCGGAACGGTTCGGCCCGTCGGAGAACCGGCCACCACCCGGACGGCCACCGGAGTCGCGGCTGCCGTAACCGCCGCGGCGGTCGTCACCACGGCCCTGACCGGCATGTCCTCCGCGCTGGTCGCGGTCGCGGGGACCGTCGCCGCCGCGGAACGGCTTGCCGCCGCCGCGGACACCGCGGTCGTCACGGCGCGGACGCCCCTGGTAACCGCCGTCGCGGCCGCCGCGGTCCTGCCGCGCGCCGCCCTGGCTCTTCCGGGGTCCGTCCGACCGGCCCCGGGAGCCTTCGTCCCGGCGTGCCGACCGGCCGGACCCATCATCGCTTGAGTCTCGTCGACCGAACTCGGACACCTGGCCTCCTGCCGTGGAAAAAATCTTGTTCTGGACATACGCGTACGGCCCGCTAGGGCAGCCAACTGGCTATCCTAACGGGCCGTACGGAAGGTAAGTTCGGCGGTGTCCTACTCTCCCACAACCCTTCGGTTGCAGTACCATCGGCGCTGTCAGGCTTAGCTTCCGGGTTCGGAATGGGACCGGGCGTTTCCCTGACGCTAAAACCACCGAAACACTCCGAAACAACACACCTGATGTGGTGTTTCAGAACCGTAGAGTGGATGCGTAACATCTTTGTAGGCAAGTCCTCGGCCTATTAGTACCAGTCAACTCGACAACACATTACTGTGCTTCCATTTCTGGCCTATCAACCCAATGGTCTGTTGGGGGCCTTAACCCACAAAGGGGTGGGATACCTCATCTTGGAACAGGCTTCCCGCTTAGATGCCTTCAGCGGTTATCCCTTCCGAACGTGGCCAACCAGCCATGCCCTTGGCAGAACAACTGGCACACCAGAGGTTCGTCCGTCCCGGTCCTCTCGTACTAGGGACAGCCTTCCTCAAGTATCCTACGCGCGCGGCGGATAGGGACCGAACTGTCTCACGACGTTCTAAACCCAGCTCGCGTGCCGCTTTAATGGGCGAACAGCCCAACCCTTGGGACCTACTCCGGCCCCAGGATGCGACGAGCCGACATCGAGGTGCCAAACCATGCCGTCGATATGGACTCTTGGGCAAGATCAGCCTGTTATCCCCGGGGTACCTTTTATCCGTTGAGCGACACCCCTTCCACCAGGAGGTGCCGGATCACTAGTCCCGACTTTCGTCCCTGCTCGACATGTCTGTCTCACAGTCAAGCTCCCTTGTGCACTTGCACTCAACACCTGATTGCCAACCAGGCTGAGGGAACCTTTGGGCGCCTCCGTTACCCTTTAGGAGGCAACCGCCCCAGTTAAACTACCCATCAGGCACTGTCCCTGAACCAGATCATGGCCCGAGGTTCAGATTCCCAATTCGACCAGAGTGGTATTTCAACAACGACTCCACCACAACTAGCGTCGCAGCTTCACAGTCTCCCACCTATCCTACACAAGCCGAACCGAAAACCAATACCAAACTATAGTAAAGGTCCCGGGGTCTTTCCGTCCTGCCGCGCGTAACGAGCATCTTTACTCGTAGTGCAATTTCGCCGGGCCTGTGGTTGAGACAGCCGGAAAGTCGTTACGCCATTCGTGCAGGTCGGAACTTACCCGACAAGGAATTTCGCTACCTTAGGATGGTTATAGTTACCACCGCCGTTTACTGGCGCTTAAATTCTCAGCTTCAC
Organism: Amycolatopsis sp. Hca4; assembly: GCF_013364075.1. Taxonomy (GTDB): domain Bacteria; phylum Actinomycetota; class Actinomycetes; order Mycobacteriales; family Pseudonocardiaceae; genus Amycolatopsis. The sequence goes on from NZ_CP054925.1 coordinate 2,810,482, forward strand.
CCCCGAAGGAGTTAACCGGTCCTCTTAACGTTCCAGCACCGGGCAGGCGTCAGTCCATATACATCGTCTTGCGACTTCGCATGGACCTGTGTTTTTAGTAAACAGTCGCTTTCCGCTGGTCTCTGCGGCCACCCACCCCTAGCTCGAGAAGAGCTTCAGGATGTTTGGCCCCCCTTCTCCCGAAGTTACGGGGGCATTTTGCCGAGTTCCTTAACCACAGTTCACCCGATCGCCTTGGTATTCTCTACCTGACCACCTGTGTTGGTTTGGGGTACGGGCCGTGCATGCACTCACTAGAGGCTTTTCTCGGCAGCATAGGATCACTCTACTTCGCCTCAAACGGCTACACATCACGTCTCAGCCTCATGGAACACGGATTTGCCTATGTTCCGGCCTACACGCTTATACCAGGACAACCATCGCCTGGCGGAGCTACCTTCCTGCGTCACCCCATCGCTTGACTACTACGAAATCAGGTCCCACGCTCCACAGTGCCAACTAGGCCCGAAGGCTTCGCCGGCACGCTTCGGGTGGTTAGTATCAAACGCCTCGTCATGGGCGCACATGCTCGGGTACGGGAATATCAACCCGTTGTCCATCGACTACGCCTGTCGGCCTCGCCTTAGGTCCCGACTTACCCTGGGCGGATTAGCCTGGCCCAGGAACCCTTGGTCATCCGGCGGCAGAGTTTCTCACTCTGCATTCGCTACTCATGCCTGCATTCTCACTCCCACACCCTCCACCGCTAGCTTCCGCCACGGCTTCCCTGGGTGCAGGACGCTCCCCTACCCATCAACACGACTACACACAAACCTCAAGGGCTCGCATGGATCTATTGTGTCAATGACACAGCTTCGGCGGTGTGCTTAAGCCCCGCTACATTGTCGGCGCAGGACCACTTGACCAGTGAGCTATTACGCACTCTTTCAAGGGTGGCTGCTTCTAAGCCAACCTCCTGGTTGTCTGGGCAATCCCACATCCTTTTCCACTGAGCACACACTTAGGGGCCTTAGCTGGTGTTCTGGGCTGTTTCCCTCTCGACGACGAAGCTTATCCCCCGCCGTCTCACTGCCACGCTCTCACTAACCGGTATTCGGAGTTTGGTTGATTTCGGTAACCCGGTAAGGCCCCTAGACCATCCAGTAGCTCTACCCCCGGCAAGAAACACGTGACGCTGCACCTAAATGCATTTCGGGGAGAACCAGCTATCACGGAGTTTGATTGGCCTTTCACCCCTACCCACAGCTCATCCCCTCAGTTTTCAACCTAAGTGGGTTCGGGCCTCCACGACGTCTTACCGTCGCTTCACCCTGGCCATGGGTAGATCACTCCGCTTCGGGTCTAGACCACGCGACTATGGGCGCCCTATTCAGACTCGCTTTCGCTACGGCTACCCCACACGGGTTAACCTCGCCACGCAGCACTAACTCGCAGGCTCATTCTTCAAAAGGCACGCCATCACCCAAAGGCTCTGACGGCTTGTAGGCACACGGTTTCAGGTACTCTTTCACTCCCCTCCCGGGGTACTTTTCATCTTTCCCTCACGGTACTCGTCCGCTATCGGTCTTCAGGAAGTATTTAGGCTTACCGGGTGGTCCCGGCAGATTCACAGCAAATTCCACGAGCTCGCTGCTACTCGGGAACACCACCAAGGTCCTTGAAACTGGTTTTCGCGTACGGGGCTCTCACCCACTCCGGCCCGCCATCCCAAGCGGTTCCACTAACCAGCACAACAACCCGAAGAAGTGTCAGCCTCTTCAAGGCGGGTCCCACAACACCGTCTGCACAACGCCTGACAGCTTGACATGCAAACGGTTTAGCCTCTTCCGCTTTCGCTCGCCACTACTCACGGAATCACGGTTGTTTTCTCTTCCTGCGGGTACTGAGATGTTTCACTTCCCCGCGTTCCCTCCACACACCCTATATATTCAGGTGCGGGTAACACCACATCACTGGTGCTGGGTTTCCCCATTCGGAAATCCTCGGATCACAGCTCGGTTGACAGCTCCCCGAGGCTTATCGCAGCCTCCTACGTCCTTCATCGGCTCCTGAAGCCAAGACATCCACCATGTGCCCTTAACAACTTGACCACAAAGATGCTCGCATCCACTCTACAGTTCTCAAACACCACACCAGAAACAAACGTCCCTCGGGGTTAGCCCAAGGCGTGTTGCCTCAGGACCCAACAGTGTGCTTCATGAACAATCACTCTCCCCGGCGCCGGCCCAACGTTCCACGCGGTAAACCGCAGTACTAGCCGAGGCATTGCCGACCAACAGTGACCATAACCAGTAGTTCCACAATTCCTTGAGCAACCGAGACAACACCACGTGCGGGTGTTAAGCCTCAGCCACTCCCAACCCGAAGGCCGGGATGTGTTGTGCTCCTTAGAAAGGAGGTGATCCAGCCGCACCTTCCGGTACGGCTACCTTGTTACGACTTCGTCCCAATCGCCAGTCCCACCTTCGACCACTCCCTCCCCTTACGGGGTTGGGCCATGGGCTTCGGGTGTTACCGACTTTCATGACGTGACGGGCGGTGTGTACAAGGCCCGGGAACGTATTCACCGCAGCGTTGCTGATCTGCGATTACTAGCGACTCCGACTTCACGCAGTCGAGTTGCAGACTGCGATCCGAACTGAGACCGGCTTTAAGGGATTCGCTCCACCTCGCGGTATCGCAGCCCTCTGTACCAGCCATTGTAGCATGTGTGAAGCCCTGGACATAAGGGGCATGATGACTTGACGTCATCCCCACCTTCCTCCGAGTTGACCCCGGCAGTCTCCCACGAGTCCCCGCCATAACGCGCTGGCAACGTAGGATAAGGGTTGCGCTCGTTGCGGGACTTAACCCAACATCTCACGACACGAGCTGACGACAGCCATGCACCACCTGTACACCAACCACAAGGGAAGCCCCATCTCTGGGGATGTCTGGCGCATGTCAAGCCCAGGTAAGGTTCTTCGCGTTGCATCGAATTAATCCACATGCTCCGCCGCTTGTGCGGGCCCCCGTCAATTCCTTTGAGTTTTAGCCTTGCGGCCGTACTCCCCAGGCGGGGCGCTTAATGCGTTAGCTACGGCACGGACAACGTGGATGTCGCCCACACCTAGCGCCCAACGTTTACAGCGTGGACTACCAGGGTATCTAATCCTGTTCGCTCCCCACGCTTTCGCTCCTCAGCGTCAGTATCGGCCCAGAGACCCGCCTTCGCCACCGGTGTTCCTCCTGATATCTGCGCATTTCACCGCTACACCAGGAATTCCAGTCTCCCCTACCGAACTCAAGTCTGCCCGTATCGACCGCACGCTCCACGTTAAGCGTGGAGATTTCACGGCCGACGCGACAAACCGCCTACGAGCTCTTTACGCCCAATAAATCCGGACAACGCTCGCACCCTACGTATTACCGCGGCTGCTGGCACGTAGTTAGCCGGTGCTTCTTATCCAGGTACCGTCACTTGCGCTTCGTCCCTGGCGAAAGAGGTTTACAACCCGAAGGCCGTCATCCCTCACGCGGCGTCGCTGCATCAGGCTTGCGCCCATTGTGCAATATTCCCCACTGCTGCCTCCCGTAGGAGTCTGGGCCGTGTCTCAGTCCCAGTGTGGCCGGTCACCCTCTCAGGCCGGCTACCCGTCGTCGCCTTGGTAGGCCACTACCCCACCAACAAGCTGATAGGCCGCGGGTTCATCCTGCACCGCCAGAACTTTCAACAACCCTGGATGCCCAGGGAAGTGATATCCGGTATTAGACCTCGTTTCCAAGGCTTATCCCAGAGTGCAGGGCAGATTACCCACGTGTTACTCACCCGTTCGCCACTCATCCCCACCCGAAAGTGGTTCAGCGTTCGACTTGCATGTGTTAAGCACGCCGCCAGCGTTCGTCCTGAGCCAGGATCAAACTCTCCAACAATGTCTTCGAATTCAATCGAGGCAAATGTATTGCTCTCAAAGGAAACCCCGACGAGGGGGTTTCATATAAGCTCTACTGGCTTAGTTCACTAGCACACTGTTGAGTTCTCAAGCAACACTCCCCGAGTTCGCCGCGATCAAGCGGCTCGCTCGAAGCGAGTCATTCCTAGCAGTTTTTGGTGGGACACCCACTCAATCGCGATCCGCGAGAGCTTGGTTCGTGTCCCGGCGGCCACCCGGTTTCCCTGGCGACTTGGAGAACTTTACACCCCCTCCGAGGGCCCGGAACAGGGGGGTACCTTAACCGCGTTCCCGCAGGTCAGGGGCCTGTTCCGGGCCGCTGGAGGCCAGTCAGCCGCCGAGCGCGACGCCGGCGACGTTGCGCTTGCCCCTGCGGACCACGAGCCACTTGCCGTGGAGGGCGTCCTCCCGGGCCGGCTTCCACTCCTCGTCCGCGATCTTCACGTTGTTGACGTACGCGCCGCCCTCCTTGAGCGTGCGGCGCGCGGCGCCCTTGCTGTCCACCAGGCCGCCGGCGAGCAGCAGGTCGACGATCGTCGGCTCGCCCGCCGGGTCGACCTTGCCGTTCGGTACCTCGGCCATCGCCGCGTCGAGGGTGCGTTCGTCCAGCTCACCGAGCTCGCCGCGGCCGAAGAGCGCCTGGCTGGCGTTGATCACCTGCCGGGTCTGCTCCTCGCCGTGCACCAGCGTGGTGAACTCCTCCGCCAGCCGCTTCTGCGCGGCCCGCAGGTGGGGACGCTGTTCGGTGTCCTCGGCGAGCGCGGCGATCTCCTCCTGGTCGAGGAAGGTGAACATGCGCAGGTAGCGGACGACGTCGGCGTCACCCACGTTGACGAAGTACTGGTACCAGGCGTACGGCGAGGTCATCTCCGGGTCGAGCCAGAGGTTCCCGCCGCCGGTGGACTTGCCGAACTTGCGGCCCTCGGCGTCGGTGACCAGCGGCGCGGTCAGCGCGTGCACGCTCGCGCCGTCCGTCCGCCGGATCAGGTCGACGCCGCCGACGAGGTTGCCCCATTGGTCGGACCCGCCGACCTGCAGCTTGCAGCCGTACTGGCGGTGCAGTTGGAGGTAGTCCTGCGACTGCAGGAGCAGGTAGCTGAACTCGGTGTACGACATGCCGTCGCCCTCGAGCCGCCGCTTCACCGTCTCCCGGTTGAGCATGACGTTGATCGAGAAGTGCTTCCCGACGTCGCGCAGGAACTCCAGCGCGGTCTGCTGGCCCGTCCAGTTGAGGTTGTTCTCCACGATCGCGCCGGTCGGCGAGTCGTCGAAGTCGACGAACCGTTCGAGCTGGCCGCGGATGCGCCCGGCCCACTCGGCGACCACGTCGAGGGTGTTCAGCGTGCGTTCCCCGGTGTCACGCGGGTCGCCGATCATCCCGGTCGCGCCGCCGGCCAGCACGATCGGCCGGTGCCCGGCGCGCTGGAACCGCTTGAGCATGAGCAGCGGGACCAGGTTGCCGGCGTGCAGGCTGGGCGCGGTCGGGTCGAAGCCGCAATAGAGCGTCACGGGACCCTGGTCGAGCTCGCGCCGGAGGGCGTCGATGTCGGTGGACTGCGCGATCAGGCCGCGCCAGGACAGCTCGTCGAGGATGTGTTCGCTCACGCCTGTAGATCCTCCCGCACCTGGTCAACCGACTAACCGGCGGGTCGGACCCGTCGTTTCCCGCCGCGCCGGTAGGTGGACACGGCCGCCGACGCGGCGTCCCAGAATCGCCACGGCGTGTCCATCGCCATCGCGACGCCGACGCGCGGGCCACTGCGGATCCGCTCGGCCGGGACCCGCTCGCCGACGTACAGCCGGACCGGCGACGCCGGGTCGGTCAGGTCGACGCCGTTCTCGCCGCGGTCGATGCGCAGCACCGACGTGAGGATCGCCGGCCCCTTGGCGAGCTCGCCGGTTCCCCGCGCGTTCGGCCGCCGCTTGCGGACGACGTCGAGGCCGGTGACGACCTCACCCGCCCGCAGCAGCACCGCACCGGCGACGCCGTCGGTCGAGCCGACGATGTTCGCGCAGAAGTGCATCCCGTAGACGAAGTAGACGTACAGGTGGCCGGCCGGGCCCCACATGACGGCGTTGCGCGGGGTCTGGCCGCGGTAGCAGTGCGACGCCGGGTCGTCCTCGCCGCGGTAGGCCTCGACCTCGACGAGCCGGACGCCGACGGTGCCGTCGGGCCCGTCGGCCTCCAGCACCGAGCCGAGCAGCAGGTGGGCCAGGTCAACGGGGTCCAGCGCCAGCTCCTCGCGCGTGAACAGCCGGTCGCTCAACGCCGCTCCCCTCGTCCCGGTGACCCGGCCGAGCGTAGCCAGGGGCTCAGTTCAGCCACTGGCGGGCCGCGGTGACGCGCTCCTCCAGCCGCGCGCGTTGCTCGGCCACGCGGGCCGGGGCGGTGCCGCCGCGGGCGTCGCGGGAGTTCACCGAGCCTTCGACGGTGAGGACCTCGCGCACCGCCGGCGTCAGCGCCGGGTTGATCTTCTCGAACTCCTCGTCGGTCAGCTCGTCCAGGCCGACGCCGCGGGACTCGGCGACGCGGACGCTCTCGCCGGCCGCTTCGTGCGCGACGCGGAACGGGACGCCCTGGCGCACCAGCCACTCGGCGATATCGGTAGCCAAGGTGAAGCCGGCCGGGGCCAGCTCGGCGAGCCGCTCGGTGTGGAAGGTGAGCGTGGCCAGCATGCCGGCGATCGCCGGGAACAGGAGCTCGAGCTGCTCGACCGAGTCGAACACCGGCTCCTTGTCCTCCTGCAGGTCGCGGTTGTAGGCCAGCGGCTGCGCCTTGAGGGTGGCCAGCAGGCCGGTGAGGTTGCCGATCAGCCGGCCCGCTTTGCCGCGGGTGAGCTCGGCGACGTCCGGGTTCTTCTTCTGCGGCATGATCGAGCTGCCGGTGGCCCAGGCGTCGTCCAGCGTCACGTAGCCGAACTCGGCGGTGTTCCAGATGATCACCTCTTCGGCGATCCGCGACAGGTTCACCGCGAGCATCGCGACGGCGAAGGCGAACTCGGCGACGAAGTCGCGCGAAGCCGTGCCGTCGATGGAGTTCTCGACGCTGGTCGCGAAGCCCAGCTCTTCGGCGACGGCCTCGGGGTCGAGCCCCAGCGACGAGCCGGCGAGCGCGCCCGAGCCGTACGGCGACTCGGCCGTGCGGGCGTCCCAGTCCTGCAGGCGCGAGACGTCGCGCAGCAGCGCCTGGCCGTGGGCCAGCAGGTGGTGGGCCAGCAGCACCGGCTGGGCGTGCTGCAGGTGCGTGCGGCCGGGCAGGATTGCGTCCGGGTGCCGCTTGGCCTGCGAAACCAGCGCGTCGACGACCTCCAGGGTGCCGGCGACGACGCGGCGGGCGGCGTCGCGCAGCCACATCCGGAACAGCGTGGCCACCTGGTCGTTGCGCGAGCGGCCGGCGCGCAGCTTGCCGCCGAGCTCGGTGCCCGCACGCTCGAGCAGGCCGCGTTCGAGGGCCGTGTGCACGTCCTCGTCGGCGATCGTCGGGGTGAACACGCCCGACGCGACGTCCTGGGCGAGCGCGTCCAGCGCGGCCAGCATGCCGGCCAGCTCGTCTTCGGTGAGCAGGCCCGCTTTGCGCAGCACGCGGGCGTGCGCGCGGGACCCGGCGATGTCGTAGGGCGCCAGGCGCCAGTCGAAGTGCGTCGACGCGCTCAGCGCGGCCATGGCCTCCGCCGGACCGCTGGCGAACCGGCCGCCCCACAGCTGCACCGGCTGCTCGTTCCCGCTCACTGTTCTCGCTTCTCCTCGGTGTTCGTGTGTTCAGGCGACCGTGATCCGGCCGTCGTACAGGACCAGGCGGACACTGGCACATCCGCGGGCGGTCCGCCGTTCGAGTGCGGCGCACGCTTCGCCGCGCCCGATTCTCTGCGCTTCGCCACGCGCGTTCAGCATCCGGTGCGCTTCGGCGACGGAGACGGTCTCGCCGTCGATCGCCACCGGGATCCCGTGGTCGAAGGTGATCACGACCTCGTCCGGCGCGAGGAACTCCCCCTCCGCCGGGAAGATGTCGCCGATCATGGCGTTCCTTCGTCCGCCGATCGCTGGGCGAGCGCGGCGAAGCGCTCCGCGAGTTCCTTGCCCGTCAGCGGTTCCCGGGCGATCACGGCGACGGTGTCGTCCCCCGCGATCGAGCCGACGACCTCTTCGAGCGCGGCCCGGTCGATGGCGCTGGCCAGGAACTGCGCCGCACCCGGCGGCGTCCGCAGCACCATCAGGTTGCCCGACGAGTCCGCCGAAACCATCAGCTCCGCGAGCAGCCGGGAGAGCCGCGACGTGCCGCCCTGCACCCCGCGGACGGGACTGCCGTCCTCCGGGATGACGTAGACCGGCGCGCCCGAGTCCGGCCCGCGCAGCTTGACCGCGCCCAGCTCGTCGAGGTCGCGCGACAGCGTCGCCTGGGTGACCTCGATGCCTTCGGCGGCCAGCAGCTTGGCCAGCTCGGTCTGGCTGCGGATGGTCATCGTGGACACGAGCTCGGTGATCCGCGCCTGCCTGCCCACCCGGCTCCCGGTCATCGCCTGCTCTCCTCGAACAGCCAGACGAGCAGCGCCTTCTGGGCGTGCAGGCGGTTTTCGGCCTCGTCCCAGACCGCACTGGCCGGCCCGTCGATCACCTCGTCGGTGATCTCCCAGCCGCGGTGGGCCGGCAGGCAGTGCAGCACGATGGCGTCATCCGCGGCCTTCTTCAGCAGCTCGGTGTTGACCTGCAGGGCGCGGAACGGGCCCACCCGGTCGAGGCCGTCGTTCTCCTGCCCCATCGACGTCCACGTGTCGGTGACGAGCACGTCCGCGCCGTCGACCGCCGCGTACGGGTCGGTGAAGACGGTGGCGGTGCCGCCGGTCTCGTCCGCGCGCTTCTTCGCGTCCAACATCACGCCCTGGTCGGGCTGGAAGCCGACCGGCGAGACGACCCGGACGTGCATCCCGGCGGTGACCCCGCCGAGCAGCAGCGAGTGCGCCATGTTGTTGGCGCCGTCGCCGAGGTAGACCAGCGTGAGCCCCTCGAGCTTGCCCTTGCGCTCGCGGATCGTCATCAGGTCGGTGAGCACCTGGCACGGGTGGAACTCGTCGGTGAGCGCGTTGACCACCGGGATCGACGCGGCCGAGGCCATCGCCTCGATGCGCTTCTGCGCGAAGGTGCGCCACACGATCCCGTCGACGTACCGCGAGAGGACCCGCGAGGTGTCCTCGATGGTCTCTTCGCGGCCGAGCTGCATCGAACGGCCGTCGACGATCACCGGGTGGCCGCCGAGCTGGCTGATGCCGACCTCGAAGGAGAACCGGGTCCGCGTCGAGTTCTTCTCGAAGATCGCCGTGATCGACTTGCCGGCGAGGGTCTTGTTTCCCAGCGGGTCGGCCTTGAGCTGGTCGGCGAGGTCGAGGATGGCCTTCTGCTCGGCCGGACTGACGTCGTCGTCGCGGAGGAAGTGGCGCAGCATCAGTCGGAGTCCTTCGTGGTGGAGTCGAGCGCGTTCGGGAGGGCGGCGAGGAAGCCTTCGGCCTGGTCGCCGTCGAGGACGAGCGGGGGCGCGAGCCGGACGGCGTCCGGCGCGACCGGGTTGACGAGGTAGCCGGCGGCCTGCGCGGCCTGGGCCACCGCCGCCGAGACCGGCTGGTTGAGGGCGATGCCGAGCAGCAGCCCGGCGCCGCGCACACCGGCGACGAGTGGATGGCCCAGCGCCTCGACCCCGGCCGTGATGTCCTTGCCCAGCGAGGCGACGTGGTCGAGGAGGCCGTCGGCGGCGATGGTCTTGAGCACGGCCAGGCCGGCCGCGCAGCAGACCGGGTTGCCGCCGAAGGTGGTGCCGTGCTGCCCCGGCTTGAGCAGGTCTCCGGCCGCGCCGACGCCGATCACCGCGCCCAGCGGCAGCCCGCCGCCGAGGCCCTTGGCCAGGGTGATGACGTCCGGGACGATGCCGGCCTGCTGGTAGCCGAACCAGGTGCCGAGCCTGCCGAGACCGGTCTGCACCTCGTCGAGCACCAGCAGCGTGCCGGTGGCCTTGGTGATCTCGCGGGCGGCCTGCAGGTAGCCGTCCGGCGCCGGGATGACGCCGGCCTCGCCGAGCACCGGTTCCAGGAAGACGGCCGCGGTTTCGGTGTCGACGGCGGCCTTGAGCGCCTCGACGTCCCCGAACGGCACGTGCTCCACACCGGGCACCAGCGGTTTGAAGGCGTCGCGCTTGGCGGGCTGGCCGGTGAGGGTCAGCGCGCCCATGGTCCGGCCGTGGAACGCGCCTTCGGCGGCGACGACCTTGGTGCGCCCGGTCAGCCTGCTGATCTTCAGCGCGGCTTCGTTGGCCTCGGCGCCGGAGTTGACGAACAGCACCTTGCCGTTGCCGGTCAGGCCGGCCACGTCGAGCAACGCCTCGGCGAGCTCGACGGCCACCGGGTTGACGTACAGGTTCGACGTGTGGCCGAGCCGCTTGATCTGCTCGGTGACGGCTTCGACGACCGCCGGGTGCGCGTGGCCGAGCGCGTTGACGGCGATGCCGCCGACCAGGTCGAGGTACTCGCGGCCGTCGGCGTCCCACACCTTCGCGCCCTCGCCGCGCACCAGCGTCAGCTTCGGTGTGCCGTAGTTGTCCATCAGGGCGGACTGCCAGTGTTCCTGGCCCTCCACATTGGACTTGAGGTCGGTCACGGGAGCTCCGTTTCGGGGAAGACCATGGTGCCGACGCCGCGGGAGGTGAAGACCTCCAGCAGCACCGAATGGGCAAGGCGGCCGTCGATCACGTGCGCCCGGCGCACGCCGCCGCGGATGGCGCACACGCACGCCTCCATCTTCGGGATCATGCCGCTGGCCAGGCCGGGCAGCATGGTTTCCAGGCGGTCGACGCGGACGCGGTCGATCAGCGACGACCGGTCGGGCCAGTTCGCGTACAGCCCTTCGACGTCGGTGAGCACGACGAGCTTTTCGGCGCCCAGCGCGGCCGCCAGCGCACCCGCGGCCGTGTCGGCGTTGACGTTGTGCACGACGCCGTCGATGTCCGGGGCGACCGTGGACACGACCGGGATGCGGCCCGCGTTGACGATGTCGAGCACCGCGTCCGGGTTGACCTCGGCGACCTCGCCGACGAGCCCGATGTCGACCTGTTCACCGTCCACAGTGGCCTGTTTGCGCTCGGCGGTGAACAGCCGGGCGTCCTCGCCGGAGATGCCGACCGCGTACGGCCCGTGGGCGTTGATCAGCCCGACCAGCTCGCGGCTGACCTGCCCGGTGAGCACCATCCGGACGATGTCCATCGTCTCCGGGGTGGTGACGCGCAGGCCGCCCTTGAACTCGCCTTCGACGCCGAGGCGCTTGAGCATCGCGGTGATCTGCGGGCCGCCGCCGTGCACGACGACCGGGCGCAGGCCGGCCAGCCGGAGGAACACCATGTCCTCGGCGAAGGCCGCCTTCAGCTGGTCGTCGATCATCGCGTTGCCGCCGTACTTCACCACCACGGTGGCCCCGTGGAACCGCTGCAGCCAAGGCAGCGCCTCGATCAGCACCCCGGCCTTTTCGGCCGCCGTCGCGAGTCGTTCGTCCGCGGAAATCAGAGCCTCCTGGTTCATGAGGAGTACGCGCTGTTCTCTTCGACGTAACCGTGCGAAAGGTCGGTGGTGTAGATGGTCGCCGTGCTCGTGCCGACGCCGAGGTCGACGACGATTTCGATGGCCCGGCCGGTGAGGTCCGCTTCCGACCGGTCCGCGGCGGGGACACCTTGGGCGAACAGGGTGACGCCGTTGATCGCGATCGACACGGCCTCCGGGTCGATCCGGGCCGGCACCCGGCCGAGCGCCATCGCGATCCGGCCCCAGTTCGGGTCGGAGCCGAAGAGCGCCGTCTTGACCAGGTTGTCCTCGGCGATCGTGCGGGCGACAGCGATCGCGTCGGCCTCGGTGGCCGCACCCCGCACGGTGACGTCGACGTCCTTGGTCGCGCCCTCGGAGTCCGCGCGCAGCTGGAGGACCAGGTCATGGCTGACCGCGGTGAGCAGCTCGGTGAGCTCCGCTTCGGTCGGCTCGGCCCCGCTCGCGCCGGACGCCAGGACCAGGACGGTGTCGTTGGTGGACGTGCCGCCGTCGACGTCGAGCCGGTCGAAGGTGACGTGGGTCGCCGCGCGCAGGGCCCGGTCGAGGGTTTCCTTGTCCACCACGGCGTCGGTGGTCAGCACCGAGAGCATGGTGGCGAGGTTCGGTGCGAGCATGCCCGCGCCCTTGGCGAAGCCGCCCACGCTCCAGCCGTCGTCGTGCTTCGCAAACGCTTGCTTCGGCTTCGAGTCGGTGGTCATCACGCCCTTGGCCGCGTTGAGGCCCGCTTCCGGGCTCGCGTCGAGGGCCTTGAACGCGGTGTCCACCCCGGAGAGGAGCGCGTCCATCGGGAGCCGCTCGCCGATCAGGCCGGTGGAGCAGACGGCGACCTCGATCGCACCCGCCTGCAGGACTTCGGCGACCTTCTCGGCGGTGGCGTGGGTGTCCTGGAAGCCGCCCGGCCCGGTGGCCGCGTTGGCGCCGCCCGAGTTGAGGACGACGGCCTTCAGGCGCTGCTGTTTGAGCACTTCCTGCGACCACAGCACCGGCGCGGCCTTGATGACGTTGCGGGTGAACACGCCCGCGGCGACGTCGAGCGGGCCGTCGTTGACGACCAGCGTCAGGTCGAGCGCGCCGGAGGCCTTGATCCCGGCGGCGACGCCGGCGGCGCGGAAGCCCTGGGGGCCGGTGACGGTCACGGTGCCACTCCTACGGTGGAAAGCCCGGTGGTTTCCGGGAGGCCGAGGGCCAGGTTCATCGACTGGACGGCACCGCCGGCGGTGCCCTTGGTGAGGTTGTCGATCGCGGCGACGACGACCAGGCGCTTCGCGTCGGCGTCGACCGTGACCTGCAGCTGGGTGTTGTTCGAGCCGAGCGTCGCCGACGTCGTCGGCCAGGCACCCGCGGGCAGCAGCTGGACGAACGGCTCGGCGTCGTAGGCCTTCTCGTAGGCGGCGCGGGCGGCGGCCTCGTCGACGCCGCCCTTCAGCGGGGCGCTCGCCGTGGTGAGGATGCCGCGGGGCATCGGCGCCAGCACCGGCGTGAAAGACACGGTGACCTTCTCCCCGGCGACGGCCGAGAGGTTCTGCGCGAACTCGGGGGTGTGGCGGTGGGCGCCGCCGACGCCGTACGCGCTCGCCGAGCCCATCACCTCGGAGCCGAGCAGGTTCGGCTTGAGGCTCTTGCCGGCGCCGGAGGTCCCGGTGACCGCGACGATCGTGACGTCGGGCTCGATCAGCCCGGCGGCGAACGCGGGCGCCAGTGCGAGCGAGCCGCCGGTCGGGAAGCAGCCGGGCACGGCGATGCGCTTGGTGCCGGCGAGCTTTTCGCGGGCGCCCGGCAGCTCGGGCAGGCCGTACGGCCACTGGCCGGCGTGGTCGCCGCCGTACCAGCGCTGCCAGTCGCCCGCGTCGGCCAGGCGGTGGTCGGCGCCGAGGTCGACCACCAGGACGTCCGGGCCGAGCTGCGCCGCGAGCGCCGCGGAGTGCCCGTGCGGCAGCGCGAGGAAGACGACGTCGTGGCCGGCGAGGGTCTCCGGCGTCGTCTCGGCCAGGACGCGGTCGGCGAGCGGGACGAGGTGGGGCTGGTGGACGCCGAGCTTCGTGCCCGCGCTGCTGGCGGCCGTCAGCGTGCCGATCTCGACCTCGGGATGGGTCAGGAGCAGGCGCAAGAGCTCGCCGCCTGCGTACCCGCTGGCTCCGGCCACCGCGATGTTCACCGTCATACGCATGATTATGCACGCCCTTGCAAGTCTAAACAAACCCGGAGTGGTGGCCGCCACCTTGGGATGCTGGGCGCATGACGGACACCCCGGCCCGGTTGCTCGGCCTGCTCTCGCTGCTCCAGACGCCCCGCGAGTGGCCGGGCAGCGAGCTGGCCGAGCGGCTGGGCGTCACCCCGCGCACGATCCGCCGCGACATCGAGCGGCTGCGCGACCTGGGCTATCCGGTCGAGGCCAGCCGCGGTGTGGCGGGCGGCTACCGGCTGGTGGCCGGCACCGCGATGCCGCCGCTCGTGCTCGACGACGAGGAAGCCGTCGCGATCGCGGTCGGGCTGCGGACCGCGGCCGGCCAGACGATCGACGGGATCGAGGAAGCGTCCGTGCGGGCGCTCGCCAAGCTGGAGCAGGTGCTGCCGGCGCGGCTGCGCCGCCGGGTGGGCACGATCGGCACGGCGACGGTCGCCGTGCCGGCCACCGGGCCCGTCGTGGACCCGGCGCAGCTGACGGTGTTCGCCGGGGCGATCACCAACCACGAGACCGTCCGGTTCCGCTACCGCGCCCACGACGGCGCCGAGACCCGGCGCCGGGCCGAGCCGCTCCGGCTGGTCGCCGCCGGCCGCCGCTGGTACCTGGTCGCCTACGACCTCGACCGGGCGGACTGGCGCGTGTTCCGCGCCGACCGCGTCCGCGAGGCGCAGGCGACCGGCGGCCGGGTGGCGCGGCGCGAGCCACCCGCCACGGACCTCGCGGCCTACGTCCTCGACCGGTTCTACGACCTGGCGGCGTCTTACCGGGCCGTGGCCGTACTGGCGGAACCGGCGGCCCGGTTGGCGCCCCGGCTCGGCCAAGCGGCAGGCGAGCTGACCGACCTCGGCGACGGCCGGTGCCGGTGGCGCAGCCACGCGGACACGCTGGACTGGCTCGCTTTCCGGCTGCTGGGGTTGGGCTGCGCGTTCGTCGTCGAGGAACCGCCGGAGCTGATCGCGCACCTGAAGGCGCTCGCCGCCCGCGCGGCCGCCGCCGTGCCGGACTGACCTGTGGTGCTGCACTGCTCTCCTCCCTGAGGGTGCTTCGGCGAGTGGTGGTCAGAGCTCCCGGTACTCGGAGGCTGCTACTTACGGTCGCCTCCGAGGTCCGGGCGATACTGCGGTGGGCCGGTCCCCCTGCGGACCGGCCCACCGCCGCCGCTCAGCCCGGCTCGCCTCCGTCCAGGTCCGTGCGCCTGCTCGGCGGCACCGGGAGGTAGCAGCCCGGGTTCTCCGGGTCGCAGCCCACGCGGGGCAGACGGGCGCGGATGCCGCCGGGGGTGCGCTCGAAGTACGCCGCGATCTGCGCGACGCTCTCCCCCGCGATCCACCGGGTCTCCAGCTCCGCGTCCATCTCCTCGCTCCACGGGCGGCCCTGCTGGGCAGGACGGCCCGCGGATCTTCGCCGCGGCCCGCGGCCGGCTCCGGTCGCGGACAGCAACCCGTCCGCGACGAGCTCCGCCACCGTGTCCGCCACCGCGACGTCGAGGTCGAGGCTGCCCTCGGCGACCGGTTCGCCGCCGGGGCCGCCGGCTTCCAGGGTGATCATCACCCGGGGTGTGGGTTCGGCGCGGTCGACGTCCGTCCTGGTCGAGACCACGATCTGATAGGTGTTGTCGGCTGCCCGGACCTCGGTCCGGCGCTCTTCGATGATCGACATGCCACGAAGCTAGCGCGCACCCCCGACAATTTTCGGCCACGCGCTGCTCACGGCCCACTCCGCTCCGAAATTGTCGGACCCCTCCCCTAACGTCTGCGGCGACCACGAACCGTCACGAGGAGGCGACGATGGGACACCGGCGGACAAGACGCTGCCCCGGTCCGGAAGCACCGGGCCGGGGCAGCGGGGTGGAGCGGGTTCGCTCAGAAGTGCAGCAGCTGGGCCAGCGTGTTCTGCTTCTCCTGGGCGGCCTTCGCGGAGTTGTCCGACTTCTGCGCCGCGGCGCCGTCGGGCACCGGCTGCGGCACCGGGTCGCACTGGACGTCCGAGTGGTTGCCGGGCTGGCGCTTCGGCAGCGCGCCGGTGGCCAGGTAGTCGGCGACCTTGTCGTCGACGCAGGCCACCCCGGACAGCGAACCGGCGTGCGTGGTGCCGCCCGGCGCGCTGATCAGGCTCGAGTTCGGGAACCGCTTCCGCACCTCGAGGCTGCCGGGGTACGGCGTGGCGGCGTCGAGCTCTTCGCTGATGAGCAGGGCACCGGCCACCTTGCGGCCGTCGACGTTCACCGGCTTGCCCGCCTTCGCCGGCCAGAACGCGCAGGGCGCGTTGAACCAGGCGTTGCCCCAGGTCTCGAACGGGGCCTTGAAGTAGGTCAGCCAGTTGTCGACCCGCCACCGGTTCCAGTCGGTCGGCCACTGGACGTCGGTGCACTGCACGCCCAGGTACACGGCGAAGCCGTTGTCGTTGCCCGGCGGGTTCGAAGCGTCGTAGAGCTTCTTCAGCGTCTGCCAGTCACCCTTGTGCACGTAGCCGTCGAAGGCCTCGGCCATGTCGGTCCAGCCGAAGACGTAGTAGCCGGCCTGCAGGAAGATGTCGGTCCACTCGTCACCGCCGATGACCCCGCCCGCCGGGTCCTTGGCCAGCTTGCGCTGGGTGGCGTACCACAGCTTCTCGACGGCGTCGCCGGTCGAGCCGAGGTGGTAGACGCTGTCGTACTTCGCGAGCCAGTCGAAGTAGATCTTGATGTTCTTGTCGAACGCGACGTCCTGGTCGAGGTTGGCCTGGTACCAGACCTTCCGCGGGTCGACGTTGCCGTCCAGCACCATCCGGCGGACGTTCTTCGGGTACAGCGTGCTGTACACCTGGCCGAGGTAGGTGCCGTAGGAGAAGCCGTAGTAGTTGATCTGCTTCTCACCGAGGGACTTGCGCAGGCTGTCCATGTCCTGCGCGACGTCGGTCGTCTTGAGGTGGTTCAGGATCTCGCCGTTCTTGCGGCACGCGTCGGCGTACCCCTTCGAGCGGGCGAGCCAGGTCTTCTCCAGCTGCACGGTGGTCGGCACGTACGCCGGCCGGTTGTAGCTGAAGTAGTTCCCGTCGCAGGTGAGCGCGGGCTTGCTGGAACCGACGCCACGCGGGTCGAAGCCGATCCAGTCGTAGCTGTCCCCGGCGCCGTTCGGCACGTACTTGCCGAGCACCGACAGGCCGAGGCCGGAACCGCCCGGCCCGCCCGGGTTCACCAGCATGATGCCCTGGGACTGCGCGGTCTTGTGCTTGATCCGCGAGACGGCGAGGGAGACCTTCGCCCCGCCCGGCTTCGCGTAGTCCATCGGCACGTCGAGGAAGCCGCACTCGGCACCGTTGGCCTTGAGGCTCGCCGACGTGCAGGGCCCCCAGGCGATCGGCGCGGGGGCGAACTGGGCCCCGGGTTCCGCCGAGGCGGCGGGCGCGGCGGCCATCAGCCCGGCCGCGAGCCCCGCGGCGGCGACGGCGGCAACGAATTTTTTCACAGTCGTCCTTTTCATCCGCTTTCGACAGCGTTCGGCAGATTTCGAAAAAACTACCGGCAACCAGGGTCAATCTCGCTGACCGACGCGGCTTGCGCCATCCGCCTTTCGTCGGGACCTGCGGCGCGTGCACGGCGCCGGAACTGTCGGTGGCCGGCAGTACGCTCCGGGGCGCCCGAGCCCGACAGGAGGACCGATGAGCGCGGACGAAAGGCTGGTCAGGGCGGTTCGCGCCGGGCTGGCGGAGCTGGCCGACCCGGCGAAGGCACCGGCGATGCAGGCGTACATGAAGTCGGCCATGCCCTTCCGCGGGGTGGCGAAACCCGAGCGCAGCACGCTCCTCAAGCGGGTGCTGGCCGAACACACATTGACCGATCGGGTGACCTTTTCGGCGACTGTCCTGGAGTTGTGGCGAGCCGCGGAATTCCGCGAAGAGCGCTACGCGGCCATCGATCTTTCCGGGTACCCGGCCTACCGGCGGTGGCAGGACCCGGAGCTGGTCCCGGTGTACGAGGAAATGATCGTCGACGGCGCCTGGTGGGACTTCGTGGACGAGATCGCCATCCGCCGGATCGGACCGATCCTCCGCGAGCACCGGGCCCGGATGACGCCGGAGCTGCTGGCCTGGGCCGACGACGCCGACCACTGGCGCCGCCGGACGGCGATCATCTGCCAGGTGGGGGCGAAGGGAGACACCGACACGGACCTGCTCACCCGGGCCATCGAGCCGTCGATCGGCGAGCCGGAGTTCTTCTTGCGGAAGGGGATCGGCTGGGCGCTGCGGGACTACGAGAAGACGGCGCCGGAGTGGGTGCGGTGCTTCGTGGAGGAACACCCGGGGTTGTCCGGGCTGTCGAGGCGGGAGGCGCTCAAGCACATCGGCTGAGGGTGGAGCGGCCGTGCCGGGAGGGTCGGCTGGCGTACCCGGAGAGTCGGCTGGCGTACCTGGAGAGTCGGCTGGCGTACCTGGAGGGTCGGATGGCGTGTCCCGTGGTGCCGACCGGGCGGACTTGCGTGACTGGAAGGGCATCTCGCGTGATCGGGAGGGCATCACGTGTGATGGGGAAGGCATCGCATGGAGAGACGGGCCGGCCCCTCCTGCTCGGGTGAGCGGGAGGAGCCGGGTGACCGTCGGGGCGTTGCGGTCAGGCGCGGAGGGTGGCGTTGAAGCGCTCGCCCGCGGCCGCCACTGCCGCGTCGCGGGCCTTGGTGGCTTCGTCGACCGTCAGGGTTCGGTCCGGGGCGCGGAAGCGCAGCTTGTACGCCAGGGATCGCTTGCCCTCGCCCACCTGCTCGCCCGCGTACACGTCGAACAGCGTGATGTCCTCGAGCAGCTCGCCCGCGCCGGTGCGCAGTACCTCCGCCAGGTCTGCCGACGGGACCTCCTCCGCCACCACCAGGGCCACGTCGAGCAGGACCGGCGGGTAGCTCGAGACGCTCGGGGCCGGGCGGGAATCCGGGAGCGGGATCGCGTCCAGGTCCAGCTCCATCGCCACCGTGCGCGGCGGCAGGCCGAGGGCCTCGATCACCTTCGGGTGCAGCTCACCGGCGTGGCCGACCGGCCAGTCGCCGACGCGGAGCTGGGCGCAGCGGCCCGGGTGCCACGGCGGGAGGTCGGCCGCCTGCACGGTCAGCTCGACGCCGGCCGCCTCGGCGATCGTGCGGGCCGCCTGGACCGCGTCGGCCCAGCTCGCCTGCTCGCCCTGGCCCCACCAGCCCGCGCGGTGCCGGTTGCCGGCCAGAACCACCGCCACGTGCAGGGGCTGCTGCGGCACCGCCGCCTCCAGCAGGGCCAGCTCCTCGTCCGACGGCCGGTGGTCGACGCCGAGGTCCGGGACCTTCAGCGGGTTCGGCGCCGGGAGGACCACCTGGCCGACGTGGAACAGCGCCACGTCCTTCATGCCGCGGGACACGTTGCGCTGCAGGGTGTCCAGCAGGCCCGGGAGCAACGTCGTCACCAGGCGGTTGCGGTCGGCTTCCAGGGGGTTGCGGACCACCACCGCGTTGCGGCGGACGTCGTCGGCCGGGAGGCCGAAGGCGTCCCACACCGCGTCGCCGACGAACGGGAACGGGCGCACCTCGACGTAGCCCGCCTCGGCCAGCGCACGGGACACGCTGCGGACGCGCCGCTGGCTGTCGGTCAGGCCGCGGCCGGCCGGGGCGGCGGGCAGCACCGACGGGATGCTGTCGTAGCCCTCCAGCCGCAGGACTTCCTCGACCAGGTCGGCCGGCTGGCGGAGGTCGCCGCGCCAGCTCGGCGGGATCGCCGTGACCAGGCCCGTTCCGTCGTCACCCGTGCCGACCGAGACCTTGCAGCCGATCTGGGTGAGCCGGCGGACCGTCACGCCGCGCTGGTAGTTCACGCCCGCGATCTTGTCCGGCAGGTTGATCGGCATGACGACCGGCGGGTTCGGCTCGACCGTGCCCTCGTCGGTGCGGCCCGGCTGGATGGCGGCGTCGCCGTACTGGCGCAGCAGCCGCGCGGCCAGCTCGACCGCCGCCGCGCAGAGCTGCGGGTCGGTGAACCGCTCGAAGCGCTTGGCGGCCTCGGAGAACAGCTTGTGCCGCCGTGCGGTGCGGCTGATCGCGGCCGGGTTCCAGTGCGCCGCCTCGAGCAGCACGTCGGTGCTCTCCGGCGTGATCTCCGTGCTCGCGCCGCCCATCGTGCCGGCGAGCGAGATGACGCCGCTGTCGTCGGCGATGACGATGTCGTCCGGGTCGAGCGTGCGCTCGACGTCGTCCAAAGTGGTCAGCTTCTCGCCCGGCTTCGCCCGGCGGACCACCAGATCGCCCTGGATGGCCTTGGTGGCGAACGCGTGCAGCGGGTGCCCGAGCTCGAGCATCACGTAGTTCGTCACGTCGACGGCCAGCGAGATCGACCGGATGCCGGCCAGCATCAGCCGTCGGCGCATCCGCCACGGGGTCGGCGCGGTCGCGTCCAGGCCGGTGACCCGGCGCAGCACGAACCGCGGGCAGCCTTCCGGGTCCTCGACGTGCACCGGCCAGGCGTCGCCCTCGGCCGCCGGGACCTCCAGCAGCGCCGGGTCGCCGAAGGGCACGTCGAGCGCGTTCGACAGCTCGCGCGCGAGCCCGCGGATCGACAGCGCGTAGCCGCGGTCCGGGGTCGGGGCGAGCTCGATCACCGAGTCGTCGAGGCCGAGCAGCTCGCGCGCGTCGTCGCCCGGGCTCGCGGTGCCCGGCGGGAGCACGAGGATGCCGGTGTGGTCGTCGCCGAGGCCGAGCTCGCGGGCCGAGCAGATCATGCCGTCGCTGATCCGGCCGTAGGTCTTGCGGGCGGCGATCTCGAAGTCGCCGGGCAGGACGGCACCGGGCAGCGCGACGACGACCAGGTCGCCCTCGACGAAGTTGCGCGCGCCGCAGATGATGCCGCGGGTCTTGATGCCGTGCGGGCCCTCGTCGAACTCGCCGGCTTCGTCGTCGTCCTCGTCTTCGTCGTCGAGGTCTTCGTCGAGCTCCTCGGCTTCGTCGGCGGGCTCGCCGACGTCGACGCGGCAGAAGCGGACCGGCTTCTTGAACTCGGTGAGCTCCTCGATCTCGGCCACCCGGCCGACGACCAGCGGGCCGGTCACCGGGCCGAGCTCGCGCAGGTCGTCGACCTCGATGCCGATCCGGACGAACGCGTCGGCCAGGTCCTGCGGCGTGACCTCGTCGGTGAGCTCGAGGTGTTCGGTCAGCCAGCTGACTGGAACTCGCACTACGCCTCCGTTCCGAAGGGAAGGGTGAAGCGGACGTCGCCTTCCACCATGTCGCGCATGTCCGGGATCCCGTTGCGGAACTGCAGGGTGCGCTCGATGCCCATGCCGAAGGCGAACCCGGAGTACACGTCCGGGTCGACGCCGCAGGCGCGCAGCACGTTCGGGTTGACCATGCCGCAGCCGCCCCACTCGACCCAGCCGGGGCCGCCCTTCTTCTCT
Source organism: Amycolatopsis sp. Hca4 (assembly GCF_013364075.1). Lineage (GTDB taxonomy): Bacteria > Actinomycetota > Actinomycetes > Mycobacteriales > Pseudonocardiaceae > Amycolatopsis. Next base: position 2,831,551 of record NZ_CP054925.1, read on the forward strand.
TCGAACCAGACGTCCACCTCCGCGGACGGCTCGGTGAAGGGGAAGAAGTGCGGGCGCAGCCGTGTCTTGGAGTTCTCGCCGAACATCGCGCGGGCGAAGGCGTCCAGCGTGCCCTTGAGGTGGGCCATCGTGATGCCCTTGTCCACCGCGAGGCCCTCGACCTGGGTGAACACCGGCGTGTGCGTCGAGTCGAGCTCGTCGGTGCGGTACGTCCGGCCGGGGCACACGACGTACACCGGCAGGTCGCGGTGCAGCAGCGTGCGTGCCTGGACCGGCGAGGTGTGCGTGCGCAGCACCAGGCCCGAGTCCTCTTCGCCGACGTAGAAGGTGTCCTGCAGCTGGCGGGCCGGGTGGTCCTTGCCGAAGTTCAGCGCGTCGAAGTTGAACCACTCGGCTTCGAGCTCGGGACCTTCGGCGACCTCGTAGCCCATCGCGACGAAGGCGTCGGCGACGCGCTCGGAGATGGTGGTGATCGGGTGCCGCGCGCCGCGCGGAACGCGGTCCCACGGCAGGGTGACGTCGACGGCTTCTTCGCGCAGCACGCGCTCGTCGCGCTCCACCTGGAGCTCGGCGCGGCGGGCGTCGAAGGCCGCCTGGATCGCCTGGCGGGCCTCGTTGACGCGCTTGCCGGCCTCGGCCTTCTCCTGCTTGGGCAGGGCGCCGATCCCGCGGCGGGCCAGGCCCACCGGGGACTGGTCACCGAGGTGGGCCGGCTTGACCTCGGCCAGCCCTTCGAGCCCGGTCGCGGCGGCGAACGCCGCTTCGGCGGCCTTGACCGCCTCCTGCAGCGTCTCGGGGGCGAGCACCGCGCCCTGTGCTTCCTTCTCCGTGGCTCCGGACATAACTCCTCGGCGTCCGCTGGGACTGGTCGTTCACGCGCCGCCGCACACGGCACGCGAGAGGTCAAAGGCGGGAAAAGTCTATGGGATCGGCTCCGCGCGCCCCCGGTCGCCCCGTGGGCGCGCGGACGCACGGTCACCGCCGGCGGAACGCCTCGGAGAAGTCGACCGAAGCGAACTCGCCGGGCACCACGCCCTCGGCGGCGTAGCGGTACAGCGCGGTCTGGTAGATGCCGGACAACGTGGTGATGAAGACCGCCACCAGCAGGGTCCAGACGATCGCCAGCCCGACCGCGACGAACACGGTGGCCGTGCCGCCGAGCAGGAAGCCGGCTCCGAGGAGCACGACGTAACCGGCGAAGGTCAGCAGGAAACCGACCAGGCCGAGGCCGGCGGTGCCGGCGACGTTCTCGCCCCAGGCGCGGCGGAACAGCTCGACCGACCGCTTGACGCTCGCCTTCACCCCCGTGCCCTCGAGCATGACGACCGGCAGCACGAGGTACGTCGTGAACCGCCAGGCCATGCCGATCAGGCCGCTGATGATGCTGCCGAGGAAGCCGAGCCGCTCCTCGATCGTGCGCAGCACCACGCTGACCGTCGCGGTCACCCCGGCCCAGCCGAGCAGGGCAGGCCAGCGGCGCCCGGCTGCGGCGAGGCCCGCGCCGACACCCGGCATGCCGCCGTCACCGCGCAGCGCGATGTCCGCCTGGGAGATCAGGGCGGCGTTGAAGAAGATCGTGACGAACGCCGAGACGAGGTAGAACGCCGCGAGCAGCACGTACGTGCCGGCGGTGGGCCGGAAGTTCTCGGCCTCGAGGTGGACGGTGAAGAACGCCGGTGTCAGGAACACCGCGGCGACCAGCAGTCCGGCGATCCCGGCGAGCACCGGGAACCACGCCAGGCCCTTGTGGGCGCGCAGCACCTTGAACGAAGCGGAGAACAGCGCGAACGAACGGGCAAGCCTGCCCATGGAACCCCCCCAATATCGGCCACAATGGATATTGCGGGAGCCTACTCGCAGGTCAGCGCCGCGCCGCCAGCGCGCTCGTGTAGACGCACACGGCCGCCGCGGTGGCCAGGTTGAGGCTCTCGGCGCGGCCGTACAGGGGGATCCGGACGGCGAGGTCGGTCCGGTCGAGGACGTCGGCGGGCAGGCCGTGGGCCTCGTTGCCGAACACCCACGCGGTCGGGGCGGTGAGGTCCACCCGATCGAGTTCGGCGTCGGCGTAGCCGTGGGCGGCGAGCGTCCGCAGGCCCGCGGCCGAGCAGGCGCTCAGCGCGCTCGCGACATCACGGACCCGCGCGATCGGCAGGTGGAACAGGCTGCCGGCGGCCGCGCGGACGCACTTGCCGTTGTGCGGGTCGACGGTGTCGCCCGCCAGGACCACCGCGTCGGCACCGGCCGCGTCCGCGACGCGGATCACCGTGCCCGCGTTGCCGGGGTCGGCGACGTCCACGAGCACGACCACGAGCTTCGCCTCCGGCGTCACGGCCTCCTCGAGCGGCCGGTCCAGCAGCGCGCAGACGGCCACGATGCCCTGCGGTGTCACGGTTTCCGACAGCCCGTCGGCGGCGCGGTCGGTGATCGGCGAGACGGTGACGCCGGCCGCGCGGGCCGCGTCGACCAGGTCCGCGTGCTGGGCGGCCGCGCGGTCGGTGACGAACAGCTCGTGCACCGTGCCGTCGGCCAGAGCGGCCTCGACGGCGTTGGCGCCTTCGGCCAGGAACCGGCCGGTCTTGTCGCGTTCCGCGCGCCGCGTCAGCTTGCGCGCAGCAACGACCCGGGGGGTCCGTTCGGTGAACGGCTCCGCCCCGGGTCGCTGAAAGCTGCCGGTCAGGCCGACTTCGCTTCGCCGGTGTTGACGTTGGCCTTGGCGAGCTCGGCCAGCGCGGTGAAGGCGGCGGCGTCGTTGACGGCGAGGTCCGCGAGGATCTTGCGGTCGACCTCGACACCCGCGGCCTTGATGCCCTGGATGAACCGGTTGTAGGTCACGCCGTTGGCGCGAGCGGCCGCGTTGATGCGGGTGATCCACAGCTGGCGGAAGTCACCCTTGCGGGCACGGCGGTCCCGGTAGGCGTAGTTGAGCGAGTGAAGCGTCTGCTCCTTGGCCTTGCGGTACAGCCGCGAACGCTGGCCGCGGTAGCCGCTGGCCAGTTCGAGAGTTGCGCGACGCTTCTTCTGGGCGTTGACCGCCCGCTTGACGCGTGCCACGGGTCCATCCTGTCGATTTCGGGGGGCGAGGGGGACGCCCCGGGTGGGTTAGAGCAAGTTCTGCGGGATCAGATGCCGAGCAGGCGCTTGACGCGGCCGACCTCGGTCTTCGACACCTCGGTGGTGCCCTCGAGACGGCGGGTCACGCGGCTGGACTTCTTCTCCATGCGGTGGCGCCGGCCGGTCATCTGGCGGCGCAGCTTGCCCGTCCCCGTCTTGCGGATGCGCTTGGACGTCCCGCTGTGGGTCTTCATCTTCGGCATTGGTGTCCTCTTTCGTGCGGCGGCTCACCGGAGAACCGGTGAGCCGCTGACTCGTGCTGGTCGGCGCCTACGCCTCGGGGGCCTGCTCGGGAGCGGGCTCGGCCTTGGCCTTTGGCTTCACGTTCTTGTGCGGGGCCAGCACCATGATCATGTTGCGGCCGTCCTGCTTGGCGGACGACTCGACGAAGCCCAGTTCGGTGACGTCCTCGGCGAGCTTCTGCAGCAGCCGGTAGCCGAGCTCCGGCCGGGACTGCTCGCGGCCGCGGAACATGATCGTGACCTTGACCTTGTTGCCCGCCGCCAGGAACCGCGACACGTGACCCTTCTTGGTCTCGTAGTCGTGCTGGTCGATCTTGGGGCGCAGCTTCTGTTCCTTGATGACGGTCAGCTGCTGGTTGCGCCGCGACTCGCGGGCCTTCTGCGCGCTCTCGTACTTGAACTTGCCGAAGTCCATGAGCTTGCACACCGGCGGGCGGGCCTGCGGCGCGACCTCGACGAGGTCGAGGTCGTTCTCCTGCGCCAGGCGCAGCGCATCCTCGATCCGGACGATGCCGACCTGTTCGCCGGCGGGTCCGACGAGACGGACCTCCGGCACCCGGATTCGGTCGTTGATGCGTGTCTCGGAGCTGATGGGGCCTCCTTGGTCCGAGGAATGTTTCCTGTTCTCGTTTCGACCTGGTGCCCACATAGCGAAGGCCCCGGTCACCATTCGGTGCGCGGGCCCACTCTGTTCCGATCGTGCCCCGGAGGGCACTGCTTCGCTTCGGACTTGCGTCCTGGCGAGACCGGACCCGGACACCTGTACGGTGACGCGGGTGGGAGCGGGGCTCCACTTGCCGCCCCCGATCGCTCGGGGGCTGGTCGCTCGTGGAAGGGTACCAGACGTGTCAGAACAACCCTCCGAACAGGCCCCCTATTCCCCGGACGACCGCCACCTGGCCGAGATCCCCAGCGTGGAGGTGATCAGCCGGGCGGCGGTGATGCTGCTGTCGGCAGGCGCCGAGCGCCTCGGGCTCGCCGACGCCGACCCGGCGACGTCCCCGCACCGCGACCTCGACGAGGCCCGCCGGTTGATCACCGCGCTCGCCGGCCTCGTGACGGCCTCCGCGGAGTACCTCGGGCTGCACGCCGGGCCGTTGCGTGATGGCCTGCAGTCGCTGCAGAAGGCGTTCCGGGAGGCTTCGGCCGTGCCGGACGAGCCCGGGCAGGGTCCGGGCGAGAAGTTCACCGGTCCGGTCTACTGACCTGGGTGCATGCCGGCTGACGCGGGTGAGGGTGGCCACGGCGGTGTGACTGGTCGCCGCCCTCGCCTCCCGGGTCCGACGGAGTGGGTCTCGCCGGTCGGCATGACGACACCCACCACTGCTGTCCGGCCCGCCGGCGCACCGCCCGCCGGCCGGACATCACAATCCCCGACCGCTGATCAGCGAGGCGAGCTTCGCCGGGCGGGCGCGACGACACCGCAACCGCTGATCAGCTCGGCCGGCGGATCGCGCTCGCCAGGCCGGCGAACCGAATCCCGCCGACCAGGCACCACAGCACCCACCCACTGCTGATCGGCCGGGTCGGCTAGCGCAAGCCGCGGCGATCCGGGTTTCCGCCGGGCCGACTCGGCTTCCCGCCGGGTGGGGCACACTTTCGTGCCGTGCTCACTCCACTCGTTGCCGGGGTCTTCGCGCTGGCCGGGGTGCTTCTCGGGGTCTTCCTCGAACCCGTCAAGGCCCGGGTCGCCGCCCGGGCGCGGCTGCGGGAAGAACGCGCCCTGCGCTCCGCCCAGCTCGTCGAGGCCGCGACCACCGCCCGTGATGCCGTTCTGTGGCTCTTCCGGACCGTCCGCACCGTCGCACCCGCCGTCACCGCCGGCGCCGAACTGGTCGCCGAAGCCGAACAGCGGTACTGGAACGCGCGCAGCGAGCTCAAGAAGGCACTCCTGCTGCTCCGCCTCGTCGGGCCGGACGAGCTGATCGCGGGCGCGGTCGCCGTCGCCGAGGCCGATCGGGCGTTGCGGCAGCTCTGGTTCGACCGGGACCCCTCGGCCCGGCAGTCGCATTCGGACGAGATGTCCGCCGTGCTGCAGCGCGGGCGGCTCGCCTTCGACGAGTTCACCGACCTGGCTCGCCGGCTCACCGTTCCGCACTGACTTCGGCAAGCTTGCCGAACCCGGCCACAGAAATCTAACATGTTAGATGTGAGTCTCTCGAAGGTCAGCCGCCCCCTCCTCCGCGATGAGGCCTACGACCGCATCCGCCGGGCGATCGTCGACGGCACCCTGCCGCCCGGCGCCCCCCTGCGCGACGCCGACCTCGCCGACCAGCTCGGGCTCTCGAAGGCGCCGGTCCGGGAAGCCCTCCGCCGCCTCACCGACGACGGCCTCGTCGACCAGAAGCCGCAGTCCTACACCCGCGTCTCCGAAGTGATGTCCCCCGACGTGCTCGACGCCCGCGAGATCGTCCGCGTGCTCCACGAGTTCGCCGTCCGCCAGGCCGCCACGAGGTGCGGCCCGCAGGACATCGCCGCCATGCGCGCGGCCAACGACCGGTTCGCCCGAGCCATCGAAGCCCGCGACATCGCGGCCGCTGTCCAGGCCGACGACGAGCTGCACGACGTCCCCGTCCGGCTGGCAGGCAACGCCGCCGTCGCCGCGACCCTCGACCGCTACACCCCGCTCCTGCGCCGCCTCGAACACGCCCGGTTCAGCTCGACCCTGGCCTGGAACTCGGTGGAACGCCACACCCGGCTCATCGATGCGCTGGAAGCACACGACACCGAGACCGCCGTCGAAGTGATCTCGACCATCTGGACCGACCTCCTGGAGGACCGATGACCCTCGCCGACTTCCCGCGCTACCCCCTGCTCTTCGGCCCCTCGCCGGTGCACCGCCTCGAACGCCTCACCGAACACCTCGGCGGCGCGCAGATCTGGGCGAAGCGCGAGGACGTCAACTCCGGCCTCGCCTTCGGCGGGAACAAGACCCGCAAGCTGGAGTACCTCGTCGCCGACGCGCTGAAAGAAGGCGCGGACACGCTCGTCTCCATCGGCGGCGTCCAGTCCAACCACACCCGCCAGGTCGCCGCGGCCGCCGCGCGGGCCGGGCTGAAGGCCGTTCTCGTCCAGGAAAGCTGGGTCGACTGGCACGACCCGCTCTACGACAAGGTCGGCAACATCCAGCTGTCGCGGATCCTCGGCGCCGACGTCCGGCTCGTCCAGGCCGGTTTCGGCATCGGCTTCAAGGAGACGTGGGAGAACGCCGTCGCCGAGGTCGAAGAGCGGGGCGGGAAGCCGTACGCCATCCCGGCCGGCGCCTCGGACCACCGGCTCGGCGGCCTGGGCTTCGCGAACTGGATCGTCGAACTGGAACAGCAGGAAGAAGAACTCGGCGTCTTCTTCGACACCGTCATCGTCTGTTCGGTCACCGGCAGCACCCAGGGCGGGATGGTCGCCGGGACCACCATCGGCAAAAAGCGGCGCATCCTCGGCATCGACGCCTCGGCCAAGCCCGGCGAAACCCGCGAGCAGGTCACGCGCATCGCGCGCACCACCGCCGAGCTGATCGGCGGGGGCGAGATCCCCGAGGTCGAACTCGACGACCGCTACCACGCCGGGACATACGGGATCCCCGACAAGTCCACTGTGGACGCCATCGAGACGTGCGCCCGGCTGGAGGGCATGATCACCGATCCCGTCTACGAGGGCAAGTCGATGGCCGGGCTGATGGACCTCGTCGGAACCGGCGAGATCTCCCGCGACTCGAACGTCCTCTACGCCCACCTCGGCGGGCAGCCTGCCCTGAACGGCTACACGAGCGTTCTGGGCTGACCGCCCGCCGGAGGCTCAGTCCAGCACGCAGAGCACGTCGATCTCGACGAGCAGCTCGCCCGGCAGCCCGACGTACACCGTCGTGCGCGCCGCGTGCGGGGCGTCGCCGATCAGCTCGTTGTACACCTCGTTGAACGGCGCGAAGTGCGCGGTGTCGGTCAGGTACACCCGGACCATGATCGCGTCCGCGAGGCTCGAACCCGCTTCTGCCAGCACGGCCTCGATGTTCTTGAACGTCTGCCGGGTCTGGCCCACGACGTCGTCGCCGACGATCGCGCCCGTCGCCGGGTCGAACGCGACCTGGCCGGCGACCTGCAGCAGGTTCCCCTTGCGGACGGCCTGCGAGAACTTCGCCGGCGGCTTCGGCGCGTTCTCGGTGGAAACTGCCGTCTTGCTCATCAGTGCCCCTTTCCGTTCTCCGTCCATCCACTGTGGACGGAAGCTTCCCTGGTCGCGGCCCGCAGCTCGGGCACCAGCGCCAGCAGTCCTTCGTAGTCGAGCAGCACCTTCGGCACCGACATCGACGCGGCGGCCAGCACCTCACCGCCGGTCCCCCGTACCGGCGCCGCGATGCAGTGGATGAAGTCCTCGTGTTCGGCGTTGTCGACCGCGTACCCGCGCTCGGCCACGCGCTCCAGCTCCGCCAGGTACTCCGCCGCCGTGGTGATCGTGTTCGGCGTCCGCACCGGGTACTCGATCGACCGCGCGATCTCCTCGCGACGGGCCACGGGCATCGCCGCGACCAGGACTTTCCCCACCGCGGTGCAGTGCAGCGGCGCCCGCTTGCCGATGCGCGAGTACATCCGCACCGAATGGCGGCCTTCGAACTTGTCGATGTAGACGACTTCGCCGTCTTCATAGCTGGCCAGGTGCACGGTGTGCCCGGTGCGCGCGTTGAGCGCGGCGAGCGCCGGGTGCGCGCTGCGGCGGACGTCGAACGAATCCAGTGCCTGGTTGGCGAGGTCGAACATGGCGCTGCCCAGCCGGTAGTGGCGGGCGCCTTCGCGGCGGACGAAGTGGTGCTGCTCGAGGGTGCGCAGCAGCCGCAGGACGGTCGACTTGTGCACGCCGATCTCGTCGGCGAGGTCGTCGAGGGTGCGCGCGTCCTGCGCGATCGAGGTCAGCAACGTCAGCGCCCGGTCCAGACTTTGGCTCACGTCAGCACCACGCCCTCTCCGGTCAGCCGCGCCGAACGCCACTCGTCCGGGTCCGCCTGCAGCAGGGTAGCCACGACGTCCCGCGGCAGCGGCACGCCGACGTCGTCGTGGGTCAGCAGGGTGACCGCGGCCTGCAGGTGCCCCTGCCGCAACCGTTCCAGGGGCGGCGCACCGCGCAGCGTCGCGGCGAGGAACCCGGCGGCGAAGGCGTCCCCGGCACCGACCGGCTCGACGACGTCGACCGCCAGCGCGGGCGCGAACAGCGGCTCCCCCTCGACCAGCGTCGCCCCGCGCTCGCCGTGCTTGACGACGAGCGTGCGCGGCTGCGGCAGCAGGGCCCGCAGCCGTTGCGGGTCGCCGGTCCCCCACACCCGCTGGGCCTCGTCGTCGCCGGTCAGCACGATGTCCGCCTGCGCGGCCAGTTCGGCGAGCAGGCTCGGGTCGCGGCCGGTCCAGAGCGCCGGCCGCAGGTTGACGTCGAAGGAGATCAGCCGGTCGCCGCGGGGCAGCTCCAGCAGCGCGCGGACCAGCGCGAGGCAGCTGTCCGACAGCGCCGGCGTGATCCCCGACAGGTGCAGCACGCGGACGCCGTCGAGGTCCAGCCGGTCCAGCAGCGACGGTCCCATCCCGGACGCGGCCGAGCCCGCCCGGTAGTAGCGCACCGGACTGCCGCCGGCGCCGCTTTCCTTGACGTAGAGCCCGGTCGGGCGGGTCGGATCGACAACGCACCCGCTGACGTCGACCCCGTGGGACGCGACCTCGCGCAGCACCGCCCGGCCGAACGGGTCGTCCCCGACCGCGCTCACCCAGCCGCTGCGCACACCCAGCGTCGGCAGGTTGCAGGCCACGTTCGATTCGGCGCCGCCGATGGTGCGCACCCAGCGCTTCACCTGCTCCGGCGGGCCGGGCTCGGCGGGCACGAACAGCGCCATCGTCTCGCCCACGCACAACACTTCGGGCCCGCTCGTCACTTTCCGTCTCCCCTGTTCTTCACCCCGTTGACCTGTGGCGACCCGGATGCTACACCTATGGCACTCAAAATGCGCAACAGTCGTTGCAACATACGCAACGATGAACCAGCCAACCCAGGGACCGCCGCCGATGACCGCACCCGCCGCTTTCACCCTGAACGACGCCGCACTCGACGCCCTCCGCCAGGAGCGGATCGACTGGCGCTTCCGCTCGGCCGCCCCCGCCCTGACCGGGCTCACTCTCGCCGAAGCCGCGGACCGCCGGCTGAACCTGTTCACCGACGGGTTCTTCGCCCCCTTCGTCGTCCTCGACGACGAAGCGCTCGAACACAACCTGCGGACGATGGCCGCGTGGTGCGCCGCGCGGGGCGTGGTGCTGGCACCGCACGGCAAGACCACCATGGCGCCCCAGCTGTTCGCGCGACAGGCCGAGCACGGCGCCTGGGGCGTGACCTGCGCGAACGCCGGTCACCTCCGGATCTACCGGGCGTTCGGCGTGTCCCGGGTCCTGCTGGCCAACCAGCTGCTCGACCCGGCCGGCCTGCGCTGGCTGGCCGCCGAGCTGGCCGCCGACCCGGGGTTCGAGTTCGTCTGCTGGGTCGACTCGGTGCGCGGGGTCGAGCTGATGACCGCGGCCCTCGACGGCACCGAGCGCCCGGTGGACGTCCTCGTCGAGGTGGGGGCCGACGGCGGCCGCACCGGCGTCCGCGACACCGCGACCGCGCTGGCGGTCGCCGAGGCGGTCCACGCCAGCCCCGTGCTGCGGCTGCGGGGCACCGGCGGCTACGAAGGCGCGCTGTCACACGGCACCGACGAGGCCGCGCTGGCCAAGATCAGCTCCTATGTGGACAGCCTGCGCGACCTGGCGATCTCGCTGGCGGACAAGGGACTCCTCGACGGGCAGATCATCGTCACCGCCGGCGGCAGCGCCTACTTCGACCGGGTCGTCAACGAGCTGACGAAGCCGTGGCCGGACGGCCTCGACGTGCTGCCGGTGCTGCGCAGCGGCGCCTACCTGACCCACGACGACGGCTTCTACCGCGAGATCTCCCCGCTGGGCGAGCACCCGCGCATCGACGGCGTCGACTCCTTCCGGCCGGCGCTGCGGGCGTGGGCGCAGGTGACGTCGAAGCCGTCGGACGAGCTCGCGCTGCTGACCATCGGCAAGCGCGACGCCTCCTTCGACGAGGGCCTGCCCCAACCGCAGCTGCGCCGCACCCCGGGCGGCCCCGCCGAACCGCTCGACGGCCACACCGTCACCAAGCTGAACGACCAGCACGCCTTCCTGGCCCTGCCGCCCGGCTCCCCGGTCGAGGTCGGCGACTGGATCGCGCTCGGCCTGTCCCACCCGTGCACGGTGTTCGACAAGTGGCCGCTGCTGCCGGTGATCGCGGCCGACGGCGAAACCGTCGTCGACTACGTCCGGACGTGGTTCTGATGACCGTCGTCATCCGGAACGCGCTGGTCGCCGACGGCACCGGCGCCCCGCTCGCCCGCCACGACGTCGGCCTCGCCGGCGGGAAGATCGCGGAGGTCGCCGACGCCGGGTCGCTGACCGGCGGCCGGGTCATCGACGCCGACGGCCTGGTGCTCGCGCCCGGGTTCATCGACATGCACTCGCACTCCGACCTGCAGCTGCTGGCCAACCCGGACCACCCGGCGAAGATCACCCAGGGCGTCACGACCGAGGTGCTCGGCCAGGACGGCCTGTCGTACGCGCCCGTCGACGACACCGTGCTCGAAGCACTGCGGCAGCAGCTCGCGGGCTGGAACGACGACCCGCCGGGGTTCGACTGGAACTGGCGCTCGGTCGGCGAGTACCTCGACCGGCTCGACCGCGGTATCGCCGTCAACGCCGCCTACCTCGTGCCGCAGGGCACGGTCCGGATGCTCGCCGTCGGCTGGGCCGACCGGCCCGCGACCGAGGCCGAACTCAACCGGATGAAGGACCTGGTCGCGACCGGGCTGGCCGAGGGCGCGATGGGGATGTCGTCCGGCCTCACCTACACGCCCGGGATGTACGCGGAGACGAGCGAGCTGGTCGAGCTGTGCCGGGTGGTCGGCGAGCGGGGCGGCTTCTACAGCCCGCACCACCGCAGCTACGGCAAGGGCGCCCTCGAGGCGTTCGCCGAGATGATCGACGTGAGCAGGCAGTCCGGCTGCCCGCTGCACCTGGCCCACGCCACGATGAACTTCTCGGTCAACAAGGGCAAGGCGCCCGACCTGCTGCAGCTGCTCGACGACGCCCTCGACGACGGTTGCGACATCTCACTCGACACCTACCCGTACCTCCCGGGCGCGACCTACCTGAGCGCGCTCCTGCCGAGCTGGGCCACCGAAGGCGGCCTCGACGCCACGCTCGCCCGGCTGTCCGATGTGGACGAACGCGAGCGGATCCGCGCCGAGATCGAGGAGTCCGGTTCGGACGGTGCGCACGGCGTCCCGATCGACTGGGAAGCTATCGAAATCAACGGCGTGCGCCACGAGCACAACGCCCACCTGGTCGGCCACAGCGTCGCCGCGTCGGCCGTCAAGCAAGGCACGGAACCGGCGAAGCTGTACTTCGACACCCTGCTGGACGAACGGCTCGGGACGTCGTGCCTGATGCACGTCGGGCACGAGGAGAACGTCCAGGCCATCATGCGGCACCGGACGCACACCGGCGGCAGCGACGGCCTCCTCGTCGGCGCCCGGCCGCACCCGCGCGCCTGGGGCACGTTCCCCCGCTACCTCGCCCGGTACGTCCGTGAGCTCGGCGTGCTGGACCTCGCCGAGTGCGTCGCCCACCTGACCGGGCGGGCCGCGCGGCGGCTGCGGCTGGCCGACCGCGGGCTGGTCCGCGCCGGCTACGCCGCCGACCTGGTGCTGTTCGACCCCGAGGCGGTCACCGACACCGCCACCTTCGACGATCCCCGGCAGCCCGCCGCCGGGATCACCCACGTCTTCGTCAACGGCACCGCCGCCCTCGACGACGGAACCCCCACCGGCGCCCTCGCCGGACACTCCCTGCGCAACCCCCGGAGAGCCCGATGATCCACTGGCTGCAACACACCACGGGCGGGCTGCTGACGCTCGCCGCCGTCTCGATCGCCGTCCTGCTCGTGCTGATCATCAAGCTCAAGCTGGAACCGTTCATCGCGCTGATCGTGGTCGGCCTGCTGACCGCGCTGGCCGCCGGCCTGCCGGTCGGCACGATCGTCGGCTCCGCCCAGAAGGCGTCGGACTCCCTGCTGGAGAAGGGGTTCGGCAGCATCCTCGGGCACATCACGGCGATCATCGGCCTGGGCACGATCCTCGGCTCGATCCTGGAACGCTCGGGCGGCGCCAAGGTGCTCACCGGCGCGCTGCTGCGGTCGTTCGGCGAGAAGCGGGCGCCGCTGGCCATGGGGGTCGCCGGGTTCGTCTTCGGCATCCCGGTGTTCTTCGACATCGGCATCTTCGTGCTGGCCCCGCTGGTCTACGTCGCCGCGCGCCAGGGCGGGAAGTCGCTGGTGCTGTACGCGATGCCGCTGCTGGCCGGCCTGTCGATCACGCACGCCTTCCTGCCGCCGCACCCCGGCCCGGTGGCCGCCGCCGGGCTGCTGCACGTCGAGCTCGGCTGGATCATCCTGATGGGCCTGGCCTGCGGCATCCCCGCGTTCCTGATCGGCGGCGTGCTGTACTCGACCTGGATCGGCAAGCGCATCACCGTCGACGTCCCCGAGGACATGGTCTTCGCCGAGGAAGAGGGCGAACGCGAGGACAACCCGCCGTCGCTGGGGCTGGTCGCCGCGATCATCGCGGTGCCGCTGGTGCTGATCCTGGCCGGCACGTTCGGCAGCATCTGGCTGCCCAAGGGCTCCGCGCTCGCCGGTGTCGCCGCGTTCATCGGGACGCCGGCGGTCGCGCTGACCGTCGCCGTGCTGCTCGCGTCCTGGCTGCTGGGCCTGCGGCGCGGGTTCACCGGCAAGGACCTCAACGAGCTGGCCGCGAAGTCGCTGCGGCCGGTGGCGATGATCCTGCTGGTCGTCGGCGCGGGCGCGTTCTTCGGCGCGGTGCTCTCGGCCACCGGGATCGGCAAGGCCGTGGCCGACTCGCTGCACGACGCCGGGCTGCCGGTGCTGCTCGCGGCGTACGTGATCAGCTGCGGCATGCGGATCGCGCAGGGTTCGGCGACCGTCGCCATCGTGACCACGAGCGGGATCATCGCGCCGACCGTGGCCCAGCTCGGGTATTCGCAGATCCAGCTGGCGCTGCTGGTGATGGCGATTTCGGCGGGCTCGATCATCGCCTCGCACGTCAACGACGGCGGCTTCTGGATCGTTTCGCGGTACTTCAACCTCACCGTGCCGCAGACGCTGAAGTCCTGGACCGCGCTGGAAACCGTGCTTTCCCTTTCGGGATTCGGGGCTTCGGCATTGCTCATGGCCGTGGTCTAGACCATACTGGAGTCCGTCACCGCCGAAACCCGTTGGGAGACAAAGACGATGACCGGACTTTCCCGTCGCACGTTCCTCGGCGCCGCGGCCGGCGCGGGCGCCGCCACCGTTCTGGGCAGCTCGCTCGCGTCGGCCGCCACCACGCCGAAAGGCTGCTTCGCCGGAGGAACCGTGTACATCGGCAGTTACACCAGCGGGGCGACCGGGCACGGGCTCGACGTCACGAGCCGGTCCGGCGCCGCGCTGAACCCCGTCCGCACGGTGCCCGGCATCAGCGACACGTCGTGGTTCGACCGCAGCGCCGACGGCAAGACGCTGTACGTCACCAACGAGGGCGACCCGGCGGGGTACGTCTCGGCGCTGAACATCGCCGATCCCGCGAACCCGAAGCCGCTCAACAAGGTTTCGTCGAAGGGTGGCGCGCCGACGCACCTGAGCGTGCACTCGAGCGGGAAGTACGTGCTGGCCGCCAACTACAGCTCGGGCAGCGTCGTCGTGCTGCCGATCCTGGCCGGCGGCAAGCTCGGTGCGGCCACCGACCTGGTGACCCACCACGCCGACTCCGGCCAGGCGCACGCCCACCAGGTCGTCAACGACCCCACCGGCCGCTGGGTGCTGGCGGTCGACCTGGGCGCGGACTCGGTGTACGTCTACGGCTTCACCGCCGGGAAGCTTTCGCTGCACCAGCAGCTGAAGCTGCCCGCCGGGGCCGGGCCGCGGCACCTCGCGTTCGACCACAGCGGGAAGTTCGCCTACATCCTGCAGGAACTGCGGCCGGAGGTGACGGTGGCGAGCTGGGACGCGGCCACCGGGACCCTGAAAGCGCTCTCCGTCGTCCCGGCCGTCCCCAGCGGGAGCACCGGCGAGCTCTACCCGGGCGAGATCATCCTTTCGCGAGACGGAAAGTTCGCCTACGCCACCGTCCGCGGCCCGAACACGCTGGCCACGTTCTCCGTTTCCGGCGCCACGCTGAAGCTGGTGTCCACGGTGCCCACGGGCGGGAACTGGCCGCGGCACGTCGCCCTCGACCCCTCCGAAAGCTGGTTCTACGTCTCGAACCAGCGCTCCGGCACCGTCACCTGGCTGCCGCGGGACCCGGCCACCGGCCTGCCCGGCGCGCCCGCCGGTTCGCTCGCCGTCGGGTCCGTCAACTCCGTCTACTTCGCCTCGTGAGGTTCACCATGAGACTGCGCCGCACCCTGCCCGTCGTCGCCGGGCTGGCCCTGCTGGCCGGCTGCGCGCCCACCCAGTCCGCGCCCGCGGGCAGCGGCGGGGACGACAAGACCGGCACCGTCCGCGTCTGGCTGTTCGACGAAGCCAACCGCGCGCCGAAGGAAGCCGCGGTCAAGGACGCGATCACCGAGTTCAAGGCGGCCCACTCCGGCGT
The DNA here is from genome assembly GCF_013364075.1 of Amycolatopsis sp. Hca4. GTDB lineage: Bacteria > Actinomycetota > Actinomycetes > Mycobacteriales > Pseudonocardiaceae > Amycolatopsis. The sequence goes on from NZ_CP054925.1 coordinate 2,846,614, forward strand.
CGAGGTCGACGTCCAGTGGGTGCCGGTCGAGGGCCGCGCCGACAAGTTCTCCGGCGCCTTCAACGACCCGGCCAACGCCCCCGACGTCGCCGAGTTCGGCAACACCGACGTCTCCAGCTACGCGGCCACCGGCGCGCTGGCCGACCTGACCGGCGACCTCGCCGCGTGGCCGGAGGGCAAGGACCTCATCCCGACCGTGCTGGACACCGCGAAGTCCGGCGGCCAGACCTACGGCCTGCCCTGGTACACCGGCATCCGGGCGCTCTACTACCGCACCGACGTCTTCACCGAGCTCGGTCTCAAGCCGCCGTCGACGCTGGCGGAGCTGACCGACACCGCTCGCCGGATCCGGGCCGCCAAGCCGGACCTCTACGGCATCTCCGTCGGCGGCAAGTACACCTACGCCATGCTGCCCTTCCTCTGGGCCAACGGCGGGGAGCTGGCGCAGGACACCGGCGGCAAGTGGAAGTCGACGGTCGACGGTGAGCAGGCCAAGGCCGGCGTCACGCAGTACGCGTCCCTGCTCAAGGACGACATCTGCCCGCCCGCGCAGTGCGCGAACCTGACCGGCACGCAGAGCGTCACCGCGTTCGCCGGCGGCAAGGCCGGGATGACGATCGGTGGCGACTTCAACCGCAAGGCCGTCGAGCAGGGCGCGGTGAAGGGCAAGTACGCCGTCGTCCCGATCCCGGGCACCACGGCGGGCAGCGTCGCGCCCGCGTTCGCCGGGGGCAACCTGCTGGGCGTGTTCAAGGCGAGCAAGCACCGCAGCCTGGCCCTGGAGTTCGTCGAGCTGCTCGGCGGCGCGAAGTACCAGGAGAAGATGTACACCGCGATGGGCAACCTGCCGACACTGGGCAGCGTGCAGCAGAAGCTCGCGGCGAACGACCCGTTCCTCAAGCCGTTCGTCGACACGCTCAAGGCGGGCACGAAGTTCGTCCCGGCGACGCCGGCGTGGTCGAAGATCGACAGCCAGAACGTGCTGCCGACGGCCGTGCAGCAGATCGCCACCGGCGGCAAGGACCCGGCGGCGGCGCTGGCCGACGCGGCCGCCGCGATGAACCGGGCCTTCGGCTAGTGGTGACGATCCAGGAGACCCCTTCCGCCACGGCGCCCGCACGGCGGCCGCGGCGGAAGGGGGACGGCCGGGCCGCCGCGCTCTACCTCGCCCCGGCGGGCGTCCTGCTCGCCGCGCTGCTGGCCTACCCGATCTACCAGCTGGTCGTGATCTCGTTCTACGACTACGGCCAGCCGCAGGCCGCGGGCAACGCGCCGCTGGTGTTCCTCGGCTTCGCCAACTACGCGGACCTGCTGTCCCAGGCGCAGTTCTGGACCGTGCTCGGCAAGACGGTCGGGTTCGCCGCGGCCTGCGTCGTCGGTTCGCTCGTCGTCGGCACCGGGCTCGCGGTGCTGGCTTCGCGGGTGCGTTCGCTGCCCCGGATGCTGCTGTTCCTGGCCGCGCTGGGCGCGTGGTCGACGCCGGCGATCGCCGGCTCCTACGTCTGGCTGTTCCTCTTCGACACCGACTTCGGGCTGGTCAACGAGGTGCTGTCGGGGATCGGGCTGCCGTTCGAACACCATTCGTGGACGTTCGGCACGCTCGGCGCGTTCGGGCTGGTCGCCGCCGAGGTGATCTGGTGCTCGTTCCCGTTCGTGCTGGTCACCATGTACGCCGGGATCAAGGGCGTGCCGGACGAGGTGCTCGAAGCCGCCTCGCTCGACGGCGCGTCGGCGTGGCGCACGACCTGGACGATCGTGCTGCCGATGGTGCGGCCGCTGCTGATGATCGCCACCGTCCAGTCGATCATCTGGGACTTCAAGGTGTTCACCCAGATCTACGTGATGACCAACGGCGGCGGCGTGGCCGGGCGCAACCTGGTCCTCAACGTGTACGCCTACCAACAGGCCTTCGCCGGGCAGGAGTACGGCCTCGGCTCGGCGATCGGAGTCGTGATGACGCTGTTGCTGCTGTCGGTCACCGGGCTGTACGTCCGGTCGCAGCGCCGGAGCGCGGCATGGCTGTGAAACGTCCGGGCCGGCTGATCGCCGAGGTCGTCACCGTCGTGGTCGCCGGGATCGTCGCCTTCCCGCTGTACTGGATGCTGCTGTCGGCGGTGAAGCCGGCGAGCGAGATCCAGTCGGCTTCGCCGAAGCCGTGGACGTTCCACCCGTCGTTCGACAGCTTCTCGCGCGTGCTCACCGTTTCGGGCTTCGGGCGGTACTTCGTCAACAGCCTGCTGGTGGCGCTGGTCGTCGTGGCGCTGTCGCTGCTGCTGTCGTTCCTTTCGGCGGTGGCTTTGACGCGGTTTTCCTTCCGGGGGCGCACGGTGCTGCTGGTGATGACGCTGGTGGCCCAGATGGTGCCGGTGGAGGCGCTGACCATCCCGCTGTTCTTCCTGATGCGGTCACTCGGTGCGGCTGTGCCGGCTTTCGGGTTGAACGAGCTGGGTTCGCTGGTGCTGGTGCACCTGGCGTTCAGCCTGCCGTTCGCGATCTGGATGCTGCGCGGGTTCGTCGCCGCGGTGCCGGTGGAACTCGAGGAAGCGGCCAAGCTGGACGGCGCGTCCCGGGTGCGGTTCACCTGGCAGATCCTCTTCCCGCTGGTGGCGCCGGGGCTGGTGGCCGTGAGCGTGCTCGCGTTCATCCACGCGTGGAACGACTTCCTGTTCGCCAAGACGTTCATCGTCTCCAAGACCGAGAACCAGACGCTGCCGCAGGCGATCCTGGTCTTCTTCAAGCCGGAGGACACCGACTGGGGTGCGGTGATGGCGTCGTCGACGCTGATGACGATCCCGGTGCTGGTGTTCTTCGTCCTCGTCCAACGACGGCTGGTGTCCGGCATGGCCGGCGCCGTGAAGGGCTGACATGGCTTTCGACACCCTGCTCCCCCGCCCGGTCTCCGTGACGCCCGCTCCCGGCACGTGCCCGTGGCCGTCCACGGTGGACGTCCGGCCCGCTTCACTGCCGCCGGAGGGCTACCGGCTCACGATTTCCCCGTCCGGTGTCGTGCTGGAAGTGGCCGACGCCGCCGGGGAGGTCTACGGACGGGAGACGCTGCGGCAGCTGGCGGGCCCGGCCGCGTTCCGGGTGGCCGGGTTCGCGCCGTCGTCGCTGCCGTGCGGGGTCGTCGAGGACCACCCGCGGCTCGGGTGGCGCGGGTGCCTGCTCGACGTCGCCCGGCACTTCCGGACCAAGGCCGAAGTGCTGCGGTTCGTCGACCTGCTGGCGGCGCACAAGCTGAACGTGCTGAACCTGCACCTCACCGACGACCAGGGCTGGCGCTTCGAGGTCCCGTCGTTCCCCCGTTTGACGTCCGTGGGCGGCTGGCGGCCGTCGTCGATGGTGGGCAGCGGCGGCGAGCAGGACGGCCGTCCGCACGGCGGGTTCTACACCGGTGACGACCTGCGGGAGATCGTCGCCTACGCTTCGGCGCGCGCGATCACGGTGGTGCCGGAGATCGACATCCCCGGCCACGCGCGGCGGCGCTCGCCGCCTACCCCTCGCTGGGGACTTCGTCCTCCTACGAGGTCTGGACTTCCTGGGGGATCAGCACTTCGCTGCTTTCGCCTACGCCGTCCACTTTGGACTTCTTCCGCGAGGTGTTCGACCACCTGCTGGAGATCTTCCCGTCGCCGGTGATCGCCCTGGGCGGCGACGAGACCCCGGGCGCAACCGACGAGCACCGCGCGTTCGTGCGGCAGCTGGCCTCTCACCTGGTGGCCCGCGGCCGGACGCCGATGGGCTGGGACGAGGTCCTCGACATCGACGGGCTCCCCCCGATGGTGATCGCTTCGTGGCAGAACGAGGAGGCAGGCCTGCGGGCGGCTTCGCTCGGGCACGACGTGGTGATGTGCCCGGAGCAGCACGTGTACCTGGACCACCGGCAGTCTCCGCACCCGGACGAGCCGATCCCGGTCGGGGAGGTGCACACGCTGGAGGACGTGTACGCATACGAGCCGGCGTTGAGCGGGGCGCGGCTGCGCGGCGTGCAGGCGCAGGTGTGGAGCGAGCACCTGGACAGCGTGCGGCGGGTGGACTACATGGCGTTCCCGCGGTTGTCGGCGTTCGCGGAGGTGGCTTGGAGTTCCGGGCCGAGGGACTACGAGGAGTTCCTGCCCCGGCTGCGCGACCACCACCTGCCGCGGCTGGACGCGCTGGGCGTGGAGTACCGGCCGTTGGACGGTCCGCACCCGTGGCAGCTGCGGCCCGGGGTGCCGGGCCGGCCGCGCTAGCGGCTCAGAGCCGGTACCTGGGCAGCACCCAGTTCGAGAACATATCCGCCACGTCGGCGACGGCGTCCTCGTCCTCGTCGCGGCCTTCCGCGCGCAAGAAGACCATCGTGTCGAGGATCTCTTGGTACAGGTGCTCGCGTTTCACTCCGCGCTCGAGCTGCTCGACGAGCAGCGGCCTGATCTCGGGGACGCTCAGCCCGGCTTCCACCGAAGCCAGCAGCCGGGCGCGAAACCCCTCTTTATCCGTCATACAGCTCAGCCCCTCCTACGGCAGCAGCGTCACCGTGACCGACTTCGTCGGGCCCACGTTGCCCGCCGCGTCGATCGAGCGGTACTCGATGCGGTGCTGGCCGTACCCCGGCTTGCGCTCCGAGAACGGCGACACCGTCAGCCCGCCCTCGCCCAGGTTGCCGTACGCGAGCCCGTCGATTTCCGTGCCGCGCGGGGTGAACAGGTACGGCGCGTTCGGGTCCGTCGGCCAGCCGTAGTACTTGTGCCAGCCGTCGCCGTCCACGCGGAACTCCGGCATGCCGTCCGGCGACTCGAGCTTCAGCGTGAACGAGCCGTGGTACTCGGGGCCCGGGGGCAGCTCCGCCGTGGTCTGCGGGCCGGTCGCGTCCACCGTCCACGTCACCGTCGTGCCGCCGGTCGTCGCCGTCAGGGTGTGCGTGCCGCGGGACAGGTCGAGGGCGTAGTCGGTGCCAGTCCCGGCGTAACGGCCGTCCAGGGACCAGAAAACCTCCGGGATCGAGCCGGTCGGCTCACCCGTCTCGACGTAGACCACGTCGTGCCCGCCGACCGGCAGCGACGTCGACGCCACGACAGCCGGGCCGCCCGCGGGCGCGGTGACCACCGCCGTGTCCACCGTCCAGGTCCGGCTCGCGGACGGCCGGGCCGCCGGGTCGCGGACGAACGGCGTCGGGTCGGTCACCGTCGCGGTCAGCGTGTGGCGGCCGGGCTTCACGTGCGCGGTGCGCAGGTCGACCGCGTCGCGGCCGGGCAGCCTCTTGCCGTCCAGCGTCCAGGTGACGTCCAGGCGGTGGTCCACCGGGTGCATCGGGCGGACCCACACCACGCGGTCGGCGCCGATCGTCCCCGCCGGGGTGCCGCCCGCGATCAGCGGGACCTTCGCCGCGATCCGCTGCGTCATCCGCTCGCGGCCGACCTGGTCGAACGCGTAGCCGAGCGTCTTCATCATCGAGTGACGGCTCGGCCGCCAGACGCCGGTCTGGGTGTACAGCCCGCCTTCGAACCGGCCGATCGTGCCGCCGGCCTCGCTGGGCTCGCCGAGCCAGCGCCACCACTTCGCGTGCTGCGCGCGCATCTGCGGCTCGGTCAGCAGCGTGTGGTGGATCGACGCCGGTTCGCCGCCCTCGTACGCGCCGCCCGGGACGTTGCGCGCGTAGTAGTCGTACTCGTCGTCGAGGCCGCCGAGCGAGTGGCCGAGTTCGTGCGGCGAGATCAGCGCGGACAAGGCGTTCCCGCCGGACGCCGTCGCGTACGTACCACCCGCGCCGCCGTAGGTGGAGCTGTTGCCCAGCGCCAGGATCTGCCGGTTCGCGCGGGTCGTGCCGGGTACGAGGTCGGCGTACCGCTGGGCGGCCGTGTCGTCGACGGTCAGCAGCCGCTGCACGCTCTGCGCGTTGCAGCCGCCCCAGAACCCCATGTTCAGCGGGGTGTCGCGCCGCGGCGCGTCCAGGCCGGGGTCACAGTCCACACCGGACTCCGGCGAGGCGATGGAGACGGCGAAGACGTTGAAGTAGCTGCGGTAGGACTTGAACGGCTCGAGCGACCACAGGGTGCGCACGTGCCGCTGGACATCGGCGAAGAACTTCGGCTGCTCGGCGGCGGTGTAGCCGTCCCCGAGGACGACGAGGTTGAACCGCTGCGCAACCGGCCCGCTCACCTGCACCTCGGTGACGGAGGCCGCAGGCTCGGCGGCGTGCGCCGGCGCGGCCAGCCCGGCGGTGACGACGAGAGCTGCGACGAACCCGGCCCACTTCCGCATGGCGGCACTCCCCTGGTCGGTGATCGTTCCGGTGTACCGCACGGCGAGCGTCGCCGGAACCGCCGGAAGTCGCAGACGCGGCCGTGTAGGCCGTTATACGCACCTGAAACACGACGCGGCCTTCCTGCGACAGACTCGACCATGGAGCAGCTGAGTTCCGGAGTGGTCGGGTTGATCGTCGGCGCCGTGCTCGGACTGGCGTTCTCGGTCCTCTTCGAAGACGCGTTGAAGCGAGCACTGACCAGGTCCGCCGCTCGCGTTCGCCGGTCACTGAGCCGGGGCGCCCTGCCCGACACCGGGACCGAGTTCACCCTCGGCCCGCTGCGGACGAGCGTCGTGATCGTCGAGGGAGACGGCACCCAGGTCATCGATGAGCAAGCGGTGAACGTGGTCGTCGATCCCGGCGTGGTGGACCTGCCTGCCGATGTCGCACGGCTACGGGACGAGGTAGCCGCGCGTCAAGGAGAGTCGGCCCGCGCGGGCGCACACGCACACTGGAACGGCCCAACCTATGCCGTGTCCGGGTTTTCCGTCCACCGTATTGGTGTCGACGAGGCACCGGGAGTCCGGCTGCGCGTCAGGAGCACCGATTACTTCACCTTCCTGGCGACCCAGCAGCTGGATCGCGAGCTGCCGGGAGGGGGCACGCTCCGCAGCCGATACGTGACCCCGTTCTCCCTCACCACGGTCCCCGACTTCATGTGCGCCAGTTTCGGCACGTACGTGGCCGTGGTCACGGCAGACCGGATGGCTGTTTTCGCGAAGCGAAGCAAGGCGGTGGGGGCCTTCCCCGGGTTGTGGGACGCGTCGGCCAATGAAGCACTGTCTCGCTCCTTGGATTCACACGGACGCACTCCGCCGAGCCTCTACGACGTCGCGAGACGCGGGCTGCTCGAAGAGCTCGGGTTGGAGCGCACCGAATACCACCTGGAACTACTGGCCTTCGACATCGATCGCCGGACGAACCAGTGGGGCTGCATGTTCACCGCCTCCCTGCACGAGCTCACCGCGGCGCAGCTCGCCGAGCGACGGACACGAGGCGTGGCCGACAAGTGGGAGCACGACGAGTGGGAATTCGTCCGTTTCCGGCCCTCGGACGTGATGAGCCACTTGCTGCGGCCTGATCGGCGGAACCGATGGACCCCGGTCGCGCCCGCCTTGTTCTACCTCGCCCTCGTCAGGAATTTCGGCCGAACGCGGGTCGAGAGGCGTGCCCGTGACGTGATCCGGTCCGCCGCGGCGACGGGAGCCGGCGAGCCGAGAGCCGAGCCGTCCTGAGCCGGCAGGTCGTTATACGCGGGTCAAGCGGTACCAGACCTCCGGCCGCCCGACCTGGCCGTAGTGTGGCTCGCGGTGGGCCATCCCGTTGTCCGCCAGGTACTCCAGGTAGCGCCGGGCCGTCACGCGGGAGGCCCCGATCGCCGAGGCCGCCGCGCCCGCCGAAAGGCCCTCCGCCGCGCCGGAAAGGGCGTCGGTGATCGCTTCCAGGGTCTGGACGCTCATGCCCTTCGGCAGCGGGGGCTGCTCCGTCGTGCGCAAGGCACCGAGGGCGCGGTCGATCTCCGCCTGGCCGGTGACCTCGCCGGAAGCGTCGCGGAATTCCGCGTAGCGCTCCAGCTTTTCGCGCAGGGTGGCGAAGGTGAACGGCTTGAGCAGGTACTGCACCACGCCGACCGAGACCGCCGCCTTGACCAGGCCGAGGTCGCGGGCCGACGTCACCGCGATGACGTCGATCGGCAGCCCGGCCGCGCGCAGCGAGCGGCAGACCGCCAGTCCGTGCGTGTCCGGCAGGTAGAAGTCCAGCAGCACCAGGTCGACCGGCTCGCGTTCGCAGAACCGCAGCGCCTCGCCGCCCGAGTGCACCACGCCGGCCACGGCGAACCCGGGCAGCCGCTCGACGTACACGCGGTGCGCCTCGGCGGCGACCGGCTCGTCCTCGACCACCAGCACGCGGATCACCGGCTCGCCTCCTGCCGCGGGAGCCGCACGGTGAACACCGCGCCGCCGTCGTGCCCGACCTCGACCGTGCCGCGGTAGCGGCGCACCGCCTGCCCGACCAGCGCGAGCCCCAGCCCGTGGCCGTCCTCGGCCTTCGTCGACCAGCCGCGCCGGAACACGTCGGCGTCCTCGGGCACGCCGGGACCGGAGTCCGCGACGCGCAGGAGCAGCCCGTCTTCGTCCGTGCGGGCGGTGACGACGACCTTCGGGTGGCCGGTGCCGCGCACGGCCGCGTCGAGCCCGTTGTCGATCAGGTTGCCGAGGATGGTCACCAGGTCCCGGGCCTCGATGCCGAGTGAGACGTCGTCGATCACCGTGTCCGGGGTGACCGTCAGCTCGACCCCGCGCTCGCTCGCTTCGGCCGCCTTGCCCAGCAGCAGCGCGGCGAGCACCGGCTCGGCGACGGCGCCGACGACCCGGTCGGTGAGCTCCTGCGCCAGGGCGAGCTCGGCGGTGGCGAACTCGACGGCCTGCTCGGGTTTGCCGATCTCGACGAGGGAAACGACCGTGTGCAACCGGTTCGCGGCCTCGTGCGCCTGTGACCGCAGCGCCTCGGCGAGGCCGCGGGCGGTGGTCAGCTCCCCGGTGAGCGTCTGCAGTTCCGTGTGGTCGCGCAGGACGACGACGGTGCCCTGCGCGCGGCCGCCCGAGCGGACGGCGGTCGTGCTGACCAGCAGCACGCGCGAATCCGTCAGGTGCAGTTCTTCGGCCCGGTTCTCCGCCGACGTGAACGCTTCGGCCAGCCCGCCGGGCAGGCCCAGCGTCGCCAGGTCGCGGCCGACCGGGTCGGCGTCGAGGCCGAGGAGCGCGCGGGCGCCGTCGTTGCAGAGGCCGATCCGCCCGTCCCGGTCGACGAGCAGCACGCCTTCGCGGACCGAGTGCAGCACGGCTTCGTGGTACTCGAACAGGTTGCTCAGCTCGTCCGGCGCGACACCGCGGGTCTGGCGCCGCAGCCGGGCGCTGATCAGCCAGCCGCCGAGCGCGCCGACCACCAGCACCGCGCCGGCCACGCCGAACAGCGGCCACAGCCGTTCGCGCAGCTCGGCCGAGATCGCGGCGACGGTGATCCCGACCGCGACCAGCGCGACGACCCGGTGGCCGGCGTCGAACACCGGGACGACCGTGCGCACCGACGGGCCGAGCGAGCCGGTGTAGGTCTCGGTGAGCTCCTCGCCACGCTGCGCCCGGTCGATGGTGCCGATGTAGTGCTGCCCGATCAGGGCCGGGTTCGGGTGCGTGTAGCGGATCCCGGCCGGGCTCATGATCGTGATGAAGTCGACCTGGGTGTGGGCCTGCACGCGCAGGGCGAACGGCTGCAGCGTCACGCTCGGGTCCGGCGTACTCACCGCGGCGGCGACGGTCGGCGCGTCCGCGACCGTCGCCGCGACCGCGCGGACCTGGTCGCGCGCGTTCTCGTCCACCGCGCGCTGCGCGTCGATCCAGGCGAAGGTGATCCCGGCGCCGGCCAGCACGCAGAGCACCGCCAGCTGCAGCACCAGCAGCTGGCGCGCGAGGCTCCAATGGGACCGCACCGTCGGGGGCACCTCCTCATACCAGCACACCGCGCGGCCGGCTGTCCGAACGGGACGGTGCGATCATCACACGAACTCAATGAACACAAGTGAGCCGGATCACCGAACTCGGCCTACAGTGTGCCGCAACCTGAACACCCCCGAGCTGGAGGCAACGGTGCCTACACCGACCCCCGACGCGGCGCCGCGCCGCCGCGACAAGACCCACTACCTGTACCTGGCCGTGATCGTCGCGGTCCTGCTCGGGATCCTGGTGGGTTTTCTCTTCCCCGGTTTCGCCAAGGGCCTCAAGCCGCTGGGCGACGGGTTCGTCAACCTGATCAAGATGATGATCTCGCCGATCATCTTCTGCACCATCGTGATCGGGGTCGGCTCGGTCGCCAAGGCGGCCAAGGTCGGCAAGGTCGGCATCCTGGCGCTGGTCTACTTCATCGTGATGTCGACGTTCGCGCTCGCCATCGGCCTGGTCGTCGGCAACCTGCTGCACCCGGGCGAGGGGCTGCACCTCAACCCCGCCGACGTGAAGAGCGTCCAGAAGTCCGCCACCGGCACCGACGGCCCGGTCGACTTCCTGCTCCACATCATCCCGAAGACGTTCGTGTCCGCCTTCACCGACGGCCAGGTCCTGCAGACGCTGCTCATCGCGCTGCTCGTCGGCTTCGCGCTGCAGAAGCTGGGCCCGAAGGGCGCGCCGATCCTGCGCGGGGTCGAGCACATCCAGCGCCTGGTCTTCCGGGTACTGGCGATGATCATGTGGGCCGCCCCGATCGGCGCGTTCGGCGCCATCGCCGCGGTGGTCGGCGCGACCGGCTGGGCCGCGCTGAAGAGCCTCGCGGTCATCATGATCGGCTTCTACGCGACCTGCCTGGTGTTCGTGTTCGTCGTCCTCGGCCTGGTGCTGTGGCTCGGCGCCCGCGTCAACATCCTGAGCCTGCTGCGCTACCTCGGCCGCGAGTTCCTGCTGATCCTGTCGACGTCGTCGTCGGAATCGGCGCTGCCGCGGCTGATCGCGAAGATGGAGCACCTGGGTGTCGGCAAGTCGGTCGTCGGCATCACCGTGCCCACCGGCTACTCGTTCAACCTCGACGGCACGGCCATCTACCTGACCATGGCGACGCTGTTCATCGCCGCGGCCCAGGACGAGCCGCTCTCGATCGGCGCCCAGATCGGCCTGCTGGTGTTCATGATCATCGCGTCGAAGGGTGCGGCGGGTGTCAGCGGCTCCGGCATCGCCACCCTGGCCAGCGGCCTGCAGTCGCACCGGCCGGAACTGGTCAACGGCGTCGGCTTCATCCTCGGCATCGACCGGTTCATGTCCGAGGCCCGCGCGCTGACCAACTTCGCCGGCAACGCGGTGGCGACCGTCCTCATCGGGAACTGGACCAAGGAGTTCGACCGCGAACAGGCGGAACGGGTGTTCGCCGGGACAGCGCCGTTCGACGAGGCCACGTTGATCGACGAGGAGCAGCAGCCCGAGCCCGAAGAAGTCGCGGTGAGGTAGTTCCCTCGACGTTCGTGCCCACGCCCCCGCTGTGCACGAACCACCGCGGGCCGCGGTGCGAGTCTCCCCGACCTCGCACCGCGGCCCGTTCCACGTTTCAGCCGGCCGTGTCGTAGGCGATGCGCGCGGCGGCGATGTCGTCGCGGTGCTGCTCCGCCCAGCCGAGCAGGCCGTTCAGCGACTGGTACAGCTCCTTCGCCATCGCCGTGGCCTCGTACTCCACGCGGGGCGGGACGGTCGGGTAGATCGTGCGGACCAGCAGGCCGTCCCGCTCGAGGTTGCGCAGGGTCAGCGTCAGCATCCGCCGGCTGATGCCCTCGACCGCGCGTTCCAGCTCGGTGAACCGCACGGGGCCGCGGATGGCCTCCAGGAGGATGCCGATCGCCCACTTGCCGCTGATCCGGTTGATGACCTCCAGCACGGTGCAGACGTCGAGTTTCTCCGGGTCGATCTCGGTGACCTGGACGGGTACACCGATGTTCCCCTGGGACATGGAAGTGCCTCCTTACGCGGGCACTCATAGTCACACATGATGGGCACTGTTACAAGAAGTGCCCTGGCGACGACCAGGGGAACTCTCGACTGGAGGGGCCTGTCATGGCCGAGAACCACCCCACCCGCTCGCGTGGCCTCGCGTTGGCGGTGCTGTGCGCCGCTTCGCTGATGGTCGTGCTCGACAGCAGCATCGTCGCGGTGGCCCTGCCCGCGATCCAGGCCGACCTCGGCTTCACGTCCGCTGGGCTCTCCTGGGTCTTCACCGCCTACCTGGTCGCCTTCGGCGGCCTGCTCCTGCTCTCCGGACGGCTCGGCGACCTGCTCGGCCGCCGCCGCGTCTTCCTCGGCGGGCTGGGCCTGTTCACGCTCGCGTCACTGGTCGCGGGCCTGGCTGCGGACGCGGGTGTCCTGGTCGTGGCCCGGTTCGCCCAGGGCGTCGGCGGCGCGCTGGCGTCGGCCGTGGTGCTCGGGATGATCGTCACGATGTACCCCGAGCCCCGGGCCCGGGCGAAGGCGATCGGCGTCTACAGCTTCACGCAGGCGGCGGGCGCGTCGATCGGGCTCATCGCCGGCGGTGCGCTGACGCAGGCGCTGAACTGGCACTGGACGTTCTACGTCAACCTGCCGATCGGCGTGGCCGCGCTGCTGCTGGCGGTCCGGGTGGTCGAGGCGGACCGCGGAACGGGCCTGCGCAACGGCTTGGACGTGCTGGGTGCCGTGCTGGTCACCGCCGCGGTGATGCTGGGTGCGTACGGCATCTCGGCTGCGTCGTGGGGCGCGGTGGCCGCGGCCGCCGTGCTGCTCGCGGCGTTCGCGGTGCGGCAGGCGAAGGCGCGGACGCCGTTGCTGCCGCTGCGGCTGTTCCGGATCCGCGCGGTGACCGGCGCGAACGTGGTGATGGTGCTGATGGTGGCCGGGATGCTCGGCTTCCAGTTCGTCACGGCGCTGTACCTGCAGCAGGTGCTGGGCCTGGACGCGCTGGGGACCGGCATCGCGTTCCTGCCGGTGCCGCTGGTGATCGCGGTGGCGTCACTGGGCTTCGCGGGCAAGCTCACGGCCCGGTTCGGGCCGCGCGCGGTGCTGCTCGCGGGGCTCGGGCTGGTGATCGTCGGGCTGCTGCTGCTCACCCGCGCCTCGGACTCCTACTTCGCCGGCGTCCTGCCGCCGCTGCTGCTGATGGGCCTCGGCGCCGGCGCGGCCATCCCGGCGCTGATGGGCTTGGCGATGGCGGACGTCCCGGCGTCGGACGCGGGGGTGGCGTCGGGCCTGATCAACACGACCCAGCAGGTCGGGGCGGCGGTCGGCACGGCGGTGCTGGCCGCGGTGGCCGCCTCCCGGACGGAGAGCCTGCGCGGGCTGGACCACCGCGAGGCGCTGGCGGCCGGGTTCCGGCTGGCCTACGGGGTGAGCGCGGGCTTCCTGATCGCGGCCGTCGCGCTGGGCGGGCTGGTGCTGGCCCGCCGGACCCGCTCTGCCGCTGCTGCTGCGGGCGCTGTGACCGAGCCGGAGCTCTGCAGCTCCGGTCAGGCCAAGTAGGCGGAAAGCCCACGGTGGCCCCGCCGCATCATCAGCGCGTGGTTCGCGCGGAAGAGCGGCCGGGCCACCGTGTCGAAGCGCCGCAGCAACTCCTTCCGGGCCTGGACGTCCTGGGTGATCTCCAGCAGCGTGCCCGCGCCCGCCGCGCGGACCGCTCCCGCCAGGGTCCCGTCGAGGTCGCCACTGAGCCTGACCCGCATCAGGCCCGTGCGCTCGTCCTGGTGGTCCCGGTGCATCCGGACGACGATCCGGAACGGCAGCCGGGACCGGCAAACCAGCTCGGCGGTGTCGTCGTCCACGCGGCGCACCGCACGGACGTCCGACCACCACCGCGGGTAGCCGGCGAGGTCGGTGACCACGTCGAACACCCGCCCGGGCGCGGTTCGCGGAAGCAGCCACGTGCTGCGGAACCGGTAGCGCGCGCCCGTCACGTCACACCTGGGCCGAGACCAGCTTCCGGCCGTCCACCGTGACGATGTCGACCGACTTCACGTCGTCGGGGGCGACCAGCGCCGACCCGTCGAGCTTGAAGCCCTGGTTCTCCCACTTCTCCGACACCTGCCAGCTGCCCGCGGTCACCGCTTGACCTTCCTTGGTGACCACCTGGAGCAGGCACTTCTCGCCGGCCTTGACGCCCTTGACGTTGACATCGACCTTGACCCAGCCCTGGAACGGGGCCACCGCCGCGGCCAGTTGCACACCGGTGGTCGGATCCCGCCCTTCGACGTTCTTCGTGCCGGGCACGTCCGATGCCGGAGCTGCGATGCCGCCGCTGTCCGGAGCCGTCTGCCGTCCGACCAGGATGCCGCCGCCGAGGGCGGCCACCACCAGCACCGCCGCGGCGACCAAGGCGAGCCCCCGGCGTCCGCCCGAACGGGCCGGAGCGGCGCGCTCTTCTTCGTCGCGCACCCGGCGCAGGGTCTTCTGCAGCAGCAGGTCCCCGCCTTCGGGCGGCCCGTCGAGGAACGCCTCGGGCGGTACCTCGTCGAGCGAGTCGCGCAGAGCCACCAGCTCGTTCAGGTCGAACCGGCACTGCGCGCAGGTCTGCAGGTGCCGCCGCTCGAAGTCGGCTGCTTCGTGGGGATCGAGCGCGCCGAGGGCGTACGCGCCGAGCTGCGTGTGACTCTCGTCCACCGAGTTCATCGCGCCACCTCCGTTCCGCTCGAAATCATCGCTGCTCTGAGTGCTCGTAGTGCGTAGTACGACCTTGATTTCACGGTACCCGGTGCGACGCCCAGTGTTCTCGCCGCTTCGGCCACCGTCCGTCCCCGGTAGTAGATCTCCACCAGGACCTCTCGATGCTCGTTGGACAGCCCGTCCATCGCGCCGAGCACGGTCATCGAGTCGACCACGCCCTGGGCGTGGTCCCGCTCGACGGCCGGGGTCGGCACGCCTTCGGCCGGTTCGGCCACCTCTTGTGGCCGCGCCGCACGGGCCCGTGCCCGGTCGGTGACCAGGTTGCGCGCGACGGTCAGCAACCAGCCGCGCACCGAGCCTTTTCCGTCGTTCTGCAAGTCGTCCGCGTGTTTCCACGCACGGACGAGCGTCTCCTGGACCACGTCCTCGGCTGCCGCCCGATCCCCGGTCAGCCTCGTCGCGTAGGCCAGCAGGCTTCGCCCGTGTTCGGCGTACAGCTGCCGAATCAGGTCTTCGCCTTTGGCCTTCTTAGGCCGCCTGCCTCCTATGGCCACCCTCGTCCTCCCGACGGTGTTCTGAGTCGGCGAGGACAGTACTGCAACCCTCAGCTCCACCGGCGGTGCGTGCGCCGAGCGCAGCGCGACCATGGTGTTCATCGGCTGCCCGTCCTTCCTCGTTTGCCCGGAAACCCGTCGTCCGTCAGGACCCTGATCCGCCGGCCTTGCTGCCCGCGGTGATCTTGCTGCCGTCCGGGGCGATCGCGAACCACGTGCCGTTCGCGCCCTGGCCGTTCATGTCGCCCGCCACCTTGTCGCCCGTGAACTCGTACAGCGGCCAGCCGTTGAGCGTGATCTGCTTGCTGCCGTCCTTGCGGGTCGTCGTGCCGACCTGGGTGTCCTGGATGCCCTTGAGCATCGGGGTGGCCACCCCGGCGAGCATCGGCTGCCAGGACTTCGTGCAGTCGCCGTCGCAGTTCGACGTCGGCGGCTGGGAGAGGTCCTTGTCGAACCGGTAGAGCGTCTTGCCGTCGGCGTCGGTGACCACCGAGCCGACCCCGTTGACCGTGCCGACCTGGAGCATCTTGTGCCCCGGCTCGCCGTGCTGCGGTCCCTGGGCACCGTCGGCCATCTCGCCGCAGGCGGACAAGGAAGCGACGGCGACGAGCGCCAGCGCGCTGACGACCAGCGGCCGGATACGGTTCATGACGTTCTCTCCTCGGTGAGGGCGGCTCCACCATCCGGTGGACCTCGACACCTGGAGACACGGACGGTCGCGGGAAACGGTTCAGCCGGTTTCACACCCGTTCGGTGCCGGTTCGGCGGCGGATTGGTGTGTCCCGGTGATCGGCACGATCTTGTCGCCGTGCGGGCGGGCTTCCTAAGCTCGTGACGTCCGCACCGCCGCCCCCGTCCCCGTGGGAGGCCGCCGTGCCCGGCAAAGCCCTCGTCCTCGTGGCCCTGCTGGCCGCCGGCTGTTCCGCCACGCCGCCGCCGGCCTTCACCGCGGCCCTGACCTCGCCAACGGACGTGGTGCTCAGCTGGCCGGACGACGGCGCGGGCCACCGCCTCGAGTACGCCAACGACCCGGACGGCCCGTGGACGACGCTGCGGTTCCTGCCCGCCCACACGACGGGCTACCACCACCCGGACCTGATCCCGCAGACGCCGTTCTACTACCGGGTGCAGCCGTTCACCGGCCCGGTCACGGCAGACCTGCACACGGTGGTCTCGGGTGACACGGTGACGTTCACCTGGGCCGACCACTCCCCCGACGAAGCCGGTTTCCTGCTGGAGATGCGCCGCCCGGGCGCGCCGGAGTTCGACCCGGTCGAGGTGACCGACCCGGACGTGACGACGTGCACGCTCTCGCTGCTGCCCGGCGAAGAGGGCTCGGCCTACCGGCTTCGGACGCTGCACTACGGCCCGCTCTCCCCGGTGGTCCACCAGACCACCGGGAAGGAGCGGTAGCCGCTACTCGGCCGTGAGGACCGTCTTCAGGAACTGGCCGGTGTAGCTCTCCTCGATGCCCGCCACGTGCTCCGGCGTGCCCTCGGCGACCACCGTGCCGCCGCCCGAGCCGCCCTCGGGGCCCATGTCGATGATCCAGTCGGAGGTCTTGATCACGTCGAGGTTGTGCTCGATCACGATCACCGAGTTGCCCTTGTCGACCAGGCCGTTGATCACGCCGATCAGCTTGCTGATGTCCTCGAAGTGCAGGCCGGTGGTCGGCTCGTCGAGGATGTACACCGTCTTGCCGGTCGAGCGCTTCTGCAGTTCGCTGGCCAGCTTGACGCGCTGCGCCTCGCCGCCGGACAGCGTCGGCGCCGGCTGGCCGAGCCGGACGTAGCCGAGGCCGACGTCCACCAGCGTCTGCAGGTGGCGGTGGATGGCCTTGATCGGCTCGAAGAACTCCGCGGCCTCCTCGATGGGCATGTCGAGCACGTCCGAGACGGTCTTGCCCTTGTAGTGCACCTCGAGGGTCTCCCGGTTGTACCGGGCGCCCTTGCAGACCTCGCAGGGGACGTAGACGTCCGGCAGGAAGTTCATCTCGATCTTGATCGTGCCGTCGCCGGCGCACGCCTCGCAGCGGCCGCCCTTGACGTTGAACGAGAACCGGCCCTGCTGGTAGCCGCGCACCTTCGCCTCGGTGGTCGCGGCGAACAGCTTGCGGACGTGGTCCCAGACGCCGGTGTAGGTGGCCGGGTTGGACCGCGGGGTCCGCCCGATCGGCGACTGGTCGACCCGCACCAGCTTGTCGACGTTGCCGAGGCCGTTCACCCGGGTGTGGCGGCCCGGCACCTGGCGCGCGCCGTTGAGCTTGTTCGCCAGCACGGTCGCGAGGATGTCGTTCACCAGCGTCGACTTGCCCGAGCCCGAGACCCCGGTCACCGAGACCAGGCAGCCGAGCGGGAACGAGACGTCCAGCCCGCGCAGGTTGTGCTCGCGCGCGCCGACGACGGTCAGCTGCCGCTTCTTGTCGACCGGCCGCCGGATCGCCGGCACCTCGATCTTGCGACGGCCGGACAGGTACTGCCCGGTCAGCGACTCCTTGCTCTTCAGCAGCTTCTTGTACGGTCCACTGTGGACGATGTGGCCGCCGTGCTCGCCCGCGCCCGGGCCGATGTCGACCACCCAGTCGCTGGAGCGGATGGTGTCCTCGTCGTGCTCGACGACGATCAGCGTGTTGCCCAGGTTCCGCAGCCGGGTCAGCGTCTCGATCAGGCGGTGGTTGTCGCGCTGGTGCAGGCCGATCGACGGCTCGTCCAGCACGTACAGCACGCCGACCAGGCCGGAGCCGATCTGCGTCGCGAGCCGGATCCGCTGCGCTTCACCACCCGAAAGAGTGGCGGACGCGCGGTCGAGGGAGAGGTACGTCAGGCCGACGTCCAGCAGGAAGCGCAGGCGGGCCTGGATCTCTTTGAGCACCGCACCGGCGATCATCGCCTCGCGCTGCCCCAGCTCCAGCTCGTCGAGGAACTGCGACGCCTCCGCGATGGACAGCGCGCAGACCTCGGCGATGGACATGTCGCCGCGGGTCTTGTGCTGCAGCGTGACGGCGAGGATCTCCGGCTTGAGCCGGGTGCCCTGGCAGGCCGGGCACGGCACCTCGCGCATGTAGCCCTCGTACCGCTCGCGCATGTACTCGGACTCGGTCTGCTCCTGGCGCCGCTCGAGGAACGGGATGACGCCCTCGAAGTTCGCGTAGTAGGAGCGCTGGCGGCCGTAGCGGTTCTTGTAGCGGACGTGGACCTGCTCGTCGACGCCGTGCAGCACCGCCTTCTGGGCGCGCGCGGGCAGCCGCCGCCACGGCGTGTCCATCCGGAAGCCGATGGTCTCCGACAGCGACTCGAGCAGCCGGATGAAGTAATCCGCGCTCTGCCCGCCCGACCACGGCGCGATCGCGCCCTCGGCCAGCGACAGCTCGTCGTCCGGGACCACCAGCTCCGGGTCGACCTCCTTGCGGATGCCGATGCCGGTGCACTCGGGGCAGGCGCCGTAGGGCGAGTTGAAGGAGAACGAGCGGGGCTCGAGGTCTTCGATGGCCAGCGGGTGGCCGTTCGGGCAGGCGAGGTTCTCGGAGAAGCCGCGGATGCGGTGCGGGTCGTTCTCCGGCAGGTCGACGAACTCGAGCTCGATCAGGCCGTCGGCCAGCCGCAGCGCCGTCTCGACCGAGTCGGTGAGCCGCTGCCGCGAGGCCGCCTTCACCGTCAGCCGGTCGATGACCACGCCGATCTGGTGCTTCTCCTGCTTCTTCAGCTTCGGCGGGTCGGTGAGCGCGTGAACCGTGCCGTCGACGACCACGCGCGCGTAGCCCTGCTGCTGCAGGTTCTCGAACAGGTCGACGTACTCGCCCTTGCGGCCGCGCACCACCGGGGCGAGCACCTGGAACCGGGTGCCCTCCTCCATGGCGAGCACCTGGTCGACGATCTGCTGCGGGGTCTGCTTGCTGATCGGCTCGCCGCAGGTGGGGCAGTGCGCCTTGCCGGCGCGGGCGTAGAGCAGGCGCAGGTAGTCGTAGACCTCGGTGATCGTGCCCACGGTCGAGCGCGGGTTGCGCGAGGTCGACTTCTGGTCGATCGACACCGCGGGCGAAAGGCCCTCGATGAAGTCGACGTCCGGCTTGTCCATCTGCCCGAGGAACTGCCGGGCGTACGCCGAGAGCGACTCGACGTAGCGGCGCTGCCCTTCGGCGAAGATGGTGTCGAAGGCGAGGCTCGACTTCCCGGACCCGGACAGGCCGGTGAACACGATCAGGCTGTCGCGGGGCAGGTCGAGATCCACGCCGCGGAGGTTGTGCTCGCGGGCACCGCGAACAACGAGGCGATCAGCCACGCCAGGGTCCTCTCAATGTCTTCTTCAGTGCGGTCGCCGACCCGGTTCAGGTTGCACGGGCGGCCGCGATCCATGCTACGAGCCACCACCGACAAAAACGGGTTCCGCGTCCTTGACCTGCGGTTCTTCGGGCTTTCGACGTCTGGTGAGCCACCGGTGGGCCGGGCGTTCGACCCCCGCGGTGACCGCCCAGCCGGCCAGCACGGCGGCGCCGACGACGAGGAGGAGCCGCAGCCAGCCGGGGAGGCCGAGATCGAGCAGGGCGCGGGCCAGGACGTAGCCCAGTTCCTGGTGCACCAGGTAAAGACCATACGAGATGCCCGCGAGCCAGGTGACGGCCGGGGCGATCCGGGCCAGCCCGGGGAACCGCCAGTCCGGGCCGCGGGCGGCCACGCAGACCAGCACCAGCAGGACGGCGAACCCGATCGTGGACGGCCAGCGCAGGGCGTCCTGCGGCAGCGCGACGTGGAACGGGAACACCTGCAGGTCCTGCGCGGCCACGGCGGCGACCACGAAGAGTGCGGCGTGCCACGTCTTCAGCCGGCGCTGCGCCCACAGCCAGACCGCGACGCCGATGGCGAAGACGTGCAGCCGGTGCAGGCCGAGGCCGTAGTAGAAGGTCTCGACGACCGGCCCGGCCGTCCCGGGCGGGAAGACGAGGAACCGCAGCGCGAGCGGGACCAGGATCAGCGCCCAGAGCAGGGCGACGGTCACCCGGTGGGTGCGCCACGACCGCGGCCACAGCACGGCGGCGCCGGTGAAGGCCATCAGCTGCACCGGCAGCGTCCAGTAGGAGCCGTCGAGGTAGTAGAAGGCGTCCCAGCGGATGCCCCACTCCTGCACCATGCCGAGGTTGGTGACCAGGTCCAGCCAGGTCGGGATGTACCACGGCGAGGGGTCGGTCGGCGGGCCCTGCGGCACCCCGAACAGGAAGCCGAGGACGCCGGGCGGGTAGGGCAGGCCGCTGAAGGAGATGGCGGCCCACCGCGTCACGACGTACGTCACCAGCACGGCGACCAGGTACGCCGGCACCAGCCGCGCGACGCGGTTCCACAGCCACCGGCGGGGATTGCCCTTGCGCAGGCTCGCGCAAACGAAGAAGGCGGAGATCACCAGCAGGATCGCGGCGCCGAACTGCGCTGTCACCCGCACGGGGTAACCCGTCAGCTCGGGGTGCAGAAGAGCACCCTGGTGGGTGACATGCCCGAGGACGACGGCCAGTACGGCGACGACCCGGAGGAGGTCCCAGCTGATCCGGCGCGGCGTCGGGGAGGTGGGCAAGGTCGTCCTGAGGTCGGGGCCGTCGGGGTGCGCGCCCGAGCCTACGTGGCGACGCGGCCGCGCGCTTGTGCGGGTGGAACCGCTTGGAACGAAACGACTACCGTGTGCACGGTGAACATCGTGGACACCTACACGGGGCACGTCGACCCGGGCGGCGACGCCACGCGGCGCACCCTGGACGCGCTCACCATCACCAAGCTGTCCGTCGGCCCGATGGACAACAACGCGTACCTCCTGGTGTGCCGCTCGTCGAACGAAGCGCTGCTGATCGACGCGGCGAGCGACCCGGAGCGCATCTCGGACCTGATCGGCCACGGCCCGGACCGGCCGTCACTGAAGACGGTCGTCACCACCCACCAGCACCAGGACCACTGGCAGGCACTGGGCGCGGTGGCGGGGGCGAACGGCGCGAACACGGCGGCCCACCCGTTGGACGCTCCTCCGCTGCCGGTGCCGCCGGACTTCCTGGTCGAGCACGGCGACACGCTGACGGTGGGCGAGGTCACGTTGTCGGTGATCCACCTGCGCGGGCACACGCCGGGCTCGATCGCGCTGCTGTACCGGGATCCGGCGGGCCACCCGCACCTGTTCACGGGCGATTCGCTGTTCCCGGGCGGGGTGGGGAAGACGTCGTCGCCATCGGATTTCGCGTCGCTGCTGGACGACGTGGAGACGCGGATCTTCGGGGAGCTGCCGGACGAGACGTGGTTCTACCCGGGCCACGGGGACGATTCGACGCTGGGCGCGGAGCGGCCGAAGCTGAAGGAGTGGCGCGAGCGCGGCTGGTGAGCCGGTCGTGGTGGGCCGCCCGGTGCGGCCCACCACCTGCGCTGGGTACGAGGGGGAGCCAGTGGATCTCGAAGAGGCGTTCACGGTGGTCGACACGCCCGTCCACCTGGCCGGGCAGAGCGACGACGCCCTTCTCCGGCAGATTCGGCGGCGCAAGGAGTTCAGCGCGCCGCGTTCGACCTTGTCTCCGGCAACCGGCCTGGAGAAGGACATCCACCTCCGTCCCCTCGAGGCGCTGCACTGGCTGTCCTACGTCACCCGGCCCCGCTACCAGGACGACGTGCTCGACCGGTACCTGTGGTGGGGCCTGCTGCGCTACCTGGGGTTCTTCACCCACGACTACTCCCACTCTCGCTTGCCGGAACTCGCGTTGAGCGACGCCGGCCGCCGCATCGCCGGCAACCAGCGGCGGGTGACCTCGGAAGAGATGGGCATCGCCTTCGGGGCGGCACTGGCTGCGCGCTGGTTCGGCGAAACCGGTGCGGCCACGTTGCGTACGGTCGTCGACATCGACGTGGCGCTGGACGCCCGCTTCGTCTTCGGGCCGAGCACGGCGGTCGAGCACATCGGCACCCGGCGCCCGGATTACCTCCTCATCGGCGGCGACCAGCGGGACCCCGGCCGCTGCCGGCTGCGGGTGCTCGAATGCAAGGGGACGAAGACCCCGGGCAACGCCGTGTCCCAGCTGGCGCGGGCCGTCGGCCAGCTGGACGGGGTAACGGTCGGCAGCCGGGTACCACGCGGCCTGGCCACCTCGATGGTCACCGGTGAAAGCCGGACGTCGTACCTGGCGCTGAACACCGAAGACGACGATGAGCCGTCCTACGAAGTCGACGGGGACACGATCGACCGCGTCGGGAACTTCCGGTTCTTGTCGGACCGGGTCGATGTCACGGCAGCCGAAATCACGAGTGCCTCCATCCGGGCGTCTTGGGCCATGCTCGCGGACTTCGGCGGCAATCTCCCCGCGATCCAGCGGTGGGCACCGGAAGTGATGCTGGATCGGATCCGGCGACGGCCGCGAGTGCGGGAGACGTTCGAGACTCCGGTGGGACCGGTGCGCGGCACGAGTCTCGACTTCGGCTTCGGCCGGGAGCGGCTCGTTGTCAGGTACGGGGTAGCCGTGCCGGTGGACGACCAGCTCAGCGGCGATTCCGCTGGGGAACTCCTGGAGGCGCAACAAGAGTTCGCCGACCGGCTCGAGCAGTCGCGAGGCTCGGAGCGGCCGCCTGCATCACGCGAGGTCTACTCCGCGACTGCCGACGGAACCGTCTTCTCCCTGGTCCGCGGCGAGCGCGGCTGACCACGTTCGGAGCAGCCGGGTAACGCTTGAAGCGTCAAAACCCGCCCAAGGGCAACTCACCGGACGAACCGGGCGTCACCAGCAGACCCAGCGCTGGGACTTCCATCGGTTCTCTCCGCCAGGAGGCCCACCATGTCCAGAACCAAGCGGCGCGCGCTCGCCGCCGTCAGCCTGCTGATCGCCGGTGGCGTTCTCGCCGCCGCGGGGCCCGCTCGGGCCTCCGGGCCGGCGATCCCCACCATGACCACCATTCGGACCGGGCTCAACACCGGGTTCGACCGGGTGGTGCTCGATCTCTCCGGCGGGTCCGCGCCCGCCGTCTCCTACCAGCTCGTCGACGAGCTCACCGCCGACCCGAGCGGGGAGGTCGTCTGGCTCACCGGGGAGTACTTCATCACCGTCTCCGCCACCCCCGCGGCTGCGCACGACGCCGGCGGGAACCCGACCTACACCGGGCTGCAGAAGTTCCGGACGCGGAACCTCGCCAACGTCATGGCCGTCGCCGTCACCGGGGACTTCGAAGCGCACCTCACGATCGGGCTCGGGGTGCGGTCGCGGACCGCGGTGAACGTCTTCACGCTCACCGCGCCCAACCGCGTCGTCATCGACGTCGCCCACTGACGGCGGGCGGGGGAGTCACCCGCGCTCGTACGGGATCTTCTCCCCCGCCTCGACCGCGAACGGCAGGTGGTTGCCCGCCGGCGGCAGCGGGCAGGTCGCGAAGTCGGTGAACGCGCAGGGCAGGTTCAGCGCGCGGTTGAAGTCCAGCGTCACCGAGCCGTCCGCCGACGGGGCCCCGACCGGCAGCGACCGGTTGGCCGCGTACGTCGTCACGCCGCTCGTCGCGTCGGTGAAGAGGATGCTGAGACCGCCGTCCTTGCCGTTGAACGCGGTCAGGGTGTGCGACGCCCCGTTGAACGAGAAGTGCACCTCGCCCGGCGCCGTGTAGACGTGGCTCAGGCCCTCCACGACCGCACCCACAGTGGTCGGCCGCGGCTCGTCGAACGGCTCGAACCGGCCGGGCAGCACCCACGACGGCGACGGCTCGTACGCCGGGACGCCGCGGAACTCGCGCAGCACCTCGGCCTTCGGGTCGTGGACGCGGATCAGGTACCCGGACCGGCGGGCCACCTCGATCTCGACGTCACCGGACAGCACCCGGGTGCCCGCGCCGCTGTTGACCAGCTCGAACCGCCGGACCCCGGTGATCGGCTCGCCCTCGTGCGTCAGGGAGGCGCCGGCCGGGTCGACGTACGCGGCGTCCGCGTCCTGCCACCAGCGGCCGGGGATGCCCGGGTACTCGCGCGGGCTGTCGGTCAGCCAGTCCAGCGAGACCAGCGCCAGCCAGCCGTGCGGCTCGGCCAGGTCGGTCTCGCGCCGGGCCTTCCAGTCCTGCCACTCACTCGTGAACGTGCTCATCGCGGGCCCCTTCCGTCGCCTACGACAGTGCCAACCCGCCGCTCGCGCCGCTATTCCACGTCCCAGCATCCGGACGCGGAGCTCACCCGAAGCACCACTGCAGCCCGTAGCTCAGGCCCTGGTGCAGGTCGTGGAACTCCAGGCCGACCTCCCCCACCCGGTTGACGGTCAGCGCGTCGCCCGAGTCGACGCCGTCGTCGACCACCCGGCCCGGGACGCCGTTGAGGCGCCACACCCGCGACGGCAGCGCCGCGCGGTCGAACCGGACCCGCACCGCGAGCTCCTCGCAGCGGCGCAACGGCGTCAAGGCGTAGTACGGCCGCAGTTCCGCGCGCCGCGGGGTGAACCGGATGCCGTACTCGTGGCGCTGGCCGAGCCGCAGCGGGTTCGGCAGCCGCATGACGAACTGCGCGTGGCTCGCCGACACCTGGCGCGCTTCGACGATCTCGCCGCCGAACAGCGCGTCCGCGGTGATGTCCGGCAGCGGGTCGCTGCGCGGCCCGGCCGGCACGCTGAACGGCAGGACCAGCTCGTCGAGCTCGTCCACCTCGGCGACGATCCGGCGTTCCTCCTGCAGTTCCGGCGGGTCGCGGTCGAGCCGGACCGTCACCTTCATCGACTCGACGTACCAGCCGCCCAGCGAGTGCCGGTCGCCGCGGGGTGCGGGCGCGCCGAGCAGCTCGTCGAGCCGGCGGAACGCCAGGTCGATCCGGCGGCGGGCGGTGCGCGGGTCGCGGTCCAGAACGCTGGCCAGCCAGGAGATCCGCCGGTCGAGGAACTCGCCGGCGGCCTCTTCGTGCAGGCCCAGCGCCGCCAGCGCGGCCAGCTTCAGGTCCGGCGGGAGCTTCCCGCACAGCTCGGTCAGCCGCAGCACGAGCTTCTGGCGCGCGGCGGCGGGCTGGTCGGTTTCGGAGATCGCGCACGCCTCCCGCAGGCACGGGCCGATCCGCTGGTGCAGGTCGGCCGCGTGGAGCCCGCGGCCGCGGCGCAGTTCGTTCAGTTCACGCACGAAGGGGAACGTGTGGTCGTCCGTCGTCCCACCCCCTCGTTCCCCTGCGGAAGATTTGCCCACGCTAGCAGTTCCCGTTCTCGGAAAGCAGGAAGTGATCGGCGGTACCGGTATCCGGGAATGCCCGGCCGGTCGGCCCCCCACGAGCCGGCCGGCCGGGGCGCACCCGCGGGTCAGTTCACCCCGAAGATCAGGGCCCAGATCGCGTGGCTCTCCATCAGACACACCTCCTCATCGCTGTTCCCAGGCCGAGGCGGAGAGCGGAGCGGAGCCGTGCAACGTCGGCGCGGCCGGTTCCGCCGCGTTTCCGGCCGCCACCGCGAAACCCGCGACGGCGCCGACCACGAACGCGGCGAAGACCGATTTCACCAGGGTCACGATCTTGCAGTAGACGTTCACGACAAGGACTCCCCGACCTCGCTCGAAATGACTTCCGGCCGGGTGGTATCGCATTCTTCCCCGGCCGGTTTCCAGCATCGGCCGAACCGGCGGCGGGTCAGATGTCCGGTGTCACGAGCCGTGTGTGCCGTTTGGCTCAGAATGGGCGAAGGCGCGCAGGACGCGGAGCTCGCGGATGAGGAACCGGCGCCGGCCGGTCTCGACGATCCCGCGCTCGCGCAGCACCCGCAGCGCTCGCGCAACGGTACGCCGGGCGGCGCCGATCTGCGCGGCGATGTCCTCCTGCGACAGCGCGTCGACGACGACACCTTCGGGCACGGTTCGGCCGCGCTCCTCGGCCAGCCGGACCAGCACCACCGCGACCCGGCGGCTGACGTCGAAGGCGGCCGTCTCGATCCGGGCGGATTCGGCGTCGCGGAGCCGGGCCGCGACCGTCTTGATCGTCGCGACGGCGATCGCCGGCCGCGCGTGCAGGACGTCGACGAACTCCGCGCCGGTGAACTGGAGCACGGTGCAGGGCTCGATCGCGCGCACCGACGCCGAACGCGGCCGGCCGGTGACCGCCGCGAGGTCGCCGAGCACCTCACCGGGGCCGCGCAGGCCGAAGAGCACTTCGCGGCCGTCTTCGACGATCGCGGAGACCCGCACCCAGCCGGAGACCAGGACGTGGACGTGGTCGGAGGGGTCGCCCTGCATGAGGAGGGCGTCGTTGGCGCGGAACCGGCGGCGGGTGCCCCGCGAGCGCAGGTACTCGCGATCGGCGTCGACGAGGCAGGCCAGGAGCGCCCCGTCCGCCGTGTCGTCGTGCCAGCTCATAGCTCCCCCTCCGGAGCTTCACGGTAACCCGGCGTGGCGGCGTTCGGCGAGGGGCGCGACCGGTAGGGTCGCCGGGTGGACGTGGAGATCTACACCGACGGCGCGTGCAGCGGGAACCCCGGACCGGGCGGCTGGGGCGCCGTGCTGCGGTACGGCAGGCACGAGCGCGAGCTGTACGGCGGCGAAGCCACCCCGACGACGAACAACCGCATGGAGCTGACGGCGCCGATCCGCGCGCTGGAGAGCCTGACCCGGCCGTCGCAGGTTCGGGTGTACACGGACAGCACGTACGTCCGCAACGGCATCACGCAGTGGCTGCCCCGCTGGAAGAACAACGGCTGGCAGACGGCGGCCCGCGCACCGGTGAAGAACGCGGACCTGTGGCAGCGCCTCGACGCGGCGATCGGCGGCCACGAGGTCGAGTGGCTGTGGGTGAAGGGACACGCGGGACACCCGGAGAACGAGCGCGCGGACCGGCTTGCGGTGCGGGGCGCGCAGGAGGCGCGGAAGACCGGGAAGCCGGTCAACGCGGATTAGTCCGGAGTGGATGGTCGGGCGGCTTTCCGGGCGCCGTGGCAGAATTCCCCGATGCCTCCCTGCCCGTGTGGCCTCACCGAGTCCTACGCCGCCTGTTGCGGGCGCTTCCACGGCGGCGGCCTCACCGCTCCCACCGCCGAGCTCCTGATGCGCTCCCGCTTCAGCGCCTTCGCCGTGGGAGACACCGATTACCTGCTCCGCACCTGGCACCCGGACACCCGGCCGCGGCAGCTCGAGCTCGATCCCCGCCAGGAGTGGACGCGGCTGGAGGTCCTCGGCCGCTCCGGGGGTGGCCTCTTGCACCAGGAAGGCACCGTCGAGTTCCGGGCGCACTACCGCCACCGCGGCCGCGACGGATTCCTCGAAGAGAACAGCCGCTTCCGGCGTGACGACGGCCACTGGGTCTATCTCGACGACCGGGCCTGAACCCCGCCCACGTCGTGCTAAACAGTGCGGCGATGGGAAAACTGACGCGCCGCGCCCGGGCCAAGGCGGACTACCTCGGCTTCCTCGGTGCGCGGGAGTGGCCGCTCGCCGCGTCCGGGCTGGGCGTGGTGCTCGGGGTCGTCACCATCCTGCCCAGCGCCGTCGGTGTCGTGCTTTCCGTGGTCGCGCTCGCGCTCGGCGTCGCCACCTTCACCCGTGACCTGCGGCTGCTGCGCCGCCGCTGGGCCGGGTTCGAGTTCACCACCATCGCCGCGCCCTTCCCGACCGCCGAGCTGCCGCCGCCGCCCGCCTACCCGGAAGCGGGCTACCTCGCCGTACCCTCGCGCGGGACGGCGCTGGTCAGCGCCGCGATCGACCGGGCGCTGTGGGAGGAGCGGCACACCCTCGACGTCGCCGAGGAGCCCTACCGGCTGCCGCCGTCGCTGAAGGCCACCGCGCCGCACGTGCTGCCGCTGCGGGCGCGGGGCCGGTTGCTGTTCAACGGCCCGATCGTCGGCATGCGCGGCGAACCGCTGCCCGCCGCCGGGGCGCGGCCGGCGCCGGTCCGGGTGCACCGGGCGCGGTTCTTCGACGCCGTCTGCTCGAACGAACTCGCCGCGCTCCGCATCACCCGCACCGACACCGGCGAGGAGTACGACCTCCGCAAGGCGGAGCTCACCGACACCGCCGGCGCCCTGCGCGAGCTGAGCAGCAGCACGCTGGCCGACCTCGTCGGCGTCTCGACGGTCGCCTTCACCACCGACGGCAAGCTGGTCACCGTCCGGCAGTCGCCGCTCAACTCCGTCAGCGGGCTGCTGCTCGCCCCGTCCGGCAGCGGTTCGCTCGAGCCGCGCGACCTGCGCACACCCGACGGCGGCCCGCGCCGGTTCCTGCACACCGCCGTCCGCGCCGGGATGGAACGCGAACTGTGCGAGGAAAGCGGGCTCACGCCCGAGGACGTCCGCGAGACGAAGGTGGTCGGCTTCGCGCGCTGGATGGAGCGCGGGGCCAAGCCGGAGTTCTTCGGGCTGACCGAGCTGGCGGTCGACAGCACCGAGGTCGCGCGGCGCCGCCCAGCCGGCGGCGAACGGCTCTACAGCGCCGGCCTGACGCTGTTCGACGTCGACCTCGCCGCGGTCGGCGCCGCGCTGGCCGACGGTGTCCCGCTCAGCGGGGCACTTCCTCAACGGCTCTGGGAAGACGGTTCCCTGCCGCTCCTGCTGGCCGTGCGCGCTGCCGCGGCCTGGCGGGCCGCCCGGGTCTGACGAAACCGGCCCTGTTCCCGGGGTGACCGGGCCGCTACGATCGTCGCAATTGTTAGGAAAGTTCCCTAACGATGGTCCCGCTGTTCCCCCGCCGCCGTGGTGCCTAGGAGGCGCGCTAGTGAGCTATCGGCAGAGAAGAACCCGGACTTTCCTCGCGGCGGCGGTGCTGGCCGTCGCGGTGACCGGGGCGACCGTCCCGGCCGCGACCGGGCAGGTACCGGCGCGAGCGGTCGTGGCGGCCGCGGCCCCGGCGACCGCCGTCCCCGGCTTCCTGATCCAGACGTCGGCGCAGGTCGGCGACGACTCCGCGGTGTCGAAGCCCGGCTACAACACCTCCGGCTGGTACCCGGTCGGCCCGCGCTCGACCGTCTACGCCGGCCTGCTGGCCAACGGCAAGTACGCCGACCCGTTCTACTCGACGAACATGAAGAACGTGCCCACCGCGGACTTCCAGGTCCCGTGGTGGTACCGCACCGACGTCACCGTCGCCGACCCCACGCAACGCACGTACCTGGACTTCAGCGGGGTGCTGTCCAAGGCCGACGTCTGGGTCAACGGGACGCGCGTGGCCGACAAGACGCAGGTCAACGGCGCCTACACCCGCCACGACCTGGACATCACGTCCCTGGTGAAGGCGGGCACGAACAGCGTCGCGTTCAAGGTCTACCCGAACGACCCGAACAAGGACCTGTCGATGGGCTGGATCGACTGGGCGCAGACCCCGCCGGACCAGAACATGGGCATCGTGCGGGACGTGCTGGTCCGGCGCAGCGGCCCGGTGGCGCTGCGCGGCGGCCACGTCGTCACGAAGCTGACCGGGCTCTCGCACGCCGACCTCACCGTGAAGGCCGACGTCCGCAACGACTCGGCGAGCGCGGTGAGCACGACGGTCTCCGGCACGGTCGCCGGCCGGGCGATCAGCCAGACGGTGAGCCTGGCGGCCAAGGAGAAGAGGACCGTCACGTTCGGCGTGGTCGGCATCGACAACCCGCAGGTCTGGTGGCCGGCCGGGATGGGAGGGCAGCCGCTCTACGACCTCGACCTGACCGCGAGCGTCGGCGGCACCGCGTCGGACACCTCCCACTCCAGCTTCGGCGTCCGCACGGTGACCGCGAACAAGAACTCGAGCGGCGGCCGGTCCTACACGATCAACGGGCGCCCGCTGCTGATCAAGGGCGGCGGCTACTCGCCGGACCTGTTCCTGCGCTGGAACGCCCAGTACGCGGCCGACAAGCTCGCCTACGTCAAGGACCTCGGGCTCAACACCGTGCGCCTGGAAGGGCACATCGAGCCGGACGAGTTCTTCGACCTCGCCGACCGGATGGGCGTGCTGACGCTGCCCGGCTGGGAGTGCTGCGACAAGTGGGAGGGCCAGGTCAACGGCGACGAAAAGGGTGACCCGTGGACGGCCGCGGACTACCCGTCGCCAAGGCGTCGATGACCGCGGAGGCCGAGCGCCTGCGCGACCACCCGAGCGTCATCTCGTTCCTGATCGGCAGCGACTTCGCCCCCGACGCGACGATCGAGAAGAACTACCTCGACGCGCTGTCCGCCGCGGACTGGGCGACGCCGGTGGTCCCGGCCGCGTCGGCGAAGTCGTCGCCGCAGCTGGGGTCGTCCGGGATGAAGATGAACGGGCCGTACGACTGGATCCCGCCGGTGTACTGGTACGACAAGGCGCACAACGACAGCGGCGGCGCGTGGAGCTTCAACTCCGAGACCAGCGCCGGGCCGGACATCCCGACCATGGACACGCTCAAGCGGATGATGTCCTCCGGTGAGCTGGACACGCTGTGGAAGAACCCGTCGGCCGCGCAGTACCACCGGTCCTCGTCCTCGACGTTCGCCAACCTCAAGCTCTTCGGCGACGCGCTGACCGGCCGCTACGGCAAGCCGGCGAGCCTCGACGACTTCGTCCGCAAGGCGCAGCTGGCGCAGTACGAGAACGTCCGCGCCGAGTTCGAGTCGCACTCGCGCAACTTCAGCGACAGCTCGAACCCGGCCACCGGGATCATCTACTGGATGCTCAACAGCGGCTGGACGTCGCTGCACTGGCAGCTGTTCGACGCCTACCTCGACCAGAACGGCTCCTACTTCGGTGCCAAGAAGGCGAACGAGCCGCTGCACATCCAGTACAGCTACGACACCAAGTCGGTCGTGGTGGTCAACCACAACCACGACGCCGCGTCGGGCCTCACCGCCCGCGTGCAGCTGTTCAACCTGGACGGCACCTCGAAGTTCGACCAGTCGAAGAGTGTTTCGGTCGGCGGTGACGGCGCGAAGACGACGGCGCTGACCATCGGTTCGGTGAGCGGGCTGTCGACGACGTACCTGGCGAAGCTGGTGCTCACGGATTCGTCGGGCAAGGAGGTCAGCCGGAACGTGTACTGGCTGTCCACCAAGGCCGACACCCTCGACTGGAGCAACAGCGACTGGTACTACACGCCGACGACGTCGTACGCGGACCTGTCCGGGCTGAACTCGCTGGGTTCGGTCACGCTCGGCTCGTCGGCGACCTCGACGGCGAACGGCGACGGCACCACGACGACCAAGGTGACGCTCAAGAACACCTCCACCGGCAAGGTGCCGGCGTTCTTCGTGGACGCGCACGTGGTCGGCGCGGCGGGCGCACCGGTGCTCCCGGTGCGGTGGACCGACAACCAGGTCAGCCTCTGGCCCGGCGAGTCGACCACGCTGACGGCGACGTACCGCACCGCGGACCTGCGCGGGGCGGCGCCGTCGGTGCGCATCGCGGGCTGGAACACCGGGACGAAGACGATCCCGGCGGACGGCTCGGTCGACCCCGGCCCCACGGCGGACTACCAGGCCGAAGACGCGACGATCACGAACGGCGTCGCGGAGTCGAACCACCTGGGCTACACCGGAACCGGGTTCGTCAACTACGACAACGCGGTCGGCAGCGCGGTGGAGTTCACGGTGTCCGCCGCCGCGGCGGGCAGCGCGAACGTGGTCCTGCGATTCGCCAACGGCACCACGGCGAACCGCCCGATGGACATCTCGGTGAACGGCACGAAGGTGGCCTCGGGGCTGGCGTTCGGCGGCACCGGGAACTGGGACACGTGGCAGACGGTCACGATCCCGGTCACCCTCACGGCGGGCACCAACAAGATCAAGGCGACCGCGACGACCGCCAACGGCGGCCCGAACGTCGACAAGATCACCGTCTAGCGCGGGTGAAGGTCTCCTTGCCGGACTCGAGCCGGTAAGGAGACCTTCACCGTCGGCCCGCGAGTCAGTCGACCTTTGGTCGGCTTTCCCGCCGCTCAGAATCACGTGTGTGCAAGGCCCGGGGGTCGGGGATGCATCGGCAGCGTCGTTGAGAGCGCACAACGCCGACCGGGGATTGTCGAGCAGGGACGGGTTCCGGTCGAGCAACGCGATCTCGGTTTGCGTGAGATTGCGGACCATCGGGACACCATCGATCTTGACCAGCAACACGGAACCGATCTGGATCAACGCTGTCGGCGAGTCATGCAGGGCGACCAGGAGCTTCGCGACGGCGTCTCCCTGCGCCTGATCCACCTGCGCCTGGTTCTTGGTCACAAGCTGGAGTTCGATGCCACGCTCGAGCTTTTCCATCCGGCGGCGCATCTCATCCGACGTGCTGGCCCGGCGAAGCCGGAAGACGAATGACCGGTACCAGGAACCTGCTTCGGCGGGTAGGCACGGGCCACCACGAATCCGTGCGAGTCCAGCAAATCCTTGACGGCGTCCTGAACCTCGACGCTGCTGGATTCGTTCTCGAGCCAGATCCGAACGGGCACCGGAAGCTGGACCGGAGCGCCCGAGTGGGTGAGTGCCGCCGCGATTCCTGCCGCCTTCGAATCACCTTTGAGGTGATCTTCGACTCGTTGCTGGAGAGTTCTTTGCACTGCGACCGCGTCGCGCCGTTGAGCGCCGCCGGGGCGCGGATCGTCCGCTGCCCGTGGTGCCTCTCCGCGGCGTCTGGCCCTTCTCGAAGAACGCCTCTTCTCGGTAACGCGCGCGCCGCCCCGGCTCAGTCCCAGAGCAGGCGCTGCTCGCGGTCCGGATCGGACACCGTGGTGCTCACCTCGTCGAAGAGGCGGGTCGTCCGGTCGGCCGTCGTGTAGCGGGGCCAGCCCGGGTCACCGGTCGCGATGAACCGGACCCACGCGCCGAACATCTCCGTCGCCATCGCCTGCATCCGCTCGGCCGGGAACGTCCGGCCGGCGAAGAGGAAGCGCCAGTTGCGGTTGCGGATGTCGTCGAACACCAGTGGCAGGTCGAGCCCGTGCGGTGCACCCAAGCCCTTGCCGCGCGGGGCGATCCGCCAGTCCAGGCGGTACATCCACGCGTCCGGCTGCTTCTCGGCGAACCGGATCGCCGGGATCCACCAGTCCCCGGCGGTCAGCACGCGGTTGCGGATCTGGTCCTGGGGCCAATCGAGTAGGTCGCTGTACGCCTCGACGGCCTTTTCGATCTCGGCCGCGTCCAGCATCGTCGAGCCGACGCCGAGCAGCTTCGCGCCGCCCGACTGCAGCCAGCTGAACAGGTCTTCCTCGTCGGCGGTCGTCCCGATGAGCAGCGGGATTTCCCGGACGCTGTCCAGCGGCCGCCGGGGAAGCAGCTCGTCGCCGACGACCACGCGGTAGGTCACCTTGGTCCCGGACACCGCCGAAACCCGTTGCTGCGCTTCGAGAATCCGCGTCACCGGGAGCGTGGCGAGGTCCTCGGGCCGGGCGTCCAGTTCCCGCAGGACGGCGTCGGCGATCGCCGCGCCTTCGGCCGGGGTGTGCACGACCGAGCCGACCCCGGTGCCGCTCTGCACGATCGCCCGGTGGACCAGCCCGCGGGTCGCGGGCACGGCCAGCAGCGTCCCGACGGTCCGGCCGCCGTTGGACTGCCCGGCCAGCGTGACGCGGCCCGGATCGCCGCCGAACGCGCCGATGTCGTCCCGCACCCACTCGAGGGCGGCGACCTGGTCGCGCAGGGACAGGTTCGAGTCGGCGGCCCCGGGCAGGTGCAGCATCCCGAGCACCCCGAGCCGGTAGGCGACGGTCACGACGACCACGCCGGCGCGGGCGTACGCGGACGCGTCGAACTGGTGCGGCGCGCCCATCACGCCGCCTCCGCCGTGGATCCACACGAGCACCGGGAACGAGCCGGGCTGGGCGGGCGCGTAGACGTTGAGGTAGAGGCAGTCCTCGTCGCCGGTGAAGCCGCGCCCGGTCAGCTCGGGCTGCGGCGCCCGGGGCGCCCACGTCGTCGCGTCGCGTTCGCCGGCCCAGTGCCGGACCGGCCGGGGCGCGCGGAACCGCAGCTCCCCCACCGGCGGCTCGGCGTAGGGCACGCCGAGGAACGTCCGGACCCCGTCCCGTTCGGACCCGCGCAGGGCACCGGCCGTGATCTCCACCGTCGTCACGCGTCCAGCCTACGACCGGACGACACGCATACCCGGAGGACCAACTCGCGTACCTCCGAGCGGCGGCGAGGCTGGCCAGGTGACACCCGCCGCGGCGGGAGGGTAATGATTACCCCGTGCACGTAGCTGCAGAGATAGTGGCGCTGGTCGTGACCGTCCTGGTCGTCAGCGCGGTGGCGCGGCGGCTGGACTGGTCCGCTCCGCTGTGCCTGATCGTCGTCGGCGTCGCCGCCTCCTACGTCCCCGGCGTGCCCGAATACCACCTCGACCCCGAAGTCGTGCTGCTCGGCCTGCTCCCGCCGCTGCTCTACTCGGCGGCCATCCAGACGTCGCTGGTCGACTTCCGGAAGAACCGCGGGGCGATCGGGCTGATGTCGGTCGGCCTCGTCGTGTTCACCGCGCTCGGCGTCGGCGTGGTCGCCTGGGCGGTGATCCCCGGGCTGCCGCTGGCCGGCGGCATCGCGCTCGGCGCGGTCGTGGCGCCGCCGGACGCGGTCGCGGCCAGCGTCGTCGCCCGGCGGGTCGGCATGCCCCGCAAGCTGATCCGCCTGCTGGAGGGCGAGAGCCTCTTCAACGACGCCGCCGCGCTGGTCGCCCTGCGCACGGCCATCGCCGCGCTGGCCGGGTCGGTCAGCCTGTGGCAGGTCGGTGCGGACTTCTTCCGCGCGGCCATCGGCGGGGCCGTGGTCGGCCTGGTCGTCGGCTTCGCGGCCGCGTTCATCCGCGCCCGGCTGAACGAACCGGTGCTCGACACCGCGCTGTCGTTCGCCGTCCCCTTCATCGCCTACATCCCGGCCGAGGCGATCCACGGCTCCGGCGTGCTCGCGGTGGTCATCGCCGGGCTGATCCTCGGGCACAAGGCGCCGCAGATCCTCTCCGGCTCCACCCGGCTGGCGTCCCGGCTGAACTGGCAGACCATCGCGTTCCTGCTGGAAAACATGGTCTTCCTGCTGATCGGCCTGCAGCTGCGGCGGATCCTCGCCGAGGTCGGGGACAGCGGGCTCTCGCTGGCCATGCTGACCTGGATCTGCGTCGCCGTGCTGGCCGCGACCATCCTCACCCGGGTGCTGTGGATGGCCGGGATCGGCGTCGGAAAGCGGGTCAAGCGGCGTCTGCTGCCCAAGAAGAACCAGCCGAAGGTCTGGCCGTGGCGCTACTCGGCCGTCATCGCGTGGGCGGGCATGCGCGGGGTGGTGACGCTGGCGGCCGCGTTCGTGCTGCCCGCGGACACCCCGCAGCGGGCCGTGCTGGTGCTCGCGGCGTTCGTCGTCGTGGCCGGCACGCTGGCCGTGCAGGGCATGACGCTGCCGCCCCTGATCCGCAAGCTGCGCCTGCCGCGCCCGGACCCGGCGGAGGACGCGCTGCAGGAGGCGGCCGTCCTGCACGACATGACCCGCGCGGCGCTGGCCAAGCTCGACGAGATCCGCACCGACGACGACCCGCCGGAGATCATCCAGCGCCTGCGCGACCGGCTGCAGCACCGCGCCGACTCGGCGTGGGAGCAGCTCGGCAGGCAGAGCGCGCTGGCCGAGACCCCCAGTGACGCCTACCGCCGGCTGCGGCTGGAGCTGCTCGAAGTCGAGCGCGACCAGTTCCTCAAGGCCCGCGACAGCGGCAGCGCCGACGACGACGTGCTGCGCAAGGTCCTGGAGCGGCTCGACATCGAGGAGTCCATGCTCGACCGCGACGAGGCCGAGCCCGACACCGAGGGCCGCGAGCTGCGCACCCCGGCCGCGACGGCGGGCTCGTGCAAGCACCTGGCCCACGAGTGGGTGGACAAGGAGCCCAGCTCGGCCGACAGCTGCGCCGCCTGCCTCGCCGAGGGCACCACGTGGGTGCACCTGCGGATGTGCCTGAAGTGCGGCAACGTCGCCTGCTGCGACTCCTCGCCGCGCCGGCACGCGACCCAGCACTTCCACGAATCCCGCCATCCGGTCATGCGCAGCTTCGAACCGGGCGAGACGTGGCGATGGTGTTTCGTGGACAAGCAGCTGGGCTAGTGTCGGGGTCATGAGCACGCCCGAGCAGGAGATCGAGTACCGCCAGCACCGTTTCAGCCCGCCCCCGGGCGCGACGGAGATCTTCCTGATCCGGCACGGCGAGTCCGCTCCGGCCCGCGGCGAAAACCCGTTCGAGCTGGTGGACGGCCAGGCCGACCCGGACCTCGCGCCGGAAGGCCGTGACCACGCCCAGCGCGTCGGCGTCCGGCTGGCGGGCGAGCGGATCGACGCGATCTACGTGACGACGCTGCGCCGCACGGTGCAGACCGCCGCGCCGCTGGCGGAGAAGCTCGGGCTGACCCCGGTCGTCGAGCCGGACCTGCGCGAGATCCACCTCGGCGACTGGGAGAACGGCCTGTTCCGCAAGTACACGGCCGACGGCCACCCGATCGTCGACCGGCTGTGGGCCGAGCAGCGCTGGGACGTGATCCCGGGCGCGGAGTCCGACGAGGCCTTCGGCGCCCGGCTGCGCGGCGCGCTGACCCGCATCGCGGCCGCGCACCCGGACCAGCGGGTGGCGGTGTTCACCCACGGCGGCGTGATCGGCGAGGTGTTCGCGCAGGCCAGCCGCTCGGTGGAGCGGTTCGCGTTCCTCGGCGCGGACAACGGCTCGATCTCGCACCTGGTGCTGCACGGCGACACCTGGATCGTGCGGCGCTTCAACGACACGGCCCACCTGGCTTCCCCGCTCGGCTGAGCTTCCCCGCCGCGACGAGCTGCACGGTCACCAGGATCGAGACGGCTTCCGCGGCGAGCAACCCGATCAGCACGAGCACCTGCGTCGTCCCGGCCTGGATCGGGCCGGCCCCGCCGAGCAGGACGCCGACGTAGGCGCCCGGCAGCGTCACCAGGCCGACCGTGCGGGTCTGGTCGAGCGCCGGGATGAGCGCGTGCCCGGCCGACGGGCGGCAGATCTCCAGCGCGGCCGGGCGCGGCAGGAAACCGAGGGCCAGGGCGGCCTCGTACTCGCCGTGCCGGGCCTTCAGCTCGTCGAGGGCCCGGCGGGCGGCTTGCGACGTCGCGGTCATGGCGCCGCCGATCACGATCCCCGCGATCGGCACGACGGCGATCGGCTGCGGCGGGACAACGCCGGCGCCGAGGACCAGGCCGAGCACGGGCGCCGTACCGGCGGCGATGGCCAGTGCCGTCCACGGGAGGTTCCGGGCGGTACCGGCCCGGCGTGCCGACGTCACCGCGGCGATCCCGAACATGAGCAGCACGAAGAGGCCGGTCAGCGGCACCGAGCGCAGGACGGCGGTGATCACGAGGGAGACGGCGGCGAGCTGGACGACCGCACGGGCGGCGGCGATCAGCACGGACCGGCCTCGGCCGAGCCCGCCGGCCCGGACGACGACGGCGCCGGTGACGGCGAGGAGGACGAGGACCGCCACCAGGGCGGGCCCGAAGGTGATCGCGGCGTTCACGCCGCTATCTTGCTGGCTCGGGCCTGCTCAGACAGCGCAGCTGAAGAGCCGGTCCGGTTCGGTCTCGGTCTTGTCGGCGACGACGACCCCGTCGACGACGATCCGGCACCGCAGCGCACCGGGCCCGGGGTTCCGGGCGGCGATGCTGTAGAACTCGGTGCGCCCGGCGGGGGAAACCCGGGTGAACCGCACGGACCAGGGGGTGGCCACCTCGGCGTGCTGGGCGAGAGCGGCCCCGGCGGCGGCGTAGGTGACGTTGCGGGCCCCGTGCGGGCCGAGCAGTTCGTAGACGACGCTGTGATCGACGGTCCGCACGGCGGCCGGCGCGAGCGGAGCGGCGGGTTCTTCCTTCGCGGGCCCGCGAGCGGACCGGGGAACGACGTAGGAGGTCACCGCAAAAGCCGCGGCAAGCACCCCGAGGACGACGACGAAGCTGCCGGCCGACCGAGCCCGCCCGGCGCAGTCGCGCAGGGGCCGGGTGGCGGTGGAAACGCCCATGGAGAGGTCTTCTCTCGTCGCGCGCACTTCCATCGAGTGCGTCGATGTATATCTCGCCGTGACCTGACGGGGTGTTAGCCGGAGTTTGCGGAAAGTTCGATGTTCACCCGGACGGGTGGGTGCGGAGGGAAGACCCCGGCTTGAGGGGCTGCCGCCCTGCCGGTGGCGGTGGGCCTGGGCGCTCGAGCGCCGGTTTTGCCGGTCCCCCGGAGAATGATCGAGGCCGAGCAGGAGGAGCCGGCCGCGCCGTCCAACCTGGGGGCCGGCGGTCGGCCCGGCTCCCGAGCGCCGGTTTCTGTCGGTCCCCCGGAGAATGATCGAGGCCGAGCAGGAGGAGCCGGCCACGCCGTCCAACCCGGGGGCCGGCGGTCGGCCCGGCACTCGAGCGCCGGTTTTTGTCGGTCCCCCGGAGGATGATCGGAACTGTGTACGAGGAGGTGGCCGCCCCGGCGTTTCTGCGGGGCGTGGTGAGGTGCGTCTGGCGGTCGGCTTCGGAGGGGGCGAAGCGGATCGTCCCGGACGGGTGCGTGGATCTCGTGGTCGGCGGCGGCCAGGCGTTCGTGGCCGGTCCGGACACCGGAGCTTGGTCTTCGGTGACCGAGCCGGGAGTGGTGCTCAGCGGAGTGCGGTTCGTGCCGGGCCGGGCGGCGGCGGTCCTGGGCGTGGCGGCGGACGAGTTGCGGGACCGGCGGGTGCCGTTGGACGAGCTGTGGGGTCGGCGCTCGGCGGAGCGGCTCGTGGAGGGCGCCTGGTCGCCGGTTTCCGCGGTGGCCGAGCGGGTGGCGGAGCCGCCTCCCGTGGATCCGGCGGTGGCAGAGCTGATCGCGCGGCTGGAGGCGGGGGTTGCCCGCGTCGGTGAGGCGACCCGAACCATGTTCACCCAACCGGGTTCGGAGGAGCCGGACATGGCCCGAGCCGACGTGCGACCAGCAGAGCTCGCGGCGCGAGCGGCGGAACTCGCCGCGAGCCCGCCAGAGCTCACGGCAGCGCAGGCCGAGGATCCGCCCCCGTCCACCGCGGTGAGCGACCGGCAGCTCCGCCGGCGGTTCACCCAAGCCGTCGGCTACGGACCCGCCACCTACCTCCGGATCAGCCGTTTCCAGCGAGCCGTCGCACTCGCCCCGCGCCTCTCCGGCCTGGCCGCGCTCGCCGCCGCCGCGGGGTATGCCGATCAAGCTCATCTCAGCCGGGACTGCCGGGCCCTCACCGGGCTCACGCCGCGCCTCTTCTTCCCCTGACTCTCCACTGTGGACATCACAGCCGGTGATCGACTCCGTTCGGCGTAACCCGCACGGACAACCGGAAGTGGCTGTTCACCCAAAAAGGTAAGCGGACGGTGAACGACCACCAAGAGCGCTATTCTCCCCTCGACGAGTGATCAGGGAGGACGCGTGGCCACCATCAGCGACGTCGCGGCGCGAGCCGGCGTCTCCACGGCGACCGTGTCGCGCGCCCTCAACGGGAAGTCCACTGTGGACCCCGCACTGGCCGCGCGGGTGCAGGAAGCGGCCGCCGAGCTGGGGTACCACCCGAACGGGCTGGCCCGGAACCTGCGCCGGCAGGAGACAGCGGTGCTCGCGCTGATCATCTCCGACGTCGAGAACCCCTTCTTCACCGCCATCGCGCGGGGCGTCGAGGACCTCGCGCAGCGGTCGGGCTACTCGGTGGTGCTGTGCAACTCGGATGAAAACGAAGACAAGGAGCGCCGCTACATCGAGGTCGCGCTCCAAGAGCGCGTCGCGGGCGTGGTGCTCTCGCCCACCGGCCGGTCCACGAACGTCGAGGGCCTGCGGCGCCAGGGCACGCCACTGGTGGCCGTCGACCGGCCGCTGCAGGCCGCCGAGGGCGATCAGGTCCTGGTCGACACCCGGCACGCGGCCGCCGAGGCCACGCGGCACCTGCTCGCCGGCGGCTACCGGCGGGTCGGCTGCCTGACCGGTCCCCCGGGCGTCCGCACCGCCGAAGACCGCCTGGCAGGCTACGCGGACGTCGTCGGCGAAGGCAACGTCATGTTCCGCCGGGCCGAGTACCGCTCGGAAGGCGCGCGGCTGGCCGCACTGGAACTGCTGGACGAGCCGTCGCCGCCGGACGCGCTGCTGGTCGCGAACAGCACGATGGCGATCGGGGTGCTCGAAGCCCTGTCGGCCCGCGGCCTGCGCCCGGGCCGGGACGTGGGCATCGTTTCGTTCGACGACGCACCGTGGACCACTCTGATCGACCCGCCCCTGACGGTGGTCGCCCAACCGGCGTACGAAGTCGGCCGGGTGGCCGCGCAGCTCCTGCTGGCCCGCATCTCGGACAGCAGCCGCGACACCACGACGACGACCCTCGAAGCCCGGTTGATCGTGCGGAAGAGCTCCCGCCGGTAGCCGGAGCGACGTGCCTGGGGGCCGGCTCGTGCCGGGCCCCAGGCACGCCCCACCCCCTGTGTCCCCCATCACCGGCGCCGGAGCGCCGGGTCTCGTAGGCACGGAGCGGAAATCGTTTTCTCATCCGGAACCTAGGTTCCCCACCCGGCAGTGTCAAGCCGGACCGGGACTGGACAACCGCCTCCGATCCAGGGAAACTGACCGGAAGTTGACTACTCAATGTGTTGGATGATGTGCCCTGAGTGTCGATCTCTGGTGAATTCACCCACAGACAGGGCAAGAAAGCGCACGAACCCGCACATCCGCGCTGTTTCGGGTTAACCTGGGCCACATGTCTGTAGCGCTGGAGAACATCCTCGCCAAGGCGGGCCTGAAGGTCGATGCGAACGAGTTCCTCACACTCGTCGAAGACGCCGCGCGCAGACTGTCCCCACCGAATCCGGATCCCTCGCACTACTTCTCGGCCGACCAGCGCGCCGCGCTCACCGACGTCGGCCTGGACCTCTCGCCACGGCGGGAAGACGAACCCGACTTCCGGGCGCGCACCGTCGCCGCCCACGCCGTGCTCGCCGAAGGTGCTCTCAGCGTCAACGAAGCCGCGAAGGCGCTCGGCGTCGACGACAGCCGGATCCGGCACCGCCTGAAGGAAGGGCGGCTGACCGGCTGGAAGGACGGCGGGTGGCGGCTCCCCGCGTGGCAGTTCGCCGGCTCGGGCGTGCTGCCCGGCCTCGAAGTCGTGCTCAAGGCCCTCCCCGAGGACCAGCCCGCGCTGGTCGTCGCCGCCTTCATGAGCACTCCGCAGGACGATCTCGTCATCAACGACCAGCCCGCGACCCCGCGGCAATGGCTGCTCTCCGGTGGTGACCCGGACCACGTGGCCCGCCTCATCGCCACGCTCGGCACTCCGCTCTAGGCTGGACCCTCCCGAGCAAGATCACCGACAAGGACGGACCACCCCCTACCCATGGCCCGGCTCCCGCTGCCGCCCGCCCGATCCGTCCTGGTCCGGCAGCTGAACCGCGCCGACGACGTGGTGACGGTCCAGCCCGCGACCAGGCTCGTACGGATCTTCACCGCGCACGGCAACCACCCCCAGCAGTGGAACTCGTTCCGCTACACCGGCCCGCTCCCGCACGGCCGCTTCGACCAGCAGACACCCGGCCGCGGCGGCGCCCCGGTCACCGATCCCGCCAACGGCGTCCTCTACTTCGGCCTCACCGTGCGCACCTCGGTCGCCGAGGTCTTCCAGACCAGCTCGACGGTCGACCGCCGCACCCGCGGTCCCCGGCTGGTCGTCGTCCGCCCGACGCGCACCCTGCGCCTGCTCGACCTGACCGGCCTCTGGCCGACGCGCGTCGGCGCCTCACAGGAGATCTCCAGCGGCCCGAAGAAGCTGACCCAGGCGTGGGCCCGCGCGATCCGCGGCGCGTTCAGCGACCTCGACGGCCTCTGGTACCGCTCGTCGATGGACTCCGGCGACCCCGCGATCTGCCTGTGGGACCCGCCGGCGGGCGCCGCACTCCCGATCGCGCCCGACGTGCTGCTGCCGCTGGACCACCCGGGCCTGGACGTCCCGCTGGGCCGGGTCTGCGAAGAGCTGAACTACACGCTGCTGAACTGAGCCGCGAGCAGCGGGACGATCGCCCGCAGGTCGTCGCCGTCGACGAGGTGGGTCGCGACGGCACGGGCGTCCGGGGCCGCGTTGAAGCCGATGCTCATGCCGACGGCGGCGAAGAGCGGCAGATCCGACCGGCTGTCCCCGACCGCGGCACACCGCTCCGGCGCGAAACCCTGGGCGAGCGCGAAGTCCCGCTTGCCGTACTCGTCCAGGTGCTCGGCGACGCGGCCGGTGTAGCGGCCGCCGACGGCTTCGGGCACCGGGCCGCAGTACGCGGCGAAGCCGAACCGCGCGGCGAGCATCCGGCCCACCGGCGTCCACGCGAGCGTGGTCAGGATCGGGCGCAGGTCGTGCTCGTGGCACCACGCCACCGTCTCGGCGATCCCGTCGACCAGCGGCAGCGTCGCCAGCCGGGCCGGGATCTCCGCCTCGGAGTGCCCGGCCCAGCCGCGGGCGTCGATCACCGACGCTTCCTGGTTGGTCATCCGCCCGGCCGCGTACGCCGCCTCGGCGGCGACGAGCTCGGCCTCGTGACCCAGGACCGCGGCCACCCACGCGCACGAGCTGGTGCCCGGCACGAGGGTGCCGTCGACGTCGAAGCAGACCAGCCCGCGCGTCACAGGTGCCGCGACCACCACTCCAGGACCGCTTCGAACCGCTGCACCCGGTGCCGCGGCCGCCCGGTACGGCTCAGCTCGTGCCCTTCACCCGGGAACAGCAGCATCTCCGCCGGCGCGCCCGCTCGGCGCAGGGCGACGAACATCCGCTCCGCCTGCTCCAGCGGGCAGCGCCAGTCCTGCTCCGAATGCACCACCGCGAACGGGATCTCCACCTGCGCCGCGTACGTCAGCGGTGAC
The DNA here is from genome assembly GCF_013364075.1 of Amycolatopsis sp. Hca4. GTDB lineage: Bacteria > Actinomycetota > Actinomycetes > Mycobacteriales > Pseudonocardiaceae > Amycolatopsis. The sequence goes on from NZ_CP054925.1 coordinate 2,889,299, forward strand.
CGCTTGCGCTGCTCCTCCGGCGAGGAGCCGATGTAGGCGTCGACGAAGAAGTAGCCGATGTCGGAGCTGCCGAGCATCGAGTCCCACGCGTTGACCGCGCGCTCGCTCCACGCCGCCTTGAAGCGGGCGCCGTGGTGGGCGGCCAGCCAGCTCGTCATGAACCCGCCGTACGAACCGCCCATGATGCCGACGCGGGACGCGTCCAGGTCCGGCCGCTCCAGCGCCTTGTCCAGCAGGGCCAGGACGTCGTCGACGTCGACCGTGCCCAGGGCGTGCGTGATCGCGTGGCCGTGCGCCTGCCCGTACCCCGCCGACCCGCGCGGGTTGCCGACCACCACCGCGTAGCCCGCCGATGCGTAGACCTGGGCCTCGTCGAACACCGCCCACTCCTGCTGGGTGAACGGGCCGCCGTGCACCACGCGCAGCACCGGGTGCGGGCCCTCACCCTCGGGCAGGACCAGCCAGCCGTGCACCGGGTAGCCGTCCGGGGCGGTGGTCTCCAGCTCGATCATCGGCCGGATGCCCCTGTCCCGCAACGGCTGCGAGTAGCCGGTCAGCACCTGGGGCTCGCCGTCGCCGAGCAGCACGACCTCGCCCGCGGTCGACGGCGTCGCGATCACCGCCACCAGCACCGCGCCGTCCAGCGTGAACGACCGGACCGCGGACCGGTCCGCGTGGACCACGGCCAGGTCGGCCAGCGGGGCGTCGGCCGTGTCGATGGCGACGGCGCGCAGTTCCACCGCGCCGCGGTTGCGGACCGCGACGACGACGTCGTTCTCGCGCGGAGCCGGCGGCCCCGCCGCGGACTCGCAGTCCACGGTTTCCGCGTCGGTGAGCCGGCGGGCCTTCACCGGGCCGGCGCCGAACTCGGGCGTGGCCGCGTAGAGCCCGGTGGGCGCGGCCTCGTGGTGCTCCTCGAAAGACTGTCCGAAGTAGAACAACGTGCCGTCCGGGCCGAACACCGGCCGCTCCGAGTAGCCCTCGCAGCGCACGACGACCTCGGGCGCGCCGCCCTCGGCCGGGATCGCGCAGATGTCGCGGACGTCGCTTTCGGCCGCGCCCCAGTCCGGCGGGGCGGTGAAGACCACGCGCGTGCCGTCCGGCGTCCAGACCGGGTGGGCCGCGTCGAACCCGGCCCCGGTCAGCGGCTCGGGCTCCCCCGGCTCCTGGGTGTCGGCCGTGTCGACGATGAACAGCCGCTGCATGCGGTCGCGCACGAACCCGACGTCGTCGAGCCGGTAATCCATCCGCGTGATGTGGCGCGGGGCCTCGGCGGCCGGCTCCGGCGTCTCGCCGCCGGCGTCCGGCGTGCCGTAGCGGCCGGGCTCGGGCACGCGGGCGGTGAAGGCGATCCGCCGCGAGTCCGGCGCCCACACCGGTTCCCCGGCGCCGAGGTGCAGCGACGTCAGCCGGCGGGCGTCGCCGCCGCCGGTGGGCATCACGTGCAGCTGCGGGCTGCCGTCCGCGCCCTGGCCGTCCCCGGCGCGGAGGAACGCCACCCAGCGCCCGTCCGGGGAGATCGCCGGGGCGGAGTCGCGCGGACCGTGGGTCCACGCGGTCTCGCCGCCGCCGAGCGAAACCCGCCGGAGCGCGCTGTGGGTCGCGTTCGCTTTCAGATCCGGTCTCTTGACCGCCGTGAGCAGCAGGTTCCCGCGCAGGGCAGGACGGCCGGGGACGACGAGGGCTTCGATGTCGGCAGGACGCACCTCGCCGACGGTACCCGAAATCCTTAGCGAGGCGAACGATTTTGCCTGACGCTAAGCAACGACCTGCCTGCGCTCGTCCCGGCGGGCCTTCGCCAGGCTGGCCACCGTGGTGATGGTGAGCACGACGACGATCACGCCGAGGGAGATCCAGTTGTTGATGTCCAGCCAGTCCGGGACGACGTGGTACTCGTGCAGCGCGTGCAGGAACAGCTTCGCGCCGATGAAGGCGAGGATCACCGCGAGGCCGTAGCTGAGGTAGACGAGCTTGGTCACCAGGCCGCCGAGCAGGAAGTACAGCTGGCGCAGGCCCATCAGCGCGAACGCGTTGGCGGTGAAGACGAGGAACGCCTCCTGCGTGATCCCGAAGATCGCCGGGATCGAGTCGACCGCGAAGAGCAGGTCGGCCGAGCCGATGGCCACGATCACCAGCAGCATCGGCGTGATCATCCGCTTGCCGTTGATCTTCACCGTGTAGTGGTGGCCGTGGTAGTCGTCGGTCACCGGGGCGATCTTGCGCACCTGCCGGGTGACGGCGTTCTCGTGGTACTCCTCTTCTTCGCCCTTGCCGCGCAGCATGCTGATCGCCGTCCAGATCAGCACTGCGCCGAAGAGGAAGAACACCCAGACGAACTGCTCGATGAGCGCGGCGCCGATGGCGATGAAGACGCTCCGCATGGCCAGCGCGAGCAGTATGCCGACCAGCAGCACCCGGTGCTGGTGGATGGCGGGCACCTTGAACGAGCTCATGATGATCATGAAGATGAACAGGTTGTCGACGCTCAGCGAGTACTCGGTGATGTACCCGGTGAAGAACTCGACGCCCGGGTCGTGCCCGGCGAAGACCCACACACCGATGCCGAACACGATCGCGCACGAGACGTAGAAGATGACCCAGCGAGCCGCTTCCCCCGTGGTCACTTCGTGCGGCTTGCGATCGACGATGACCAGGTCCAGCGCGATCAGCGCGAGCAGGCCACCGATCGTGGCGATCCACAGCCACAGGGGGACAGTCATGGAACCGAAACCTCCGGATAGTGCGCAGCAGCAACTAACCGGAGGTCTCTTCCGCCGGTGGCAACCACCGGCCGACGGTGCCGGGGGCGCAGGGCCACCGTGCTGACGACACCGCCGCGAAGGAATACTCCCCTCACAGCGCGTCCAGTTTGCCGGTTCCTCCCGGCGAACGCCAGCCGGGATCGCGCACGTCACCGGGTTGGTCGTGTAATTCCGGTCACTTCGGTCCACCAGGTGGTCCGGAAAGTGTGATCGCGGTGAGCCGCGGAGAACACTCTCAGGAAAGTTCACATACGGTCACGTCGTGCCCCGACTCCCGCTCCCGCGCACCCGTCGAGCCCGGCTCACCGCGCTCGGCGCCGTCGTGGCGGTGCTCGCCGCCGCGACCGTCCTCTGGGCGACGCGCGACACGGCCCCGCCCGCCGTGCCCACCCAGGACGCCCTGCTCGACCTGCCCGCCGCGCCCGGCTCGGCCGAGCAGGTCAAGATCGACACGACCACCTACCTGCCCACGACCGTGCCCGCACCCGCGGTGCTGCTCGCGCACGGCTTCGGCGGCGACAAGAACAGCGTCGCCGACGACGCCCGCGAGCTCGCGCGGAAGGGCTTCGTCGTGATGACGTGGTCCGCGCGCGGCTTCGGCAAGAGCACCGGCAAGATCGGGCTCAACGACCCGGACGGCGAGGTCGCCGACGCGAGCCGCCTGATCGACCGGCTCGTCGCGCAGCACCAGGTCACCCTCGACGCGAAGGGCGACCCGGAGATCGCCGTCACCGGCGCCTCCTACGGCGGTGCGCTGTCGCTGCTGCTGGCCGGCACGGACAAGCGCGTCGACGCGATCGCCCCGGTGATCACCTACAACGACCTCGCCCAGGGCCTGGTGCCGAACGCGGCGACGCCGGCGACCACCGCTCCCGGCACGCCGTCCGCCGGCGCCTTCGCCACCGACGGCGTCTTCAAGAAGAGCTGGGCCGGCATCTTCTTCTCGGCCGGTTCCGGCGCCGCGGCGAGCGGCTCGCCCTCCGCTGAAGCGCCGGAGGCCGGGCAGGCGACCGACACCGGGTCCACCGGCGCCGCCGGGACCGCCGCGGCCGCGCTTCCTGCGGCGCCGCAGGGCGCGGGCGGCCCGCGTGGCGGCCCCGCCGACCCCTGCGGCCGGTTCACCGCCGCGGTCTGCCGCGCCTACACCGAGCTCGGCACCACCGGGCAGGCGAGCCAGGCGAGCGTCGACCTGCTGCGCCGCGTCTCCCCCGCGTCCGTCACGAACCGGATCACCGTGCCGACGCTGCTGGTGCAGGGCGAGAGCGACACGCTGTTCGGCCTCGACCAGTCCGACGCGAACGCCCGGCAGATCACCGCCGCGGGCGGCAAGGTCAAGACGGTCTGGTACACCGGCGGCCACGACGGCGGCAAGCCCGGCCCGCAGCTGCGCGCCAAGATCGCCGACTTCCTGTGGACCGCGGTGACCGGCGGCGACCCGGGCACCGGCTTCAGCTACGACGTGCAGGGCACGTTGCGGGCCAACGGCACGCCGTCGGTCCGCACGGTCAACGCCGCCGCCTACCCCGGGCTGACCGGGCCGGCGACCGAGCGGCGGCTGCTGGCGCTGACCGGGCCCGCGCAGCCGGTGGTGCGCCCGGCCGGGGCGAACCCGGCGGCGGTGAGCGGCATCCCCGGCCTCAACGGCGTCGCGAGCAGTTCGGCGCGGCTGGGCGCGCTGTTCAGCAACGACCCGCCCGGCCAGGCCGCGCAGTTCACCACCGCGCCCGTCGACGGCCAGCTCGTCATCAGCGGCTCCTCGACCGTGCGGCTGCAGGTTGCCGCGGACCCGGCGCACCCGCAGCCCGACGCGGTGCTGTTCGCCAAGCTCTACGACGTCGGCCAGGACGGCTCGCGGGTGCTGCCGGCCAACGCCATCGCGCCCTTCCGGGTGAGCGGGCTGCCCGCCGACGGCACCCCGGTCGACGTCACGGTGACGCTGCCGGGCATCGTCCGGCCGATCGAGGGCGGGCACGCGCTGCGGCTGGTCGTCGGCACCACCGACCAGGGCTACGCCGCACCGGCCGCGCCTGCGGTGTTCCGGATCGGGCTCGCCGGCGGCGGCACCGCGCTGGCCGTGCCGGTCGTGCCCGGGAAGTCGGTCGGCTCCCCGGCCCCGATCGGGCAGCTGGTGGGCATCGGCGTGACGCTGGCGATCGGCTTGGCCGCGGTGCTGTTCGCCGCGCTGCGCCGCCGTCGCGCCACCGACGTCGACCCCGGGCTGGCCGGCACCCCGCTGGTCATCGAGGGGCTGCGCAAGCAGTACGCGGGCGGGTTCGTCGCGGTGAAGGACCTGTCCTTCCGGGTCGAGCCGGGCCAGGTGCTCGGCCTGCTCGGGCCGAACGGCGCCGGCAAGACGACCACGCTGCGGATGCTGATGGGCCTGATCACGCCGACCGCGGGCAGCATCCGCGTGTTCGGGCACAAGATCGCCCCGGGGGCGCCGGTGCTCTCCCGCATCGGGTCGTTCGTCGAGGGCTCGGGCTTCCTGCCGCACCTGTCCGGCCGGGCCAACCTCGAGCTGTACTGGGCGTCGACCGGGCGGCCGGCGGAGAAGGCGCACTTCGCGGAGGCGCTGGAGATCGCCGGGCTCGGCAGCGCGGTCGAGCGCCGGGTGCGGACCTACAGCCAGGGCATGCGGCAGCGGCTGGCGATCGCGCAGGCGATGCTCGGCCTGCCGGAGCTGATGGTGCTCGACGAACCGACCAACGGGCTCGACCCGCCCCAGATCCACCAGATGCGCGAGGTGCTGAAGCGGTACGCCGCGACCGGCCGCACCGTGGTGGTGTCCAGCCACCTGCTGGCCGAGGTCGAGCAGACCTGCACGCACGTCGTGGTGATGCACCGCGGTTCGCTGGTCGCCTCGGGCGAGGTCGGCGAGCTGGCCGCGGCGGGCGGCGAGGCGACGTTCCGGGTCGACGACCCGGCGGCGGCCGCGGCGGCGTTGAAGGCGCTCAGCGGGGTCACCGACGTCGACGTCGAGGGCGAGCTCGTGCACGCGAACCTCGGCGAGCTGCCGCGGGCCGAGGGCGTGGCCGCGCTGGTGCGCGCCGGCGTCGCGGTGGAGCAGGCCGGGCCTCGGCGCCGGCTGGAAGACGCGTTCCTGCAACTGGTCGGAGAAGAGTCGTGAGTGAAGGTGTGCACACCGACCCGCACGCGCTGGACGAGCTGAGCGACATCGCGTCGCAGGAGCACGCGGGTGTCGGGCCGGACGGCGCCGTCGAGGGCTACTCGGCGCGGCGGACGCTGCGGCTGGGCGTGGAGCTGCGGCGCCAGCTCAAGCGGCGGCGCACGCAGTTCCTGCTCGGGTTCGTCGCGATCCTGCCGTTCATCCTGGCGCTGGCGTTCCAGCTCGGGCAGTCGAGCCCGAACCGGCGCAGCGGCGGGTTCGTCGACCTGGCCACGGCGTCCGCACCGAACTTCGTCGTGCTGGCGCTGTTCGTGTCGGGGACGTTCCTGCTGCCGATGATCGTGGCGCTGTTCTTCGGCGACACGATCGCCAGCGAAGCGTCGTGGTCGAGCTTGAAGTACCTGCTGGCCGTGCCGGTGCCGCGGCAGCGGGTGCTGCGGCAGAAGGCGATCGTGTCCGGGCTGCTCTCGGCGTTCGCGCTGGTGCTGCTGCCGCTGGTGTCGCTCGGCGTCGGGGTGGTCTGGTACGGCGCGGGCGACGCGATCAGCCCGACCGGCGACGCGGTGTCGTTCGGCGACAGCCTGCTGGCCATCGCGCTGTCCACTGTGTACATCATCCTGCAGCTGGCCTGGGTGGCCGGGCTGGCGCTGGCGCTGAGCGTGACGACCGACGCCCCGCTGGGCGCGGTCGGCGGCGCGGTGCTGGTGGCGATCCTGTCGCAGATCCTGGACCAGATCACCGCGCTGGAGGGCCTGCGCAACTACCTGCCGACGCACTACGCGTTCTCCTGGATGGACCTGATCTCGACCGACGTCGACTGGACCAACCTGGCGAGCGGCATGCTGTCGGCGGCGATCTACGGGACGGTGTTCTTCCTCTACGCCGGGCGGCGGTTCGCGCGAAAGGACATCACGAGCTGAGCGATTCGGCGTCGTCCGGTTGAGCGTCAGGGCCTGACCGGCCCGCCTCCCCCGCGGTACGGTCGGGCCGTGCCGATCACCCTGGACAGCCACCGCGACGTCGCCGTGCTCCGGATCGACCACGGGCGGGGGAACACGCTCGACACCGGCTCGTGCCGGGAGCTGGTGCGGCGGATCGAGGACGCCGGACAAGCACGCGCCGTCGTGCTGACCGGGACCGGCGGGATCTTCTGCGCGGGCGTCGACCTCAAGCGGCTCGACGAGGGCGGCGCGCCGTACGTGGCCGAGTTCCTGCCGCTGCTGTCCGACGCGCTGCTGGCCGTGTTCGGCTGCCCGCGTCCGGTGGTCGCCGCGCTGAACGGGCACGCCATCGCCGGCGGCGCGGTGCTGGCGGCGGCCTGTGACCACCGGGTGCTGGGTGCCGGCCGGATCGGGGTCACCGAGCTGCTCGTCGGGCTGCCGTTCCCGCTGGCCGCGCTGGAGATCCTCCGCTGCGCCTACGGCACGCCCCGGCTGCCCTTGCTCACCTACACGGGTGAAACCTGGGGCGGGGACGAGGCGCTGGCCCGCGGACTGGCCGACGAGACGGCCCCGCCGGAGGAGGTGCTCGACCGGGCCGTCGCCGTCGCGGCCCGGCTCGGCGACCTGCCCGCCGAGCCGTTCGCCCACACCAAGGCCCAGATCCGGCAGCCGTTCCACGAGCGGATCGCCGAGTACCGCCACTCGGACGACCCGCACGTGACGCGGCTGTGGCAGTCACCCGAGGCGCTCGCCGCGGTCAAGTCCTTTGTGGACCGTCTGCTCCGCTAGGCGGGCACGCCGGTTTCGGCGAGTGCCTTGATGCCCTCGACGGTCTTCTGCATGTTGGCCTGCAGCTCGCCGAGCCGCATGGCGACGATTTCGTCTTCGTGCTCGGGCATCGAGCCGATGATCGTGGTGAGGTTGGACGGGCCGGGGCCGATCTGGGCCCACTGGCGCAGGATCGTGCCGTCGCCGTCCGGGACGAGCTCGAAGCGCCACGACGCGGCCGGGTTCGTCACGTCCATCACGGCCCAGGCGAACAGCCGCCCGGGCTCGTAGCCGGTGACGGTGGAGACCGTCTCCCACTCGCCGGCGATCGGGTGGGAGTTGCGGCCGCGGAACCGCGCGCCGAGGCCGGGCTCGGCCCCCTCGACCCAGCGGCCGCCCTGGAACTCGGTGGAGAACCGGGCCGGCAGGTCGACGTCCAGCAGCCAGGACCAGACCTCGGCAGGCCGCGCGGCGATGCGTACCTCGACCTGGGTCGTCGGGCAGTCGGAAACCTTCATGGCGGACCCCTCGCTCGATGACGGTACCTACGGCTTCGGACCGTAACGTGGCCGCAATCACGCGGACAACTCACACGATGCCCGTGGCTGCGCACGCCGGGAGACGCGGCGCCACCCGCCGAAAGTCGGATCCTGACCGCAGCTGCGCCCGGACAGCCGATTGCCGACCACCGCCGGTTCTGTGAGGGTCCCACCGAGAGTTCGGTGCGGTTCCGTGGGCCGGGAGGGTGCTCGATGCGCAGACTTTTCACGGTGGGGGCGGTCCTGCTCGCGCTGGCCGGCCTGGCCCCGGCGGCCGCGGCGGCACCCGACATCCGGGCGGAACTGCAGCGGATCCCCGGGCTCACGGTCGTTTCCGAGGACCCGGCGCCGGCCGGGTACCGGTTCTTCAAGCTGACCTACACCCAGCCCGCCGACCACCGGCACCCGGGCGCGGGCACGTTCCAGCAGCGGTTCACGTTGCTGCACCGCGATTTCGCCGCCCCGACAGTCGCCTTCACCAGCGGCTACAACGTCAGCGGCTCGCCGAACCGCTCGGAGCCGACCCAGATCGTCAACGGCAACCAGCTGTCGATGGAGTACCGCTACTTCACGCCGTCGCGGCCGGAGCCGGAGAACTGGGCGAAGCAGCTGACGATCTGGCAGGCGGCGGCGGACGAGCACCGCGCGGTCCAGGCGTTCAAGGCGATCTACCCGGGCAAGTGGCTGGCCACGGGCGGCAGCAAGGGCGGCATGACGGCGACGTACTACCGGCGCTTCTTCCCCGACGACGTCGACGCGACGATCCCGTACGTCGCGCCGAACGACGTCATCGACCCGGTCGACGTCTACAACCGCTTCCTGTCCCGCGTGGGCAACGACCCGGCTTGCCGCGACGCGTTGAAGGCGATCCAGCGGGACGCGCTGAAGCGGCGTGACGAGCTGGGGGCGATCGCGGCGGCGGACGCGGCGGAACGGGGCTTGACGTTCTCGATCGTGGGTTCGGCCGACAAGTCCCTCGAGATTTCGGTGATCGACTCGTACTTCGCGTTCTGGCAGTACCAGACCCAGGCGGACTGCGCGACGGTGCCGAAGGCGGGCGCGCCCGCGGCGGAGGTCTACGCCTGGTACGAGAAGGTGGAGAGCCTCAACACGTACTCCGACCAGGACCTGGCCCCGTACGTCCCGTACTACTACCAGGCGGCGGTCCAGCTGGGCTCGCCCGAGGCGTACGACGGCTACCTCCGCGACCTGCTGCGCTACCCGGGCGCCGACCAGCCGAAGACGTTCGTGCCGTCGTCGATCCGCTTGCCGCGCTTCGACTACCCGGCGATGCCGGACATCGACTTCTGGGTGAAGTCCCGCGGCACCCGGCTGCTGTTCGTGTACGGGTCCAACGACCCGTGGGGAGCGGAGCCGTTCGAGCTGGGCCCGGGCAGCCGCGATTCGTACCGCTACTACGTCCAGGGCGGCAACCACGGGTCGAAGATCGCCCAGCTGGCCCCGGCCGAGGCGGCAGCGGCGACGGCGACGGTCCGCCGCTGGGCGGGCTTGCCGCCCGCCACTTCGCTGGCTCCGCGCTCCGCGCCGGCGGGCTTCCCGGACTTCGACGCGGACCTGACGCCGCGGACACACCTGTAACTTTCCTCAGGCCGGGCGTACTCTCACGACACCCTGACGGCCCGGCCTGAGGAGGCGCGCATGCCTCGTCCCGTCCACTTCGAGATCCACGCCGGCGACCCCGAACGAGCGGTGGCGTTCTACACGGCGGTGTTCGGTTGGAAGTTCGAGCGGTGGGGTGATGTGCCCTATTGGATGATCAGTACGGGGGAAGGCGCCGGGATCGACGGCGGGCTGTTGCCTCGGCAAGGGCCTGCTCCGGAGGCTTCTGCTCCGATTCACGGGTTTGTGAACACTGTCGAGGTGGCGGATCTTGACGCTTCGCTGGGGGATGTGAACCGGGCTGGGGGGACTTTGGCGTTGCCGAAGAATCCGGTTCCCGGGGTGGGGTGGCTGGCTTATTGCCGGGATACTGAGGGGAATGTTTTCGGGATTTTGCAGCCGGATGAGGGGGCTCCTGCTCCGGAGTGAGCTGGGTTTGGTGGTGTGAGCGGGTTTCGGCGGGCTGCTCGGCTGGCGGTCCGCTCGGCCACCAGTCCGCTCGGCCGCCGGTTTGTTTGCTTCCGTGGCCGGAGTTAGCCGGCCTTGGGAAGGCCCTCCGACCCGATCTCCAATTGTGACTACGGCCGGTGGTACCGCGTCAAGGCGGGAAAGCGTGCCTTGACCCGGCACCACCGGCCGTGTTGGAGCTTCGGATCGGGTTGCAGGGCGGGATCTGGCCGGCGGTTCTCGGCGCCCAAGCCGGCTGCGGGCCTGCTCGCCCGGCTCCGGCGGCTTCTCGTGTTCCCTGGCCCGGCGGGTCTTCTGCCGCGGCCTCGGTAGCCCTGTCTCGGCCGGTCGGCTCTTCTGCCCCCGGCTTCGCCCGGGGGCAGACTCGACCAGCCTGCCCGACCGGCCCAGCAGCCCTTCAGCCCGGGTGGGGCGTTCTCTGCCCCGGCCCGGGCCGATCGCGGGCCGCCCGGTCAGCCTCGGTTCGCCCGCCCGCCCGCCCGCCCGCCCGGCCCAGCGGCCCTGCTGCCCGGGCGGCCCTCCGGTCCCGGCCCAGCGGCCCTCCTGCCCCGGCGGCCCTCCCGCCCCGGCCCCGGCCCCGGCCCCGGCCCCGGCCCCGGCCCCGGCGAGCTTGGCCCGAGCCGCCGAGGCCTACTTGATCCCCGCCGCGTCCATGCCTCGCAGCTCCTTCTTCAGGTCCGAGATCTCGTCGCGCAACCTTGCCGCCAGCTCGAACTGGAGGTCGCGCGCCGCCTGCATCATCTGGTCTGTCATCTGCTGGATCAGGTCCGCCAGCTGGGCTCGCGGCATTGCCGACACGTTCTTGTCGACCAGCATTCCCGAGCTTCGCACGCGGTCGCCCTGCTCGGGCTTCTTGCCTCGCGACGAGTTTCGGCCGGAGCCGCCCACCGAGACCTGCTCGGTGTCCTCGGCCTCGCTGTACACCCGGTCCAGGATGTCCGCGATCTTCTTCCGCAGCGGCTGGGGGTCGACGCCGCGTTCCTTGTTGTACGCCACCTGCTTTTCGCGGCGGCGGTCCGTCTCGTCGATGGCGTGCTGCATCGACTCGGTGATCTTGTCCGCGTACATGTGGACCTCGCCCGACACGTTGCGGGCCGCGCGGCCGATCGTCTGGATCAGCGATGTTCCGCTGCGGAGGAAGCCCTCCTTGTCCGCGTCGAGGATCGCCACCAAGGAGACCTCCGGCAGGTCGAGGCCCTCCCGGAGGAGGTTGATGCCGACCAGCACGTCGAAGTCGCCCGCGCGCAGCTGGCGCAGCAGCTCCACCCGGCGCAGCGTGTCGACCTCCGAGTGCAGGTAGCGCACGCGGATGCCCAGCTCCAGCAGGTAGTCCGTCAGGTCCTCGGCCATCTTCTTCGTCAGCGTGGTGACCAGGACGCGCTCGTCCTTCTCCGCCCGCTCCCGGATCTCGTGCACCAGGTCGTCGATCTGGCCCTCGGTCGGCTTCACGACCACCTTCGGGTCGACCAGGCCCGTCGGGCGGATGACCTGCTCGACGAACTCGCCGCCGGCCTGGCCCATCTCGTACGGGCCCGGTGTTGCCGACAGGTACACCGTCTGGCCGATCCGGTCGGAGAACTCCTCCCAGGTCAGCGGCCGGTTGTCCACCGCGCTCGGCAGCCGGAAGCCGTACTCCACCAGGTTGCGCTTGCGGGACATGTCGCCTTCGTACATGCCGCCGATCTGCGGGACCGTCTGGTGCGACTCGTCGATCACCAGCAGGAAGTCTTCCGGGAAGTAGTCGATCAGCGTCGCCGGCGCCGTGCCAGGACCGCGGCCGTCGATGTGGCGCGAGTAGTTCTCGATGCCGGAGCAGAAGCCGACCTGGCGCATCATCTCGATGTCGTAGGCCGTGCGCATCCGCAGCCGTTGCGCCTCCAGGAGCTTGCCCTGCCGTTCCAGCTCGGCGAGGCGCTCCTCGAGCTCCTTCTCGATGCCCTGGATCGCCTTTTCCATCCGCTCCGGGCCGGCGACGTAGTGCGTTGCCGGGAAGATCCGGACCTCGTCGACCTCCTTGACGATGTCGCCGGTCAGCGGGTGGAGGTAGTACAGCTTCTCGACCTCGTCGCCGAAGAACTCGACGCGGATCGCGAGCTCCTCGTACGCCGGGATGATCTCGACCGTGTCGCCACGGGCGCGGAACGTGCCGCGGGCGAAGGCGATGTCGTTGCGCGTGTACTGGACGTCGACCAGCGCGCGCAGGAAGACGTCCCGGTCCAGCTGCATGCCGACCGCGAGCTTCGACGACCGGTCGAGGTAGGACTGCGGTGTGCCGAGGCCGTAGATGCAGGACACACTCGCGACCACGATGACATCTCGCCGCGACAGCAGGTTCATCGTCGCCGAGTGCCGCAGCCGCTCGACGTCGTCGTTGATCGACGAGTCCTTCTCGATGTAGGTGTCCGTCTGCGCGATGTACGCCTCGGGCTGGTAGTAGTCGTAGTAGCTGACGAAGTACTCGACCGCGTTGTGCGGGAAGAGCTCGCGCAGCTCGTTCGCCAGCTGGGCGGCGAGGGTCTTGTTGGGCGCCATCACCAGCGTCGGCCGCTGGACGCGCTCGATCAGCCACGCCGTCGTCGCCGACTTGCCGGTACCGGTGGCGCCCAGCAGCACGATGTCTTTTTCGCCCGCCTTGACCCGGCGTTCGAGCTCGTCGATGGCCGCCGGCTGGTCACCGGCGGGCTGGTAGTCACTGACCACCTCGAACCGGCCGCCGGTCCGCGGGATCTCCGAGACGGGCCGGAAGTCGGACTGGGCGAGTACGGGGTGTTCGGTTGCGAAAGCCACGTGGACCAGAGTAGGCCGACCCACCGACAATTTCCGTCGGGCCTGGTCAGCGGGCCCGGAAGACCGTGACCGACGTGACATTCCCGCCGTCGACGGCGCAGTGCAGGACGGCGCCGGGGACCTGGTCGTCGCCGAAGCACGAGACCAGCACCCGGTCGGGGCCGGTCGCCTGGACCTCGGTGCGCGGGAACGCCGCCAGCACCTCGGCGACCTCGCCTTCGGGCGCCGCCAGGAGCGCGAGGACGGCTTCGCGCGGCGACGGCGGGGGCGGGATCGGCAGGCCGTGCCCTTCGAAGAGCCGGTTCAGCTGGTCGGCGGCGGAGACCGCGCGCGGGAAGCCCGCGAAGGCCGCCGTCTGGACGACGACCTCGCAGATTTCGGCGGGCGACAGGCCCGAGGCCAGGCCGGTGCGGAGGTGGACGCTCAGCGGCGGGCCCACCATGCCGGCGGCCACGATCGCGGCCAGTGTCGCCGCTTCGCGGGTGCGGGGGTCCAGCGCGGGGCGTTCGTGCAGGTGCCCGTAGACGGTGCCGACGGCCAGCTCACCCAGCGCCGGGACGGTCGCGAAGAGCGCGTCGAGACGGGCTTTCCCGCCTTCGACGAGCCCGGCGAAGTTCTCGCGGCCGCGGTCGTGCAGGTCGGCCATCGGGTCGATCATGTCCTCCCCCTTCAGCAGTTGCAGTCGCAACAGCTGCAACAGTCGCAACACCCGTCACAGCCGGAGCAACAATCGCAGTCGCACCCGTCGCAGGTGCTCACCGGTTTTCCGCTCCACGGGCCAGGGTAGGGATCGCGGCAGCAGAACTGGCAGGTGCAGCACATGTACGGCGTGAGGGCGCAGCCGATGAAGAAGTTGCGCTTCTTCGGCGGGACGGCGAACTTCGGGTACCAGAGGCCGCCGCCCTTGCCATCGTAGGCGCCGGATTTGCCCTTGCCGGGGTCGTCGGGGTCCTTGGGGCCGCCGGGACCGCCCGGGTCGCCAGGTCCACCAGGTCCACCAGGTCCGCCAGGTCCACCGGGACCGCCCGGACCGCGGCCGCCGGGGCCGTTCGGACCGCCCGGGCCACCGCCGCCGGGAGCGCCCGGCGGCGGGACCGGCCCCGGCGGCGGGGCACCCCAGCCGGGCGGCACCTGGTGCGGGTGCTGCCGAGGCGACGGCCCACGCCCGGTCCAGCCCGGCGGCGGCTGGTGGGGATGCTGCTGCGGAGTGGGCCCCGGCCCGATCCACCCGGGCGGCGGCTGCTGACCGACCGGGCCGCCCGGCCACGAGCCGCACTCCAGCGGTGCACTCTCGGCGGACGCCGGGCCCAGGCCCGGACCGGCAGACGAGCCCGAAGCCGAATCAGGGCCCCCGCCATGATTGTGGCCATGGCCTTCGCACTGGCCGTGGGACAAGCCGTGGCCGAAAGCCCTTCTCACCGCTTGGCGCAGCTCGTGCACCAGCAGCGCGTGCACCAGCTCCGGCCGGGCGAACTCCGCCTCGCGCAGCGCCAGTTCCACCCCCAGCACCGCGTCGTCGCACAACCTACGCGCTTCCTCCGGCCCCGTTCCCGTGGCCAGCAACGGGTTCCACACCCCGGCCGACGCGTCGGCCGCGTAGTCCTCGACCGCGTCCAGCAGGTGCGCCACGCGGCCGAACAACCGGCCCGCCTCGGCCAGCGGCGCCGCGTTGGCCGGCTTTCCCGCCAGTTCCGCCGTGCGCGCGAACGCCGCCGCCGTGGCCCTCTCCGCCGGTTCCGTCGCCCGCAGGGGCGAATCGCCGAGGCGCACCGACGACTCCAGCGCGCCCTGGCCCTCGACCGCCTCCGTCAACACCTTCGTGTCGAAGCCGACGCGGCCGCCCGTCGAGCGGCCCTGCGCCGTCCAGCGGGCCGCGACGCGGCGGGCGGCCGCCGCCACCGGGCGCCTTCCGAACGCTCCGTCGCCGTCCTCGACGTGGTCGCCGACCTTGGCCGCCGCCAGGACCAGGGACACCGCCGCCGCCAGGTGGGCTCCTTCGCCGCGGGCCACCGAGGCGGTGCGCATCCCGCGAAGCGGGCACGGACCCGCCGAACGCCGGCCGTCCGCGCGCGGCGTCTGCGCCTCGACCAGCACCGAGATGATCAGCCCGTCGTAGTTGGTCACCACCCGGGCCAACTGACCGTGCTCGTCACGCAGCGTGAGGCACAGGCCGCACAGGTGGGCGAGCCAGTCCGCGTGCAGCCCTTCGGCCAGCCGGTGGCGGCACGGCCTGATGATCCCGAACATCCCCAGTTCCCCTCGTTCCCGCGACGCTCGGCGCACCTTAGCCCGAACGCGTGACACCCGCGGTCGAAGTACGCGTTTCGTGACCGGCCCGGCAGGATGACCGGCATGGCCGCTCTGCACCCCCCGAAGGTCGAGGTCTTCGACCCCGCCGCACGCGCGAACATCGACCCGAAGGGCGTCCTGCGTGACGTCGAGGAGTTCCGCGAGGAGCCGTTCGGCCTCTACCTCGCCCGCCCGACCCCGGGCCGCGCCCAGTTCCACTACCTCGAGTCGTGGCTGGTGCCCGGACTCGGGCTCCGCTTCACCGACTTCTGGTTCTCCCCCGGTCACGAACGCGACCAGGACTTCTACCTCGACGTCGTCCGCGTCCACCGCGACGGCCCGCGCTGGGTCGCCACCGACCTCTACGTCGACATCGTGCTCAAGGACAAGCTCTCGCTCCGGGTGATCGACACCGACGAGCTCCTGGAGGCCCTCGAAGCGGGCCTGGTCACCGCCGAAGACGCCGAAAACGCACTGAAGACGACCTACGCCGCCGTGGAAGGGCTGGCCGCGCACGGCTACGACCTCGTCGCCTGGCTGGCCACCCTCGACATCGCGCTGACCTGGCGGCGTCACCCCTAGCCCGGCGGCGCCGGACCCGCACGTAGGGTGCGGGAGGACCGGCGCCGACGAGGGACAGGAGCACGATGGACGCCGTGGCCACGGCCCCGACCAGGCCGAAGCCGGGCTCGCCCGGCTCCCGGTCCTGCTGCTCGCGGCGGGCACGGCCACCGCGCTGCTGCTCACCGCCGGCCGCTACGGCTACTTCGGCGACGAGCTGTACTTCCTCGCCGCCGGCAAGCACCTGGCCTGGGGCTACGCCGACCAGCCGCCGCTGGTGCCCGCGCTCGCCCGCGCGATGGACGCGCTCGCCCCCGGCTCACTGGTCGTCTTCCGGCTGCCCGCGATCGCCGCGACCGCGGCCGGCGTCGTGGTCACCGCGCTGATCGCCCGCGAGCTCGGCGGCCGGCCCGAGGCGCAGGTCCGCGCCGCGGCGGCGTACGCGATCTGCGGGCAGTTCGTCGGCAGCGGCCACTACCTCGCGACCTCGACGATCGACCCGCTGCTGTGGACGCTCGTGCTGTGGCTGCTGGTCCGCTGGGTCCGCACCCGCCACGACACGCTGCTGGTCTGGCTCGGCGTCGTGACGGCGGTGGCGCTCAACGGCAAGCTGCTCATCGCCGCGTTCTGGGTGGTGGCCGGGCTCGTGGTGCTGGTGTTCGGCCCGCGCGAGCTGCTGCGCCGCCCGAAGCTGTGGCTCGGCGCCCTGATCGCCGCCGGCTCGCTGGTGCCGACGCTGCTCTGGCAGCGCGCGAACGGCTGGCCGCAGCTGGCCATGGGGGACGCCGTCGGCGCCGAGGTCGACGCCGCGGGCGGCCGCGCGGGCTTCGTCCCGAACCTGCTGGCCGGCGCCGGCTGGGTGATCGGCGCGCTCGGTGTCCTCTACGGCCTGGCCGTGCTGCTGGTCAGCAGGCAGCTGCGGCCGTACCGGTTCCTCGGCTGGACGGCGCTGGGTGTCGTCGCGGTCTTCCTGGCCGCCAACGGGCGGTACTACTACGCCGCCGGGATGTTCGGCGTGCTGTGGGCGGCCGCCGCGGTGCACCTCGAGACGCGGGAGCCCGCGCGCTGGTGGCGGTGGGTGCCGACCTGGCCGGTCTTCGTCGTCTCCGCCCTGTTCAGCCTGCCGTTCACGCTCCCGGTCTGGCCGGCGCACTGGCTCGCCGAGCACCCGGCCGCGCCGAGGCCCGCCTACGCGGCCGAAGAGATCGGCTGGCCGGACCTCACCGCCGACGTCGCCGCGCTCTACCGGACGGCGCCGCCGGACACGGCGATCGTCACCGGCGGCTACTGGCAGGCGGGTGCGCTCGGCCGGTACGGGCCCGAGCGCGGCCTGCCCGAGGCCTTCAGCGCCAGCCGGGGCTTCTGGTACTTCGGCCGCCCGGCCGACGACACCCGCAACGTGCTCTTCGTCGGCTACGACCCGTCGAAGATCGCGAAGCACTTCGGCGACGCGAGGATCGTCGGGCAGGTCGGCAACCGGCTCGGGATCCGCAACGCCAGCCGGCACATGCCGGTCTGGCTACTGACCGGCCGCACCGGGAGCTGGGCCGAGATCTGGCCGCAGCTCGAGGACATGCGGGCCTAAGGCGTCCAGCCGGTGGTGTCCGCCCACTTTTCCGCGCGGGTGAACGCGCCGTTGACCCACTCCTGCTTCTCGTCGGCGTAGGCCGCGACCGAGCCGTCCGCGGCGTGTGCCTCGGCCAGCCGCAGCTTGACGTCGCGGTAGTCGTCGCGCTCCTCCGGGTTCGCGCGCAGGAAGTCGCGGAAGAGCAGGGCCAGCCGCCACGCCGGGGTCTCCAGCGACCGGACGTGCAGGTTCACCGCCCGCTTCGGGTCCGCGCCGACGTGCAGGCGCTTGGGCCAGCTCCCGGTGCCGTCCTGGGCGTCGTCGCCCCAGTCGCCGTCCAGCCGCGGGAAACCGGCGTCGGCCAGCAGGTCGCCCAGCGCGTCCGCGTCGGCCAGGGTGGCCACCGTGAGCTGCAGGTCCAGGACGTCCTTGGCGGGCAGGCCGGGCACGGCCGTGGACCCGATGTGGTCGGCGCGGCGGGCCAGCTCCCCCGCCACGGCGCGGACCCGGGCCAGCACCCGCTCGGCCTGGGCCGGCCAGGTGAGGTCGTACTCGGCGATCTTCGGCGACATCGGCGGCCGCGGCCGGCGCAGCCGGACGTTCGCTTCGAACGGGACCAGCCGGTCCGCCCACAGCGCGTCGACCTCGGCCAGCACCGTGTCCTCGGCGCCGCCGTTGTCCAGCCAGACGTCCGCGACGGCCCGGCGCTGCTCGGTGCTCGCCTGCGCCCGGATCCGCGCCCGCGCGTCCGGCTCGGCCATCCCGCGCGCCGACACCAGCCGCCGCACCCGCACCTCGACCGGCGCGTCGACCACCACGACCAGGTGGTAGGCCGTCGCGAGACCGTTCTCGACCAGCAGCGGGATGTCGTGGACGATGATCGCGTCCGGCTTCGCGGCCGCCATCAGCTCCCCGGTGCGGGCGCCGACCAGCGGGTGCACGATCGCGTTCAGCCGGTGCCGCGACTCGTCGTCGGCGAACGCCTTCGCGGCGAGCGCGGGCCGGTCGAGCGAGCCGTCCCCGGCCAGGATGTCCTCGCCGAACTCCGCCACCAGCCGGGCCAGCCCCTCGGTCCCCGGCTCGACCACCTCGCGGGCGATCCGGTCCGAGTCCACCAGCACGGCGCCGTGTTCGGCGAGCCGGTTCGCCACGGTCGACTTCCCGGCCCCGATCCCACCCGTCAACCCCACACGCAACATGCCGATCACCCTAGCCAGGCTCCGCGACCCGCCCACGCGTGCCCGAAGGACCGCGGATGCGCAAGGGGAACGTGACGCGTGACTCAACCGATATCCGGACACGCCGTATTGCTTACCCACCTGGCCCCGCCGCAGTGCGTACGGTGCGCGCGACAGCGTCGCCCACGCGGAGGAACGATGGCGGACAGCAAGCACGCCGGAAGGCACCGGCTCGGCACGCCGGGGCTGGTGCACTGCGTCGTCCATCGCCCGGTGGCCGAGGCACTGGCGGACGACCGGCGGACCTGGCTGAGCACCCTGCTGGTGCCGGCCAGGCACAGCTTCGCCGGCCTGCGCCGCAAGGCCCGGGCCGCGGCGCTCGAGCGCATCTGGGTGCCGTCGGTCAGCCCGGTGCGGCCGGCCGCGGTGACCGTGCGCGCCGCTTAACGGCCCGTTTCGCGCGTCTCGATCACGATCTCCGACTAGAGCGTTTCCTAATAGAAACCATCTCTGATCAGGGATAGCTGCCCTCTACCGAGCAATCGGAGGACAGCACCGTGGTCATCATCCTGCCCATCCTCGCCGCCGTCGGCGGCGCCCTCGCCGGGGCACTCCTCTGCTGGGGTGCCTTCCGCCTCGGCGTCGCGCTCGCCGACTGGTCGGAGGCGCGGCGATGAACATCACCGAGGCCAACGACACCAACCGCGTCCTGCGGTACCTGCTCGACCTCCGGCAAGGCGTAGAGCCCGCTCGCGACGACGACGTCCGGGACGCAGCGCTCCGGCTATCGGCTCGCATCAACAAGGCCCTGCACGCCGGGATCACCCCGTCCCAGGTCGGCACCGAGTGGGAGATCCGGTGAAGCGGGCCGCGGCCGTACTGGCCGCCCTGCTCGGGCTCGCCGCCGTCATCGTCGTCGTGGCGCTGCTGTCGCTGTGGGCCTCCGGCGCGCTCACCGTCCGGGCGACCCCGGCCCTGAGCCGCCCGGTGGCCGAGTGGACGCCGGTGCGCGACCTCGACGGCGCCACCGGCGCGCAATGCGACACCACCATCGCTGCCGACTCCGCCTTGGCGCAGCTCGGTGAGCACCACGTGGGCCTGTTTGTCCGCCCACAGTCCGCCGTGGACGCCGCCGTCCCGGCTGGATCTGCGGCCTACGCCGAGCCGACACCGGACGGCTTCGGCCGGATCGTGCTGTCGAACGATCACACTGTCCTGCCCTGCCGGTACGTGTGGTCGACGGTCGCGCACGAGTGGACGCACGTTCTTCAGTACCGCGCCTGCGGCAGCTGCGACCTCTACGCCGACGGTCGCGGCCCGGCCGCCGAGATCGTCGCCGATTGCGGCAGCGCTCTCACGGGCTGGCCGGACTACTACCCCTACCTCAACGAGCGCCAGGCGGCCGGCGGCCGCGACGGGTGCTCGCGCTCCGAGCTGGACCGGGCGCGCGAGCTGCGGCGGTGGGCTCGATGAGCGATCAGCCACGACGAGGTGTCAGCCGTGGCCCTCGGCGAGCGACGCGCCGGATGCAGCTGCTGGCATGGCTGGCCGAAACCGACCGGCTGGGCAGCGTCGCCGCGCCGGACGGCGGCCGGTGCAGCGAGACCGACGCGGACATCTTCCACCCGGGCGACGGCGGCAACACCGCCCCCGCTCTCCGGATCTGCCGTGGTTGCGAGCTGCGGGCCCAGTGCCTGGCGTACGCCCTGGGTGCGCGGGAGAAGTACGGGATCTGGGGCGGCACGACCGTGACCGAACGCGCGTGGCTGCGCAGCGTGCGTCGGAACAGCGACCAGCGGGGAGCAGCGTGAACGCGGACGGCACCACCGACGGCTTCCGCACCAGCGGCATCGTCTTCGGTGCCCTGGTGGCGCTCGTCGCCGCGATCGCCTCCTACACCCACATGCGCGACCTCGCGGCGAAGCACGGCGAGACTTGGCTGTCGTGGCTTGTCCCGCTGTCCGTCGACGGGCTGCTGGTCGTCGCCAGCCTGGCGATCCTCCGCGCCAGGCGCGACGGAACCGCAGCGCCGGGCCTGGCGTGGCTGGCGGTGGTCGTCGGCGTCCTGGTGAGCCTGGTGGCGAACGTCGCCAGCGCCGGGCCCGACCTGGTGAACAAGGTGGTGGCCGCGTGGCCGCCGCTGGCGTTCGCCATGGCCTACGAGCTGGTCGTGTCGCTCATCCGCCCGGCCGCCGCCAGCGACCCGGTGGTGGCTGGTGAGCCGGAGCCCGTCCACCAGGAGCCGCACCAGGAAGCTGGCGGCGAGCCGGTGACCAGCGAAGACACCCACCAGGAGGCGCCACCGTTGCGCCAGCGGGTCGCCGAGGCGCTGGCCGCCGCCGAGGCCGCCGGGCAGCGGGCGCCCGGCCGCCAGCTGCTCGCCCGCCAGCTCGACGCCAGCGAACACGACGTCCGCCAGGTGCTCGCCGAGCTGCGCCAGGAGCGGCCCGCCCGGCTGGCGGTCGTCCACCCGGGCGCACGGTGAGGCACCGGTGGCGCTCCAGCATTCGCCTGGAGCGCCACCAGGCCACCCGGCGCGAGGACGGTAGTTCGCCAGCGCACACCGGCTACTGGCGTACGGAAGCACCCGTAACAACGGTGCCTGTGCAAGCGACCTGGTCTCGCAGCCCTCAAGCGAAGGAGCCACCACGATGTCCGACACGAGCCGCGTGCCGACCCGGCTGTCCGCCAGCGAGGCCGCCCAGACCCGGGTCCTGAGCGACGAGGACCCGATGCTCCAGGCAGCGTTGGAACAGCTGGCGGTGACCTACTCGATCCGGCGGATTCTGTTGTGGACGTTGGTCTTCGTCCCGCTCACGCTGGCGATCGTCGGCGTCGTGCTGGCGTTCGTGCTCCAAGCGCCGGCCGACGACCACGGCATCGCCAGCTGACTAGCGAGCATTGGCGACCATGTCGGTGTAGGACTCGGTAACCGCGTCGTTCTCGCTGACGCCGAGGTCGTCCAGGACGGCGCGTACGGACGCAAGGGCAGCCTTCAGGTCGTCCGACTCGGCCATGGTCTCCAGTTCGATGAACGTCTGGCCGTCCAGTTCCGGGATCGTCACGACGGTGGCGAGCATGTCGCGGCCGTCGGCGGTGAACCGGTAGTTGTCGCAGTGCTTCTCCAATGAGATCAGCTCGACCAAGCCGAGGCCGTCGAAGATCTTGCCCATCACGTTCGGGTCGGCCACCGTGGTCTCGTGCTCGGGTTTGGACCGCGACGCTTCGTCCACCGGCGGTTCCTTGTAAGTGAGGACGACGCGCCGGCCTTCGCTGGTGGTGATCGTGCGGACTCGCAGCTCGTAGCCGTCGCGGTCCATCGAGTGGTCCGGTCGGTCATAGTAGGTGTCCGCGTAGACGCTGTGCTCCGCCTCGGCTCGCTCGGCGAGCTTGGCCCGCACGCGCTCGGGCTCGCGGACGACGGCGGTCAGCTCGGCCTCGACGGACACGGCGGACTCCTCTCAAACGACTCGACGCGCGGTGCGCCGCAGCTCGTCTGTGAACCTATGGAACCCGCGGTGCAGTGCGCCATGCGGCGACCCGGTGAGCTTGTACATCGGCGACGTGTGGCCCTCGTGGCTCTCCCCGAAGGCGGACAGGAACAGGGTGGCGTCGAGCCCGATCAGCCGCCAGGTGGGCAGGATGTTGTAGACGTGGACCTCTATGTCGGCGCCCTCGGTCGCGAGGTCGCGTAGCCGCTCGATGGACAGGCGGATGCCGGCGGCGAAGCTGCCGTAGGTCTCCCCGATTTCGTCGGCCCGCCGGCGGGCGGCCTCGCCGTCGGGGTCGAGCAGCAGCACGCGGACGGTGGTGGTCCGCTGCCGGATGCGCGAGCGCAGCAGCGAGTCGTTCATGCCGATGATCCCGAGGCCGCGCACGGCGAGGATCTCGACCGCCGTGGCTTCGTTGGCACGTTGCTGGATCTCGGCGCGGGCGCTGGACTGCGATGGATAGACCGCGAGGATCTCGGCCCGACCGCTGGCGCTCAGGTGGTCGAGGCCGGCGGGATGCCGGGGCGCGAGGCCGAGCAGCATGCGGGCGTCGTCGGGCATCTCCAGCCCGTCGGCGATGCGTTCGAACAGCTCCAGCGTGGTGACGGTGCGACTGCCACGCACGATCTCCGACACCCGCCCCTGGAGAACGCCAACGGCGACGGCGATGCGGCTCTGGCTGGCGCCGGTGTACTGCTGCACCGAGCGCAGCAGGGCGCCGATGTCGCGGGTCTTGAGGGCCAGGCGTAGCTCGGGCCGCTGCCAGGCCCAGTCCGGCAGTGCGAGCGGGCCGCCCTTGCTGGTCGGGGCGATCATCTCACGATGGTACATCTCACGGTGAGATACCCAGCTTGGGATGGGTTCCACACTTTCTGTGACCGACGATTGGATCATGGGGCACAAGCCGGACGCGGCAATCTCGCGCGACACCGAGGAGCCGAGGCAGACGACCGCCGATGACGAGCTGTTTCGTCCAGTGTCGGAGATGACGGCAACTGAGTGGGACGCGGCGCGGGCCGAGGTTCAACGTCGCTGGCCGAAGCAGAGCCGGTTCCCGTCATGAGCGCCGTGATCTATATCGACCCTGAGGCGATCCACCCCGTTATCGACGGCGAGTGGCACCGAACCCGACTGACTGGCGTCCCGACACCCGGTCAGGGCATCACCATGCTGTGCGGAGCCACCGCGTCCGCCGCGTTCTTACCGCTAAACCAGCGCCGCGACCACGGTGTACCGACCGCATGCCCGCTGTGCGACTCGATCTACCGCCGTGAACGGGGGATTCCGCAGCAGCACACACGGCAAGCCCGGTGAGCCGACTGGCGCGCACAGTCCCCGTACGGCTACACTTTGTAGTCAAATAGGTCAGCTGTAACGAGCAGCCTTTCGCAGACGACGAACGTACCGACGTTCGCGTACTGGCCAGTACGGCATCGAGAGGTCGGATGTTCACTGTCTGGGACGTGGGTCAACCCCCCGGAAGGCTCTATTGAGCCTTTACATCAGCGGAGTACATTCGGGGCGTGGGACGTTGACAGAACAGGGAGCAAGGGAGCTGCTTGAGTGGGAGGGCCTGACTTCCCCTCCATGCGAGGTCGGGAGCTTCTGCGGCACCTTCAGCGTCAGCCGCTGAGCTACACGGAAGGTCCCAGCAAGGGGTCCGGAGGGTCACACCGCCTACTCACGTCAGATCAGTTCCCCACCCTGCTCTTCGCGTTTCACGACGGAGCCGAGATCCCGCCGGGTCTGGTACGGAAGATTTTCACAAAAGACATAGGGTTGACGAAGGACGAAGCGCTCAAGCATCTGCGAGGAGACCTGCAATGGCCGAGGTCGTAGTGACCTACCACCAAGAGGACGGCGTTTGGTGGGCCGAAACTGACGCCGTGCCGCGGTTCTCTGCTGCGGCCGCGACGTACGATGAGACTCGTATGCAGGTGGCGCAGGCGCTGCGTGACATCCTCGGTGACGAGATCGACCTCCGGGATCAATTTGCCGGCGAGTCGCCGGGCGCGTTCAGCAAGCTGCGCCAGTTCGTGTCCCACTTCCCCGGCTTGGTAGCGCCGCAGCCCAGCGCATCGCGGGGTACGCCGACCGGATCCTCCATCCCGGTGCATTAGGCTCGTCGCCTGTGAAGGTAGACCTCCTGCTCTGCGATGCCGCTCAGCGTGAAGAAGCAACCGGCAAGATCAGCATGCTTGGTGCGGGCTGGAACACCACACCTGCCCTCCCGGGCCAGTCGTTGGCATCTCACGCCGTGGTTGTGTTTGTCCACGTCCCGTGGAACGACGCCAACCGTAGACACAAGCTCGAATTCAGCCTGATCGACGAGGACAGCACAGACCCCGTTCAGGTCGTTGACGCGGCTGGCGACCCGAAGCCAATCACAGCGGAAGCCGAGTTCGAGGTGGGGCGCCCACCAGGCGTTAAGGCGGGCAGTAACCTCCTTACGACCTTCGCGTTCACCATGACCCCTGGGTTGCCCCTAATGCCGAACAAGGGCTACGCGTGGGTCTGCAAGGTCAACGGAGAAGAGTCTGCGCGTGCCGAGTTCTACGCTGTGCCGCCACCGCTCACCCAGCTTGTGCAGCCCAACGGATTGACATGACGAAAAGCCCCACCTCCCGCATCGGGGAGGTGGGGCTTTTGTGTGCCTAGTGCTTGCGACTTGTCTTCGGTTTCGTCTCGGGCTCTTCCTCGTCGGCGCCCGGGAGGGCCACGTGCTCGTCGGCGAACGCGCCCTCCTGGTGCATCGTGACGATCCCGGCCTCGGCGGCCGGCGCCGTCTCAGGGTCGGGGAAGTCGCGCACGATCTGCGCCTCGGCGGGCAGCTGCGGCGGCTTCGGGCCGTTCGCCCACCCGGCGTGATCCGGGTGACCGGGGTTGAACTGGGCGCTCGGGTGGTACTCCTGCTCGCTCACGGGCGGGCTCCCTTCGGGTGTGGTCCAGCGGACGGTCAGGCGATGGCCTGCACGTACAGGTCGATCTCCGATGCGCACGAGTAGAAGATCTCCGCCTTCGACGTGCCGCGCGGGACCGCGATGACCTCGCCCTCCTTCACCTCCGTGCGCCAGTTCACCGGGTCGCCGCCGGTGCCCTTGTCCGGCACCGCCGACCAGCAGTAGATGTGGCCGCCGAAGATCGTGGTCTTCGCCGCGAAGACCAGCTTCACGTCGGCGTCGGGCGGCAGGGCGATGACCTCGGAGCGGGTGTTCATCTCGGCGGGCAGCTTCATGTGCGTGTCTCCGTTCAGCAGCTGGCGGCTGGACGGCTTGGTGCCGCCGCCGAGGTTCCAGGGGTCGGTGCGGTCGCCCAGCGCCCCGGCGAACACCGAGACGTGGACGTGGTGCTCGTGCGCGTTGGCGCCCGAGTAGGGCATCCACTGCCACGGGTGCTGGCCCGCGCGGCTGTCGATGATCCGGTGGTTGAAGATCACGTACTTGATGCGCGGGTCCCGGCTGGCTACCAGCGCGTCGGCGAGCCACTGGCCGGCCAGTCCGCCCGCCGGGTCGTTCGTGAAGTCGCGAGCGCACACCTGCCCGGTGCTCGTCGGGTTGTGGTCGGACAGCCGGGCCGAGTGCGAGGCGTCGCCGATCGAGCCGTCGGACACCTTCGACCGGCGGGGCGCCTTCGCGTTCAGCTGCGCCAGCAGCATGTCGAGGGACTTCGCCACGTACCAGGACATCAGGGTGCCTCCGGGAGGTAGAGCGGCGGCGGGTCGGCGATCGACCCGCCGAGCTGGCGGAGCTGGTCGACGACCTGTTCGTCCCAGCGGTGGTGTACGCGCAGCACGTCGTCGTGCCGCCGCTGCGTCGCCCGGACCTCGCGCAGCTCGGTCCGGACCTCTCTCAGGTCCTCGCCGAGGTCCTTGTTGGACTCGGCCGCGGTCTGGACGAGCACGGCGGCCGAGTCGGCGTTGACCTTCCGGGCGTCCGAGCGGGCCTTGACGATGTCGAACACCGCCTTGGCCACCGCCCCGACGCCTCCGGCGCCGCCGAGCCACGTGAGGATGTCGCTCATCGAAGGGCCACCTTCCGGGCGCGGGAGATCTGCACTGCGCGCCACGTCGCGGCCGCCGACATCGCGAGCAGGAAGAGGCAGAAGGCCAGCGCCCGGACGCCGGTGGTGCCGATGCCCCAGCAGGCGTACGCGAAGCCGACGCCGGCGAGCCCGGTCAGCCCGGCCCGCTCCCACAGCACACCTTTCACGGTGGCCGCGCGGATGATGCCGGTGAGCGCGACCGAGCACGTGATCAGGCCGACGGCGAGGAACACGTGTCCGAACGGGACCGGGTAGCCGCGCAGGGTTGTGGTGGCCACGTTGTCGAAGGCGACCAGGCCGACGCAGCAGTACAGCCCGAAGGCCGCGACGATCAGCGTCTCGAACGGGTTTCGGGTACTCGTCAGCACGAGAGCCCCCTTTCACGGTGAAGTGGTGCCAGCGAAGTACGCCTGCGACAGCGCGTAGTCCGCGCCCAGCACGGCAAGCGGGGTGATCGCGACGGCGTTCGAGTTGCCGGTGTTCGCCGAGACCCAGCCGTAGAGGTTGATCGTCATGAAGTGCCCGAGGCTCGCCTGCGGCACCTGCACTGCAAACGGTCCGTTGACCAGCGAGCCGGTTGAGCCGATGCCGGTCGTGAGCGTGACGGTGGGCGTGGTCCAGGTCCAGCCGGTGACGGTGTCGACCAGCTTGGCGTAGGTCGACCCTGTCAGGCCCGTTACCCCGCCCGAGGACACGAGGAAGTTCCACGAGGCGTAGAAGCACGAGTTCAGCTGCTGCAACTGCCCCGACCACAGCGGAGTCGCCGCACCGGCCCCGCTGTACACAAGGCCGGGCTGCGACGGGTACATCGGCACCTGCGCGTAGGGACGGGCCAGCCCGTACTTCGTGTCCGGGTCGGTCGCGACGACCAGCGTGCCTGCACCGTCGTAAACACTCACGACAGCGCCGGAGTTGTCGGTGTTCGGGAGCACCGTGAAGTCCGGCGTTCCGCCGTGCGACACCGAGAACGGATACTTCGATTGCCGGGTCAGCTCGTCCACGCGCTGCTGGAGATCACGCAGCTGGTTGATCAGGAAGTCCGGGGACTGGGGGCGTTCGATCGGCTGGTTCGCGACCACTCAGGACCCCCTCACCGCCTGCAACTGGTGCAGCACCTTGTCCCGCTCCGGGCCGTTGGAGACGCCGAGGATGCGGTAGGAGTATTTGCCGTTCTTCAGCCAGTGGTGGTTCTTCACGCTGTAGTCGGCGAAGTGCCCAGGCAGGTACGAGCCGAGCCGTGGCTCCGCGTCGGCGAGAACGGTGGCCTGCCACTGCTCCGGCTGCGAGTTGTACAGCGCCACGTCCGCTGTCGCCCAGCCGTCCAAAGTAGTCTGCTCGGACGCGGATGTGTGGCCCGAGTCGACCATGTCCAGCATCGGCCATCCCGCCGAGATCAGTGAGGTGTCGGTGGCGTAGCCGTAGAGCTGGCCAGCCTCGTTCCCCGTCCCCTTGACGAACGCGGTGTTCGCCTGGTCTGTGCCGTCACCCGCGATCGTGAGCTTCACCAGGTTCGAGCGGTAGTCGAACAGCAGCGGGACGCCGGGCTGCACGAGGTACGGGTTGCCGACCAGCATCCGGTGCCGGATGTAGCGCAGGCCACCGATGACGGTGAGGTACGGCTGGAACAGGACGTCCGGGCCGCCGTCGACCTGTGTCAGCTCCTGGAGCCGCTGGCCGGCGAACGCCATCTCGTAGCCGTGGTAGGTCCGGGTGTTTGCGCCCGTCGGGAAGAGCACCGGGAAGTCCAGCGGAAGCGCCGATCCGGGCCGGTACACCATCGAGGTGGCGTGGTAGGCGATGTTGATCGCGATGTTCGGCAGGCTGTCGTTGATCGTCAGGTCCGCCGAGCTGTCGGTGATCCGCGCGGTGGCAGGGTTCCAGGTCCGCGCGTGCAGCACACGGCGGTTCAGGTTCTCCCAGAACCCTTTGCCCGACACCGTGTGCTCCGGGCTGTTGTCGTCGGGCGCGTAGGGCAGGATCGGCCCGGCCTGGCACACGGTGTCCGTCGGTACGCCGCGCCCCCGCACGATCGCGACGGAGAATCGCCACGGCACGCACCACTCCCGTACCTTCGCCGCGCGCGCCTGCCCGTGCAGCGGGACGGTGATCTTCCAGCCGCCCACGTCGTTGACCCGCGCTGACCACTCTGGTTCCTTTGCCAGGTCCAGGTCGAAGAGCACGCGGCCGGTCACGGTGTCGTAGGCCAGCGCGGTGTAGGCGCGCTCCGTGGCGGGCACGGCCTACTCCTCGGCCACGACGTCGAACTGCTCGGCGAAGTCGGCGGCGGTGATCCACCAGATGCTCACGCCACCGCCCTCCACCATGCCGTCGCCGACGTCCGCCACGATCGAGGGCCCGAACATCAGCTTGCCGCCCTCGACGATTTCCGCGTTCGGCCAGCGCTCCTGCCACTCGGCGAGGTTGCTGCCGGTCCACGCCAGGAACCGCGGCTTCGGCGTCACGGGAATCCAGCTCATCGACGTCTCCGTCTCGTCATGCAGCAGCCTGCTGCTTCCAGATCTTGAACTTCGCGAAACGCGTGGTGTAGCTGGTCGACGAAGAACCGCCGTTGTAGTACCAGGCGCAAATCTGGTCGCCCGCGTTCAGCCACACGGACCCGGACACGTGCACGTCGCCGTAGCCGGTGGTCGACGTGCCCGGGATGATCATCCCGGCATCGGAGTAGGTTGGGCCGACGATGTGCACCGCGTCGCTGGCAGCCGCAGCGTTCTTGCGGCACTGGGCGTAGATCGAGTAGACCCCGGCCGTTTGGATGGTCCACGTGTTGGTGCCGTCGAAGGTGATTCCGTTGCCGGGCACGACGTTCGTCGGGAAGTCCAGCCGCACAGCGCCGGGGCTGAGTGTCTTGGTGGCGTTGGCTCGCCATTCGCCGCCGACGTCCGCACCGGGGCGGATCTTCCGCCAGTTCCCCGCGCTGTCGCGCACTTCGAAGACGTCTGTTGCGGGGTTGTAGCGGGTGTCGCCGACGTTGCCCGCGGTGTCGCTGTCGCCCTCCATCAACGCGCGAGTGGCGCCGATGATGCCGACCGAGCGGCGCAGCCGGGTCAACGTGATCACGCCGCCGGTGGACACTTGCGCCCGCGCTAGCGGGATGCCGATCCCGCCGCCGGTGGTGGGGAAGCTGGTGTAGACGCCGAGGCTGTTGACCGTGATCGGGTCCACCGGCACTGCGCCCGGCGTGCCGGTGATGACTTCGATGCGGCACGGGTTGCCGTCCGGCGAGATGTCGCCCTGCGTCGAGTCGTACCAGCGCATCACGACGATGTCGTTGCGCGGGTTCGTGGCCGGCGCCGGGTCGCACGCGATCGCCGCCGCCGCGGTGAGCCAGCCTTCGTACGGCCCCTGGCCGGAGCGGTGCGCCGCCGCCGTGCCCGGCGCGACGCTCATGTTCAGGCCGGAGGTGACCGTCACGAGCAGGTCGGAGAAGCGGAGGTTGGCCGCGTCCCACGTCGTCGGCACGACACCGGAGCGGGTGCCGTTCATCGGCGTGGCGTCGTTGTTCTGGTAGACGGCCTGGAGCAGGGCGCGACCCTGGCGCGCGTTGTTGGAACGCGAGCCGCCGGGCATCGCAGACCAGAAGCCGGTCGCTGCTGCGTTGGTGGGCATCGGGCCCCCTCTCAGTTGTAGGCGTACTGCCAGGTGGCGGTGACGGTGCCTGCGCCAGTGCCGGAGAACTGGACGGTCACCTGTCCACCGGGCGGTATCTCGATCCATTGGGCGGAGGCGAGGAACCCGAAGCGGTCGACGCCGTTGAGCGCGACCGAGCGGGTGAACGGGCTGGTGTCGATCACCAGCGTCTGTCCGGCTTCGATGGTGCCGGTGTAGGAGATGACGTCACCGGTGGCGGGGTTGGTGAACGTCGGGTTCGTCAGCGGCCCGGCGATGGTGAAGACCGGCCACGTCGGCGCGGTGCCGGGGTTGTTCAGCGAGAGCACACCGCCGTTCCCGCTGCTTCCCCAGTCGAGGCCGCCGTTGGCCCAGTCCAGACCGCCGCTACCCCAATCGAGGCCGTCGGTTGCCGTGCCGATGACCGTGAACGGCCCGGCCGTCTGCACGGTGGTGTCGAGCCAGCGCGGATCGGCGGCGTAGAACGGCAGCTGCCAGTCGAAGCCCTGGGCGTCGGCCCAGCCCTCGATCTTGATCGCGGTCGAGTCCAGTTCGACCAGCAGCTGCCGCGTCGAGATCCCGTCAGTCTTCACGAGCGCGAGCTGTGTGCCGTCCGGGAATACACCGAGCAGCCGGTCCCGCGCCGCTACCGCGCCTGCGAAGTCCGGTGCCTGGCACCAGCCCTGCACGGTGTCGGAGCGGGCCGACAGGTACGACCGGGCACGGTAGGCGCCCATCCCGAACGGCCGCTCCGTGGCGTGCAGCTTGCGGCTGGCGCCGCCGTGCAGCGTCTGCGCCGTCACCACCCACCGGCAGCCGAAGTCGTCGTCCACATTGGCCGACCAGCCGCCGACCGAGTACGTCGGCAGGATCACCGGGGTAGCCACCGTCAGCCTCCCCTCATGGCCCAGCCGAGTTCGCCCGATACGGCCGCCGCGACGGCGTAGGGCTCCATCGCGGCGGTGTGCACGGTGATCTGGATCGGGGCGCTACCCCGGCCGCCGGCCACTGCCGGTGTCCGGCCCATCCGCGCGTTCGTCTCGTCCAGCAATCGTTGGGAGCGCGAGGAAGCCGGATCGATTGGGATGTACGCCTCGGGGAACCGCATGTTGTCCCCGACCACGCGCCAGCTGTTCGGTGGCACCATCGTCGCCGTCGGCGACATCGGCGTGAGCGTGCGGCCGAGGTCGTTGAACGCAATCCCGCCCTTGGCGAAAGCTGCGATCCCGCCCTGGGCGAACATCCGGATGTTCGTGCCCGGCACCCGGATCGACTCGGTGTAGTTCACGCCTACGTTGATCGTCGCCGTGCGGGTGCGGGCCGCGTTGTTCAGCGACGCCTCCGCGGCCGCCACGTCAGCGCGAGCGTGCACCTCAGCCCACGTGCCATCGGCGTTCTGCTTCCACACCCGCACCGATCCGTTGGCCGGGTTGATGTCGGCGTAGGTGTGCGTCACCGCGCCGGTGGCGTCGGTGGTCGCCTTCCACTGACGCACCATCCCGGTCGCCGGGTCCGTGCTCGTGTAGGTCGTGGTGTTCCCGACGGTCGACGTGGTGACGTTCTTCCACTTGGTCACCGCGCCTTCGGCCGGGCTAGTGTTGGCAAACACCGTTGCGGTGGCGTCGCTGTTGCCGACCTGGTCGAGCAGTCGCTGCGCGGCGGCCCGACCGGGCTCCGTGTCGGCGAAGACAGCGAACTTGCCGTTCGGCATCTTCACGACCTTCATACCCAGCTCGCCGAGCGCGCGGATCGCCGGGTCGGTCAGGGCATCCATGGTGATGCCCTTCTCGTCCGGCACCGCGGCGAGTTTGGTCTGGACGTCGGTGAGCTGCTGCTGCGTTTCGGTATCGCCTTCGAGGCCCAGCTGCGTCACGACCTTGTCCGGGATCATCCCGTAGTGGTCGAGGATCTTGCCGATCTGCGTGTCGTTGAGCCCGAGCTGGCGCAGCTGCTTCTCGAACTCGCCTCGCATCGCCGCCAGCTTCGGCGTGATCTCCGCCGCCGGGGTGCCCGCGTCCTTGAGAGACTGGGCGTAGCTGGCGAAGTCGGTCACGCCCTTCTGCACGGTGTTCTGGAGCTTCGACCCGGCCTCGGTGACCGTGTTGATCGAGCCCGAAGCGTCCACCAAATCCTTGGCGTGGGACTTGATGTCGAGGCTCTTGAACGCATCGGAGATGCCGCGCAGGTCGTCGTTCCACGCCTGCAACGCCTCTTCGACGCTGGGCGTCTGCCCGGCCAGCCGCAGCATCACCTCGATGATCGCCTGGCCCTTGGCCGCCACGTCGCCACCGGCGGTGTTCAGCGCGGCGAACGCCGTCTCCAGGTCCGCCGTGGCGGCCTTAGCCGCGTACATCGCCGGGGTCGTGCCCCGCGCTGCGATTGACTCGACCTTGCGCAGCCCGGCTTCGAGGTCGGCCGCCCGCTTCGCGCCCTCGCTCGACGCACCGGCCTGCTCGTTGATCGCGCGGACGTTCTGGAGGGTGGTGACCAGCTCGGCCTTCTGCGCGTCGGTCAGATCGAGTGAGGCCATGCGGGTGGCGGTCATCTTGTCCACCACGTCTTCGGCGGAGCCGCCCTGCTTGATGTAGGCGTCCGACAGCCGCATCACCATGTCGGTGACGTCGCCGCCGTGCTGGTTCGCCTGCACCAGGCCGGTGACGTAGCCGTGGAAGCCGTCGTTGACCTTCTTCAGCGCGTCCGCCTGGCCGAGGCCGGCCGCCGACACCGTCGCCATCGACACGCCGAGGCGGTCGTTGGAGTAGTAGGCGTTCTTGTCCGACAGCGCCTTGAGCGCGGTCTGGCGGACGTTCTCTCCGATGACGCCGTTGTCGCGCCGGTACGCCTCGGTCATGTCGTTGACCGCCTGCGTGTGCTGCGCGGCACGCGCGGCGGCCTCGGCCTGCTTCTGGCCCAGCACACCGAGGATCAGCCCGAACACGCCGACGGCCGCGGTGACCGGGGTGACTCCGGCGACGAGGCTGCCCAGGCCGGTCAGGAACTTGCCCCGGACGCCGTCGGCCGCCTTGATGTCCTGGCCGATGCCCTTGAACCCGGCGCCGACGTCGAGGCCGAAGCGGTTCGCGATCATCCCGGCCGCCGTCAGCGACCCGGCGAACTGGCCGACTTCCGGCGGCAGCATCGAGACCAGGGACAGCAGGAGCCGCAGCATCGTCACCGTGCCGGTGCCCGTGCTGGTGAAGCCGGACAGGAACCCGATCGCCGCCGAGCCCTGCGAGGTCAAGTCGTTCAGGCCGCCGGTGACCTGGTCGACGATCACGTACAGCTGCGACAGCGGGCCCGCGCTGCCGTTGGCCAGGTTCGCGAACAGCGTCCCCAGCCGAGCTTCCAGCAGCGCGACGGTCGAGCCGAAGATCACGAACCCCTGGCGGGCACCGTCGGCCCCGCGCGAGGCGTTGGTGAAGAACAGGCTCAGCCCGGTACCCGCCTGCGAGGTGAGGCTGTGCAGCCCCTTCAGCGCAGGCTCGGACGCCTGCACGGCGGTGACCATGCCGGGCATCGCGTTCTCGGCGAAGTCCGTCACGGAGCCGGTCAGCTCCCGGACTGCCGGTGCCGACGCGGCCACGCCCGCGCGGATCTGCGGAGCTAGCCGGTCCCAGGCGTGCCCGGCCGAGTCGACAGCGGTGACCGTCTCGTTCTCCAGCACGCCCGAGAGGCCGCGCAGGTCCGAGCTGGCGTGGTTGGACAGCTCCTGGACCTTCGCCTGCACCCGATCTGACGAGGATGCCGCGTACACGCCGAGGGCGGCGAAGCCACCGGCCACCAGGGCGAGCGACGCCGTGGCCCCGGCCGCTCCGACGGCTGCCGCCGCCGGGAGACCGACGGTCAGACCGGTGAACTTCAGGGCGTCGAACTGCGCGTTGGCCCGCTTGGCCGAGCGGCCCAGCTCGTCCTCGGCGCCCTTGCCCGCCTTGCGGGCGGAGTCGCGTGTGGACCTCTCGTCGATCTCCGGCTTGATAACCGGCTTCGTCTCGCGCTCGATCTTCTCCTTGACGAGCTTGGTGTTGCGCGGGTCCTTCAGCGCGGTGTCGAGCTTGACCGGCTTTTCGCCCTCGATTTTCGCGCGGATCTTCTTCTCGTCGCCGGAGGTCTCGTCCTTCAAATGGACCTCGACGTAGGCGCCGGCCAGCTTGAAGTCGCCACCAGGTGCGGTCACCGCGTGCCCCCTCCCCGGCTCAGCCGAAGTCGAAGACCCCGGCCTGGTTCACGCCCAGCGGCCCGAACTCGCGGGTCTGGTTCAGGGCCTTCAGCTCGTCGGTGGTGTGCGCCCGCACCGGGGCAGACTCGGCCTGCTGGCCGGGCGGCGGCGTTGGCGCCGGGATCGCCTCCGGCTGCTCGACGGCGCGGCGCATCGCGTGCCGGACCGCGCCGTCGTAGAGGGCGAGCCGGACCATGCGCGGCAGGAACACCGCGGCAGGCAGCTCGTCCAGCTCGTCGACGCGGTGGAAGACCGACATGTCGCTCAGCACGTCGTCGAGGTGCTCGAAGAACCACCCCACGGCCGAGAGCCGCTCGTGCCAGGCGTCGGTCAGGCTTTTGGGCCCAGCACCCCGTCCGGGAGAATCCGGTCCACCAGGGCGTTGAGCACCTTCTCCCACGCAGTCGGCGTCACGGTCTCGCACTCCTGCAAGGCTTCCCACGCCTCGTCGGTCAGCAGCTTCTCGACCGCGAATCCGAGCGCGGCGGCTTCGCCCTGCTCGGTGGCGATCTTGTAAGCCTTCATCGACCACGACGGCGGAACCCGCTTCGGGATCGTGTGCGTGACGCCGCCGACGGTGAACAGCGGCTCGCGGTCGGCGATCAGCTGCTCGACCTCGGCCTGCGCAGCGGGGTCGTCGAGCACGATCCCGAGATCGGCCGGCGGCTTCGCGGCTCGCTTGCGGGGCACGGCCTTGCGGGTGGGTGTCTTGCGGGGCGCGGATGCGGCCATGATGCGGTCCTCCTGACAGGACAAGGGAAAGGGGTGGGCAGCCCCGCCCCGCACGCCGTCAGGTGCGCACGGAACGGGACTGCGTCTGGAGACCTGCGGGACCGCGCCGTGTCGATCCCTTTCGGATGGCTCCCCGCGTCGTTTCGCGTGGACAGGCCGGGGCTCGGTCAGGGGCCGACTTCGTCGATCACCCGGATCGGGCTGATCGACTCCGAGACGAAGAACGCCTGGAACTCCGCCTTGAGCGCCTGCTGGTTCGCCTTCTCCCAGTTCAGCGCCGTGTCACCCGACGGCAGAGCCTTGCGCAGGATCGCCCGGCGCTTCAGCGACCGCGAGCCGTCGGTGACGTCCGGGCCGAGGCCGTCGACCAGCAGCGTCCGGTACGGCGCGCGGTTCGCGGTCTGCCCGGCGTTGAGGTCGGACACCGCGTAGTTCGCGCCGGTCGGCCCGGCCGTCATGTTCCACGCGTAGGCCAGGTTGGTTCGCGTCATCTCGGCGAAGTTCGCCGTGGCCTTGATGTCGCGGTCGGTCAGCCGCGCGCCGAGCTTGTCGACCAGCTGGTCACCGGTGAGCGGCGTCCAGGTCGGCGCGATGTTGACGTTGGTGCCGCCGAGGGTGATGCCGGTGTCGTACCAGGCGCTCGCCGCCGGGGCCAGGTTGATGTCCGTCAGCGCGGGCTCGTAGCTCAGCGTCGGGTCGAACGCGAATCGGTAGATGTACAGCCGGGCCGGACCCATCACCAGGTTGCCGGGCTGGAGGCCAGAAATGTCGGCCATGATCACTCCAAAGAGGACTGTGGGCCGTGTGGCCCGGAAGGTTGGGGTTCAGTCCCCTCACGGGGTGCTCTTGGCGACCGGGACCCAGTGCAGCACCAGGTCCAGGGCGTACACGGCGTAGTCGCCGAAGTCGCCGTACGCCCGCCTCGGCTTCCCGAGGAGGTAGGCCGTCTTCACGACGGCGTTCTCACTGCACGCCGGGAGCGGCACGAACCACGGCTCCAGCCGGTAGGTCCCCGCCTGCACGCTCAGGGCGAGGTTGCGTGCCTTGTTCCACGGCGGCGCATCCGTGCCCGGCGTCATCGCCCACGCCCGCACGTCCATCACCGGCGACTCCAGCCGGTACTCCGGCACGGTGTCGCCGCCGGCCACCGCGACGGTCAGGAACCCCGACGCCGCCCAGGTGCTGATGTCGCGCGGCAGCGTCTCCCCGACCATCCCGGCCGTGAAGCCGCTCAGCTGCGCCAGCCACGCCATGGTGACCGCCTCGTCCGAGGCGTAGAGGAACGGCGCCGTCATCACGCACCCCGCCTGCGGTAAAGCGCCGGGCGCAGGTACGGCTGCGGAGGCACCATGTCGCCGGTGAACACCGTCTCGCCGTCCGGGCCGCGGTAGGCGACGCGGTGGCCTTCCTCGACGTACAGCGCGTAGTTGAGGTCCGATCCGATCCGCGCGGTGTCGCCGTTGATCTCGCTCGACAGCGACTCGCGCAGGTGCCCGGTGTCGACGGGCACGAGGCGCTTGGCGTCGTCGAGGACTTCGCCGACGAGCTGGCCGAACAGCTCGCGCACGTCGGCGGCGATCTTCTCCCGCCAGTCCGGGGCCTCGTGGTACTCCGCCACGGCTCACCCCCCGTCGTCGCCAATCCGCTTGAGGTCCAGCTGGACGTCCGGGACGCGGCCGGCCGCGCGCGGCCGGGTCACGTTCTGCACGAGGTACAGGACGCCGTGCGTGTCGTCCCGGACCCGGTCGCCGGTGAGGACGTCCGTGGTGGACGGCATCGCCGCCTTGCCGACGCGGACCACCCTCGCGGTCTGCGTGGCCGGATCCCACACGCGCGAGTCGCGCTCCTCGATCGCGGCGAGTACACCGGTAGCGGCCGGGGTGGTGTTGTCCGGCACCGGGTCGCCGAAGTCCGACGGCGTGGTGCCCCGGTAGATCGACGCCCGGCACGTCGCACGCGCCCACATCAGATCCCCCGCCAGGCGCCCGGGTCGTCACCGTCGTCGCCGTAAACGTCGCGGCGGCGGTCGACGGCCTCGGCGGGCGCGCGAACGTGCAGCGAGCCGGAGCCGATCCATGACACCCGCCGCAGCGCCTGCGTCGCGTGCGGGGCCAGGGTCAGCCAGGTCTCGGTGCCCTGCGTCGACTGGCCGCCGCCGGTAGAGGTGATGTCCTGGCGCTCGAACTGGTCGGGCTGGGCGGGCTGCCAGGCGGCCTGGTAGGCCACGGCGAGCTTCAGCCAGTACTTGTCCCGGGCGCCGATCCGGTCGGCGTCCATCGGCAGGCGGCCGGCGTAGGTGTCGATGACGGCCTGCGCCGAGAGCAGCTCGTCCTCGTCGACCGTCGCCTTGGCGTAGGTCTTGACGTCGGCGACGGTCGCCCAGGTGTCCGGCATGGCCAGCTCCCTCCCGGCTCGGGGCCGCGCAGCGGCACGCCACGCGGCCCCGTCACGCCGTCCGTCAGCCGATGACCTGCATCGAGAACGCGCCGGGCGCGCCCACCGCGAACGCCTTGCGGGCGCGGAAGTACAGGACGTTCTCGTCGGTGTCGACGCCGATGCCGGTCTCGGCGTCCTGGAAGT
This sequence comes from Amycolatopsis sp. Hca4, assembly GCF_013364075.1. Lineage (GTDB taxonomy): Bacteria > Actinomycetota > Actinomycetes > Mycobacteriales > Pseudonocardiaceae > Amycolatopsis. The sequence continues at coordinate 2,926,593 of NZ_CP054925.1, forward strand.
TGACCGCCAGCGGGTTGCGGTCACCGACCTGGAGGTACTGCCGGTTGCCGTAGACGATGAACGGCTTGCCGGTCGGCGCCTGCGACCCGGCCGCGCTGGTCTTGCAGCCCATCGACCACTGGAGGTCGTAGCCGAACAGCTTCGGCGTGCCGCCCTGGCCACCGCCCGCGGTGCCGTTGGACGACTCGTTCAGGATCGGCGACCCCGAGTTGTCCTTGATGCCGCGCAGGATCTGCTTGAACGCGGGGTGGGCGATGACGATGGTCTCGGCCTCGTCGAAGTAGTCGCCCTGCTCGTACACGCCCAGCGACGCCGACAGGTTGTCGTAGGTCGCGGCGGTGGCGCCGGTCGACAGGTTCGTGCCGCCGGTGTAGCCGGTGACCGTGTCGTTCTGCGTGAGGATGTAGTACAGCGAGTCGAACAGCCACCCGCTGGTGGCCTTCGCCGCCGTGATGCCCAGGCAGACGTTGTCGAACAGCTTCGCGTACGAGGTGCCCGCGTCCACGCTCTTGGCGTCCACGATGGACGCCAGCGAGTCGGACATGTCCTCCTCGGCGATGGTGACCTTGCCACCGATCTTGTCCGAGGCCAGCAGCACCGAGTCGTTCGGCGAGCTGTCCGCCGGGGCGGAGGTGGACTTCGCCCAGCGGCCGAGCACGACGCCGCCGGAGCGCGGCGTGTACTTGGTGTTCGAGCCCATCGGCACGTGGTGGCCGAAGCGCTCCACGGCCGAGGTCTGCTGGACCTTCTGGATGACGTCGGGGTTGGTCTCGATCGGGATCCAGCCCGCCCCGGTGAAAGCGACGGCCATGACGGCCCTCCGTTTCTGTTGGGATTGCAGGGAAAGGCACCGCGATCCCCGTCACGGGTGCGGTTGGATGCCCTCACGGGCTGCTCTGTGGTGCTGGGGTGGCGAGCTGGATCAGCCGCCGTAGCGGGCGGCGATGATCTCGCCCGCGGTCTTCTCGGTGGCGGCGGTGGTCTTGCCGCCGGGGGTGAGCTTGCCGGGGCGCGGCTTCTCGCCTTCGCCCTCGGCCTTGAAGAACTCGGGGTACTCGGCCTTGACGCGCTTCACCTCGGCGTCGAGGCCGGTGATCTGGCCCTTGTCGTCGATGTCCAGCTTGGACACGTCGAGCAGTCCGGCCAGCGCGCCGACGCGGTCGGTCTTGGCGTCGGCCTCCAGCAGCGCCGCGCGGGCGCTGGCCTTCACGGCGGTCGGCTTGTACCGGGCGGCGGCGGCCTCGTCGGCCTCGCGCTTGGCCTTCTCGGCGTCGGTCTCGTTCTGCTGCTGGAGTTCCTTCAGCTTCACGCGGCGGCTGGCCGACTCGGCGTTGACGCGGGACAGCTCGGCCTGCTGGGCCTCCCACTCGGCCTTCGTCGGCGGCTTCCACTCGTCGTTCGTGCCGCCGCCCGTGCCGTCGCCGCCGCCGGAACCGCCGGTGCCCTGGCCACCGTCACCGCCGGTTCCCGTACCTCCGCCGCCACCGGTCCCGCCGTCGCCGCCCGCCTCGCGGGCGAAGCGCCGGAACCGGCTGTTGAGCGTCTTGATCGCCATCTCGGCGTCCCTTCCTCGAATGCGCCCGCCAGCGGGCTACCTGGTGAACCGGCCGCGTTTCACGGCCCGCTCGGCCCGCGCCTTCACCGACGCAGGCACCCGCCACCCCGAGGGCGCGGGAGAGTTCTTGCCGGACCCGATGCGGGCCAGCAACCGGTCGGCAGCGGCCAGGCGGACGTTCTCGGACTCGGTCGGCAGCGCGTCGCCGCGCAGGATCGACCTCTCGGCCTCGCGCCGCAGCGCTGCCGGAAGGTCGAACGCCGCGGAGTCCGCGGCCGCCGCTGCGGCTCGCCGGGCCGCGTCGACGGCCACCTGGTCGCCCTTAGCCTGTGCGTCCTTGATGGCCTCGTCCCAGTCGTGGGTGACCCGCCGGGCGGCGGCCTCGTCATGCCCGAGCCAGGGCGAGACCCGGCAGCGGCAGTACGGATGCCGGGGCGGCCGCTCCAGCTCGATGTCGACCAGCTCGCCGTCGGCGTTGTAGTCCTTCGGCTGGCACGCCTTCGCCCCGAAGGTCAGGTGCCAGTCGAACGCGTCGCCGGGGTAGATGACGTGGCCGGACAGCGCGAGGCACGCCACGCACGCGTCCCGCTCTGCGATCCACACCAGGCGGCCGCCGACGTGCTCGGCAGCGGCGGCCAGGCCCTCGTTCAGCTCGTCGTTGGTGACCGTGCGAGCAGCCCGCTCGACGATGTTCCCGGCCTGGTCGGCGACGGCCAGCTGCCGGTTGATCGTCTTGAAGCTGCCGCGCTCTAGCGCCTCGACGAGGTCGGCCGCCTGCGCCAGCTTTGCCCGCGCCGCCGCCGTGGCCTCGTCGATGTGGCGCCGCGTCTCTTCGCGAACCCGATTCTCGAGATTCCGCTGTGGAGCGCCTGCCTCGATCAGGCCCTGCGAGACGCCGAGCACCCGGGCCCGCTGCGCGAAGTCGAGCAGCACGGGAGCCGGGTCGATCTGCACAGCCCGGATGCGGGCCGCCAGCTCGGCGGTGTACGCGTCGAAGTCCTCGCCGGACCGGAGCCCCCGGGGCTTGCCGAACCGCTTGGACCAGGCCACGTGCGCCCACGACAACGCGGACTTCAGCGCGTCCCGTACCGGCCCGGCAGCGGCCAGCGCCGCCGCGTCCTCCAGAGACAGGGCTTCGCCGTCGTGCTCGACGATAACGGTCGGGATGACGCTAGCCGGTGCCGTCATCGTCCGGGCCCGTCACGTCGCCGACTAGCTTCGTGATCACCTGCTGGACCGTGGCCTGGTCCATGAGGCCGGCCGCGACCGCCGAGGCGAAGTCACCGACCGCAGTGCCCAGCTGGGCGACCATCGCGATCCGCTGTGGCAGGCCGCCATCGCCGTCGTCGAGCCACCGCTTCACGTCGTCGGGCTTGTAACCCAGCCCCATCAGCGACTGGCCGACCGGCACGCCGACTTCCTGTTCCTGCTTGGCCTGGTTCAGCTTCGTGGTCTTGTCGGTCGACTCGATCGGCGCCCACGTCAGCGTCACCGGCGCGTCGTCCTCGCCGAGGATCTTCAGCACGAACCGGTAGAAGGCACGCCACGTCGGATCGAACGCCGTCCGGCGGCGGCGGGACTTGTTGTCCAGCGGCTCGTTCGCGGTCTTCAGGCTCTCGCCGCTGGGGATCTGCCCCGTGCGGTCGAACAGGTGCAGCGGCGTCTTGGACACCACCGAGCCCTCACGCAGGTACGCCTCGCGGCGGTCGAGGAACACGGCCGGGCTGCCCGGGTCGAGCTGTTTGACGTCGCGGTAGCCCTCCAGATCCCAGAACGAGCCGGGCTCGCTGGACAGCTTCGACTTCCGGTCACCGGTCGTCGAGCTGGTTCGCTGCCCGTCCGGGCTGGCCAGAAACTCGTCCTCGTCGAGGTCGTCGACTGGCGACGGGCCGGGCTTCCCGGCGTCGCGCAGGCCGAGCCGCTGCGGGAGCGTGTTGAAGTCGACGCCCGCCATGTCGCCGATTTCCAGCTTCAGGAGCTTGTTCTGCGTGCCGTAGAAGCACTTGTGCTCCGGCGTGCCGTACTCGCCCGGCAGGCCGGTGCCGTGGAAGTGGAAGACCGGAAAGCCGTACGGGTTCTCCTCGACCGCGTCGCGGCCCTCGGCCTCGTACGGCTGGAAGTCGCCTGCCTTGCTGGACCGCGCGCCCAGGGAGATGTAGTGCTCGATCCGGTCGGCATAGAGCAGGTCCACCCGCGTGCGCTTGGCGCCGACCGGCGTCCTGACGACCCACTTCTGGATCGCAACCCGGGGCGTGCCGGGCTCGTCCTCGTCGTAGAGCACGCGCATCGCCTTCGGCGAGTGCACCGAGATCAGCACCTTGCCCTTGACCGGGTTGCCCGCAGCGTCGAGCACGGGCCACGCGGACAGGTAGCTGTCGCCGAGCTGGAGCGCCCGGCGCATCACTGCCGGCCTGACCTGGGCCATGTTGTTGGCCTCGTCGACCTCGGCGATCAGCTTCGTGCGCGCCTCGGTGTCGCTGGTGATCGCCTCGACCGTCAGCTTGTCCGCGACCGCGTCGATGACCACATCTCCGTGCAGGGTCTCGAACTCGACGCCCTGGTCACGAAGCAGCCGACGCACGCGGCGGGAGGTGAACACCTCCTCCACCGGGCCGTCGCTGTACGCCTTGGCCTTGTCGTAGCCGGGCGCGGCGTCGTCGATCGCCTTCAGCGCGTCGTCGAGATCCGACATCAGGCCGCCCCCTCACGTGCGCTCGCCCGCTGCGGCGGGGCATCGGTCTTCAGGAACACCTCGACCCCGGTGCCGACGGCGTCGACGAGGTCGTCGTGGGCGTCGAGCGGGAACTTCAGCATCTGGGCTTCGAGCTGGTGCAGCCGTCGCTCGTGGACGACGCGTCCGCGCTGGTACTTCGCCAGCAGCGACCCGGCGCGGACTTCCTTCGGCCGGTCCTGGTGGACGGTGCGGACCTTGACGGGCAGGTCGTGCAGGATCGCCAGCCAGGTGTCGCCGCCCTGGTTCGTCTCCACGACCACGCCGGTGATGTCCGGGTACTCGTTCAGGATCTCCAGCACGCGCAGGCGCAGCTTCTCCCCCGGCGGGATCTTCACCTGCTGGGCAAAACGCACCACGCACACGCGGTCCGGGCCCGGCAGCGTCGCGCCGATCACCGCCAGCGCGGTGAAGTCACTCTTCGCCTTCGTCGTCACCGCCGGATCGATCGACAGCAGCTGCCGCACGATCGGCAGATCCGCGCGGTAGACGAAGTCCTCGCCGGTCCAGAACGCGGTGTCCGCGGCCATCGGGTCGTTGCGCATCTGCGACTGGAAGGAGCGGGTGTGGCGGACCGTGTTGATCCACGCCATCGCCCAGCGCTCGGGCCACAGGCTGCGCTCGGTGCCGTCCTCGCCGGTCTGGATGATGTCGTAGTAGCGCGGGGTGAACCGCTCGTCGTCGACGTAGTCCGGGTACTGCTCGCCGCGCTGCTTCGCGGCGATGTCGTCGATGATCGCGCCGGGGATGGCGACGGTGCCGGCCATTGTGACCGAGGCCAGGTTGTTCATCGGCAGGATGCCCGACGTGATCGTCTTGAGCCGGGATTCCTTCTGTGCCGGAGAGTAATTGCCCTCGGTGCCCTCGACGTCGTCCAGAATGATGTGGTCCGGCCGCCGGTTCTCGATCTTCAGGCCGAGCACCTGCGAGTCGATACCGCGGGCGGTGAACACGAACCCCGAGGCGGCGACGTACATGTGCTGCGAGTCCGACACCGTCGTGCCCGACGGACGCCGGGCCGGGGTGCACAGCTGCGGGAAGTCCGACCGCAGCAGTGCGTTGTTCTCCAGCTCGCGCTTGAAGCTGCCGAGGTGGTCGGTGGCTTGGGTGTCACTGTTCGCGAACGCGGCGACGAACTTGCGGTGCCCGTGGGCGGCCATCCACATCGGGAAGATCAGGAACCACCACGTGCTCTTCCCGAGCCCGCGCGGGGCGATGATCGCGTCCCGCAGGTCGCCGGGCGCGAAGGCGCTGATCGGCGCGACGTAGCGCTGGGCCAGCTCGCACCACTCGTAGTGGGCTTCGCTGAACGTGATCTGCTCGCCAGTCTCCTGGGCCCGCAGGTGGTGCGGCAGGTAGATCAGGGCGAAGAGCAGCGGGTCCAGCTCGGTCAGGGCGCGGCGGCCTTCCGGCAGCGCCAGCAGCCGCTCGTCGAGCCCGGCCAGGTGAGCGTCGAGGTCGAACATCGCTCACCTGCCCGACGAAGTACGCAAGTTATTTGCGATTGCAATCCTGTGTAATGCCCGGGCTCCAGGGCCAACCTTTGTGAACGAGAGAGAAATGGCCCTGGCGCTCGTGATGCTCTACATCGACGCGCTCGGCGACATCATCCAGGAGACCAACCCGACCACGGCGACGCTGTTCAAGCTCGTCGCCACGATCTGCGTGATCGTGGCGATCCGGAAGAGGAGGTAGCCGAACGTCCGCTCGGCGGAGCTGGGTGCCACCCACGCCGCGCTCGTGCGCGAGCCTCGGCCGGTGGCACTACCCGGCTCCGCCGGGCAGCCGGTCAACCCCAGGTCGCGGCGAACAGCCGCACGTTCGGGTTGTCCATCGACAGGTCGTGGTGCGTCTGCGGGTGCCAGAACTGGACCAGCGGCGTGCCGGGGTACGTCTGCGGCGCGGTGCGCGGGACGTCGCGCTGGAGGCGGTACCAGAAGTCGACGTCCTCGTAAGCCCAGCCCTCGTAGCGCTCGTCGAAGCCGCCGACGCGGTCGAACGTCGTACGGGTGAAGGCGACCGGGCCGACGCACGGCGACGCGAACAGCTCTGGCTCGGGGTGACCGTAGGCGTGGCCGGCCACCGCCCAGCCCTTGGTCGCCGCCTCGTCGACCGAAGTGCCGCGGTCGAACAAGAGCGTCCACGGCTGGACGTCCAGCTCGGCATCCGCCCACGCCACCGTCGCGGGGCAGGGCGCCATGTCGGCGCCGAAGCACACGAACCGGTCGTACTCGGCCGGGGCAACGCGTACCGCGTTGTTGATCGCTCGCGACACAGAGAACTTCCCGCGCGCGGCGAATTCCGGGTCAGCCGCCACGATGAGGTCGCAACCGGTGCGCTCCCACTCGGCGCGCACGCGACGCCACACGCCTTCGCGGATCACGCCAGCCTCACCGGGCGGGCGTCCGAACGGGACGATGACCGCGGTCCGATTGCCCGGGCGCCGACGCACCTCAAGCGGAGTCATCACAGGAGCCATGTGACCTCCCTTGTCCCGGGCAGCGAGCCGCACAGCGGCCGCGACATCGTCAGCTGGGCTGTAACAGTGGCTGCGGCCGTCTCGATCTACGTGGAACCGACGAAACGGAGTCTCGATGTCAATCAGCGTGCGAACCGCAGCGAAGACGTACACCTACGAAACCGGGAAGATGTTCAGGGTGGGCCAGACCGGCATCCTGTCCGTCTACGACAGCCCGGCCCGCGATGCGCACGCCATCGCCGCCTTCGCTGACGGTCGCTGGCTCTACGTCGAAAACACGGAATCCTCGAAGGCCAAGACCGAACATGAGGCCGCATAAGCTCAGCTCGACGCATCGGTACCGGCGGCCGACCGACACGGCGTCGCTCTCGGAATCACGAGCTGTACGCCTTCTCCCAGCGGTGGATGTTCGCCTCGATCGTCCGGTCGGCCGCCCACTCGCGAGCTTCTTTACCGAGCTGCTCGCGCGCCTCGGCGTTGTCCACGAGGTAGCGCAGGTGCTCGGTCCAGTCGCTGCCCTTGCTGGCCAGGTGCGCGACCGGGCGGCCATAGCCAGAGACCACGCGGTACGGCGAGCCGGGGAAGTCCGAGACGATCGCCGGGATGCCGAGCGCGGACATCTCAACCAGCGCCAGGTCGCTCTTCGCCTCGTTGAAGATCGATGGCCGCAGCGGGATCACCGCCAGGTCGAAGTCCACCGCGCGCAGGAAGTCGCCGACGGACTCGTGCCAGCCGGTCCACCGCGTGCGGCTGTGGTTGCTACGGACGCGCTCCTGGTACGGGGCACCCATACAGTGCAGCTCCGCCCGGTTCCGGTAGTCCGGATGCTGAAGGAACCGGCGCAGGGGCCGGGCCAGCTCCCCGAAGTCCCGCAGGTGCGAGGCTCCGCCGCGCCAGCCGATCGTCACCAGGTCCGGGTCCGGGGCCGCGGGCTTCTCGTGGCCGAGCAGCCAGCCCGGCACCTGGTTCGGCAGCACGACGATGTCGGCGGTCGCGTTGATCGACCGGGCGTGCTCGGCCAGCCGATCGGTGGTCACGGTGATCACGTCGGCCACGGCCATGTTCTTGTGGTAGCGCTCGACCGTGTCGGCGTCGTAGAACCGCGCGGCCTGCCGGTTGGACCGGTCCACGTCGGACAGCAGGTCGTCGGTCTCGAACACGAGCTTGGTGTGGCCGGCACGCGCGAGCTTCTGCCACGTCACCGTCGCGCCCTCGTTGCAGATCCGCTGGCCTACAACCACGTCGCAGTCGCCGTTCTTCACCTCGTTCGGCACCACGCGGCCGTCGGCCATCACGTCGTGGCCACGCTTCGCCAGCTCGGAGCCGGGCAGCAGACAGCGGTAGAAGCCGCAGCCGGAGTAGTCGGCCACCCACATGAAGATCCGCACTGAACCTCCTGGTGACGGCAAATGCGCGATACTTCACGCATGCGATTCGGTAAGTTCGATGTGCGCTACTTGGGCACGGTGCTCGCGCTCGCGTTCATTCTGTTGATCATCATGAGCGTGCGCCTCGGCCAGGGCACTGAGTGGTGGGCGGCCTGGGGCCAGTGGGTCGGCGGCGTGGGTTCGATCGGTGCTGCGGCCGTAGCCGTGTGGATCGCCATCGAAGGGTGGCGTAAATCCGACCACGAACTGACACGAGCACGGGAAATTGAAGAGCAGTCCCTGGCGTCCAAGCTCGGCGTCTGGATCGGCGAGACTTTCGGTCCAGTTCAGACCATCAACATCAACATGGGTTGGGTCGATCAAAGCGGCTGGTATGCCGTAAAGGTTCGCAACGCCACCGACACCCCAATGTATGACATCGCCGTGATGGTGGACTTCGGATACCCAGACAAGCTCTATCACCATAGAAGGCCAGTACTGGGCCCCGCCTCGACGGAAGACTTCGAACTTGAACATGGTGCCTTTCAGAACTACCTCGACCGGGTTGTCGCACATATCCGTGAAACACGGAAAGGTGAAGCACACGGCGAGATAGCGAACGCACTGGCTGACACGAACACGAAGCTCGACCACTTGTACGTCATCGAGCGCGCGACGGTGAGAGTCGAGTTCACCGATGGAAATAACACCCGCTGGCGGCGAACGACACCGGGCAAGCTGGAAAAGATCTGATCCAGGCGTCAAACGCGACGACCGCTCAACTCCGCCCGCTTGGCCGCGTTCCGCTCCCGCGCCTGCCGCAGCAGCTCGGCCACGTCGGCCGGCACCTCGGTCACGGTGGCAGTCAGGGAGCCCTCGACCTTCTGCGGCGCGTCGGCGCCGGTGAGCTTTGCCAGGCGCTCGTCGAGCTTGATCAGCCGGTCCACGGTGGACAGGCGGAGCCCGTAGTCCCGGACGATCTCCTCGGTCTCCGGGTCGCGGACCACGTCGCCGTCCTTGCCCGCGGTGACCGGGGCCGGGTCGACATCGAGCAGCTCGCCGACCTTGAGCCGCAGCGCGTTCGTGCGCTCGATCAGGACGGTGCGGTAGTGCTCGGCCACGGGACCGACGCGTTCGGCGGCCTCCAGCTCGATCAGCTTCCGCACGGTCTCGTGGCTGATCGGCTCGCCTTGGGCGGTCATGAGCGCGGCGACAGCGCGCAAGCTGTGACCCTCCAGGGACAGCTCGAAGGCGCGGACCTGGCGCTCGGCCTTGGCGGCGACAGCGCCGCTGGTCTGGTGGTTGGTGCCGCCGTTGCCCATCGCGCTCACCCCCAGCGGTCGAAGACCCGGGAGCGCGGGCGCACCAGGGCGCCCGCGCTCAACCGGGGGTTGGGTCCCGGAGCCTCGCACGGCCAGGTGGTGGTCGTCGAGTGTGTCCGTGGGGCCGGGAGACGAAGAAACGGAGCTGCCTCGCCTCCCCCCGCCGAGCGTCTGTGGGATTCGGGCGCAGCTCCGCCTCGCTGTGTGACGCTACGTACTCGACAGGGCCCTGTCAACCAGTGTCGAGCAGTAGCTGGTTACGCAGCCTCGGCGGCCTGGCGGTCGATGAGCCGGAGCACGTCAGCCAGGCAGTAGCGCCCGGCGCCGTCCGGGGCGATCCAGCCGCGCCAGCGCCACGTCCGTACCCGCCCAGACCGCACCGGCGTCCCCCAGCTGCGCGTCTCTTGCTCGATCTCGGCAGGCGTGAGCCACGTCGACTCCAGCCACTCCCGCGCCGCGTGCACAGCCTCCGCACGGGACAGCCAGTCGCCGCAGGCAGGGCACTCCGCGGCCACCCGGTCGAACTCGCAGGAGACCGGCGTCCCGCACGTGCACAGCCCGAGCGGCACACGCGCCGGCCGCTCGATCCGGCTCATGACCGCCGCCTCCAGCTCGACGTACTCCGAGCCGAACGCCGCCAAGAACTCGTCCCGCAGCTCCAGCGCGTCCAGGTCGAGCGGCGGCGCCGAGCCGAAGCCGCCCTTCGTCGGGACCGCGCCCGGCCGCGAGGTCACCGCCTGCCGGGCGACGACGTGGTTCAGCAGCTCAACGATTTCGTACACGGGGCCTCCCTGACCAGGGCTGATTCCTCATGATCAGAGTAACTGGTATTCATCGATAGACAGTTACCGTCAAAGGGCCAATGTCAGCGGCAGCCGGCGCACACCACGGCCCGGTAGACACCTGTCGTCTACGTAGACATTCGCGGTAGACATCGTTTACGCAGGTCAGCACCACTTGTAGACAGGTAGGCGATGTAGACAACCCCGATCACGTGGACGCGTTCCGTGAATCGGCCTCGCGCGCACGCGCAGCTCTACTGGTCAAATTTTAGTTAGTTACCCTAAGTAACTTCTCTGCGTTATACACAAGGGTGACGCCCCGTAGTCTTTTGACCGACTCCGAGGCGCCACCCGACTCTCGCTGTCTACAGCGTCTACCTGTCTACAACATGGCTTCATCTGCGGAAATGCTGTCTACATCTGACGGGCAGGTAGACGATTCGCTGTCTACATCTCCTGCTCCGCGAGCCACGCCCGACCCGCCGGTGACAGATCGTAGCTATTGCCGTCCTTCACCACGCGCGGTTCCGCCCCGGCCATCAGCTGCGCAAGCGCGTCACCGACCAAACCGTGCAGGGACTTGGTCACCCGGACCTTGAGCCGCCCGAGAGTGATCGGCCCGTGCCGATCTAGGGCACCGGCCACGCGCACCATGGTCTTGAGCAGGTCCTTGTCGAAACCCATCTCTGAGCGGCGCACCCGGCCGCGCCGCAGGCCCTCCTCGCGCTGGGCGTCGCGGTCCATCTGCTCGGCGTGCTCGATGAGCGCATCGCGGACCCGGTCGGATTCGGCCAGCAGCGCCTTTGCGGTCGTCCAGTGCTCGACGCCGATGGCGAGGGTGCCGTCGGCCCACGCGAACACGGCGGCGACCTTGAGGAGTTGCACGGGCCGCTGCGAGTCCATCTCGTCGGGCTGTTCCTCGCCGCGTAGCACGCGCAGGCGCTGCGCGCGCAGCTCGTCGCGCACATCGGGCGCCACGGTGAAGCGGTCGAGGTCGCGGACCGGGCGGCCGTCGATCATCACGGGCACCCTCGGCGGCTCGAACAGCGGCCCTGCCCATGACGGCGCGTCGGGGTCGACGAACGGGTCGGTGCCGGAGGCCCACAGGAACCGTTGCGCGGTCCCGGTTCCGGTGTCGCCGATGAGGTGGTGCGCGATCGACGGCTGGAGCCCCACGATCAGGCTTACCGAGTAGGTCCCGCCGTCGAGGCTGCGCTGGCGGGCTTTGTCGGCGTTGGCCGTTCCGACGTGTTCACCAGACCACGCGCTGCGCAGGATGGGGCCGAGCTTCGAGGCCTCGCGCTTCTGCTCGGCGAAGATCGATTCCGCCTCGCCGGTGAAGGCCATCGCGTTGGATCGCACCCTGCGGCGGACCATGCGTTCCCGGCCTTGCTCGTCCTCCTCGGGCACGATCTCGTAGAAGGACTCCAGCAGCCCTTCGCCGGTCGACAAGGCCAGTGGCGGCGGCGCGCTCGTGAGGTGCTGGGCGACGCCGTTGCCCGCGCTCTTGCCGCCGCCGGACGCCGCGACGAGCGCGACGAACAGCCCGGCCGGTACCGGGCGTCCGATGCCGGAGTCGATGACGCAACCGCCCGGGATCTGGTCGCTCACGTAGGCCAGCGCGGCAAGGGCGACGGCGTCGGCGGACTGGAGTCGCGACCAGGCGTGGTCCCGGATCGCCCGGAGCAGCGGGTGCCGTTCGTACAGCTCGGGCGCCCAGTTGGGCAGGAGGCCCGCCGGCGGCGCCGAGGTCGGAGCGGGCGCTGGCGGCTCGTCAGGCTCCGGCGTCGGCTCCTCAGCCACGGAGACCTGCTCCCGGGTCCACAGGTCCTCGCCGTCGTCCCCGTCGCGGCGGTGCTCGCATAGCCGCTCCGGCGTCGGCTTGCGAACCTCGGCAGCGACCTCGCGCGAGCCAAGCGCCCGGTGCACCAGCAGGTCGGCCAGCTCGCTGTCTACTTCCCACTCCGCGACTTTTCGCACGAGCGTCAGCGCGTCGGCGAGCCCAGGACAGCCGTGCTGTCGCGCGAGCCACATGAGCCGGATCACGCGCTCGGTGACCATCTCCCGGATCGCGACCGGGCTCTGCCCGTGATCGAGCACGTGCAGCACCTGCTTGCCGAGCATCGCGCAATGGGCGCCGCCAGGCCGCGTGTCGACCCACGCTCGCGCAGCGGCGGCGCGCAGGTCGATCCGCTCCAACGCCTTCGCGAACGACCGCGCGACCTCGGCGGCCAGGCGGCCGTCGAACTTCTCGACCGACGGCGGGTAGCTGGCCGCCACCGACACCGTCTCGCCGAGCGAGAGCCCAGCTTCCGCACAGGACTCCACGAGCCGCTGGTGACCGGCCGAGCGATCCGGCTTACCGCCCAACGACGGCAGCGGCGCCGCGAGCGCGGTCCGCACGAGCTTAGGCAGCTCGGCAGGCGGCGCGACCCCCTCAACGGGCTCGACCCTGGCGGCCGGCGTCACCCGCGCCGCGGCGTCCAAGTCGACGCCGAGCAGCGCGGCCAGCTCCGTCGGGGCCCACCGCTTACCCGCGACGCGGACGAGACGGACCGGCGTGCCGTGCTTGCCGTTCAAGCCGCCAGGCAGCCGGAGTAGAGAGTTGTTCGAGTGCTTGGAGTCCCCGGCGTCCCCGGCGAGCGCGGGTGCCAGCGCCTTCGACAGCGCCTCGGCCTGGACGACGGCGACGGGCCGGTCGAGCTGCACGTAGACGTGCAGGTGACCGCGGCTGCCGCTCTCGACCTGTACGGCGTCGAGCTTCTCCAGCAGCGCGTGATCGGTGACCTCGCCGTCGAGGTCGGCCCAAACCACGGCCGGGTCCGTGCCGTTGACCTTGCGCCGGTGGCGCACGTTCACGCCGTGCTTGTTCGGCGCGGTGCCCCACCGCAACACGGGGACCAGGTAGGAGTCGACGCGCTCGCCGAGCTGAACGAGGGCGTCGACTTGGTCGAGGTCGTCGAGCAGCTTGTCCCGCTCGGCAGGCCAGGCGTAGAACGAATCAACCGGTGCCGACGGGCTGAACACGTAGCGCCCGTCGACGTGCTTTCCGTTGTATCCGTGGGCAACCACGGCGTAGGCGTCGGCGGCGTGCTCGCCGTGCGCCTGGTCACCAAGGACAGCATCCAGGAACGCCTCCCGCTCGGCGCGCGAGGTCGGGTACTCGATCACGCGCCACCCCCACGAACGACGCGTCGGTGGACGCGCTTCACGTCGACGCCGATCAAAACCGAGCCGAGGTCGATCCACTGGAGCATGAAGTCCAGGCCGCGGTGGTTGCGGCCTTCGCAGGAGCAGTCGCACTCTTCGCCGCGGGCGTCTCGGCACGCGGCGGTGCATACCGTGCGGGTGGCGATGTCCAGGTAGACGTCGCAGGCGCCGAACCGGTCGGCGAGGGCTTCGGCGATGAAGCGGAAGTGGGCACGGGCGATTTCCCATCGTCGCTCAGCCTTGTTCCACACGGGACGAGTGCGGCTTCCACAGATTTCCCTTATCCAGGAACGGTTTCCGGCCGAGTACGGCATCGTGACCTGGACGCGACCGTCGCGCGGCCGCAGTACCGAAACCGCCTGTGAGCTGCTAGAATGGGTGTTGGCATCCCGGTTGCTAGCAGCCGACTCGAAGCCCCCCGCGACCACCACGACGCGGGGGGTTTCGTCATTTCCGGTCTCGGGGTTGATGCGCCCAGAGGCGGACACCGCGGTCATGATGTCGCCCCAGAGCCGCCGGTACACCGACCGCGCGTCGTCATGCCGGAGCGGAATCCCGACCTTGGCGGTGAGGATCTGGACGAGCGTGTCGGTGAGCGGCCGCCACGGCGAGTCGGTGCAGCCGAGCTGGATTTCGCAGGCCGATCCGTTCCAGCGCAGTCGTGTCCGGCCCTTGATCGCGTTGTACGCGCGGTCGACGACGCTCATCGAACACCGCCCTCGGCGGCGCGGACGACCGGGCGAAGCAGGGCAGCGAGCCGGTCGCGCTGCTCGGGCTTCAGCTGGTCGATCGGCGGAGCGGCGTCGACGACGGCGCGGACGCTCGCGAGATACTTCTCGGACCGAAATTCCTGCTCAGCTTGCTTCGTAGCAGGGTGGTCGAGCCCATGCTCACGGACTCGAACAGCGAACGTGCCTTGCGCTCGCCGGGACTCCGGCGTTGTAGCGACTTTGCGAGACATCGAGATCTCCGGGCAGCTTGAACTGCCCTCCCTCGGCCTCTCTGGGCTTCAGTCGGGGGTGCCCGCGTGTCACACAAGCGGCTAGCGACCGGTAACGCATTCCGGCGTGCGTCTGAAATCTCTTAGATCATACCTCGGTCGCGATCACGAGCGACGGTGTCGACCAAGTGTGTCGGCGTAGACCGTGGCTAGTCCGCCAAGGCTGATCCGAGGAACCCGTGCTGACGCAAGCTTGTCCAAGATCGGAGTCAGCCCTGCCTGGCTGAACTGCTCGTCACGGCCGCACTGCTGACACCAGAGGCGCCAGCCCAGTCGGTCACCAGGTCGCTCACCGGTCACGAACGCGCCCCAATGGCGAGTGGTCTCCGTTCCGCAACATCGTCCGGGTTGGCAGTGCTCGAAGCCTTTTGTAACACCCATCCGCTGCCACGGCTCTTCTGCGAGTGGCGCGCGAACACGAACACCCGCTTCTGATGGCTCGCGCGGCCACCGTCGCCACACTCAACAACAAGTTCAGTATCGAAAACGACAGGCCGCCCGTCGTACGGTGCGTCCATCAGGTCGTCGACCGGCTCGCTCACACATCCACCTTCCGCGTCGTCACCCGGTCCTCGACCGGCGCGACCTGGTAACGCACGGGGTTCGGCTTGAGCCGCAGCTCGCCGAGGATCTCCGGCACGAACAGCGTCCGGGCTACGTCGCGCTTCGCCTCGATCGGCGTGTCCTCCCACGCCTCGAACGTCCGCTCCCCCAGCCCGACCAGCGGCCGCAGCACGCTGGGTGTGGTGGCGTCCTTCTCGTCCTGCTCAAGGTTCTTCACTCGCTCGACGAGACCGGGTTCGACGATCATGCCCGTCTCCACCGACATCGCGCCCGACTTCAGCGCGGCCCGCAGCTTCGCCAGCTCGGCGCGCGCCTCGGCTAGCTTGTCAGCGATCTTTGCCAGGGCCTCGTCCTCGGCCTCGCCAGAGCGCCGCAGCCAGGTGGCGACGTCGTCACGCATCAGCCAACCAACGATCACGTCCGTCGCCCATTCATCCAACGCAGCCTCGCCGATCGACGCGCAGCCGTGCTTCTGGCACGAGTAGAGCGGCTTCGGCTTCTGGGCTCGGATGATGATCAGGAAGGCGCCGCAAGGGTCGCAGCGCGCGATGCGCGAGAGCAGGTGCCGGGCTCGGCCGTCTCGCGAGGTGTGCCGCTCGGGGTCGGTGATCTTCTTGAAGACGCGGTAGTAGAGCGCCTTGCTGACGATGCCGGTCCACGTCGCGTCCACCAGGGTCGCGGGGCCGGCGTCGGGCCGCTTCCCTCTCCGGTTCGGGTTGTGCTCGCGCAGCCCGGCGTAGGCCGGGTTGATCGCCAGCCGCCGGAGGTGCTGCGGGCTGAACGGCGTGCCGGAGTCGTTGACGATGTCCCGGGCCTCCCAGTCAGCTGCGATCGCGCGGAATGAGACGCCCGCATCGAGGCGCTTGAACAGCTCCTCGATCAGCGGGGCCTCGTCAGGGTGGTGCAGCTGCTCGACCAACTCGCGGGTCTTCGGGTCGTACAGCCGCGTCCAGCCGAAGCCGAGGCGGCCGTGTGGCTTCCCCTTCGCCGCCTGCGCGGCCGCGGTGCGGCGGCCGCGGGTCGAGGTCTTCGCTGACTCGTACTCGGAGTCGACGGCGTCCTCCAGCAGGGAACGCCGGTCGCGAGGGTTGGCCGGGTCGTATACCCGGCCGTGGGTGGAGACCAGCACCTTGATGCCGCGTTCTTCGAGCAGGTCGAGCATGGTGGCCCACTCGCCGACCTTGCGGCTGCCCCGGCTTGACTCCCAGAGAACGAGATGATCGCCGCCGAACTGATCGGCTTCGAGGTCGGCGATCAGCTGTGCGAAATCCTCGCGGTCCCGCTGCGCGTACCGGCTGGCCGAGCGGTCGGAGTCGCAGTACGGCTCCCGAGCGTGATGCCGAACCGCTCGGCACCGGTGACGTTCTCGTCGTGCTGCTCATCGGTGCTCGTGCTCCGGCCGAAGGGGTCTTTGGAGATCCGGAGGTACTCACGACCGAAGTTTTGCCTGGTGAGAGCCATGTGTGCTAAGTTATCACTCCCAAGCTATCTCCGACGACAGCGTCCGGTGCACCGGGCACTTGTCGGCGATCAGCATGAGCTTGGCGCGCTGCTCGTCGTCGAGGTCGCCTTCGAGCTCGATCTCCCGGCTGATCCGGCTGAGCAGGCCGCGCCCGGTTTCGCACCGCGCGCAGTCTTCGGCGTGGATGCGGTCGTGCCGGAGGCGGATGGTCGCGCGGGTCAGCGGGATGCCCTTGCGGTCGGCGTACATCCGCAGCGTGATCGCGGTGCACGACCCCAGCGAGGCGAGCAGCAGCTCGTACGGGTTGGGGCCGGCGTCGGCACCGCCGACCGCGACCGGCTCGTCGACGAGCAGCGTGTGGCCCGCCGTGCGGACCTGCTGCGTGTAGGTGCCGTCGCCGGTCGCGGTGACGACGACCGTGCCGGGCGCGGGGTGATCCATCGGCCTGGAATCCTCTCGGGTTGCCGGGGACGGCCGATCCGGACATCCGGCGCATTCCCAAGACGCGCCGGATATCGTATCTTCTGCTGCGAGTGGGTCACCCGGACGCCGCCCCGCGCCCGGCTGCCGCAAAGGGGGTGTGCCGTGGCTACCAGGCACTTGCCGATGCGCCCGGCCGACCAGGGTGGCCGCGAGCGCTACCTCGACGCGGCGCTGTCGGTGCTCGTGGACCGCGGCGTCCCCGGCCTGACCGTGCGCGGGGTCGCCGAAGCCGCCGGCGCGTCGACGCTGTCGGTCTACGCCCGGTTCGGCGGGCGGGCCGGCCTGCTCGACGCCCTGTACGAGCGCACCTTCGACTCGCTGCACGAGCTGCTCGAGGGCCTGCCGCCGTCGAGCGAGGACGGCGTCGCGGACCTGCTGCACCTCGCGCTGGAGTACCGGCGCTTCGCCCGCGAGAGCCCGACCCGCTACGCGCTGATGTTCGAGCGCCCGGTGCCCGGGTTCGACCCGGACCCGGGCCTGCGGTCGGCGGTGCTGCGGACCACGTTCTCCCTCTTCATCGGCCGGGTCCAGCTGGTGTGCCCGCCGGGAGCGGACGCCCGCTCGGCGGCGTACCGGCTGTGGACGACCATCCACGGCCTCGTCGGCGCCGAACTGCTGATGGCCTCGCGGCGGCCGCTGCCGGACTGGTTCATCCCGCCGACCGAAGAGGCGCACGAGGCGATGTTCCGCGACGGCGTCACCGCGATGATGACCGGCCTCGGCCTGCGCAACCCCTGACCCCGGGCGACGAAGGAGCCCCCGGTCCACAGTGGACCGGGGGCTCCTTTCGTTCAGCTCGGTGAGCTAGTGCTCACGCACCACCGGAGAGCTTCTCGCGGAGCGCCGCGAGCTGCTCGTCGGAGGCGAGGGTGCCGCCGCTGCTCTTCGAGTCGGCCGGGGCCGAACCCGAGGTGTAGCTCTCCGCGCCACCCTCGATGCCGGTCGCCGCGTCCGCCGCCGCTTCGGCGTCGGCCTCGACGGCCTTCTGGACCTGCTTCATGTGGGCCTCGTAACGAGTGTGCGCCTCGGCGTACTGGCGCTCCCACTCCTCACGCTGCTTGTCGAAGCCTTCCTGCCACTCCTGGGTGTCCGGGTCGAAGCCTTCGGGGTAGATGTAGTTGCCCTCGGCGTCGTACTCGGCAGCCATGCCGTACTGGGTCGGGTCGAACTCGGTGTCCGGCGTGACACCCTCGTTCGCCTGCTTCAGCGACAGCGAGATGCGACGGCGCTCGAGGTCGATGTCGATGACCTTGACCATCACGTCGCCGTTGACCTGGACGACCTGCTCCGGGATCTCCACGTGGCGCTCGGCCAGCTCGGAGATGTGCACCAGGCCCTCGATGCCCTCCTCGACGCGCACGAACGCACCGAACGGGACGAGCTTGGTGACCTTGCCCGGCACGATCTGGCCGATCGCGTGGGTGCGGGCGAACTGGCGCCACGGGTCTTCCTGGGTCGCCTTCAGCGACAGCGAGACGCGCTCGCGGTCCATGTCGACGTCCAGGACCTCGACCGTGACCTCCTGGCCGACCTCGACGACCTCGGACGGGTGGTCGATGTGCTTCCAGGACAGCTCGGAGACGTGCACCAGGCCGTCGACGCCACCCAGGTCCACGAAGGCACCGAAGTTGACGATGGACGACACGACGCCCTTGCGGACCTGGCCCTTGGCGAGCGCGTTGAGGAACTCGCTGCGCACCTCGGACTGGGTCTGCTCCAGGTAGGCGCGGCGGGACAGGACCACGTTGTTGCGGTTCTTGTCCAGCTCGATGATCTTCGCCTCGAGCTCGCGGCCCACGTACGGCTGCAGGTCGCGGACGCGGCGCATTTCGACCAGGGACGCGGGGAGGAAGCCGCGCAGGCCGATGTCCAGGATGAGGCCGCCCTTGACGACCTCGATGACGGTGCCCTTGACGGGCTCGTCCTTCTCCTTGAGCTCCTCGATCGTGCCCCAGGCGCGCTCGTACTGCGCACGCTTCTTGGACAGGATCAGACGGCCTTCCTTGTCCTCCTTCTGGAGGACCAGGGCTTCGACCTCATCGCCGACGGTGACAACCTCAGCCGGGTCGACATCGTGCTTGATGGAGAGCTCACGCGAGGGGATGACACCCTCGGTCTTGTAGCCGATGTCGAGCAGGACCTCGTCGCGGTCGACCTTGACGATCGTGCCCTCGACGATGTCGCCATCGTTGAAGTACTTGATCGTCTTGTCGATCGCCGCGAGGAAGTCTTCCTCCGACCCGATGTCGTTGATGGCGACCTGCTGGGGCCCGGTGGGGGCGGTCGGGGCGGTGGCGGTGTCGGTGGTCATTAGGCGGGTTGCTCCGGTGGATGGGAATCGAGGGTTGGCAGTTGTCGGCGCGATGGGCGGCATACGACGACCCTGCAAGCAAACGTCCACCAGTGAACGACCGCGGCATGACCCCGCATACGGTGCGCGACCCGAGTCCCAACCAGAAGCTGAGCGGAAGGCAGCGCGAACCCACTGCGCTAACACTTATCCTACGCGGCAGCCGCTAGGCGGCACAATCAGGGTCCCCCTGGCTCGCTAAGGTCCTCGCGGAAGCAAACCGCACGCACCGAGATGCAGGTGGAGCAGCCACCGGGACCGGAGACACCATCATGCCACCGGAGCAGGCGCCCGCGCCGGGGCGCCACGACGCGGCCGAGCACCGCCTGGGCACCGCCGCGGTCGCCTACCGCGAGGTCGGCGGGGCGGAGGCCGCGGCCGCCAACCTCGCCTGGTGGGACGCCGACGCCGACGACTACCAGGCCGAGCACGGCGGGTTCCTCGGCGACGCCGACTTCGTCTGGTGCCCCGAGGGCGTCCGGGAGGCCGAGGCGCGGCTGCTCGGCGACGTCCGCGGCAAGCGCGTGCTGGAGGTCGGCTGCGGCCAGGCCGCCTGCGCGCGCTGGCTGGCCGCGGAGGGCGCCGACGCCGTGGCCACCGACCTCTCCGCCGGCATGCTCCGCCACGCCCGCGAGGGCAACGCCCGCACCGGCCTGGACGTCCCGCTCGTGCAGGCCAACGCCGAGCACCTGCCGCTGGCCTCGGGCAGCTTCGACGCGGCCTGCTCGGCCTTCGGCGCGATCCCGTTCGTCGCCTCGGTGGACGCGGTGTTCGCCGAGGTGCACCGGGTGCTGCGGCCGGGCGCGCCCTGGGTGTTCTCGGTCACCCACCCGATGCGGTGGATCTTCCCCGACGACCCCGGCCCGCAGGGGCTCACCGTCACCCAGCCGTACTTCGACCGCACGCCGTACGTCGAGGTCGACGACGAGGGCACCGCCACCTACGTCGAGTACCACCACACCCTCGGCGACTACGTGCGCGCGCTGGCCGGGGCCGGGTTCACCCTCACCGACCTGGTCGAGCCGGAGTGGCCGGCCGGGCACACGCGGGTGTGGGGCCAGTGGAGCCCGCTGCGCGGCAAGCTCTTCCCGGGCACCGCGATCTTCCGCACGCACCGCTCGTGAGCACGCTCGAAGAGCAGCAGAACGCCCGGTTCGCCGCGCTCGATCCCTTGCTGCCGCCGATCGCGGCGCCGCCGTCGCCGTCGAACGAGCCGCTGGTGGTGACGGTCGGCGGGCGCAAGGCGGGCGGGCTGCTGACGCACGTCGTGCACGCGCCGGGGTCCTGGCCGTCGCTGTGGGGCCCGGCGGAGATGCGGGACCTGACCGCCGTGCCGGGCGACACCGGCGCCGCGGGCCTGGCGGCGTTGCTGGGCGCGTGGCGCGAGCGGCTGCGCGGGACGCCGGCCGGCCCGGACTCGGCGTGTTCGCTGACCTGGCCGAGCCGGGACGCCGAAGCGTCCGCGGTGCTCCTGGCGCACGGCTTCGCGCCGATGACGTGCCTGGCCGTGCGCACCACCGAGGAGCCCGGCGACCCGGGGCCCGCGCGGGTGACCGTCCGCCGCGCCGGGGACGGCGACGTCGACGCGCTGACCGAGCTGCGGCTGGCCGAGTGGCGGTACACCTCGCTGGTCGGCACCGCCGTGCCGCGGCCGGGCGCGCGGGCGCTGCTGCGCGCGGAGGTCGTCCGCGCCCTGCGGTTCAGCGGGCTGGTCTGGCTCGCCGAGGAGGACGGCGGCGTGCCGGCCGGGCTGGCGTCGTGCGCGCTGGTCTCGGCCACGCCGGGCAACTCGGTCCACGGGAGGCTGCTGCCGGGCCGCTGGGGGTACGTCGACACGCTCTCGGTGGCGCCCGCGGCCCGCGGCGGCGGGGTCGGCCGGGCCTTGATGGCGGTGGGGCACCGCGAACTGCTCCGGCACGACGTGCGCGGGACGTTCCTGTTCTACCACCCGGCGAACCCGCTTTCGCCGGTGTTCTGGCACCGGCAGGGCTATCGTCCACTGTGGACCATGTGGCTCCGGCGCCCGGCCTGGTCCTGACCGCACCGACCGAGGGGGAACCATGGACATCGCCGAACCGCTGTTCGCGGCCCACCGCGCCCGTTTCGCCGCCGTCGACGCGCTGCTGCCCCCGGCGGCACCGCCGGCCGAAGGCGAGCGCCTGGACGCGGCGACGGCCGACGGCAGGCAGGTGACCGGGGTGCTGCAGCGGCAGCGGCTGGCCCCGGTGACGTGCCGATGCTGTGGTCGGCCGCCGACACCTGGCAGCTCTTCCCGTACGTCGGCGACACCGGAACCGAAGGCGTGGACCTGTTGCTGCGCGCGCTGCGGGCCCGGCTGTCGGCGGAAGCGCTCGACGACGACTCGGCGTGCGTGGTCGTCTGGCCGAGCCGGGACGCCGAGGCGATCCGCGCCTTCCTCGACCACGGCCTGGTGCCGCTGTCGGCGATCGGCGTCCGCACGGCTCCCCCGCCGGAGGCGGTACCGGGCGTGCTGGTGCGGCGGGCCGGGCCGGACGACTTCACCGCGGCCCTCGAGCTGGCGACGGCGACCTTCGACTACACCGGGCTCGTGGCGGCGCCGCGGCGGGACAACACGGCGGAGCTGCTGGCGCCGTCGCTACGGGAGGCCCTGGCCGCGGACGAGCCGGCGGTCTGGCTGGCCGAGGCGGACGGGGAGCTGCGGGGGGTCGCGCACTGCGCGTGGCTGGACGCGGAGCCGGGGAGCGAAGCGGGCGAGCTGCTGCCGTCGGGCCGGTGGGGGTACGTGAACAACGTGGTGACGGCCCCCGGCGAGCGCGGCGGCGGGATCGGGCGGGCGCTGATGGCGTACGTGCACCGGGAGCTGCACCGGGGCGGGGCGACCCGGACGTACCTGTACTACAACCCGACCAATCCGCTGTCTTCGGTGTTCTGGCACCGGCAGGGGTACCGGCCGCTGTGGACGACCTGGGAAGTGCGCCCGGCAGCGGCGCTGCGGTGAGGTGAGGGGCGCGGCCGGGCTGCGCCGCTGTCGCGGAAATGCGACAGTCTCCCCGCCGCACCCTGTCCGTGAGCCACTCACAAGTGTGACGTGCGTCCGGTGATCTTGCCGCACACTCCGGCCCGGACTAGCTTTTGAACTGACCGGTCAGTTCAAAAGTTCGCGAAGCAGGAGAAACCGTGCAGGTCCGAGCCGATCGGGTGTCCCTCGAAGGGCACCACGGCACCTTGTTGCCGCCGACGTCCCTCACCTTCGGCGAAGGCGACCTGGCGATCGTGCACGGCGAACCCGGCGTCGGCGTCACCGCGTTCGGCCTCGCGCTCGCCGGGCGCCTCAAGCCGTCCACCGGCACCGTGCACGCCGAGGGCGTCGATGCTCCGCTGACCGAGCTCGTCGCCGTCGTCGACGCCCCCGGCGTCAGCGAACCGGACGACGCGCTGCCGCTTCGGGTGGTCGCCGGCGAGGAACTCGCGCTGGCCCACCGGCCCGCCGGCAAGGAGGACGTCGCCCGGTGGCTGGCCGAGCACGATGCCGCGCCGTTCGCCGGTACCCGGTTCGAAAACCTCACGCCGGCGCTGCGCACGCGGCTGCTCACCGAGCTCGCCGCCGAGCGCAAGGGGGTGCGGGTGCTCGTCCTCGACACCCCGGACCGGCACACCAGCGACGTCGGCGGCTGGGCCGGGCTGGCGCGCGAGCAGGCCGAGCGCGGCCTGGCCGTCGTCGTGCTGACCGCCACCACCCCGGTGTCCGCACTGCCGTTCACCCCGGCGCGGCTCGGCGCGGCCGAACAGCCCGCGCCGCAGCACCACGCCCTCCCCGAACCTTCCCCCGAAAACACCGAAGAGCTCACCGAGAGCACTGACGGAGACCCCGAATGAACGCCTTCCGGATCGCGCGCAACGAGCTGCGCCGCCTCTCCACCGGCACCCTGCCGAAGCTCGCGCTGGTCGCGCTCGTGCTGGTCCCCCTGCTCTACGCGTCCTTCTACCTCTACGCGAACTACGACCCGTACGGCCGCCTCGACAAGCTGCCGGCCGCGGTCTTCACCAGCGACACCGGCGCGAAGGACGCGAGCGGCCAGCAGCGCAACGTGGGCCGCGAGGTGACCGACGAGCTCGTCAAGTCCGGCACCTTCCAGTGGCACGAAGTGTCCGAACAGGAAGCCCGCGACGGCGTCCGTGACGACAAGTACTCGTTCGCGATCGGCATCCCCAGTGGCTTCTCCGCCGCGCTGCTGTCGGTCGGCAACTTCCAGCCGCAGCAGGCGACGATCACGCTGACCACCAACGACGCCAACAACTACCTCTCCGGCACCATCGCCAAGCAGGTCGCCGAGCAGGTCCGCAAGACCATCGCGGAGAAGGTCGGCAGCGAGGCCGCGGACCGCTTCCTGGTCGGCTTCTCCACCATCTACGCCAAGATCCAGGAGGCGTCGAACGGCGCCGCGCAGCTCGCCGACGGCGCCACGCAGCTCAAGACGGGCCAGCAGAAGCTCGCCGACGGCGCGGCCAAGCTCGCGGACGGCTCGTCGACCCTGGCGACCGGCCTGGGCACGCTGAAGAGCGCCACCGCCGACCTGCCGTCCCAGACGCAGAAGCTCGCCAACGGCGCTTCGCAGGTCGCCGCAGGTGACCAGAAGGTCGCCGACGCCGCTTCGGTCGCCGCGACCGCGTCGTCCGACATCCAGGGCAAGCTCGACTCCTACCGCAGCCAGCTGCAGACCGACCTGCGCAACGCGGGTGTGCCGGACGCGCAGGTCCAGGACATCCTGGCCCGCGCCGACCAGCTGCGCTCCCCCGTCGACCAGGCGAACAGCAAGATCCAGCAGGCCAACGGCGACCTCGCGAAGCTGGCCGACGGCGCCCGCCAGGTGTCCGACGGCGCGGCCAAGCTCGCCGCCGCGTCCCCGCAGCTGGCGAGCGGCATCGCGCAGGCGTCCGACGGCGCGAACCAGCTGCGTGACGGCGCTTCGCAGCTCAGCGACGGCGAGAAGACCGCCGTCAACGGCACGAACCAGCTCGCCGACGGCTCGGTGAAGCTGCGTGACGGGCTCGCGGCCGGGCTCCAGCAGATCCCGAACCCGGACGACCCGACCCGCAACGCGACGGCCAACACGATCGCGGACCCGGTGGCGGTGAACGCCAACGGCGAGGCGTCGGCGGGGACGTACGGCGCCGGCCTCGCGCCGTTCTTCATCTCGCTCGCCACCTGGATCGGCGCGTTCGTGCTGTTCCTGATCCTGCGCCCGCTCTCGACGCGCGCGCTGACCGGGGGCGCGGCGCCGTTCCGGGTCGCCGTCGGCGGCTGGCTGTCCTCGGCGCTGCTGGGCATCGCGCAGGTCGTCGTCCTGTTCGGCGCGGTGACGTGGCTGGTCGGCATCCACATCGCCCACCCGCTGGAGGCGATCGGGTTCGCCGTGCTCGTGTCGCTGACGTTCACCTCCGTGGTGCACGCGCTCAACGCGTTCTTCGGCGCGGTCGGCAAGTTCCTCGGCCTGGTGCTGCTGGTGCTGCAGCTGGTCAGCGCGGGTGGCACGTTCCCGTGGCAGACGATCCCGGACGCGCTGTACCCGCTGCACGTGGTGCTGCCGATGGGTTACGCGATCGACGGCTTCCGCCACCTGTTCTACAGCGGCGCCTCGACCGGACGGCTGCTCGGCGACATCGGTGTGCTGCTGGCCTACCTGGTGGGCGGGATCCTCGTGTCCACTTTGGCCGCCCGCAAGCGTCGCGTTTGGACGGTGTCGGCGCTCAAGCCCGAGCTGAGCCTGTGAGCGGCGCGACGAAGCAGAAGCTCTTCGAGGCCACGTTGGAGCTCTCGAAGAGCCGGGGCCTGGTGGGCCTGACGGTCGACGACATCGCGGCGGCGGCCGGCGTCGCCAAGGGCACGGTGTACTACAACTTCGGCTCGAAGGACGGCCTGGTCGACGCGCTGCTGCGCTACGGCGTGGACATGCTGGCGAGCCGCCTGCGTGACGCGGTTTCGGACGCCGACCCGCTCGAGGTGATCGAGGCACAGGTCGACACGACGCTGGAGTTCATCGCGCGGTACCCGGGGTTCTCGCAGATCCTGGTGAGCGAGCTGTGGCGCACACCGGGCCAGTGGCACGGGACGCTGTCGCTGCTGCGCGAGGAGATCATCTCGATCGTCAAGCAGCAGCTGTCCCGGCTGGACGCCGAGGGCAGGCTGCCGGAGGGGGTGCAGATCCCCACGGCGGCGGCCGGGTTGTTCGGCACGATGCTGGTGGTGGCGCTGGACTGGCAGGTGTTCGGGCCGCAGCGGACGCGGGCCGAGGTGCGGGACGCGGTGATGGTCCTGATCCGCGGCCTGGGCCGCCGCTAGCCGGCGGCCCGCACGTTCGCGTTCGCCCGGTAGCGGCCGGGGGTCTGGCCGACCAGGCCGGTGAAGGCGTCGATGAAGCTGCTCGGGTTCGCCCAGCCCAGCCGCGTCGCCGTGGTGGTGACCGAGGTGCCGTCGCCGAGTTCGAGCAGGGACCGCTGGACGCGCAGCAGCGTGCGCCACTGGTGGAAGCTCATCGACAGCTCGCTGCCGAACAGCCGGCTGAGGGTGCGTTCGCCCGACCCGGTCCGGCGGCCCAGCTCGGCCAGCGTCGCCGGGCTCGCCGGATCGGCGTGCAGCAGGGCGGTGACGGCCTTGAGCCGCGGGTCAGCCGGTTCCGGGAGCCGCAACGGTTCCCGCTCGGCGCGGGCGAGCTCGGTGAGGACGACTTCGAGCAGCAGCCGGGCGCGCGGGCTGCCGTCCGGCTCGGTGTCCGTCGCCAGGTACGCCTCGCGCAGCAGCGGGCTGGCCACGAACACCGCGGGCTCGGCCGGCAGGCGCCCGGTGTCGGCCGCGGGAACGCCGAGCAGCCGGACGACGGTCGTGCCGTGCGCGCGGCTGCGGTGGACGTGGAACGGCGGCACCCAGGTGATCCGGTTCGCCGGCGCCACCCAGGTACCGGCACCGGTGGTGGTGACCAGCGCGCCCGCGGCGGCGTACCTCAGCTGGCCGAAGTCGTGGGAGTGCGGCGGGATGTCCTCGCCGTGGGCCAGAGGGTCGCAGGTCACGACGGCCAGCATAGGCGGGTTTCCGGCAAAACCTGGCGGGACACCGGTGGTACGCCGACGCGGCGGCGAGCATCGTTCGAGGCATGCGAATGATCACCCAGCACACGTTCGGCGGTCCCGAAGTCCTCACCGTGGTGGACGCGCCCGTCCCGTCGCCCCAGCCCACCGAAGTCCTCGTCCGGGTCTCGGCGATCGGGCTCAATCCCCTCGAACCGCGCCTGCGCGCCGGCGAGCACCCGTTGCTGGGGCAGCCGCCGTTCGTGCTGGGCTGGGACATCAGCGGCGTGGTCGAGACGGCGCACACGTGGCGCTTCCGGCCGGGCGACGAGGTGTTCGGGATGCCGCTGTTCCCCAGGATGGCGGGCGGGTACGCCGAGTTCGTCGCCGCACCGGCGTTGCACCTGGTCCACAAGCCGGCTTCGCTGTCCCACGTGGAGGCGGCGGCGCTGCCGATCGTCGGGTTGACGGCGTGGCAGGGACTGGTCGACATCGGCGGCGTGACCAAGGGCGACCGCGTGCTGATCCACGGCGGCGGTGGCGGAGTCGGCCACGTGGCGATCCAGCTCGCGAAGTCCCTGGGGGCGCACGTGATCACCACAGCGCGCGGGGACAAGCGGGAGTTCGCCGCGAGCTTGGGCGCGGACGAGGTGGTCGGCGAGGATTTCGCGGTCGGTGACGTCGATCTGGTGCTCGACACGCTCGGAGGCAAGGCGGCGTGGCGCTCGCTGGAGGTGCTGCGGCCCGGCGGCCACTTCGTCACGGCGGTCGCGGACGAGGACACGGAGCTGATCGCGAAGGTCGAGGCGGCCGGGCTGCGCTTCAGCGGGATCGGGGTCGACCCGGACCCGATCGCGCTGCGGGGGCTGGTTTCGCTGGTGGAGGCCGGGAAGCTACGGGTGCACGTGGCGGAGACGTTCCCGTTTGCGCGGATCGCCGACGCGCATCGGCGGCTCGAGCGCGGCGGCCTGCGGGGGAAGGTGGTGCTGACGGTCTGATCCCGCGGCTCAGCCGCGGTCCTCGATCCTCGCCCGGACCGCCGCCGCGTACGTGTCGACCGCCGTCGCTGCCGCCGTCAGCTCGCACGGGCCGTCGATCAGCAGTCTCTTCGCCGGGATGTACGCCTGCTCGATCTCCGGGTCGCCCACCAGACCGTGTTCGCGGGCCAGGTCCACGTCGCCCGCCAAGCGGGTTCGGAGTTCCTCGCGGCGGGCCACCAAGCCGTCGAGGACCGCTCTCTGGCGGCGGCCGTCCTCCACCGCCGGGGCCACCGCGTGCTCGTGGCTGTCGATGTGGCGCTCCACCCACTCCGCGTCGCCGTCCACTTCGGCCGAGCGGAGCTGCTTCAGCGCTCCGCGCAGCCTCTGCGCCCGGGCCGGCAGCATCGCGACGCCCGTGAAGCGCGTCGCCACCCTCAGCTGGTACGCCTCGATCTCCGCCAGCTCCGCCACCGCCTGGGTGAGCACCTCCAGGCGGCCCGCGAGGTCGTCCGGGGCCGGGCGGGCCTGGCCCGTGCTCGCGCGGACCGCCGCCACCCCGGGCGACGACTCCTCGCGGAAGCCGAGCAGCAGCCGCAGGCCCAGCTCGGCCGCGCGGCCGGCCAGCGGGGCCAGCACCTCGCCGACCAGGCGGTCGGGCTCGGCCGAGTCGTCGATCGCGTCCACCACCAGCGTGCGGCCCGCGACGCCGTTGGTGAGCCGGTCGGCGATGCGGTGGCGGACGGCGTCGGCCGTGCGGCCGGTCGCGTCGACCGCCAGGTCCACGCTGCCCGGCGGCGGCATCGCGCCGAACGACGGCGGCAGGCCGGGCACACCGAGGGAACGTTCCCGGTCGGCGAGCACGATGCCGAACCGCAGGGCCGCCGCGACCGGCGAGCCTGCCTCGCCGGTGTCGACCACCCAGACCGTGCCCGGCTCGGCCTTCGCGAACCAGTCGGCGACGCGCTGCACGAAGGAGACGTCGACCGCCTCGCCGACCGGGCGCGAGAAACTCGCGTCGACGGCCGGGCTGCCGGACGTCCAGATGCTCAGCTGGGGCAGGTGCCCGAGCATGGTCTCGACCGGCACCATCCAGGTGCCGGTGTCCTTGCCCACGACCATCCCGACGACGTGACCGGTCGCCTCGTCGAGCACCGCCGTGCCGCCGAAACCGGGGCCGAGCGGCTCGGCCTCGGCCGTGCGGAACAGCCGGACCCACTCGCCGCCGGTCTGCTCCGGGCCGCCGAGCCGGGCGTGCGTCCAGCGGCCGACCGAGCCCGGCGGGAAGCCGAACGCGCGGACGAGCTGGTGCTCCCCCAGCGGCATGCGGTGCAGCGGGGCGCGGAACACACGGGATTCGGGACGTTCCAGGCGCAGCAGCGCGAGATCGCCGTGCCCGCCGCCGTCGGAGGGCACCCAGCAGCCTTCGACGACGGTCGCGGCGCCGGGCATGGCTTCGGCCAGGCCGACGAAGTCGACGCTCAACGCGGCTCGCGGGCCGCCCGCGGTCTCGACGACGTGCGCGCTCGTGAGCACGTGGTACTCGTCCAGCACCGTGCCCGCTCCGCACACCCGGCCGAGTTCGTCGTGCAACCGGACCCGCCAGCGTCGTCGCTCACGCTCGAACCCCATTCGGCGGACCCTACGCCGTGATCGCCACGCGTTGGCGCCGACCCACTTACCCAGCGGTAATGGCTCACCCGAACGGAGTCATCCGTTCGGCACAACGCGCGTTCAGAAGCGGCCGAACACGCTGCTGCCCGGTGCGGCCGGGTCGTCGCCGGCCCAGAACTCGTACCAGTGCCGGGTGAACTCCTCGCGGGAGAGGCGGCCGTCGCCGTCGGAATCGAGGAGGGCGAAGACGTCTTCGGACGGGGTGCCGACGCCGTTCCACGCCGCGATGAGGCGGTCGTACTCGGCGGCGGAGATGACGCCGTCGCCGTTTTCGTCGACGGCCTCGAACATCGCCTCCGCCGTGCCGGTGACCGCACCCGGCATCGCCGGCAGCTCGTCGACGACCTGCAGGACCTGGTCGAGGCTGACCTTGCCGCCCCCGCCGGCGGCGTCGTCCAGGGTGGCCCACCAGCCCATCATGATGCCGGTGAGCCGCTGGCCGCCGGGCGAGCTGGCGTCGGTGCCGCGCAGGTCGAGCCACCGCGCGGTGAGCGCCCGGAAGTCGGTCTCCGTCAGGTAGCCGTCGCCGTCGTCGTCCATCGCGCCGAAGACGCCGGAGATCTTGCGCCGCTGGAAGTCACTGGCCATGGCGCCCAGCATCGCCGCGGTGCGTGAGCCCCGACGACGTCCGCCCGAGTACTTCCGCGCCACGACCCGGTGATCCGGGTCGTGACGCAGAGCGATGCCTAATGTGCGGCTTCGTTCCAGGACCGGCCGTAGCCGACCGAGACCTCGAGCGGCACCGCGAGCGCGTACGCCGAGCCCATGCCCTCGCGCACCAGCTTCTCCAGCTGCTCCTTCTCACCGTCGGCGACTTCCAGCACCAGTTCGTCGTGGACCTGCAGCAGGATCCGGCTCTTCAGCTTGGCCTCGACGAGCGCGCGGTGGACGTTGAGCATCGCGACCTTGATGATGTCGGCCGCGCTGCCCTGGATCGGGGCGTTCAGCGCCATCCGCTCGGCCATCTCGCGGCGCTGGCGGTTGTCGCTGTTGAGGTCCGGCAGGTAGCGGCGGCGGCCGAAGATCGTCTCCGTGTACCCGCACTTCGCCGCTTCGCCGACCACCGAGTGGAGGTAGTCGCTGATGCCGCCGAAGCGGGCGAAGTACGCCTCCATCTGCTCCTTGGCTTCTTCGGTGGAGATCCGAAGCTGCTGCGAAAGCCCGTACGCCGACAGCCCGTACGCGAGCCCGTACGACATCGCCTTGACGCGGTAGCGCAGCTCCGGCGTGATCTCCTCCGGCGGCATCGAGAACGCCCGCGACGCGACGAACGTGTGCAGGTCCTCGCCGGAGTTGAACGCCTCGATCAGGCCCTCGTCCTTCGACAGGTGCGCCATGATCCGCATTTCGATCTGGCTGTAGTCCGCGGTCATCAGCTCGGTGAAGCCCTCGCCGACGACGAAGGCGTCGCGGATGCGGCGGCCTTCTTCGGTGCGGACCGGGATGTTCTGCAGGTTCGGCTCGGTCGAGGACAGCCGCCCGGTGGCCGCGATCGTCTGCAGCAGCGTGGTGTGGATCCGGCCGTCGTCGGCGACGGCCTTGATCAGGCCCTCGACGGTGGTGCGCAGCTTGGTCGCGTCCCGGTGCTCCAGCATGTGCTGCAGGAACGGGTGCTCGGTCTTCTCGAACAGGCCCTGCAGCGCCTCGGCGTCGGTGGTGTAGCCGGTCTTGGTGCGCTTGGTCTTCGGCATGCCGAGCTCGTCGAACAGCACGACCTGCAGCTGCTTGGGCGAGCCGAGGTTGATCTGCTTGCCGATCACCGCGTACGCCTCTTCGGCGGCCTGGGTGACCCGCGAAAGGTAGTGCGCCTCCAGCGAAGTCAGCTGCTCGAGGTCGACGGCGATGCCGGCGATCTCCAGCTCGGTGATGACTTCCAGCAGCGGCAGCTCCAGCTCGGCGAGCAGCTTCGCGCCGCCGATCTGCTCCAGTTCCTTCTCCAGCGCGCCGGCCAGCTCGAAGATCGCGCGGCCTTGACCAGCTCTTCCTGGATCTCCTTCTGCTCCAGGCCTTCCGCACCGCCGTCGAGCAGGGACAGCTGGCCGTCGCCGCCGTCGGTCTCCGAGCGCAGCTCGCGGTGCAGGTAGCGCAGGGCGAGGTCGTCCAGCTCGAACGTGCGCTGCCCGGGTCGCACGAGGTAGGCGGCGAGCGCGGTGTCCATGGCGAGCCCGGCGAGGACCCAGCCGCGCGCGCGGATCGCGTGCAGCGGGACCTTGAGGTCGTGTCCGGTCTTGCGGATGGCGCCGTCGGCCAGCCAGGCGGCGAGCGCCGCGTCGTCCGCCTGGTCCATGGCCGTGACGTCGACATACGCGCCTTCGCCGTCGGCCGTGGCGAAGGCGATCGCGCGCAGGTCGGCCCGGACCGACGTGCCCACCGCGCGGAAGGACAGGGCCACCGGCTCGCCCGCGCCCGCGTGCTCGCTCAGCCACGCGCCCAGCGCACCCGGGGCCACCGCGGCCCCCGAGACCTCGAAGCCTTCGTCGGCCTCCGGCTCGGCGCTCTGCAGCGTCGCGAACAGCCTGTCGCGCAGGACGCGGAACTCCAGCTCGTCGAACAGCCGGTGCACCGCTTCGCGATCCCACGGGCGCAGCTCCAGCCCGGACGGCGCGACCTCCAGCTCGACGTCCCGGATCAGCTCGGTGAGCTGCCGGTTGAGCTGCACCGAGGACAGGTGCGCCCGCAGCGCGTCGCCGACCTTGCCCTTGACCTCGTCCACGCGGTCGATCAGGTCGTCGAGCGAGCCGAACTGCTTGATCCACTTGGCCGCGGTCTTCTCGCCGACGCCCGGGATGCTGGGCAGGTTGTCCGAGGGGTCGCCGCGCAGCGCGGCGAAGTCCGGGTACTGCCGCGGGGTGAGCCCGTACTTCTCCTCGACGGCGTCCGGGGTGAACCGGGTCATCTCCGAGACGCCGCGCTTCGGGTACAGCACGGTGACCTGGTCGCTGACCAGCTGCAGCGCGTCGCGGTCGCCGGTGCAGATCAGGACGTCGAAGCCGTCGGCCGTCGCCTGCGTGGTGAGCGTGGCGATGATGTCGTCGGCCTCGAAGTTCTCCTTGACCAGCGACGGGATGCCGAGCACCTCGAGCACCTCCTTGACCAGGTCCACCTGGCCGCGGAACTCGTCCGGCGTCGTGCTGCGGTTCGCCTTGTAGTCGGCGTAGGTCTCCGACCGGAACGTCTTGCGCGAGAGGTCGAACGCCACCGCGAGGTGGGTCGGTGCTTCGTCGCGCAGCAGGTTGATGAGCATCGAGGTGAAGCCGAAGACCGCGTTCGTGACCTGACCGGTCTTCGTCCTGAAGTTCTCCGCGGGCAGGGCGAAGAACGCGCGGTAGGCCATCGAATGGCCGTCGATCAGCAGCAGCTTCGGCCGCGGTTCGAGGGTCGCGGTTCCTGTGGCGTTGGCAACGGTCGTCTTCTCACTCGGGCTCACGGGGCCGAGTCTAGGCTGAGGGTCCGACACTCTTACGTGTCGCATAGGAAGAGGAGCACTGCGTGACCGACCGTGCCGTCCCCATCGACGTGGACCGCTTGTCCGGCATCGACCCGGCGGCCGCGGACCAGCAGCTGAACGACAAGGTCGGGATGCAGCTCATCGAAGCGACCCCCGAACGCGTGGTCGGCACCATCCCGGTCGAGGGCAACCTCCAGCCGTACGGGCTGCTGCACGGCGGCGCGAACGCCGTGCTCGCCGAGGCGCTGGGCTCGACCGTCGCCGCGCTCAACGCCGGCCCCGGCCGGGCGGCGATGGGGCTGGAGCTGTCCTGCACCCACCACCGGGCCGTGCGCTCGGGCAAGGTGACCGGGGTCGCGACCCCGCTGCACGTCGGCCGCGGCACGATCACCGCGGAGATCGTGCTGACCGACGACGAGGGCCGCCGCACCTGCACCGCGCGGCTCACCTGCGTGGTCCGGGACCGCCCGCCGGGCTCCTGAGCCCCGTGGACCTCGACGTCGCCCAGGTCCGGGCGTTCGTGGTCACGGCGGAGCAGCGGCACTTCGGGCGGGCCGCCCAGGCGCTGTTCCTCACCCAGCAGGCGTTGTCGAAGCGGATCCGGAAGCTCGAAGACGCGCTCGCGACCCCGCTGTTCCTGCGCACGCCCCGCTCGGTGGAGCTGACCGCCGACGGCGAACGGTTCCTCCCGCACGCGCGCGAGCTGGTGCGGGTGGCCGACGCCGCGGTGGCCGCGATGGGTGCCGACGACCGGCCGCTGCGGCTGGACCTGGTCGACCACCGGCTCTCCCCGATGTTCCTGCTCCGCCGGCTGGCCGCGCACGAGCCGGGGCTGCGCATCGACCGGGTCGCCGGCCGCGGGTTCGCCAACGCGATCGACCCGCTGCTGTCCGGCGAGCTCGACGCCGCCTTCGGCCGGGTGTCCGGCTGCGGACGGCCGCTGCCCGACGAGCTGGAGCACCGGCCCGTCCGGCTCGAGCCGCTGGTCGCGCTGCTGGCGCCGGAACACCCGCTGGCCGTGCAGGACGTCATCCGCCTCGAGGAGCTGCGGGCCGACGGGATCTGGCTGCCCGGGCTCGGCGGCCCGCCGGAATGGCTGTCCTACCTGCACGAGCTGTGCGAGCGGTTCGCCGTGCCGATCGACGACTCCGGCGTCAGCTACGACCTGCGCCACACCCTCGAGCAGACGCGGTACGGCAAGCGGCGCGTCACCCTGGCCGGCGCCGACATGGAACTGGCGCCGGACCTCAACCTCAAGGTGCTGCCGTTCGAGCCGTCGCCGCTGTTCCCGTGGTCGCTGGTCTGGCGGCGGGGCAAGGCGCACCCGGCGCTGCGGCGGCTGCTGGCCGTCGCCGGGCGCACCAGCCGCGACGAGGACTGGTGCGCCTACGACCCGGAGCACGCCTGGCTGCCGTCCGCGGACGTCAGCCTCGCCACCGCCGTGCGAACCACTCGCTGAAGGCGGCGTCGACGCGGGCCGCGGCCGGCGTCCCCGGCGGGAACTCGTGCGCCATCCCCTCGACCGTGACCAGCTCGGCCCCCAGCTTCGCCGCCAGCGCGGCCGCGGGCTCGCGCACGGCGATGTCGTCGTCGGCGCCGGCGACCAGCAGCAGCGGCGCGGTCAGCTCGGCGGCCCGGTCGACGAAGTCGTAGCGCGCCGCGACCGCCCGTGACCGCTCGGTCCACGCGTACGTCACGCCGAAGCGCCGCTCGTTGGCCGTGATCATCGGTGCCAGCTGGACGAGCGGGCTGGCCACCGCCGCGGCCGCGATCACCGCCTCGCCGCGGGCCAGCACCTCCAGGGCGACCAGCGCCCCGGCCGAGCCGCCGAACACCCCGAGCGGGCCGGTCGCGCCGGGCAGCCGGTCGCGCAGCTCGGCCAGCGCGGCCGGGAACTCCCCCGCGGCCTGCTCGGTCACCGGCTCGAAGACGTTCAGGACGGCGTCCTCGCTCGCGCGCCGGAAGACCTCCTCGGGGCCGCCCTCGGGCAGCCGCGCCCCGGAGAGCGGGAGCCCGAAGTACACCCGCCACGCCTGCAGGCCCGCCATCGGGACGGCCTCCGCCATCGCGCGTTCGCTCGACGGCTCGTCCATCAGGTGCCAGCCCGCCACCAGCGCCGCCGGCGCGTCCGGGTCCGCCGGCGGTGCCGCCACGAACGGCACTCCCGCGGCGACGCCCTCGATCAGCTCGCTCATCGTTCTCTCCCTGTCTGTCGGCTGCCTCCAGCCAACCGCCGCGGGCGGGGACCGGTCCAACAGCCGTTCCGGCGGCCACGACAACCGTCGGTTGTGCCAAGCCGGGTGGCCTTTCGGGCAGACCTGAACGAGGGGGGTGGGTCCGTTCGGCCGCCCGAACCGGACGTAAGGTGCATCCCTACGGCGGTGCCCGCTCGACCGGACGCCCGCCAGGGTGAACAGCGGATCGCCGGGAAACCGGCAACGGCGGGCTCGCCGAAATGGGCGATGACATACCGGTGAAACACGGCTGTCACCCATTCGCAGAACGAGCGCCGATACTTAGCATCGCTGCGTGACCAGCAGCGGGTCACGGGGAAACTTTGTTCGGCTTTTCGTGCAATTCGTGTCGGTTGCGATCGTCACGATGTGGACACAGAGTAGTGAGGCCGCCTGTGCACAAGACGGCCGAGAGGGATATCTTCCTGCCCTAACCTAGCCCCTGTGTCGGGGGCAACGCCTACCGGCGGCTGGTTGGTCATGGGAGGTAGTCGGTGTCAGGAGTGCGTTTTGGACGGGTTCTCGCCCTCGCAGCGGCGACGTCGCTCGCGCTGGCGGGCTGCGCCGGTGGCGGCTCGTCCAGCAACAGTGGTGACGGCAGCACGCTGAAGATCGGGTTCATGGGCGACCTGACCGGGGAGAACTCCGGGATCGTGATCCCCCCGAACAACGGCGCCAAGCTCGCCATCGACGAGTACAACGCCACGAACCCCAAGGTGAAGCTCGAGCTGAAGAACTACGACAGCCAGGGCAAGCCGGAGCAGGCCACCTCGCTGGTGCAGACCGCGATCGGGACGGACAAGATCACCGCCCTGATCGGCCCGGCGTTCTCCGGTGAGTCGAAGGCCATCGGCGGCGTCCTCGAGCAGGGCAAGGTCCCGAGCGTGTCGCCGTCGGCGACCAACCCGGGCCTGGCGAAGAACGGCTGGAAGTACTGGCACCGCGTCGTCGCGAACGACAACGACCAGGGCCCGGCCATCGCGAACTTCCTCATCACGGCGAAGTCGCCGAAGAACGCGTACGTCATCTCGGATGACCAGGAGTACAGCGTCGGCCTGGCGGACGCCTTCGAGAAGACCTTCAAGGACAAGGGCATCACGACCGAGCGCGACAAGTTCGCCAAGGACGCGTCCGACTACTCCTCGACGGTCCAGAAGGTCAAGGCCGCGAACCCGGACGTCATCACCTTCGGTGGCTACTACGCCCAGGGTGGCCGGCTGCTCAAGCAGCTCCGCGACGGTGGCGTGAAGGCCATCTTCGCCACCGGTGACGGTTCGCTCGACCCGCAGCTGGTCTCGGGCGCGGGCGCCCAGGCCGCCGAAGGTGCCGTCGTCGGCTGCCCGTGCAACATCCCGGACGCCGGCGCCAGCAACGAGTTCGCCACCAAGTACAAGGCCAAGTTCAACGTCGACCCGGCGATCTACGCCACCGAGGGCTACGACGCCGCGACCGCCATCATCAACGCGGTCAAGGCCGGCAACACCACCGGTGAGAAGATCAACGACTTCCTGAAGACGGAAGACTTCAAGGGCGCGTCGAAGCAGGTCAAGTTCAAGGAGAACGGCGAGCCGGAGACGAACGCGATCTACGTGTACCAGGTCGTCGGCGGGGTCATCAAGAACCTCGGCGCCTCGACCGAAGCCAAGATCAACGGCTGACGGAGCTAGTTAACACCTAACGGGAGCGGGGGCGCTGTGGACGACCACAGCACCCCCGCTCCCCGCCAATGTGGCGACCATCCTCGCCCCGTCAGGTAAGGCAACTACGTCATGTTCCAAGATCTGCAGAGCCAGTTTCTGGGCAGCACCATCGGCGGCCTGGTAGCCGGCTCCATCTACGCCCTCATCGCCCTGGGCTACACGATGGTCTACGGCGTCCTGCGGCTGATCAACTTCGCCCACTCCGAAATCTTCATGATCGGGACGATGACGTCCCTGTTCATCCTCGTCACGATCGCGCCGACGGCGCCGTTCACGATCTTCTCGATGATCGGCATCCTGCTCCTGCTGATCGTCGCCTCCGCGCTGGTGTCCGGCGGTTCGGCGATCGTGCTCGAACAGCTCGCCTACCGGCCGCTGCGCAAGAAGGGCGCGACCCGGCTCGCCGCCCTGATCTCGGCGATCGGCGCCTCGCTGTTCCTGCAGGAGGCCTTCGGCCTCAAGATCATCCCCTGGCTGTTCGACAAGCCGGGCCGCGTCCAGCAGTCCGCGCCGCGGTTCGTGCCGCACGAGGAGCTGTTCCGGATCGGCAACGGCGTCGTGCGCACCGACCACGTCTTCGTGATCATCGGCGCGGTCATCGTGATGGTGGTGCTGGACCAGCTGGTCAGCCGCACCCGCATCGGCCGCGGTATCCGCGCCACGGCGCAGGACCCCGAAGCCGCCGTGCTGATGGGTGTCAGCATCGACCGGATCGTCCGCATCACGTTCCTGCTCGGCGGGGCCATGGCCGGTGTCGCGGCCGCCCTGTTCGTCATGGAGTACGAGAACACCGACTACCGCATCGGCTTCCTGCTCGGCATCAAGGCGTTCACCGCCGCGGTGCTCGGCGGTATCGGCAACCTGCGCGGCGCCCTGCTCGGCGGCATCGTGCTCGGCCTGGTCGAGAACTGGAGCTCCATCTTCCTCGGCTCGGCCTGGAAGGACGTCACCGCGTTCGTCGTCCTGGTGCTGGTCCTGATGTTCCGGCCCACCGGCATCCTCGGTGAATCGCTGCAGCGGGCACGCGCATGAAGGGCGAAGAAGTGGCTACCAGCAACGGAAAGCCCGCACGCGGCGGGTTCCACCCCGTCGACGGGTTGCGGGACTGGTGGGCGGACGCTCCGCAGTGGCAGCGTTACGGCGTCTACATCGCCCTGATCGTGTTCGCGCTGATCCTGCCCGCTCCGTGGATCGGGGCGTTCATGTCGCCGGACTCGGACTGGACGACGGTGCTGATCTTCCCGGTCGGCACGTACATCCTGCTCGCCGTCGGCCTCAACATCGTCGTCGGGCACGCCGGCCTGCTGGACCTCGGGTTCGTCGCGTTCTTCGCG
Source organism: Amycolatopsis sp. Hca4 (assembly GCF_013364075.1). Taxonomy (GTDB): domain Bacteria; phylum Actinomycetota; class Actinomycetes; order Mycobacteriales; family Pseudonocardiaceae; genus Amycolatopsis. The sequence continues at coordinate 2,964,309 of NZ_CP054925.1, forward strand.
ATCGGGGCGTACACCTGGGCGTCCATCGGCACGTCGTACGGGTGGTCGTATTGGCCGACGGTGGTGCTCGGCATCTTCCTGGCGTCGATCTCCGGCGTCATCCTCGGCGCACCGACGCTGCGGCTCCGGGGTGACTACCTCGCGATCGTGACGCTGGGCTTCGGGGAGATCGTCCGGATCACCGCGAACAACACCGACGCCATCGGCGGGGCCCGCGGCATCACGAACGTGCCGCACCCGGAGCCGATCTTCGGGGTCGAGTTCTTCCTCGACCCGGCGCCGTACTACTACCTGATGCTGTTCGCGATCGTCCTCGTCATCACCTTCTCGGTGCGGCTCAACAAGAGCCGCGTCGGCCGGGCGTGGGCGGCGATCCGCGAGGACGAGGACGCGGCCGAGCTGATGGGCGTGCCGACGTTCAAGTTCAAGCTGCTCGCCTTCGCGATCGGCGCGATGATCGGTGGTTTCGCCGGCACGATCTACGCCAGCAAGGCCGTGTTCATCGAGCCGAACAACTTCCCGTTCATCCTGTCCGCGACCATCCTGGCCGCGGTCGTGCTCGGCGGCTCCGGCAACCTGCCCGGTGTCATCCTCGGCGCGTTCGTGATCGCGTGGCTGCCCGAGCGGTTCCGGTTCCTCTCCGAGTACCGCATCCTCATCTTCGGCTTCGTGCTGGTCCTGATGATGGCCCTGCGGCCGGAGGGTCTGCTGCCGTCCCGGCAGCGCAAGGCCGAACTACGGGAAGGAACCGGCGGCATGGGCGCCATGGGTGCCGAAGTGGCCGGGCCGGACTCCGAGGCATCGGCGGAGGTCGCCAAGTGAACGCCCTGCTCGAATTCGACAACGTGACCATGCGCTTCGGCGGCGTGACCGCCCTGCGCGAGGTCAACATCAGCATCAACCAGGGCGAGATCTTCGCCCTCATCGGCCCGAACGGCGCCGGCAAGACCACGGTGTTCAACGTGGTCACCGGCGTCTACCAGCCGACCGAGGGCCAGGTCCGCTTCGACGGCGACCGCATCGACGGGATGAAGCGGTTCCGCGTCACCAAGCGCGGCATCGCCCGGACGTTCCAGAACATCCGGCTGTTCCACAACATGACGGCGCTGGAGAACGTCATGGTGGGCGTCGACGCGCACCACAAGACGGGCGCGATCGGCGCGACGCTCGGCCTGCCGTGGCACCGCAAGGAAGAGAAGCACGGCCGCGAGGTGGCCAGGGAACTGCTCGACTTCGTCGGCATCGGCCGGGTCGAGCACAGCGTCGCGAAGAACCTCTCCTACGGCGACCAGCGCCGGCTGGAGATCGCGCGGGCGCTGGCCACCGACCCGAAGCTGCTGCTGCTCGACGAGCCGGCCGCGGGCATGAACCCGGCGGAGAAGAACGCCCTGCAGGCGCTGATCCGCAAGATCCGGGACGACGGCCGCACGGTGCTGCTCATCGAGCACGACATGGGCCTGGTCATGCACATCAGCGACCGGCTCGCGGTGCTCGACTTCGGGCAGAAGATCGCAGAAGGGCTGCCGCACGAGGTGCAGAACAACCAGAAGGTGATCGAGGCGTACCTGGGGGTGTCCGAAGATGCTTCTTGAGGTCCAGGACATCAACGTCCACTACGGCAAGATCGCGGCCCTCAAGGGCATGAGCATCGAGGTCGGCGAGGGTGAGATCGTCTCCCTCATCGGGGCCAACGGCGCCGGCAAGACCACGACGCTCAAGACGATCTCCGGGCTGCGGCCGCTCACCAGCGGCCGGATCCTGTTCAACGGCCAGGACATCTCGAAGACCCCGGGGCACAAGCGCGTGCTGCTCGGGATCGGCCAGTCGCCGGAGGGCCGGGGCGTGTTCCCCGGCATGACGGTGCAGGAGAACCTCCTGATGGGTGCCTACACCCGCAAGGACGACCTGAAGGCCGACCTCGACGAGGTCTACGAGCTGTTCCCGCGGCTGAACGAGCGCAAGACGCAGTTCGGCGGCACCATGTCGGGCGGCGAGCAGCAGATGATCGCCATCGGCCGCGCGCTGATGACGAAGCCGAAGGTGCTGCTGCTCGACGAGCCGTCGATGGGCCTGGCGCCGATGCTGATCGCGCAGATCTTCGACATCATCCGCGAGATCAACAAGCGCGGGACGACGGTGCTGCTGGTGGAGCAGAACGCCCAGCAGGCGCTGAAGCTGTCGGACCGGGCGTACGTGCTCGAGACGGGCCGTGTGGTCCAGAGCGCGCCCGGCGCCGAGCTGCTGAACGACCCGAAGGTGCGGGCCGCCTACCTCGGTGGCGACCTCGGCGTCTGAGTGTTGTTTTCGGGGGCCCGGCGCTTCGGCGCCGGGCCCTTTCTCACAGCTTGATGTCGGTGCCGTTGGCGTTCTTCATGTCGGTGATGGTGGGCCCGCCGAAGGCTCTGAGCGCCGCCGGCTTCCGGTCCTTGGGGATGTCCCAGTAGAGGTCGAATTCGACGCGCACGCCGTGGCCGAGGTCGAACTGGGCGGGCTGGCGCTTGATCAGCATGGCCTGCTCGTCCGAGGGGTGGGTGCCGCCCTGGTCGTCGACCAGGAGCTGGCGTTTCGTGTCGAACAGGACGCTCGAGGTGCCGGTGTTGGTGATCACCAGCCGCAGGCGCACGTACTGGCCCTTGGGGAGCATCTCGGCGTGGCTCCCGGTGATGCTGGGCAGCCCGGAGGCGAGGCCGATCAGGTCGAACTCGGTGTCGCCGTTCTTGGCGGGCGGCACCTTGAGGGCGGTCTCGTCGGGCCGCACGGGTCGCGGAGGCAGCTCGTAGGTGGTGGGCGCGGGCGCGCTCGGCTGCGCCGCTTGGCAGCCTGTCAGGAGGGCGAGGGCCACGACGGCCGGCAGCAGCTTCACCTGCGTGATTCTGCCTGCCGGCCGCCGGTCGGGCTAGCTCCCGATGCTCTCGACGACGGCCTCGGCCACGGCCTTCATGGTGGTCCGCCGGTCCATGGCGGTCCGCTGGATCCACCGGAAGGCATCGGGCTCGGTGAGGCCCTGGCGGCTCATCAGCAGGCCCTTGGCGCGGTCGATGACCTTCCGCGTCTCGAGCCGGTCGGTGAGCCCGGCCACCTCGGCCTCGAGGGCCTGCAGCTCGGAGAACCGGCTGACGGCGAGCTCGATGGCGGGCACGAGGTCCCGCTTGGCGAAGGGCTTGACGAGGTAGGCCATGGTCCCGGCATCCCGCGCGCGTTCGACCAGATCCCGCTGGCTGAAGGCGGTGAGGATGACGACGGGCGCAATCCGGTCCCCGGTGATCTTGGCGGCGGCCTCGATCCCGTCGAGCTTGGGCATCTTGACGTCGAGGATCACGAGATCGGGCTTGAGGTCCGTGGCGAGCGAGATGGCCTGCTCGCCATCCCCGGCCTCGCCGACGACCTCATAGCCCTCTTCACGCAGCATTTCGACGAGATCAAGCCGGATGAGAGCCTCGTCTTCCGCGACGAGCACCCGACGCTGCGGCACGGTGGCGGCACCGTTGGCCTCGGTAGCCTGATCGGTCACCGGGGTCCTCCTGAAGACTCGGCGGGACGGTCGGTTTCGCGTGTTCCGCGAACCTGAAGCCTACCGGGAACGATCCAGAACCAGAGATGGCGTTCACCACGTAGTGGCGGGCGCGACACTCCGGCCCCGGGAGTGGGTCGGGTCCGGTGATCCCGTAGAGTCACGGCGTCACGCCCCCGTAGCCCAACTGGCAGAGGCAACGGATTCAAAACCCGTCCAGTGTGAGTTCGAATCTCACCGGGGGCACTGTGGCCCACCAGCACAGAACGGCCTCTGACCAGGCGAAACCTGGGTAGGGGCCGTTCTCGTGAGTCCGGTCGTGTCCGGCTCTGTCCGACCGTCTACGACCCTTCACCCCCTATGCGCCCCCGCAAATCAGGCTGCGGCGCTCGATCAGCCGAACGCCCGTCGACCTGACGCCTGCCACCTCGATCCCGGGTAGGTCGGGCGCGTGACCGACGGCTGAGAGGCGTCACCTGCGCACCTAACCCGCACAGACTGCGACTCCAGCGAACCAGCAGGCTTGAGTCATCCTGACCAGGAGTCGCGGACTCTATGACTCCTCGGACGAGCGGATCAGCAGTGCCCAAACTGCGTTCTCGCCCGGGGCCGTCCGATACTTGGGCCACGGACCCGCTCGCCAACCGGCAGGCCACTGATCATCATACTTCGTACTACCTGTCTTCGAGATGCCATAGCTCCGCTCTACGGCAGTCACACTGTTAGACAGGTCAGGAGTGGCAGCCAATTCAACATCATCCCAAGCAACACCAGTAAAGAAAACCGCCTGCTTCATTGAAGCCGTTCCCAGAAAACGGGTCCCATCAAACCATGTACGATGCCTATTTTTTGCAAGATCAAGCGACACGTGTTCATGAAATACTGATCGACCGAAGTACGCGTGGGACTGGACGTCAAGCTGGCCAAAAGAAGCTTCTTTCCAAAAGATTGACCCAATACACTCAAAGAACCCGTGGTGCGTACCATTAAATCGCGCCACCCCGAGAAATGTCGAGCCACTAAAGCTACTAGCACTTACATGCTTACTGTCGCGGAAGTTGGCCCGGGAAAAATCGGCTTCACCAGTGAATATCGACCCATCAAAAGCCGTCCGCCCCCTGAAGGCGGATGACCAGAACCTTGCATCACCTATAAATAGACACTCGCGAAAGGTTGCATCTTGCGCGTCGCAGTGAGCGAACGTAAAGTCTATTAGAGTCGCACCAGACAGGTCAATACGCAGATCGGTCCCCCAGTGCAACGGATTCGGATCTCCCTCGCCGCGCCAGTCTTTTACACGGAAGCGGGTTTGCAAGATGCGCTGAGCAGCATTGCGAACCTCAAGCTCCTGCCTGAATTCACTATCACTTTCTAGAGCATCATCTTCCGCCAGGTTGGAATGAGTGGCGTCAACACTTTCGAGGCCAAACTTCGATCGAGGCACCCTGAAGGGCATGCGGAGATATGCAGATACAACGTTTACAACCGTCTGCCGAGAATCCGGATTCTCCTGCCCCAACCGCTCCAACGCATACATCGCGCCGAGACGAACGGGCGCGTGTCGGGAACCTAGTTGTTCCACCGACTTCGCATACAAATCCGTTACTCGTCGCTGCAATGCATCGTTCTCCGCCGCCACAGCCAGCCGCTCCTGGTGCAAACGGTTGTCGAGAGCGACCTGTTCAACGTGCGCTTGAGCGCGATCCCGCAAGTGTAGATCCACCTCAGTCGCCTGCTGCCTTCGCACGGCGAGATATAGCGCGAGTGCACCACCGGCAGAAACAACGACGCCCGATGTGATCTTCACGGCCTCAAGTCTCGCGGTCAGCAGGTTTTCGCTACTAAGCTTGGCGTCTTTGACGATCCAGAGCAGCAATACGAGTACCAGGAGTGCCACAACCGAGGCGCCTACCGCGACCGCCGGAAGTAGCCATTTCGGCAACTGCTTCGGCAAGGCCGTCGAACCACGCATGGTCAACTCAGGCCGCATCGGTTGCTCGCCCGACGCTGCATCTGACGCCGGCGACTGAGACTGGCTCATAGCTGCATAGTCGCACCTGGTCAGCTGACCGCTACACGACCAAGTCACCGAGCATCGAACACCTGGCTGCCTGGTCGGACCTCGAGTGGCACACGCGAGCGCCACGCAGATCGGCTCCTGACCAGCGTGGATACGATCAGGAGCCGATCCTTCCAGACCGGGAGCCCTCGCGACTGCCGACCTGCGGCGTTAGCCGTCTGAACCGTCGTCGCCCCGCCAGTCGAGCACCTTCTCGATGCGGTCATGGGCGGCCGACTCCAGGCCGGCGATCACCTTGGCGTAGATCTGATGCAGGACGGCGACGGAGTGGCCGGCCCACTCCGCGCACTGCGTAGAGGGCACCCCGGCGGCCAGCCAGGTCGACACACAGGCGTGCCGGAGGTCGTAAGGACGCTTTGCCAGCGGAGAGGCGTACTCGTCGTCCGAGAACGCCGCCTTGAGCGCCTTGTCCCAGACTCGGCCGACCGTGGACTCGGCCAGGTCTCCCCCAGTCAGGTTCCGGAACAGCCGCCCGTCGGTCGCCGTGCCGAGCGTGGTCAGGTGCGTGTGCAGGATCGCCTTCAGCGGCGGTGGCGACGGCACTGTGCGGACCTCTCCCTTTCCCCTCTGCTTGAGCTGCCTGCGGTCGCGGCGTTTCCCCGCTGTCCGTCCAGGCCGCGCCGGTGATCGGCGCGGCCTCCGACAACAACAGCTCGCCCACCCCTCTTCGGGAAGGCGAGCACCAGATGACCGCCGGCGAGTCCGTGTTCCCGTACTGCTCAGCGCTGGTACCCGTCTGCCGTTCCAGCGACGGCGGGATGCTGTGTGTCGATGCCCGGCCCGGTCAGCAGTACGGCTGCGTGATGAATTGGTACGCAAGCGAAGGCGCATACGCAGCCGAGTGGTGCAGCGTGACGCACATGCTCACCGACGTTGCCGAACGTCTCGGTGCAGGTGAAGCGGCCGCCGACAACAAGGGGATGTTGATCTGGAGCGCCGACCTCGGGTGAATCAGGCTGATCGGCACGGAGACGCCGTCTTTGCGTTCGAGCCGTGCACACCAGTTCGCGCGGCCGAGGCGACGGACTTGCTGAGCTGGCTGCTCAGTGGTGGGACGAAGATCCTGCTGCCGTCGCTCGCTTCCCCACGCAATGGGCCTTCAGATTGTGGTCTGAGCTGGATGGTGAACCTGCCGGGTGGACGGGTCATAGCAGACCAGGTTGTATCGATCTGCCAGTTCAAGGATGAGCGGGCCTGCTTCGGCGGCCTGAGACAGGCCCAGGCAGAGGATCACGCGGCGGTCCGTGGCGTCCGGGCTCATGTTCCACGGGGAGTCGTCGAGGTCGGTGAGATCCTCCAGCCGCGGATAGTGCGTGACCAGCTCTGCAGCGAATTCGAGGTGGCGAGTGGAAGGCGTCGTCGAGGCCTCGTCACCATTGGCCAGGCGATTGCAGATATCCGCGGCCTGTTCGGCCGTTACCGGGTTGGGCTCGGCCCACAGGTAGAGGTCATAGCTCACAGGATCAAGCCTTCTTTCTGCCCGCCTCAGTGATCGATGACCATCGTAGGCTCGCGTATCGAGGTCCGACGCAGCAGACCACGATGAGTATCCGCGTCCCCGGTGGCCAACGGTGTCGCACCGGCGACGCGTCCGGATCCGGCTTCGGTGGCGGCTGTTCGCCAGGAACCCAGAGGCACGTCGGATACGGCTCGCACGGGGTTCTGTGGCGTCTGGCCCTTCGCCGCCTGCGGCGCGAGAAGTCCGATGAGGACAAAGGCAGCAGCGACCGCGAGTCCACGAGTTACGCTCGACCTCAGCCTCACTACGCCCTCCTGCACGTCTCTGTGAGACAGGGCTCAGAAGGCCGGGCTTCAATGCGCCCGATGACCTCGGGATACATCCGGACCGGCCGAGAAGCAAAGGACCGATCATCGGCCTCCTACCCGTCGTGTACCCACCGGCGCCGGCGTTCCCGAGCTACCCGAATCAATATGACCTGGCACCACGCACAACCGAAGTGGCGTCGTTTGTTAGCGGAACAACACCCATTCCGGATCACGTGGCGGCTCAGCCCAGCTTCTTCAGCGCCTTGCGGGCCTCGGTCCTGACGTTGTAGACGTCATTGTCGTCCCAGGTGGACGGAGGATCGTCCAGCAGGGCCTGGATCCGGGGCTTCGCCTCCGCGTGGTTCAGTTTGGCCAGGGTCCGGACGGCCATGTGCGCGACCGAAGGATCGTCCAGCAGACCCATGGCCACCGCCGCGGCACGGTCGTCCTTGAGTTTCGGCAACGCGTTGACCAGCTCCGACCGGGCGGAGCCGTACTTCGGGTCCGCCACGAGGTCCAGGTACTCGTCGGCGACCGCGGGCTCGGCGAATCCGGCCAGGCCCAGGCCGATCGCCCAACGCAGGTCTTCCCGGTCGGACTCCGTGACCTCGTGCCCAGCCGCTCCGCGCAGCTCGGGCAGATCGCGGAACAGCCTGAGGAACAGCGGCCGGGCCTGCTTCTTGGCGAAGCCGAACGACAACGCCCGCACCAGCTCACTCACCAGTGGGAAGTAGTCCGTTCGGTCCAGCCACTCCACCAGGAGCGGCACCTGGGCCTTGTAGTCGAGCATCTTCCCGTTGAGCCGCAGCCGGTACAGGTGCTCGACCCGCAGGACGGGGAACCCGGCCTCCGTGAGGGAGGCGAGCAGGCCGCTCGCCTCCTCGCGGTACTGCGGCAGGGCCGGATCGTTCTTGACTTCGGCGATCCGGGCGGCCAGGAAACCCGGGTCGCCGGCGATGCGGTCGACCACCTCGCGGTGGGACAGCCCCGCGGCACCGGTCCAGTCCTCGAACGGCGCCGCGGGGTCCGCGGGCAAGTCGTAGTACTCCAGGATCGCCCGGGCGACCTCATCCGTGGACTGACGCACCGACTTGCCTCCCATCGTCAGATGACTTCGTGCAAGATGATCTTGCCTTGGTTGACCAGATCCTGCAGCGGACCGGACAGAACGGTACCCGGCTTGCCGTTCACCCGCTGACGCACGAACAGCTGCAGTTTGACCCCGCCCCTCGCGGCCTCGTCCATGTAGTCCTTCAGCTGCGTCGACAGGTACTGGTAGGCGACGTTCTTCGAGTCGCCGATGTAACTCGTCTTGCCGGCCGCGTCGCGGGTCAGGAAGTCCGGGATCCGGTCCCGATTGTTGATCTTGATCTTCAGGGTGTTCTTGGGCAGCCCCGTGATCGAAGCGATCTTCGCCTCGCCGGCCGCGCCGATGGCACAGACCTTCGCGCCGGAGTTGTGCACCAGCACCGGGACGCCGCCGACCACGACGTAGAACGTGTGGATGTCGTCGACCGTGAGGTTGTCGACGTCCTGGTGCGCGGTCCAGTGGTGGGTCGCCGTGACCGTGACCCAGTGGCCGTCGGGCTGCCGCAGCTTGTCCCGGACCCCGAGGTCCTTGGCCTCACGCCACCCCTTGCCGTCCACCCAGAACGGGTGGCCTTCGGTGGCCGTGACCGTGCCGCCGCCGGTGACCGTGATGTCGACCAGGTTCTTCTCACCCGAACCGGGGATGAGCTGGGTCACCGGCCGGCCCTCGGTCTGCCCGGTCGCCGGGTCGGTCGCCAGGACCACGTCACCGAGGCGGATGGCCCCGATCGCCTTGACCGAGCCGTCGGCCAGCAGCACCAGTGTGTCCGGGGTGAAACTGTTGGGACCACACGGGTTCTTCAGCCACTGGTAGACGTCCCGCAGCTTGCCGCCGAGCCTGTCGACCACCACACGGCCGGCCGCGACCGCCTCGCGGAACCGGTGGAAGCCGCTGACCAGCTTGACGCTGGCGGAGAAGGCTTCGGGCAGCTTGAACGCGACCTTCAGCGCGCGGATCGGGCCGATCGCGTTGAGCGCGGTGAAGATGCAGCCGCCGATGTCACCCTCGGTGAAGCACTTGCGGGCGTCCTCCCAGCCGATGATGTCGAGGATGACCTTGCCGCCGTTCTCCAGGATCCAGTCCAGGACCCCCTTGTCGGCGTCGCTCATCGCCTTGCGGTACTCGTCGACGGCCGCTTGGCCGCCCTCGAGCCGCAGCACGTCCTCGTCGTTGCCGGTCAGGACCTCGTTGTCGTCGTCGGTGGCCGTGCCGGGCTGGCCGACGTTCGGGTTGTTGGCCTGGTCCTGCCTGCGCTGCTCGTCCGCGGTGCGTTTCTGCTGGTCCTCGGCCAGCTTCTTGTCCGCGGCGATCTTCTGCGCCTTGGCCGCCTCGTCAGCCGCTTCGCCCGCTGACTTGTTCGCCGCCAGCGCCTCGGACCTGGCTGTCTCGGCCGACGCGGCCGCGTCGGCGGCGTAGTCGTTGGCCTTGCTGGCCGAGACCTGCGCCTGCGCGAGCGACTTCGCGGCCGAGTTGGCGGCCTGGTTGGCCTGCGCCGCGGCGGCCGCGGCTTGACGGGCCGACTCGGCCGCCTGGTCGGCCGACCGCTGCGCCGCGTCCGCCGAGTCCTTGGCCTGCTGGGCGAACTCGGCGGCCTTGGTGGCTTGCCTCTGGGCCTCGTTCGCGTACTCCTGCGCGTCGTCGGCCGCGGACCGGGCCCGTGCGGCGAACTCGTGCGCCTTGGCCGCGTTGGACCGGGCGGTCGCCGCCGACTGGCCGGCGTTCGACAGGTAGCCGTCGATCTCCGCGACGTGCACCGCGGTGTCGGCGTCGCGCTGCCGCGCCCGCGGGATTTCCACGTCGAGGATGCGCCGGAACCGGGACGCCGGGCCCTCCAGCGCGGCCTGCGCGACCGCGTTGACCTCGGGACACTTGTCGCCGCAGGCCATCACCGCACGGAATTCGTTGCGGTTGTCTTCGTCGCGGGCCACGTACTGGCCGGTGTCCAGGAACGCGCGCAGCGCGTCCACCTGGTTGGTGTCGATGGCCCGGCTGGCCTGGGTGCGGACGTTCGAGCCGTCCTTGGCCGCCAGCATGATCTGGCGGACCTCACTCAGCAGGTCGTCGAACTGGCCCGGGTAGGCGCGGGTGCGCAGGAACTCCTGGACGTGCGCGTCGTCACCGCCCAGCGCGGTGATCGCGGCCTGCCGCTGCGGGATCTTCGCGGTGGTGTCCGCGATGGCGCCGACGCTGGCCCGGTCGTCGTTCGCGGCCGCGAGCTGCTGACCGGTCGCGACGAAGATCTTCACGTCCGGTTCGCCGCCGGACAGTGCCGCCTCGGCGGCGGCACGGGTCCACGGGCCGCCGGACTTGCCCAGCCGGGCGGCGGCCTTGCGGCCGTTCTCGATCACCTTGGCGGGTGAGGTGGCCGGGTCACGGGCCTCGGTCAGCAGCCGCTGCGCCTCGGCGTCCAGCTCGACCGCACGGCCGGCCTTCCACTCGGCCTTGGCCGCGGCCTCGTCCTCTTCGGCCTTGGCGTCCTGGGCCTCGGCGATCGCGGCCGCCTTCTCCTGGGCAAGCCGTTCGGCGTCGGCCTTGCGCGCGGTCTCGGCGATCCGGGTCGCCGTGTCCACCGCGTCCTGGGCCTCCTTGGCCGCCAGGTCGGCGTCGGCAGCGGCGGTTTCCGCCTTGGTCGCGGCCTGGTCGGCCTGCCACGCGGCGTTCGCGGCCTCATCGGCCGCGTCGGCGGCGGCCCTGGCGTGCGCGGCGGCGGACGTGGCGGCGTCCCGGGCTTCGCGGGCGGCCTGGGCCGCCCCGGCGGCGATGTTCTTCGCCGCCGCCGAGGCCCTGTTGGCCTCGGCGGCGGCCCGGCGGGCGCGGTCCGCGGCGGCCTTGGCCTCGGCCACGTTCGCACCGGCCGCGAGCGCGGCCTGGTACGCCTGCCCGGCGGCGAAAGCGGCGGCGTCGGCGTTCGCGCCGGCACTGCCGGCCGCTGTCGCCGCGTTCCCGGCGGCGGTCGCGGCGTTGCCGGCCGCCTCGGAGGCCTTCGCGGCCGTCTCCGCCGCTTCGGCGACCTGACGTGCGGTGCGGGCCGCGTCCCGTGCGGCATCCGCCTTACCGTGGTCCAGGCCGGCCTGGACGGCGGCGTCCCGGGCCCGCGCGGCGGCCTGCCCGGCGGCGACCGCCGCGGCCGCGGCCTTGCTCGCCGCGTTGGCCGCGATGCGGGCCGCCTCGTTGGCCGTGGCGGCCGCGCTGATCGCGCTCTGCGCGGCCTCCGCGGCCCGGCGCGCGCCCTCCGCGGCCCGTCCGGCCGCCTGCGCGGCGCGGTCGGCATCGCCTTGTGCCGCATCGGTTTCCCGCTTGGCGCGCTCGGCCGCCTCCTTGGCCTTGGCGGCGGCCGCGATGGCGGCGTCGGCGGCGTCCTTGGCGGTTTGCGTCTGCAGCGCGGCCTGGTCACCGGCCTGCTTGGCCAGCTCGGCCAGCGACTTGACCGACAACACCTCCTGGTCGCGCTGGACCGCGACCTGGTAGCCCTGCCGGAGGAACTCGTGGATGTCCTCGATGGTGCCGTCGAGCGCACGCTGGGCGGCCTCCCACACCCGGGTGCCCCGGCCGGCAGCGGACATCAGCCTGCCGACTTGGATGGTGTCGTCGGCGTCCTGCGCGTCGTCCTTTCCGGTACTGAGGAACTTCAGCATCGTGTCGACGTTGTCGCTGTCGAGTGCGCGGCTGCCCTCGGTCCGGACGTTGCTGCCGACCGGGGCCGCGGCCATCACCTGGCCGACCTTGCCGCGGATGTCTTCCTTCCACGGCGCCTGCCAGCCACCGGCGAGGAACTGCCGCTTGGCGTCGGTGTTCCCGTCGAGCGCGGCGGTCGCCGCGGTGCGCGTGTTCGCACCGCCCAGCAACATGAACCGGCCGATCTCGTTCCAGAGATCGTTGTCCTGCACCGCGGCCAGGTCGGCGGTGAGGAACCGGTGCACGTCCTCATCGGTCCCGGTGAGCGCGGCTTCGGCCGCCGCCTCCACGCCTGCTCCACCGGTCTTCCACAGCTGCACCACCTGCGCGCGCTCGCTGGGCTGGTCCGCGGCCGGTGCGGCGGCCGCGACCGGCGGTACGGCCAACCCCTCGACCAGTCCGGCGGCCAGCGCCACGGCAAGTGTTGCTGCGACAGGTGTTCTGAGCGCGCGCGAAAGCCGCCACTTCCCCCTCATTGGCCAATGCCCCCTAATAGCTCAACCGATGTAAGCCGTTTGTCAAGAAAGACCGTTTGCACGTTAGCGGCAAACACGGGCGGCGCGGAAGCCCGTTCACCCCAGGCCGAGTTCTCGTTCAGCGGCCTGCCCTCGGCCGGGACGATCACTCGTTGACGGCGGCGGCCTCGGCGTTTACTGTGCGATCAGCAGGCTGTCAGCCTGCCGGGGGTTTCACTAGGGGGAGATTCGAATGGCCAAGCCGTTCCTCGTGCTGGCTGCTGCCACCGCGGTGCTCATCGCGACCCTGCCGACGGCCGCCTCGGCGATGGCCGGGACCGCACCGGCGACGCAGGCCGCCGACGACGAACCTCCGTCGCTCGTCGAGGACTACAGCTACCCCGGTGCGGACCGGATTCTGGCCGAGCAGGGCTTCAAGCTGATCACCGGTGACGGCCACATGCTGCTGGTCGACTGCCCGTCGACGCCCGGCAACGACGGGTTCATCCGGGTGCGCCGCAACCTCAAGCCGATCGCCTGCTTCAAGGTCCCGGCCGGCCAGTCCGGCAGGCTGACCATGGAGATCCCCGAGGTGACGTTCATCAAGGGTGACGACCACACCGTGAAGGCGACGCTCGCGGGCCAGAGCACCGCGATCGACATCTCGAAGAACGAGTGGACACCCATTCCCGGGGACAAGGGCAGCACGCTGGTCACCCTCGTCGCCACTCCCTGAGGCCGGTCCTCGGACCGGACGACCGGGTCCTCGTCGTTCAGACGGGGCGGAGGACGAAGTCGTACGTGAGAGTCCGGTAGGGCTGGTCCAGACCACGAGCGTGGTGGTCTTCGTGGCGGGTGGTCGTCTTGACCGCCTCGGCCGGGACCGTTCCTTCGATCGTGCTTTCGACGAGCGGGTCGCCGTCGAAGTAGATCTGGGTGGTCAGCGGTAAGCAGCCCTCCGCGGTCACGATCGAATGGATGTGCCGGGGGCGGGTGCCCTCCAGGCGCAAGGCTTGCGTCAACGTCGCGAGAGGGCTCTCCGCAGGGATGCCGAAGGTCTCGAGGCCGGGCATCACCGTGCGGAATTCGTAATGGCCGTCGCTGTCGGCGATGATTCTTGCGCGGAGGTTGCCGGGCGGAATTCCGGTGGCGTCGTTGGGGATGTTCAGGGGCGCGAAATCACTGGTGTCCATCCCGGAATAGACGTTGTTCGCGTCGATCTGCCAGATCTCCAGCGCCGCGCCGGGCAATGGGCTTCCTGTGGTGGTGCGGACCGTTCCGGACACGATGAGCGGCTCGCCGGGCTCGTCGGGCCGCATCGGCAGCACCGCGGGGCTTTGGCGGACCGGTGCTCCGGGACGGTGGGCGGGCCCCTCCATCTCCCAGTGGCTCGCGCCGTCCTTTTCCGGGTGGGCGTAGGGTGCCCCCGCGGTTCCTTTGAGGACCGTCTTGTAGAACAAGATGCTCGCCGATGGCAGCTCGCCTGCCTCCGCCACCTGCTGGAGCCAGTCGATGGCGGCGAGCAATTCGTCGAGCGTGACCTGGTGCTTGAGGATGACGTCGTCGACCGCGCGGCGCAGGTCGGCGAACACGACCCGCAGGCGTCCCCCCGTTTCTTCCACGGGTTCAGTTCCGGACCGTCTTGAGGGCGCCGGCCCAGGATTCGAGCTGGTCGAACAGGATCGTGGCCGCCTGGTCGTGCGCGGGCGCGGGGGTGAACGTCGTGTGGTTGCGGAAGTCGTTCACCAGGGAGAACGACAGCTGCTGGCGGACGTGGGCGAGCTGCAGTTCGCTGCAGATCGCGCGCAGGTGCTCGATCGCACGGGCTCCGCCCAGTGAACCGTAGGAGACGAAGGCCGCGGCCTTGTTGTTCCATTCGCGGTAGAGGTAGTCGATGGCGTTCTTCAGCACCGCGGACGTCGAGTGGTTGTACTCGGGGGTGACGAAGACGAAGCCGTCGAACCGGGCGATCGTCGCGGCCCAGGCTTTCGTGTGTTCGCCGGCGTACTTGCCGGCGCTGGCCGGGATCGGCTCGTCCAGGTGCGGCAGCGGGTGGTCGAGCAGGTCGACCAGCTCGTAGTCGGCGCCGGTGCGCTCCTTGGCCCGGGTCAGGACCCAGTCGGCCACGGCTGCGCCGTTGCGGCCGGGGCGGGTGCTGCCGAGGACGATCGCGAGCTTCAGGTCGCTCATGGGGTGGCCTCCGAATCAGTGGGACTTGAATCTTCAAGTCAAGCTAGTCGCTCTGGCTTGAAGTTTCAAGTGTGGCCGGTCCGCAAGTACACTCCCCCGCATGCCTGCTCCGAAGGACCCCGAGCCCCGCTGGCTCACCGACGACCAGCTGGCGGCGTGGCGCGGGTTCGTGCGACTCCTGCAGCGCCTGCCCGCGGCGCTGGAAACGCAGCTCCAGCAGGACTCGAAGCTCAGCCTGCTCGAGTACCACGTCCTGGCGCACCTGTCCGACCAGCCCGGGCGCCGCCTGCGGATGAGCGAGCTCGCCACCCTGGCCACCACGGAGCTGTCCCGGCTCTCCCACCTCATCGGCCGGCTGGAGAACCGCGGCTTCGTCCGCCGCGAGCCGGATCCCGAAAACGGGCGCTACACGCTGGCCGTGCTGACCGAGGCGGGCCACGCCCACCTCGTCAGCGCGGCGCCCGCGCACGTGGCGCAGGTCCTCACTCTGTTCGTCGACGTCCTCACCCCGCACGAGCTGCGGACCCTGCACCGGATCTCCGCGAAGGTGCTCGACCGCGTCGAGAGCGGGCCGGCGGCGGAGCGGATCAGCTCCTGACGGGTTCGAGCAGGACCAGCGGGACCTCGCGGTTGCCCGTCTCGATGCTCCGGGCGCGCAGGCCGGCGAAGAACGGGTAGAGCTCGTCGGCGTAGGCCAGCCGGCTGTCCCGCTCGGCGCCTTCCGTGACGCGGGCGGTCATCAGCCGCCGGTCGGGACCGTCCTGCAGCTGGACCGTCGGGTGCGCCACGAGGTTGTGGAACCAGCCCGGGTTGCGGGCCTGGCCGCCGGCCGAGGCGCCGACGGCGTAGACGCCGTCCCGCTCGATGCGCATCAGCGCGACCTTGCGCAGCCTGCCCGAACGGGCGCCCCGCATGGTCAGCACGACGACGGGTTCGCCCGCCATCGTCGCGCCTTCGCGGCCGTCGGTGCGCTCGTAGAGCTCGACCTGGTCACGGGTCGCGGGGTCAGTGCTCGGGGCGTACTCGCCGTCGAGCAGATCCTTTGTCACGTCGGGATTTCCTTTCACTTCGATGGTACGTGGATGACGGTCTTGCCGATGGTCCGGCCGCTCTCGGCGAGCGTGTGCGCCGTCTTCATCGTCTCGGCGGTCAGGCCCTCGAGCGTGGTGGTGACGATCGGGCGCAGACGGCCCGCCGTGACGTCGTCCGCCACCCGGGCCAGGATCCGGCCCTGTTCGGCGACGTCGCCACCGGTTGTGATCCTGCTGAACACCGTTTCGCTGTGCAGCGACAGCGACTTCCCGATGAGAGCGCCCGGGTCGAACGGGCCGGCGAGGTCGATGGCGGCCAGGTGACCGAAGGGCCGCAGCACCTCGACGAGAGCGCCCAGGTGATCACGGGTGCCCGAAGTGGAGAACACCAGGTCGACGTGGTCGATCCCGGCGGCGCGCAGCTGTCCGGCCAGGTCGCCGCGGTGATCGATGACCAGGTCGGCACCCATTTCGGCGGCCCACTTCCGGGACTCGGGCCGCGAGGCCGTGCTGATCACGAACGCCGGCGTCGCGGCCTTGAGCAGCTGCGTGGCCAGCGACCCGACGCCGCCCGCGCCCCCGAGCACGAGCACGCGGCCGACACCGGGCGGCAGGGTGTCCTGGTCGCGGAACAGCGACTCCCACGCGGTGAGGACCCCGATGGGCAGCGACGCCGCATCGGTGAACGCGAGCCGGTCCGGGATCCCGGCGACGACCCGGTGGTCGATCGCGACGCGTTCGGCCCAGCCGCCGTCGCGGGTGATGTCGCCGGTGCCCATCACCCGGTCCCCCACCGCGAAGCCGACGGCCGCGGGCCCGACCGCGGCGACGACGCCGGCGAACTCCCAGCCGAGGATGACCCGGCCGCCGGGTTCGGCACTGCGGGTCCGGCGGATGGCGGCTTCGCCCGGGTTGATGCCGATCGCGCGGACCTCGACCAGCAGGTCACCGTCGCACAGCCGAGGTTCGTCGACGTCGGTCAGCTCGATGGCGAACGCGTCGAGCGGGTGCGCTTTTTCGTAGGTGAGCGCCTTCACGGCGTCAGTCCTGCTTCAGGGCGTGCAGCGCCGAGAGCGGGCCGCCGATCTGCATCAGGCGGCCGCCCTCGCGCAGCGTCCCGGCGTCGACCGGGGCGAAGCCGATCTCGTCGGCGACTTCGTGGAACGTGGCTTTGGCCGCGGCGTCGTCGCCGGCGTAGAAGAGCAGCTGCCGCCCTTGCGGGTGCCGGGGATCGGCCGCGATGAACTTCGCGTAGAGGGTGTTGAACGCCTTGACCACGCGCGCGCCCGGCACCCGGCTCGCGACGAACTCGCTCGCCGTCTCCACCCCGAGATCGGCGAGGGCCGGCGACATCGAA
The DNA here is from genome assembly GCF_013364075.1 of Amycolatopsis sp. Hca4. Classification (GTDB taxonomy): domain Bacteria; phylum Actinomycetota; class Actinomycetes; order Mycobacteriales; family Pseudonocardiaceae; genus Amycolatopsis. The sequence goes on from NZ_CP054925.1 coordinate 2,981,465, forward strand.
TCCAGGTTGTTGGTGGTGTCGACCAGGATGCGGCCGTCCCACGGGGGCAGCCCGGCCAGTGCGTCGCCGACCTGCGGCCAGCGCACGGCGAGGAACACCACGTCGGCCGCGGCGGCCTCCTCGACCGTGGCCGCGCTGGCGAGCGGGCCCAGGCGGGTCACCACGTCGAGCAGCGTGTCCGGCCCGCGGCTGTTGCTGAGGGCGACCTTGTGCCCGGCCGCCACGAGGTGGCCGGCGATGGCCCGCGCGACCGTCCCGCCGCCGATGGTTCCGAAGTTCACGACCAACCCTCCCGGTTTTGATGACGTCTGACATCAAAATTAATGATGGCCATCGCCATCATTGACTGTCAAGCTCCGCCGTGGACACTCGTTTTGATGATGCGTATCATCACCAGGTGGCGGTGGTCCGCCAGGGAAGGTGGTCGACGTGCCCCGCATCACGCAGGAGCAGAAGCAGCTCAACCGCGAGAAGATCGTCACCGCGGCCGGCGAGGGGTTCCGGCTGCGCGGCATCGACGGCATCGGCCTCGAAGAGGTGATGAAGGCGGCCGGCATGACGCACGGCGGGTTCTACAACCACTTCGCCTCGAAGGACGATCTCGCCCTCGAAGTCCTGCACCAAGGCTTCACCGACTCGCTCGCGGCGCTCGACGCCATCCGCTCGGCACACCCGCGCTCGGCGCGCGCGGCCCTGCACGACATGGTCGACGGTTACGTCAACGCCGAGCACCGCGACCACCCCGAGGCCGGCTGCGCCTCGGCGGCCCTCGTCACGGACGCCGGCCGTCACGGCACGGCCGCTCAGGCCGAGTACCGGCGGGGGCTCGACGGCTACTTCGCCAAGATCACGGACATGCTGCTCGACCGCGCCCGCCAGTCCGGCACCGAGCTCACGCCCGCGGAAGCCCGCGAACGCGCGGTGGCGTTGTTCAGCCAGATGGTCGGGGCGCTGACCCTGTCCCGGGCCGTCGCCGACGCCGCGCCGGCGCTGTCGAACGAAATCCTGGCGGTCAACCGGAAGCAGCTCAAGAAGTACTGAGGAGCTGCGACTTCCGCGGGGAACTGGACAAAACCATGACACCCACGACGCTGTTCTCGACATCTCGCGTCGACCGCACCGTGACGTGAGGCAGGCGATAGTCTGGCGAGATGGCCGTCGCCCACGCCGACGCGGTGATCCTCACGGCGCTCCCCGAGGAGGACGCCGCGGTGGTGCGCGCTTTGGGCGACTGCACCGACCACTCGTGGCAGGGGCAGACGCTGCGCGTCGGCCGGGTGGGAGCACTGACCGTACTGGCGTTTCCGATGGGCGGCATGGGCAATGCGAGTTCCGCCCAGGCGGCAACGCTGGCCATCAGCGTCTGGAACCCCGCCTACCTCCTGCTGGTCGGCATCTCGGCCGGCATCGAGGAAGCCGGTGAGGATCTTCGTCTCGGTGACGTCGTGGTCCCCGACCAGATCGTCGCCTACGAGCGGGCGAAGGTGCGCCCCCACGAGGTAGAGCGGCGGTACGAGGTCGTCCAGCCGAGCTGGAAGCTCCTGCAGGCGGCGCGCGGGCTGGCGCCCCGCGAGTGGGCGCTGGACGTCGCCGCGTCACGGCCGGACGGGCACGGCGGCCGCGTCGTTCCGTGCGTGCATTTCGGCCCGGTGTTCTCGGGCGAAAAAATCGTGGCGGACGAGACCACCGTCCCGGAACTGCGGAAGGCCTGGCCGAAGGCCGTCGGGCTCGAGATGGAGGCGTTCGGCGCCGGGATCGCCGCCTACCGCGGCCACCCGGAGTTCCTGATGGTCAAAGCGGTCAGCGATTTCGCCGATCCGGCCAAGGGCGACGACTGGCACGCCTACGCCGCTGAGTCCGCTGCCCGGTTCGCCGTCGCGCTGCTGCGGAACGCGGCGATCCAGCCGGAACCGGAACGCCCGCAGGCCACGCCGGTTGCGGTTCCGCGCACCTTTCCCGGCACCGTGAAGATCCAGTTCTGCCGTCGCCTGCGCGACAGCTGGGTGGAACTGGCGGACTTCTTCGAGGTTCCGGCCCACGAAACGGCGCGCTTCCGGCCGGGCAACGAACCCCGCGACCTCTGGGAATGGCTGGACGCCCGCGGCAAGCTCCCGCTGGTTCCCGACGTGCTCGGCGAAGTCGGCCGGGATGATCTGGCCCGGCTCATGCGGGATGACCGGCCGTGAACGGCAAGGTGCTGCTGGAGTTCTACGGCCGGCTCGGCGAGAGCTGGGAGGACCTCGCGGACATCCTGGAGATCCCGGCGCGCGACAAGCGGGCCTTCCGGCCGGGCAACGAGCCGCGCCAGATCCGGGATTGGCTGGTCGACCGGGGCAAGGAAGACCTCCTGCCGGATGCGCTGAACAAGATCGGCCGGGAGGACCTGGCCCAGCTGCTCGCCGCCGATCGGGCACTTGCAGGCGGCCGCAGCTCGACCGGCAACACGGCAGAGCGTATCGACGATCCGGTGATCTCCGGGAATCCACCCGAAGCGGTGGAATTCGAAGAGGTCGCGGTGGTGTCCTGCGACATCCTCGGGCACTCCGCCACGAACGGCGGAGACCAGGTACGCCGGGTCACGGCGATCAACAAGATCGTGGCCGACACGATCCGGCGTTGTGCGGGAAGACAGGTCGTGTGGTCTTCCGGTGGCGACGGCGGCCATGTCATCTTCTTCGGCGAGAACTGGCACGTGGACGTCGTCCTGCTCCTGGGTGACCTGTGGTCGTGGGCCCACGACGAGGGCATCCCGCTCCGCATCACCGGCCACGTCGGCAAGGTCGCGACCATCGTCGGCGCCGACGACCGCGTGCAGGCCGTCGGCGCCGGGATCAACTTCGCCGGGTGGCTGATCCGGCAGGCCACCGGCGACGGCATCGTGGTGTCCGACGCGTTCCGGCGCGGGATCAGCTCGACCTTGATCGCTCTGAGCGTCTCCTTCCACAACGAACGTCTTCGCGTGGATCGCACGACCACCCGGCAACTGCTCTCCTTGATGTCTTTCGACGGCGTGTCGTCCAAATGGCCCGAAGGCGAACAGGACGACTACAATTCTCTGAAAGAGAGCCTCGCCGAGGGAAACGGCTGGGAAGCCCTCTACTACGCGAAGAGAATTTCGCAGATGAATGCTGCGGACGAGAAGATCGAGCCTTATCTCGAAGAGGCTTCGCGGCTCCTGAAGTCCGACACCCTCGAGAACCGGAGTTTCCTCGAACTGCTGAGACCGGACGAGCTGACCGCGATGTTGAAGCTCGGCCACCTGGTCGAACGCGCGCGCGGAGACATCATCTGCCAGGTCAACGACCCCGGCGAGTCCCTGTTCGTCATCCTGCACGGCGAGGTCGGGGTGTACAACCTGGAGGGCAAGGGGTACGGCGGCACGGCCGAGCCGAAGCACGTGCACCTGCCGGGCGAAATCGTCGGCGAACTGGCGACTGTCCTGAAGCGCACCCGGACGGCCGACCTGGTCGCGATGAGCGACGTGGCGCTCCTGTCGTTCATCGGCGAGGAGGTCCAGGACCGGTTCTCCAACGCGGACAAGGAAGCGGTCCGGGACGCCGCCCGGCAATGGCACCGGTTCCTCCTGGACCGCGTGGTGCAGCACACGATCCAGGTGGCGCGGTACCTCCTCGGCTCCGGCCGGCGCGGGCCGCTCAGTGTCGCTCCCGCCCTCAGTTCCCCGCGTGACAGCGGACTCGAGCCGTGGAAGGCGAACGTCCGCGCCCTGTTGCCCGAGACCGAACTCGTCACGGTGGCCGACGGGGGCCTCACCCTCGAGATCGCCCACGTGACGGCCGAACTGACCAAAATGGACCCCGAGCGCGGCGTGTTCATCCTGGTGTCGGGGAGCGTCCGGTCGCAGACGCCGGTCAAGGCGACGCTCTCCGGCGCCGAATGTCCCCTCCTCTGGGTCGACGTGCCCAAGGTCTTCGCCAAGCAGGCCAGCACGTACGAGCGCGTCGACGAGCCGATCATGGTGCTGTGGATCGGCGCCCGAGGTGTCGGCCGGCTCTCCCTCAAGCTGCGTCAAGAGCTTCACGAAACGCTCGAGAGCGCGGTGGGGCGGGTGCCACCCGAGTACGAATACGACGTCTACCTGTGTCACGCCGGCGAGGACCGGCAGGCCGTCCTGGAGCTCAAGAACCGGTTGTGGGCCGAGCACCGGATCAGAGCCTATTACGACGACATGGAACTGCAACCCGACGACTCGACGCGCAAAGCGATCGAAAAGGGGTTGATGACCGGCCGGTTCCTGCTCCTGTGCGCGACGGCGAACCTCAACGCCACCGAGTGGGCGAGCCGCGGCCTCGACTCGTTGCTCAACCTGGACGTCGATCGGCCGGGTGAGCCCCACGTCCTCGTGCTCAAACTCCACGACCACGAGAGTGTCGACGAAGCGATCCCGGAGGTGTTCCGGGACGCGAGACGGCAGTACTTCCGGCAGGACCGGGACTTCGAGGACCTGTGCGAGTACATCAGGTCCGCGCGCACCCCGCAGGACACCGGCGACGGCGAATAGCTCAGACGAGCGGCTCACCGCCGTCGACGGCAAGGAAAACCCCCGTCAGGAAAGAGCTTCCCAGCGCGAAGACGACCGCTTCGGCGATTTCTTCCGGACGTCCGATGCGCCGCGCCGGGCTCGTGGCTGCGCGGGCAGCGAACAACTCGGCCTTCCTCTGCTCGCCGAGAGCGTCGTAGGCCCCGGTGTCGACCGTGCCCGGCGAGATCGCGTTCACCCGCAGCGGCGCCAGCTCCACCGCCAGTCCGCGGACCAGCGCGTCCACCGCGGCGTTCGTGGCCCCGACGGCCGGCATGCCGGCGACCGCCTTCCGCGCGGACGAACCCGAGAAGAACACGAACGAGCCGTCGGCGGGAAGGCGTGGGGCGAAGTGCTTCGCCAGCAGCAGCGGCCCGAGCACCTTCACGTCGAACGACCGGCGCACGACGTCGTGCGCGAGTTCCGCCACCGTGCCACGGGCCCGGGCCGACGCAGTCGACACGACGTGGTCGACCCGGCCGAGCTCTTCGGCCAGTGCCCCGACAGCGGTCTCGTCGGTCAGGTCGACGTACGCGGTCTCGACACCCGGGTCGTCGTAGGCCTCGGCCAGCGCCGGCCGGTCCCGCCCGGCCGCCACGACCTGCGCCCCGGCCGTCCGCAGCGCCGACGTCACCGCCCTCGCGATGCCACTTCCGCGGCCGATGACGAGGATCCTGCGGCCCTCCACTGAAGCCATTTCAGTTCCCTCCCGGAACCGGCGAACGCAGCTCGCCGGGGTCGAGGCCCCGGTCGATGCCGTGCGGGGTGACCGTCTGGCCCGGTTCGAGCGCCAGCTTGCGGCCGTCGAGGGTCACGTCGACGAGATCCGGCTCGAACGACACGAACCCCGACACGCGCTGGACCTCGGGCCACGCCTCGGGGTACGACCAGGCGGCGCGCTTGCCCGGCCCGATGTCGAAGTAGCCGGCCAGCCCCTTGTACGGGCAGAACGTCTCGCCCTCGACCGGCGTCAACGCGGCGAGGTCGATGTCCTCGCGCGGCACGTACCAGCGCGGCGCGAACCCCGACTCGTAGAGCACGACCGGGCGCGTCGTCTCGGCGACGACGCGGTCGCCGTCGCGCACGACGAGGTGTCGCGACGTCTGCCGGATGTCGATGCGGTGGTACGGGTCGGCCGCGTGCCCGACGATCCGCTCGTCCTCTTCGTAGAACGCGTCCATCGCCCGCCAAGCGAAGGCGACGCGGTCGCGCAGCACGTCGGCGTGGCCGGGGAGACCGGTGTGGCGCCAGGCCGCGCGCGGTGCCTCGTGGCCGGCCACGCGCACGGTGAACCACTCGGCCGGGCCGAGCTCGCGGTGGGTCGTCGTCCGGTTCCCGGCCACCAGCACGTCCTCGCGGACGTCGGCGACCGGGAAGTACGCGACCGGGTAACGACCGGGTTCGTGCAGCAGGACGACGTCCTCGCTGTCGGCCACCCATTCGCCGCCGAACCGCACGCGCATCCGCCGCCGCAGCGGCTCGGCGAACAGCAGCCGCTCGGGCAGCGGCTGCTCGACCAGGAAGTGGCCCACCGCCCGCGCGGCCAGTGGTCCCTGCTGCCAGGCCAATCCCATGACGTCCTCCTAACCCTCAAAACTACGTTTCATGGTTAGACAGGGAAGCACCGGCTACTGTAACCTGTCAAGCATGAGTTTGGAGGTTAGGTTGGCGACGACCGACGAAACACTGCTGCTCGACCTGCTCAACACCACCCCGGTCCGGGACGGCCGGGCCGAAGACGACCTCGCCGACCCCCGGGCGGGCCGGGAGTGGCTCGCCGCCCACGGGCAGCCGGCCACCGACGACGAGCTCCGCACCCTGCTCGACGCCCGCTCGGCGCTGCAGGCCGCGGTACGCGGCGACACCTCCCCGGCGGCGGCTGCGCGGTTCGTCGACGGCGTGAGCTACCGGGCCGCTTTCGGCGACGACGGCGTCGAGTGGGTCCTCGACCTCCCGGCCGGCCGGTCCGCCGCCGCCCGTGCCACGCTGGCCTGGGACGCGCTCGCCAAGTCGAGCCCCGGCCGGCTGCGCCCGTGCGCCAACCCGGAATGCCGGCTGTTCCTGATCGACCACAGCAAACCCAACAGCGCCCGCTGGTGTTCGATGGCCGTGTGCGGCAACCGCATGAAGGCCCGGCGGCACTACCGGCGCACCCGGACCGCCGCGGACTGAAGGAGACGACCATGGCCCGCTTGGTGTCACTGAGCGTCGGACTGCCCCGGGACGTGCCCTGGCAGGGCCGGACCGTCCACACGGGAATCTTCAAGCACCCGGTCGACGGCCGCCGCATGGTCCGGCGGCTCAACATCGACGGCGACGGCCAAGGTGACCTCGGCGGCCACGGCGGCGAGAACCGCGCGGTGCTCGTCTACCAGCGCGAGTCCTACGAGCACTGGCGGCGGTTCCTCGGCCGTGACGACCTCGAGGACGGCCAGTTCGGCGAGAACTTCACCGTCGACGGCCTGCCCGACGACGAAGTGCACATCGGCGACCGGTACCGCATCGGCGAGGCCGAGTTCGAGGTCACCCAGCCGCGCGTGACGTGCTTCCGCGTCGGGATGCGCCTGGGCGAGCCGCGGATGCCCTCCCTGCTGGTGGCGCACCACCGGCCCGGCTTCTACCTGCGGGTCATCACCGAAGGCCACGTCCAGGCCGGCGACGAGATCGTCCGCACCCGGACCGGCCGGCACGAACTGAGCGTCGCGGACGTCGACGCACTCCTCTACCTGCCCGGCCGCGACCGCGAAACGCTGCGCAAGGCCCTCGACATCCCGGCGCTCAGTCCCGGCTGGCAGGGATCGTTCCGGGACCTGCTGGCCGAGGAACCACCGGCGGCCCGCGGCTGGAGCGGGTTCCGGCCGCTGCGCGTCACCCGCGTGGTGCCCGAGAGCACGACCGTGGTCTCCCTCCACCTGGCCGCCGAGGACGGCGCGCCGCTCCCCCGGCCCGAGCCGGGCCAGTACCTCACCCTGCGCGTTCCCGGCGCCGGCGACCCGGCACCGGTCCGCAGCTACTCACTGTCGGCCACGCCCTCGGACCGCGAGTACCGCATCAGCGTCAAACGGGACGGCGTCGTCAGCAGCTACCTCCACGCGCGGCTGGCCGCCGGCGCGGTCGTGGACGTCGCGGCACCCCGGGGCGAGTTCGTGCTGACCGAGGACGACCGTCCCGTCGTCCTCGTCTCCGCGGGCATCGGCGTGACGCCGGTCCTGGCCATGCTGCACGCCCTCGCCGCGAACCGGACGGCACGGGAGGTCTGGTGGCTGCACACCGCCCGGACCGCCGCCGAACACGCGTTCGCCGGTGAAGCGCACCAGCTGCTGGCGAGCCTTCCGCACGGCCACGAGCACGTCCACTACACCGCGGAACACGGCCGGCTGACCCGCGAGACACTGGCGGACCTGCCGGTCGACGGCACGGTCTACCTGTGCGGACCGGACGCCTTCATGACGGCCACGCGGGAATCCCTGGTTTCACTGGGTTTCGACCCGGCGAGGGTCCACAGTGAACTGTTCGGCGGCGTGTCCGCGATCAACCCGGGCCTCACCGGCGTCGTCCGCAAGCCCCCGCACCTCCCGGACGGCGCGACCGGACCGGGCCCCGCGGTCACGTTCGCGCGGAGCGGGCTCACCGTGCCGTGGAGCGACCGCTACCCCAGCCTGCTCGAGTTCGCCGAAGCGTGCGACGTACCGACGCGCTGGTCGTGCCGCACCGGCGTCTGCCACACCTGCGTGACCCCGGTGCTGTCCGGCCACGTGCGGTACGACCCCGACCCGCTCGAACCGCCGGCGCCGGACGAAGCCCTCGTCTGCTGCGCCCGGCCGCAGGACGACGTCGTCCTGGACCTCTGACGGCGGAATCGAGGACCGCAGCTGTCCGCATCCGGTGGCAAGGTGGGTCACCTCAGCCCGACGACCAACGGAGCCACCTCGATGAGCCGACACGTCCAGATCACCTTCGACGCCCACGACCCGCGAGCGCTTTCGGCGTTCTGGCGCGAGGTGCTGGGCTACGTCCACCCCGCGCCGCCCGGGGTCGAGCTGCCCGCGGGCGCCGATCCCTTCGCCGCGTGGGACGAGTTCCTCGAGCGGGTCGGGGTGCCGGAGGAGCGGCGCACCAGCAGCTCCGCCGTCGAAGATCCCGAGGGTGCGGGGCCACGCCTGTTCTTCCAGCAGGTGCCGGAGGACAAGGTCGCGAAGAACCGGGTCCACCTCGACGTCCGCGCCGCACCCGGCCTGGAGGGCGACGAGCGGATGGCGGCGCTCGAAGCGGAGTGCCGCCGGCTGGTCGCCCTCGGCGCGACCCGGGTCCGCCGCTCCGAGCCCGAGCCGCCGCTGAGCGCCGGGTTCATCGTCATGACCGATCCCGAAGGCAACGAGTTCTGCCTGGATTGACCCGGTCAGAGCCGAGCTCGCCGGCTGACCGATCCCCAAGGAACAAGTTCTGCCCGGACTGACCGCGGTCCGGTCACCCGGGCTGTCCGTGGAGCCGGGCGAACAGCTCCGTCGCCTCCGCGGCCCGGGCTTCGGCTTCCTCGTCCCGGCCCAGCGCGCGCAACGGCAGGACCATCCGGTCCAGGGTGCCGGCCACGTGCCGGAGGTAGCCGTGGGCGCGGCGCAGGGCGAGCGCTCGCTCGTAGTGCTCGACCGACCGGGCCGGGCGGTCGGCGTGGTACTCGATGTAGCCGAGGGTTTCGCGGCCGGACGCCTCGCCTTCCGGGTTGGGGTGCAGGGCCAGCGCGGCTTCGGCGAACGAGCGGGCCCGGTCGAGGTCGCCCTGCCGGGCCGTGAACCAGGCGACCGCGTTCAGGGCGTGGGCTTCGCTGATGGTGCCGCCCCCGAGCTCCCGCGACAGGCGCAGGTTCTCCTCGGCGTGCCGCAGGGCCCCGGCGTTGTCGTCCTGACGGCCGAGCGCCCAGGCGAGGGCGCGGTGGGTGTGCGAGAGCTGGTAGAGGTCCCCGGACCGCTCGGCGAGGATGACGGCTTCCCGCAGGTGGACCAGGCCCTCGGATCCCCGGTGGGCGCGGGTGAGCGCCTCGCCGAGGCGCCGGTGGGAGGTGATCAGGGCCGGACCCGACGTCCGCGCGCGGAGGGCGAGCCCCCAGGTGCGGACGTCGGCGTCGGGGTCGTCACGCCGGTGGTGGTAGGTCGTCAGCGTCCGCGCCAGGTGCCAGACGAGCTCGCCCCACCCGTGCGCCGCGGCGACGTCGACCGCGGCGAGCAGGCACTGGTGTTCCGCGTCGAACCAGGCCAGCGCCGCGTCGATGCCGCCGGGTGCCTCCGGCAGGCAGCCCGGCGACAGCGGCGGCAGCACCGCGGGCGCGCCGAACGGCTGGAGCAGGCGGTCGGCCGCGTGGGCGGTGTGCAGGTAGTGGTCGAGCACGCGCCGCGTCGCCTCGACGTCCTCGACGCGGACCTCGGCCCGGATCAGGTCGTGCAGCCGGTAGCGGCCACCGGCTCCCCTGTCCAGCAGGCACAGGTGCTCCAACGCCGGCAGTTCGGCCACCGAGCCGACCAAACTCGCCACGGCGGCGCCGCCGATGTCCGGGCCCGGTGCGGCGGCGAGCAGCCCGAGGACGTGCGACTGCGTCCCGGTCAGCGCCCGCAGCGACCACGACAGGACTGCAGGCACGCTGGTGGCCGGGTCTTCGTCGTCGAGCCGGCCCAGCTCTTCGGCGATCCGCGCCAGCGGCAGTTCGGGAGACAGCTGGCCGCGGCTCGCCACGATCGCCAGTGCGAGCGGCAGTCCCGCGCAGCGCTGCACGATCCGCCGCGCGGCCGCGGGATCCGCGGAGACCCGGTCGGACCCGAGCCGCGCGACCAGCAGCTCGTGGGCCTCGGCGTCGCCGAGCACGCCGAGTCCCAGGTGCCGGGCGCCGTGCCGGGTGGTCAACGAGCTGAGCCGACGACGGCTGGTCACCAGCACCGTGCCCACGGACCCGCCGGGCAGCAGCGGCTCCACCTGCGCCGCGTCGAAGGCGTTGTCGAGGACCACCAGCAGCCGCTTGTCCGCGGTCAGGCTCCGGTAGAGCGCGACCTGGGCGTGCGGATCGGGTGGGACGTCGACGGCGCCGAGAGCGTCGAGGAACCCCCGGACGGCCGCCGCGGGCGCCATCGGCGGGTCCGGCGAAAACCCGCGCAGGTCCACGAACAGCTGGCCGTCGGGGAACCGGTGGCGGTGGGCGTGGGCCCACTGCACCGCCAGCCACGTCTTGCCGATGCCGCCGATCCCGGCTATCGCGTGCACTCCGGGCCCGTCGGCCAGGCCGGCCAGCTCGCCGGCCCGGCCCACGAAACGCGCCGGCGAGGCGGGCAGCTGCCGAGGCGCCGGCCGTTCCCGGGCGATGACGACCGTCCCGGCCTGCACGACGGTCCCCGTCACGTCGCCGTTGACGACGTTGCGCACCCCGGGCCGGTCAGGCATACCACCAGGATGCCCCGGCGGGAAAGCCTTGCCCAGCGGCCTTTACAGCCCGGCGGGAACCGGATCACACTGGCGCGATGGCAGCGCCCGGCCGACCACCGCTGTTCCCGTTCGACACACCGCCCTCCACCGATCCGGCCGCCGAGGCGATCCGGCTGCTGCACACCGACCCGGTGCCCCGGGTCCGGCTGGCGAGCGGGCACGAGGTCCGGCTGGTCACCCGCTACGGCGACGTCCAGCGCGCGCTGGCCGACCCCCGGATGAGCCGCGCCGCACTGGCGACACCGGACGCCCCCACCATCGTCCCCGGCCTGCAGTCGCCGGACATGATGCCGAACATGGACCCGCCCGACCACACGCGGCTGCGTCGCCTGGTGGCCAAGGCGTTCACCGCCGGCACCGTGGAACTCCTGCGGCCGAGGGTGGAGACGATCGCGGCCGGCCTGCTGGACCGGATGCTGGCCGCCGGACCGACGGCGGACCTCGTGAGCGCGCTGGCCGAGCCGTTGCCGGGCATCGTGATCTGCGAACTGCTCGGCATCGCCCGCGACGAGCGCGGGCCCCTGCTCGCCTTCATCGAAGCCATGTCCATCACCACCGCGTTCGACCAGGAGACGTTCGCGGCGACCGGCGCCGTCGCCGCGTCCCACCTGCTCGGGTTGATCGAGCGCAAGCGTCACGATCCCGGCGACGACCTGCTCTCCGAGCTGACCCAGGTGCACGACGAGGACGGCGACCGGCTCAGCGAAGCCGAACTGCTGATCACCGTGATGCTGCTGGTCGGCGCCGGCCAGGAGACCACCACGGCGCAGCTGGCCAAGTCGGTGCTGCTGCTGTCCCGCCACCCGGACGAGTGGAGCCGCCTGGTGGCGGAGCCGGACCTGGTGCCGAACGCGGTCGAGGAACTGCTCCGGGTGGTCGCGCTGGGACACGCCGGCCAGCCGCGCATGACCCGCGAGGACGTGGCATTCTCCGGCCGGACGGTCGAAGCGGGCACGACGGTGTTCCCGGTGGTGAACGCGGCCAACCGGGATCCGGCCGTCTTCCCCGACCCCGACCGGTTCGACGTCACCCGGCGCGAGGCGGCCCGTCACCTGTCGTTCGGCCGGGGTGCGCACTTCTGTCTCGGCGCGCCGCTGGCGCGGATGGAACTTCAGGTCGCGTTGCACGCTCTGGTGACGAGGACGCCCGGGCTGAAGGTGGCCGAGCGGGACGACGAGCTGGCGTGGCAGCCCGAGAGCCTGACCCGAGGACTCCGGCGGCTCCTGATCACGTGGTGAGCGCCGGAGAAGATCTTCGGCCGGGCGAGTCCACAGTGCACCTGTTTCCGCTCACGGCAAGGGCCTCGACGTACGCCGGGTGGGCTGGCAGCCTGGCGCCCTCCGGCCCCGAGACCACCTGTGGAGAGGAAAACCGATGCGAAGAACGAAAGTGATCGCCGTCCTGGTCGCTTTGCTGACCTCGCTGTTCGTCAGTACACCGGCACAGGCTTCCCCGGACGACTGGTGCGGCAGCGCGTGCGACAACGAGAACCCCAACACCTTCGTGGTGCACCCGCCGGGCGGGCCGGCCAACTGGTACAAGTGCTCCGGCGACGCGCGGACGGTGGACGCGATCGGCCCGAACGAGAACGCCGATCTGGCGTTCTGGGGAGTGACGATCCAGCTGCGGTACAGCCCGAGGTGCCGGACCGTCTGGGCGAGGGCGTTCGGCCTCCAGCGCAGTGACACGTTGTGGGTCAAGAGAAACCCGAACACGTCCTACCAGGACAGCTCGTTCGACGTGGAGTACCCCTACAACACCGACTACCTCAACGGGGCGAACTCCATGTGGTCGATGATGCTCAACGACGCCGACCAGTGGTCCGTGGCCTGCTTCACCCCCCGCGCTCACGGAACCGCGCACCACATCTGCACCCGCAACCCGTACTGACCCCCCTGGCCGGACCGGTCCTGGCCGCAGCCGCCGGCCAGGTTCCGGGCGGCCGCGTCGCGGTCTCGACGCCGAGCGCCGTGGTCATCCGGCGGACCGGGACGCCGTCAGCGCACCGGATCCGAGGAGGGCCGCGCCCAGCGGCGTCTTGGTGTGCAGCACCGCCACGCCCTCGCGGCAGGTCGAGATGAGCCCGGCGTCCCGGAGCACCCCCGTGTGCCGGCTGACGGACGACAGCGACGTGCCGAGCCGGTGCGCCAGTTCGGTTGTCGTCGCCCCGTTGCCGACGGCCATCAGCACCGCGGCGCGGGTGGAGCCGAGCAAGGTCGCCAACGCCCGGTCCGAAGAGCGGCTTGCGGCCAGCGGGCACTTCCAGACGTAGTCGTGGTTGACCGGGTACACCAAAGTGGGACGCAGGCCGGGGTCGGCCAAGGCCATCGGTACGCGCCGGCAGAAGTACGACGGCACCAGCAGCAGACCGCGGCCGCCGAGACGCAGGTCGCGATCGATGTCGTAGTGGACCTCCAGCACCGGCGGTCGCCAGCGCATCAGCGGCCGCATGCTCAGGAGCAGCCCTTCGACGCCGCTGTCCAGCAGCACTCTGGACCGGTGGGCCCGATCGAGCTCCATGGCCGCGTCGATGCAATCGCTGTGCGGCTCGATCGCCACCCGGTGGTAGGCCGCGAGGGCGTCACCGAGGTTTTCCAGCAGTTCCGCGTCCCCGGCGGCCAGCGAGTGCACCCACCCGGGCAGCGGCGCGCTCGCCGACAGCAGCTGCAGCTCCCGGCGCAACCGGCTGCGCGGTGTGGCACGGATGGCGTCGATCGCCGGTTTCAGCCCCAGCGCGCCCTCGGGAGGCGTGAGGAAGTCGGGAAAGTACGGGCCGAGCGGGCTCAGCGTGCGCAGGATCTGCAGTCCGGCCTTGATTTCCCTGACCTGTTCGGCACCGCGTACCCGCCGTACCCACGGCTCGAACACCGGTTTCCTGTCCCGTTCGTGGAGCCGGAGCCGGCTGAACACCATCTCCCAAACCGGATCGACGCCACCGGCCACCCGAGTGCGAGCGAGGTCCTCGGGTTCGAAGTGAATCCGCAACATCGTCTGCCTCCGCGGGGAGGCCGCGTCTCCCCGGGCGAGCTCTCCCAGCAGGTCCATCGGACGGAGCGGCCGCCACGTTTCAAACCGCAGGCCACGCCGCCGACGATCCCGCGTGACCAGCGGGTTTCCGCTCAGGTGCAAGGGAATGGCCGGTCACGGAGCACCGGTCCATGCTGGGCTTCGTGGCGGTGCGCCACCAGAGGCCGAAACAGCCGGAGGGAGAACAATGAAGAATTTGCCGAAGATCGCGCTCACCACGGCCGGGATCGCCGCACTCGGCCTGGCGGTCGGCGCCCCGGCGGCAGCAGGGGAAAACCCCTCGGCGGGGAGTGCGACCATCCTCGCCGGTTGCGGAGCCCAGTTCGACGACGTCACGGTCGACGGCGGCCAGGCGGCGTGGAACCTGGTCTGCGCATCGGGCGGGATCACCATCGGCGGCTGGGTGAAGGACACCAAAGCGGACGGCAAGTGCGCCTACATCAAGGCGTTCGCCGGCAACGGCGAGAGCCGGGTTCCGCTCGCCAAGGCGTGCCCCAAGAACACCGTCACCCAGTTCAGCTGGCGGGTCGAGAACTCCAACGAAATCCGCGCGTACTTGTTCGTCGCGTAGCCCGGAACGGGGAACGGTCATGTCCGGATCCGGCTAGCGCCGGCCGCCCCGGATCCCCTAAACCTGAGGGCATGACGACTTTCTCGGCCGTGGTCACGACGGGCATCTACTGCCGTCCCGGGTGCGGGGCGAAGCCGCTCGCGGAGAACGTGCAGACGTTCGAGCTGGCCGCCGAGGCCGAGGCGGCGGGGTTCCGGGCCTGCCTGCGCTGCCGCCCGTACCGCGTGGCAGGCCCGGTCGCCGCCGACGCGCCGGAGCTGGTCTGCCGCGCGGTGCAGCTGATCATCGCCGGGGTGCTGGACACCGGGACCGAGGCGGCCCTCGGCGCGCGGCTGGCGGTGTCGCCGCGGCACCTGCGCCGGCTCTTCCGGGAGCACCTCGGCGTGACGCCGGACGGGCTGGCCCGCTCGCGGCGGGCGCACTTCGCGCGCCGCCTGCTCGACGACTCCGACCTGACCGTCGCCGACATCGCGTTCGCGTCCGGGTTCGGCAGCCTCCGCCAGTTCAACCGGGACATGAAGCTGGTCTTCCGCGCCTCCCCGGTCGAGTTGCGCAACCGGCGCCGCAAGGCCGACCGGCTCGCCGCGGACGGCGGGCTGGTGATGCGGCTGCCGTTCTCGCCGCCCCTGCACTGGGAGGCGCTGAGCGCGTTCCTGGCCGAGCGCGCGGTCCCCGGCGTGGAGTCGGTGCGGGACGGCGTCTACCGCCGCACGATCAGCCTCGACGGCGAGGCGGGCGTCATCGAGGTGACGCGCGGGGGCGACGACCACCTGCTGCTCACCGCGCACATGCCGTTCTGGGAAGGCCTCATCCACGTCGTCGACCGCGTCGGGCGGGTGTTCGGCGTCGACGCCGACCCGGCACCGGCCGAAGCCGCGCTCGCCGCCGACCCGGTGCTCGGCCCGCTGCTGCGCGCCCGGCCCGGCCTGCGGGTGCCCGGGGCGTGGGGGCCCTTCGAGATCGCCGTGGCGGCCGTGCTCGGCCAGCACAGCGGCCGCACGCGGGTGCGGCGGCAGCTGGCCGGGCTGGTCGAGGCGGCGGGCCGGCCGGTGCCGGGCCTGGAACACGGCCTCACCCACCTGTTCCCGTCGGCCGCGACCCTGGCCAAGGCGGACCTGACCGGGGCCCGGCTGTCCGCGGCGACCGAGCGGACGCTGCGCACGTTCGCCGCCGCGGTGGCCGCCGACGAGCACCTGCTCGACGCGAGCGCGAGCCTGGCCGGCTGCACCGCGGCGCTGACCGCCGTGCCCGGCATCGAGCCGACCACCGCCCAGGCGATCGCGCTGCGGCTGGGCCACGCCGACGCCTTCCCGGGGCTCACCCTCGGGACGGCGTCGCGCGGACTCGACCCCGCCGCCTGGCACCCCTGGCGCGCCTTCGCCGCCACCCACCTGATCGCCGCCGGTGTGTCCACATCGGCCGGTTGACCACCGAGAAGGAGAACGGATGTCCACGAACCGGCGGGAACTCGCCGAGGAACTGCGTGCCCTGCACGAGGGCACGCTGGTGCTGCCGAACGCCTGGGACGCCGCCAGCGCGGCCCTCATCGCGCGGGCCGGCGCCCCGGCGATCGCCACCACCAGCGGCGGGGTCGCCTGGTCCGCGGGACGCCCCGACGGGCACGGCCTGACGCGCGAGGAGATGGCGGCGCTGGTCGCGCGGATCGTCCGGGTCGTCGACGTCCCGGTGACCGCCGACATCGAGGGCGGCTACGACGACGTCGCGGCCACCGTCCGCGCGGTCGTCGAAGCCGGCGCGGTGGGGATCAACCTGGAGGATTCGACCGCCCCCGGCGGCCCGCTGTTCGACGCCCCGGCGCAGGCCGAGCGGATCCGCGCCGCCCGCGAAGCGGCGACGGCGGCCGGCCTGCCCGAGCTGTGGCTCAACATCCGCACCGACGTCCACCTGTTCGGCATCGGCGCACCCGAGGGCCGGCTGGACGACGTCCTGACCCGCGCGGGCGCCTACGCCGCCGCGGGCGCGGACAGCCTCTTCGTGCCCGGCCTGGTCGACCTGGACACGCTCGAGGTACTGGTGAAGGAGAGCCCGCTGCCGGTCAACGTCATGGTGTGGCCGGGCGCGCCGACGGTCGCGGAGCTGGCCGCGATCGGCGTCCGCCGGATCAGCGTCGGCACGGCGATCGCGCAGGCCGCCTACGCCGTCGCCCAGCGGGCCGCGGCCGAACTGCTCGAACACGGCACTTACACCGCTTTGGAGGGCGGTGTCGACTTCGGCGCGATCAACAGCGCGGTGTCCGGCTGAGTTCGGCACCAAGGCTTTCCCGGACGGCTAACCGGCGTCCCGGCGGGCCACCACCCGGTAGGCGTTGGACCACCCGCGCCGCCGGACGAGCGGCGCGGTGATCCGGTCCACGAGCGAGGCCAGCACGAACACCGGCACGCACGCGACGAACGTGGCTTTGCGCAGGATCCGCCGCCACCGTGCCGGCGGGGTGGCCCGCCACGGAAGGTCCTCCCCGGCGATGGTCAGCGCGTTGACCACCATGAGCGCGGCGGCCAGCACGTCGATCGCGGCGTGCGGCTCGCCGCGCTGCTCGGCGACCACCGTGAACCCGTGGGCCGCCAGCTCCGCGCGGAGGTTGCCGATCGGCATCAGGTTCAGGTGCTGGGGCTGCAGCCACGGCATCCACCACCGGCCGAGCACCCCCGCCCAGCGGCATTCCGGATCGGGCAGCTCGATCGCCAGCAGGCCGCCCGGCCGCAGCACCGTTCCCGCCGCCGCCAGCTCTCGCCGGGGGTCCGTGGTGTGTTCGAGGTAGTGGTACATGCTGACCACGTCGTAGCGCCTGGCGAGGTCCTCGGCCAGGTCCACGAACGAGCCCTGGTAACCGGTCCGGATCCGGCCCTCCCGGCGCGCCAGCTCGACCGCGTCGCCGAGGTCGAGACCGTCGAACGCGACACCGGGCAGCACCGCGGCGGCTTCCTGGCAGAAGTGCCCGTGTCCCATGCCGACGTCGAGCCACTCGCCCGCGGCGCCGGTGTCCCGGACCAGCTCGGCCCGGGAGCGGTAACCCGCCCGGTTGCTCTCGAACATCCCGGTCATGTTCTGTTCGCCGAGCCCGTCGTAGCAGTCCCGGTAGTACAGCTCGAGCCCGGCCGGGTTCAGCCGCGGGTTCTGGAAGACGTGCCCGCAGTCCCGGCATTCGTCGAGCACGAACCGGCCCGGCTTGTGCTGCAGCAGGTCCGTCGTGCGCACCCGGGCACTGAGTGCCTCCGAGGCACACCACGGACAGCTGGTGCGGCGGGGCTCGAAGAACCGGTCCACGCCACCGGCCAGGTCAGCCAGGTAGGCCGGACGGCGCAAGGCGACCGGATCGGCGGGGACGTCGTCCTCGATCATGGAGGCGGAGCCTAGTGCGCGGACCACCGTGCGGTGCACCGTCGAACGGACGAACATGGCCTTGAGTTCCGCACTGGCTGCAGTCCACAAGGGACTGGTTCACGCGGCGGCCGTACTGGGCTCCGTCCGGTGGGCGGCCGCGTAGTGCGCGGTGCCGATCGCCCCGGCGACCGCCAGGACGAACCCCGCCACCGCCGCGGCGGTGAAGCCCTCGCGGACGCGGTCGTTCAGCACCACCACGCCGATGAGCGAAGACACCGCCGTGTTGGTGGTGAACATGATCGCGGTGACCGCCGTCGCCCGGCCGCGTTGCAGGGCCATCGCGAACGCCACCGCCGCCACCAGCCCGTTGGCGATCATCGCCCACAGCGCCGGTTCCAGGGCGAGGCGCCAGACCGGCCCGGACACGTCGAGCGTCCGCGCCGCGACCCCGACGGTGCTGAACCCCAGCCCGGCGCAGAACCCCAGCACCATCGGCGTCCAGCGGCCGTCCCCGCGCTGGGCGGTGAACGCGATCGCCGCGATCACCACCGCCACCCCCACCAGCAGCAGTTTCCACCCGGGCGGCAGCAGGCGCGCGGGGCCCGGATCCGCGGACAGGCCGAGCAGGACCAGCCCGGTCGCCCCCACCCCCAGTGCGGCCCAGCCGGCACCCGCCAGCCGGACGCCGAGGATCGCGGAGATCGTCGCGGTCACGCCGACGCTGAACGCCAGGACCGACTGGACGAGGAACAGCGGCAGGCGGTGCAGGGCGGCCGCGGCGAAGACGAACCCGAGCAGGTCGACCCCCACCCCGAGGAAGTAGAGCGGCTGCCGGCGCAGCGCGACCAGGTCCTGGGGTGAGCCGCCGAAGGCGCCGGCCCGCCGGACCCCGGCCGACTCCAGGATGGAGCCGCTGCCCGAGGCGATGGCGGCCAGCACGGCGAGGACGTATCCGAAGAGCACCGCCCGAGTGTGCCAGCCCGGCCACAGCCGGCCCGGCGGCGACCCCGGCACCGGCGGCGATCAAGTCCGGTCGCCGCCCCGGAAACCGCCCGGTGCGGCACCGAAGTGGCGCTTGAAGGCGTGCGAAAACGCGAAGGACGAGGTGTAGCCGACCTTCGCGGCGATCGACGGCAGCGCCAGGTCGGTCTCCTGCAGCAGCCGGGCCGCCGTCGTGAGCCGCCACCAGGTCAGGTACGCCATCGGCGGACGGCCCGTCAGCGCGGTGAACCGGCGGGCCAGGGTGGCCCGGGACAGGCCGACCCTGGCGGCCAGGTCTTCGATCCGCCACGGCGCTTCGGGGTGCTCGTGCAGGGCTTCCAGCGCGGCCGCGACCTCCGGGTCCCGCAAGGCCTGCGGCCAGCCCGTGCCCGGGTGGTCGGCCAGCCAGGCGCGGATCAGGTAGACCAGCAGCACGTCCAGCAGGCCGGTGAGCACCGTGGCCGAGCCCGGCCGCCGCTCGCTCACCTCGCCGCCGAGCAGGTCGATCGCCGCGCGCAGCTCGGGGTGGCGTCCGATCTCGGCCGGCAGGTGGACCAGCTCCGGCAGGCCGGCGAGCAGCGGGTGCCGCCGCGCGTGGAACAGCCGGTACTTGCCGCAGAGGAACTCCGTGCGGCCCGCCGGCTCGGCCACCGCCGTCTCGAACGGCACCGCGCCGGCCGCGTCCGGCGTCGAGGAGAGGACGTGCGCGCGGCCGTGCGGCACCAGGACCGCGTCACCGGGGGCGAGCGCCACCGGTTCACCGTCGTCCGGGAGCAGCCAGCCGCTGCCGCGCAGCAGCACGTGGAAGCCCGCGCCGTCGTACGGCGCGAAGCGGTAGCACCAGTCCGGACCGGCCTGCAGCCGGTTCGACGTCGGCTGCCCGACCCGCACCGCGGCGATCGCGTCACTCAGCACGTCCACGCCGACAGCGTAGCGCTGAGACGATCGAGCATCAGGGCGAGCAGTTCACGCATGGAAACGCTCAGCCGGGCGTCCTAGCGTGGCGGCATGCACATCGGCGAAGTCGAAGTCACCAAGGTCGTCGAGTGGCAGGGCGAGATCGCCCCGGCGCGGACGATCATCCCCGGCAGCCCACCGGAGCTCTGGACCGGCAACGCCGGCTGGCTCGCCCCCGACCACTGGAACCCGGAGACCGGCGGCTACCGCGGTGCGGTGCAGACCTGGGTGCTGCGCAGCGAAGGCCGGGTGATCCTGGTCGACACGGGCGTCGGCAACGACCGGAACCGGCCGCAGATCCCCCTGTTCGACCACCTCGCAACCCCGTTCCTCGAGCGGCTGGCCGCGGCGGGCGTCCGGCCGGAGGACGTCGACGTCGTGGTCAACACCCACATCCACTACGACCACGTCGGCTGGAACACCGAGCTCCGCAATGGCGACTGGGTGCCCACCTTCCCCCGCGCGACCTACCTCATCCCCCGCGTCGACCAGGTGTACTTCCACCCGGCCAACGCCCACCGCCGTCCCGCGCCGCGCACGCCGCACGAGCAGCTCCGCCGCGAAGGCAGCCTGCTGGTCTACGCCGACAGCGTCGCGCCCGTGCTCGGCCGGGCCGAGCTGTGGGAAGACGGCCACCGCATCGACCGGAACCTGACCCTCGAAGCCGCCCCGGGCCACACGCCGGGCTCGTCGGTCCTGCGCCTGTCGTCCGGCGGCCAGCGGGCGGTGTTCGTCGGAGACCTGCTGCACAGCCCGGCCCAGATCGTGGCCCCGGAGCACAGCAGCTGCTTCTGCGAAGACCCGCGGCGGGCTGCCGGCACCCGGCACGCGGTACTCGAACGCGCAGCCGATACCGGCGAGCTCGTCGTCCCCGCCCACTTCGCCGGGCCGGGCGCGGCCGAGGTCCGTCGCGACGGCAGCCGGTTCGCGGTCCGCCGGTGGGCCGGGGAGGACTTCCGCACGGCATAATGATTTGCCGCCGCCTCGAGACCGTGTCTACCTTCCGGTGATGCGACTGCTGGCGGTGACCTTCGAGACCGACGACCCGGCCGCAGCGGCCCGCTTCTGGGCCGGCCTGCTCGACCGGGAGCCGATCGAAGACTTCGGCGGTCTGCTGCTCCCCGGCGACGACACCCAGCTCGGCCTGCGGTTCGTCGCGGGCCGCCCCGGCCGGCTCGGCTCGAACCGGATGCACCTGCACCTGACCAGCTCCGACCTCGACGACCAGCGGCAGACCGTGGCCACGGCGATCAAGCTCGGCGCCCACCACCTCGACGTCGGCCAACGACCCGAGGAGACGCACGTCGTCCTCGCCGACCCGGCGGGCTACGAGTTCTGCGTGATCGAGCCCGGCAACGACTACCTCGCCGGGTGCGGCCCGCTCGGCGAACTCACCTGCGCCGGCTCCCGGCAGGTCGGCACGTTCTGGAGCCAAGCGCTGGGCTGGACACTGGTGTGGGACCGTGGCGAGCAGACCGCGATCCAGTCACCGCACGGCGGCACGAAAATCGCTTGGGACACCTGGGACGGCACTCCGGTGACGCCGAACCAGCAGCGCTTCGAACTGCTTCCGGACGACGGCGACCAGCGCGCCGCGGTCGACGAACTCACCTCCCTCGGCGCCACTCGGCTCGACACCCGCGACGACGGCATCGTCATCCTGGCGGATCCGGACGGCAACGGGTTCTGCGTGCGGCCCGCGGGGGCAGCGGCGGCGAGCAAATCATGTTCGTGCTGGTAGGTGGCTGGCCCGGAGCGGGCAAAGGCACGCTGGCGGCCGCACTCGGGCCGCGGCTGGGATTGCCCGTACTGGCCAAGGACGAGATCAAGGAAGCGCTCGCCGAAGGCCTCGGGCGTCCCCGGACGGTGGACGAGTCGCGGCGGCTGGGGCGGGCGGCCGTCCTGGCCGCTCTCCGGGTGGCGCGTCGCTGAACCGGGGCGGTCATCGACAGCACCTGGTTCGGCTACACCCGGCCGCTGGTGGCGCAGTTGCCGGGGCCTGTCGTGGAAGTGCGGTGTGTGGTGCCGCTCGAGGTCGCCCGGGCGCGCTACTACGCGCGGGCCGCGCACCGGCACGCGGAACCGGATCTGCCCGCGGTCATCGGTGAAATCCTTCGCGCGGCCGGGAAGCCAGGGCCGGACTGTCCACTGTAGAGTTTGCCGCCCGCTTGACCGTCTTGATCACCGGCGCGGTTTCGACGTGGGTGATCGACGGCAGCGCGGCGACCCGGGTGGTCAGGTACCGGTACAGCTCCCGCTGGTTCGCGCACACCACGCTGGCGTACAGGTTCGTCGGCCCGGTGGTCGCGGCTGCGAACGCGATTTCCTGGTGCCCGGCCAGTGCCGCACCGGCCTCTTCCAGGTGCGCGGGGGCGACCGACAGCCAGAGCAGCGTTCGCGAGCCGACGCCGAACATGCTTCCGTCGACGTCGATGTCCAGGTACAGCACACCGCGTTCGCGCAGCTCGGTCATCCGGCGCCGGACCGTCGTCGGCGACCAGCCGGTCACCGCGGCCAGCCGCTCGAGCTCGGTCCGGCCGTCGGCGGCCAGCGCGGCGAGGAGACGGCGATCGCCGTCGTCGAGCCGCACCGGCCCCGGCCGGTGGGGCACCGGGGGCGGGCGCAGCCGCTCGATCGCCGCCTCGTCCAGCGAACCGAGCTTGGCGACCAGGCTGTCCGGGCCGCCGTAGAACGCGTGCAGCACGGAGTGCGCGGTCACGCCCTCCACGCGCGGAGTGCGCGGCAGCTTCGCCAGCAGCAGCGCCTCGCTGTCGGCTTCGCTCTCCGTGCGGACCGTGCAGGTGATCTCCGTGCCGCCGGAGGAAATGCTCACCCAGGACGTGTCCGGGCGCCGGGCCAGCGCCTCGGCGACCGGGAGCGACGCGGCGGGCGCGCAGCGCACCCGCAGGAACCACAGCACCGCGCCCAGTGCCGTCGGGTCGACCCCGCCGAGCACCCGCACCGCTCCCGTCGACCGCAACCGGGCGTACCGGCGGGCGACGGTGCGATCCGCGACGCCGAGAACGTCGGCGATCGCGCTGAAAGGGGCCCGGCCGTTGACCTGCAGGGCGTGCACGAGCCGGCGGTCCAGCTCGTCGTAGTCGGATTCCACCGCCTTGAGGGTAGTTCCCGTCGGATATCGGCTCAATACGCGGCACTTCTGGCCTGATTACGGCGGCCGGCGGAGCGTTGCGCTCGTCCTGATCGACGACCACCAGGAGAGAACCCATGGACACCGATGTGCTCATCGTCGGCGCGGGCCCGACCGGCCTGATGCTGGCCAACGAACTGCGGGTGGCGGGCGTGCCGGCCGTGCTGGTCGACAAGCTGGCGCAGCGCAGCACGTTGTCGAAGGCGGGCGGCGTGCAGTCCCGCACGCAGGAGGCGCTCGACCAGCGCGGGTTGCTGGAACCGTTGCTGGCCACCGGGGAATACCCGGCAGGCACCGCACACTTCGCCGGCATCACGCTCCCGCTGACCCGGGGCAGGCACCGCCACCCGTGGCGGTCGGTTCCCCAGGTGGTGATCGAGGGCTTTCTCGAGCAGCACCTTGCGGCACAGGGGATTTCCGTGCGGCGCAACCACGAATTGACCGGCCTCGCCCAGGACGAGGACGGCGTCACCGTGACGTTCGCGAGCGGCGAAGTCATCCGCTGCCGTTACCTCGTCGCGGCCGACGGGGGCCGCAGCACGGTGCGGTCACTGCTCGGGGCCGCGTTCCCCGGCAGGCCGGGCACGACCACCACGGTCGCCGCCGACGTGCGGTTGAGCGGCGACACCCCGGCGATGACGCACGCCCGCAGCGAGGACGGGCACTGGGTGTCGGTGTTCCCGCTCGGCACCGACCCGCAGGGCAGGCCACTGCGGCGGCTCGCACTGGGCGGGCCGGGCCGGTCGCTGCCCCGCGAGGTCCCGGTCACCGAAGACGAGATCCGCGACGGGTTGCGGGCCGTCTTCGGTGACCGGGTGCAGCTGCTCGAACTGTGCTACGCCCGCCGCATCACCAACGCGGCCCGGCAGGCCGAGCGGTACCGGCACGGACGGGTGTTCCTGGCCGGCGACGCCGCCCACGTCCACCTCCCGATCGGTGCGCAGGGCATGAACACCGGGCTCCAGGACGCGCTCAACCTCGGGTGGAAACTCGCCGCCGCGGTGCGGGGCTGGGCCCCGGAGCACCTGCTCGACACCTACCACGCCGAACGCCACCCGGTCGCGGCCGCCGTGCTGCGCAACGTCCAGGCGCAGAGCCTGCTGATGGACCAGCAGGGCACCTGCGACCCGGACCTGGTGGCCGTCAAGGACCTGTTCGCCGCGCTGGCGCACCTGCGGGACGTGCAGTACCACCTCGACGACATGCTGTCCGGCATGGGCATCCGCTACCCGATGCCGGGCGCCGGGGACCAGCCGCTCGTCGGGCTCCCCGCGCCGGACGTGGACCTCGGCCCGGTCCGGTCGCACGAGCTGCTGCGGCCCGGCCGCGGCGTCCTCCTCGACCCGCTCGACAGGTTCGCCAAGGTCGCCGCCCTCTGGCCGGACCGGGTCGACCGGGCGGGGCAGGACAGCGGCGCCGAACCGATGCTCGTCCGCCCGGACGGCTACGTGTGCTGGGCCGGGGATCCGGACGACCTCGAGCCGGCACTCACCCACTGGTTCGGTGAGCCGGCTTCAGCTTCCGGTGGCGACGGCATCACCAGTCGTACTCCTCGGTGACGGCGTCCTTGTCGCGCAGCAGCCCGCCACCGCGGCGGCGACCGGCTTGACCGAAAACCGGGTTGGCGCCCAGCGCCACCATGCGGAACCGGAGAGGGTGGCGCACGGTGAGGTCGGCCGGGCCGCCGACCCAATCGGCCTCGACGTAGTAGCGCGCCTCGTCGATGTGCGCCTCCACGGCGTTCCGGAGGGTCAGCAGATCCAGCAGCTCGGGACCCTCCCGGACGCCGTGCACGAGGCCGGAGACCAGGGTCGGGGTGAACGGGCACAGTTGGTCACCGTCCGGCGGCCCGAAGCTGGACCCGCCGAGCACGAACGCGCCCGGGGCGTGCTCCTGGAACAGCCGGGGACCGACCCCGTCGAGCACGACGACGGACCGGACAGCCTGTGCGCCTCCGATCATCCTGGCGACTTCGCCGAGACTGCCCACGACGTCCTCGGCCCGGTTCGGGCCGGGCCGGGCTTCGCCGGGCACCGGCTGGTAGGGCGATGTTCTGGCCGCGAAGTAGAACAGCAGCGTGTCGGTGGCCGTGTCGGCGGCCGCCGACACGGCGCCGAGCAGCTCGCTCGGATCCCGGGGGCTCCGGACCACCTGCGTGTGTGCGGCGTCGAAGGCCGCAGTCGTGGTCGGCAGCGTGAGCGCCTCGGCGAGCTCGGTGGCCAGTTTCTCGGGACCCCCGTGCTGCCGGGGCACGCCGTCGTCACAGCCGACCAGCACGGCCCGGGAACGCTGAAGGTCCGGCAGAAGCGGGTGCCTGGTCACCCGGCCAACCATGCACGTCCTGAACGACGAACGCCATCCCCGGCGCGCGACGGCTTACTGCCGGCCGATCCGGTCCAGCTCGGCCAGATCGCCGGCGGACAGGGTGGTTGCCGCGCCCGCGATGTTCTCGGTCAGGTGCGCGACCGACGAGGTGCCCGGAATGAGCAGGATGTTCGGTGCCCGGTGCAGCAGCCAGGCCAGGGCGATCGACATCGGCGTCGTGCCCGACCGCGCCGCGACGGCCGACAGCGTCGAGGACTGCAGTGGGCTGAACCCGCCGAGCGGGAAGAACGGCACGTAGGCGATGCCGTCGCTCGCGAGGGCGTCGATCAGCTCGTCGTCGTGCCGGTGGGCGAGGTTGTAGGCGTTCTGCACGCACACGATCGGCGCGATCGCCCGCGCTTCGGCGACCTGCTCCGCCGTGGCGTTGGAGACGCCGAGGTGCCGGATCAGCCCGTCACGCTGGAGCTCGACCAGGGTCTCGAACGCCTCGGCGAGCGAGCCGGGCTGCGGTCCCAGCGCGTTGCCGAGGCGGAGGTTGACCAGGTCGAGCCGCTCGACGCCGAGGGTCTTCAGGTTTTCGTGCACCGCCCGGCGCAGCTCGGCGGGCTGCCGCGCCGGGGGCCAGCCGCCCTGGTCGTCGCGGCGTGCGCCGACCTTGGTCACGATGTGCAGCTCGTCGGGGTAGGGGTGCAGCGCCTCGCGGATCAGCTCGTTGGTGACGCGAGGGCCGTAGGCGCCGGAGGTGTCGATGTGGGTGATGCCGAGGTCGGCGGCCTTGCGCAGGACGGCGAGGGCGCCTTCGCGGTCGGCGGGCGGCCCCATGACCCCGGGTCCGGCGAGCTGCATGGCGCCGTAGCCGAACCGCGTCACGGTCAGCTCGCCCAGGGACCAGGTGCCACCGGGCAGGGAAAGTTCGAGTTGATCAGTGCTCATGCCGTCGATCCTCACCCGCTGCCGGGCAGGGCGGCCAACACCGATCCGGTGCACTGTGATACTCGCGAGGTATCACAGCTACGCTGTGGCATGGACACCCTGGAGACCCGCGAGCTGCGGTACTTCATCGCCGTCGCCGACGAACTGCACTTCGGCCGGGCCGCCGAGCGCCTCGGCATCGCCCAGCCCCCGTTGTCCCGGGCGATCCAGCAGCTCGAGCGGCGTCTCGGCGTCACGCTGCTGGAGCGCAACCGCCGCGGCGTCTCGCTGACCGGCGCCGGCGAGATCCTGCGGCAGGAGGGCCGGGTGGCGCTCGACGCGACGGCCGCCGCGGTCCGCCGCACCCGCCGCGCCGGCGCCAACGACCGGCTGGTGCTGGCGGTGAAGGCCGGCGCGTTCCACGAACTGCTGAACAAGCTCCTCGACGCCTACGCGGCCGAGCCCGGCGCCGCCGAGATCGAGGTCCTGCCGAGCGGAACGTGCGAACAGGAGGAGATGCTGCGCGACGGCCGCGCCGACGTGGCCCTCATGCACACGCCGTTCAACTCCCTGACCGGGTTCGACAGCGTCGCGCTGATGACGGAGCCGCAGGTGGCGATCCTGCCGGCCAGACACCGCTTGACCAAGCGGAAAACGTTGTCGCTGAACGAGATCTCGGACATTCCCGACCTTCCGCTCGCCCGCTGGGCCGGCAACGGCACCTACCAGCCCGGCCCGGGACCGGAGATCCACGACCAGACGCAGCTGGCCCAGCTGATCGCCCTCGGCCGCACGGTGGCGGTGTTCCCGGAGTCCGCCCGCACGTGGTTGTGGGAGGAGCACGCGGCGGTCCCGTTGAGCGACGCCCCACCGGTGACGACGCACATCGTGTGGCCGGCGCACAGCCGGTCCCGCGTCCTCGCCGAGCTGATCCGGACAGCCTCACAACTGTGAGGCCCCGGCTCGCCGGGCAACCGCCGTGGTGTTCCTGGCGTGCTGGAAGCAGGTCGCTGTTGCAGAACAGGCCGTAGGCTGAGGCGGACTCGTGTTGATGGGGGTGGCTGCGCATGGAGCTCGCTGTCGGGGGAATCGGCGGCTGGCTGCTCCAAGCTTTCCCCGACATCACCAGCAATCTGATCGCGGCGGCCATCGGCGGGGTGCTGGTCTGGTCGACGACAACGGTGAGACGCCGCCTCAAGCTGGTCCGCGCGCGCAAGTTCTGGCGGGCACTGGGTGGCCGTCACCCGTTGATCGTCCTGGGAGCCCACGACTTCGGCCCCCGGCGGCGGTGGGCCAGGGCCGGCGTGGTCGGCATGGGGGACATCGAGGCGCTCGTGGAAATCGAAGCCCAGCTCCGCAAGCTGGGGTTCGTCGGGAAGATCACCGAGTCGAAGCAATTGACCCCGCGTGAACTGAGTTCCGACCTCGTCTTGCTCGGCGGCCCTGTGGCGAACGACGTGACGCGGACAATGCTGGCGAAGCTGGACGGAGTGCTTTCTTATGCCTTCGCGGAGGATCCCGACCACGAGGCACACGTCGTGTACGACGTGCAAGCAGGCCGCGCGCTGGCGCCGCAGTACGAGCAGTCGGGCTGTCCGGTCAGTGACTACGGCTTGATCATCCGCACCCCGAACCCCCTGGCGCCGGACACCTCGGAGCTGGTCATCGTGGCGGGGTGCTGGGAGCACGGCACCTGGGCCGCGGCGGAGAAGCTCGGGGACCGGAAGCTCCTCCGCAGGCTCAGGAGGATGAAGCACTTCGAGGTCCTCGTCGAGACGACGGTGGTGAACGGCGCCCACTACAACACCAAGGTGGTCGAAATCCGCCGGGCTTCATTCTGAGCTGGGACGACCTACTCCTTGGACGTGACCGTGGCGAGTTCCGCACAGTGTTCGGCCAATGCACGGGTGCCGGCTTGCCAGGCTGTCTCATCGACGCCCAGCGCGGAGCTCAGATACGCCCACGTCATCCGCTGGGTGATCGCGAGCCGCTCCGGGTCTTCGTCGTCGGTTTCCTTGAGGTCGTAGCCCATGATGCCGCCGAGGAAGTGTTTACCGCCGATGAGCGTCAGGAGTGCGTCAGCGCCGACCGCGTGCGTGTACGGATCGGTGTGCCAGGCCGGGCCGCGGAAGGTCAGGTAAGGGCTGTCGTCCTGGTCTCCGCAAACCACGAGCGTTTTCGTTGTGAGAGAGGAGAAATCGAGGTCGAGTTCGGGATAGCGCCCGAGCACGGCGGGAAGCAGCCCGTCGCCGTTGCCGACCGGCGCCAGCAGCACGCCGGCCTTGATCCGCGGGTCGAGCGTGCTCGGCTCTCCCGGCAGGCTTGCTCCCAGCAGCAGACCGGCCGTCTGCGCTCCGGCGGAATGCCCCATCACCGCGACCCGGTCGCCGTCGAGCCGCCCGGGGATGCGGGCCTGCGCCTCGATCTCCTCGAGGCGGTCGAGGATGAGGCGCATGTCGTCGATGCGCGAGCGCCAGAACATCGAGTGCCCCGGCGCCGACGGGTCCAGGCCGAGGCCGCCGATCTTCGAGCTCAGGTGGGTGGGCTGGATGACCGCGAACCCGTGCGACGCGTAGAAGTCGGCCAGGGGGCTGTAGCCGTCCTTCGAGGGCAGGTACCGGGACGCGCCGCCTCCGTGCGAGAGCAGGATGACGGGCACCCGGTCGTCGCCGGCCGGGATGGACAGGCGCAACTCGAGCGGCAGCGGACGGTTCGCAGCCGCCAGTGTCACGGGGTTGTACGAGACGGCCTGGGTCCCGGGACTGACGGGGATGCGCAGCGCGAGGTCGATGTACTTGTTCATGGAGTGCGCACTCTTCTCCGGCTACAGTAAGTGGAGCCTGATTCCACTTACCATACGGAATCGGATTCCACTTAGCAAGACGGGAGCATGCCCCATGGCTGCACGGCCGCCGCGCGCCGACGCGCAGCGCAACATCGATGCACTGCTGTCCGCCGCCCGCACCGTGTTCGCCCGCGACGGCGTCGACGCCCACGTCAAAGCCATCGCGGCGGAAGCGGGCGTCGGGGTTGCCACGCTGTACCGCCACTTCCCCAAGCGCTCGGACCTGGTGCTGGCGGTGCTGAGCCACGAGGTCGACGAGTGCATCGCGATCGCGCCGGCGCTCTCGGAGTCCTTCCCGCCGCGGATGGCGCTGGCGAAATGGGTGGACCGGTACACGGAGTTCGTCGCCACCAAACGCGGGCTCGCGGCCGCACTCCACTCGGGCGACCCCACCTTCGAGGGCCTGGGCACCCGCCTGCTCCAACGACTGGAACCGGCCTTCGCCGGGCTTTTGGACGCCGCCCGGGCGTCCGGGGAGATCCGCCCGGACATTTCGGCCGGCGACCTGCTGCGCGCCGTGGCCCACCTCTGCGTCCCGGGACCGGATGAGGGAGTGGCGTTCAGCCGGCGGATGGTGCACCTGCTGCTCGATGGCCTCGAGCAGCGGCACGAACAAGAACGATGAGTTCGGCGCACCCACTCGCGCCACCTGGTCACCCGGTTCCAGCCGTCAGTGCGGACTATCCCTTTGCCGTTGCCTCGGTTTGCCAGCCGAGCAGAATCGCGCGCAACGCCTGCTCGGCGAGCCGCTGGGCGCGCTCGTTGCCGACGGTGCCGAGATAGCCGAGCGAAGCTATGCCATAGAGCGTGCCCCAAATGATCTCGCAGGCCTCATCAGGATCGGCCAGGACCACGTCGTGCGCGTCTGACCAGGCAGCGAGCAGTTCCTTCACCACGGCGATCGCCGGTTCCGCGGCGTGCCGGCGCTCGTCCGCGTCGACCACCGTGCCGTTCATCACCTCGTACAGGTGGGGGTGTTCGCCGGCGAATCGGACGTACTCCGACGCGGTGCGTAGCAGGCGCAGGTCGATGTCGGGCTCCTCGGCTGCCTGCCGGAATGAGGCCAGCATCAAGCGGTGACCGTGCGCGACCAGCTCCAGCAGGAGCGCGTCCTTGTTCGCGAAGTGCTGGTAGACGACGGGTGCGGAGTACTCGATGTCGGTCGCGATGCGGCGGATCGTCAGCGCCGCGACGCCCTCCGTCTCGAGGACGTGCAGCGCGGCCTCGATGATCCGCTCGCGGGTGCTCGCCCGTTCGCGGGCCCGTCTCGTGCTGGTCGGCATGCTCCGCCACTTCGCTTCGGTGCTGTCCTCGGACCCTAGCCGTCGAGCCTTGACGATCACATCTCGACGCGGCTAAGTTAGCAACGTTAGAAAATCTAACGTCGTTAGGAACGGGCGCGATCCCGGACTCTCAAGGAGAAAACCCGTCATGGCCGAACACGTGATCATCGGCGCCGGTTCCATCGGCACGAACGTCGCCCGCCTGCTGGCCGAGCGCGGCGACACCGTCCGGATCGTCACGCGCAGCGGTTCCGGCCCCGCGCACCCGCTGATCGAGCGGGTCGCCGCGGACGCCTCCGACCCGTCAGGAATAAAGCAGCTGTCGCGCGGCGCGAAGGTGATCTACCACTGCGCCAACCCGCCCTCCTACACGATGTGGGAACGCTTGCTGCCACCCCTGCAGACCGCGGCGATCGCCGCGGCGAAGGCCAACGACGCGGTCCTCGCGCTCACCGGCAGCCTCTACGCCTACGGACCGCAGCCCGGCGGCCGGATGAACGAGCACACTCCACTGGCCGCCACCGGGCACAAGGGACGTCTGCGCAAACGGATGTGGGAGCAGGCCCTCGCCGCCGGCATCCGCACCGTCGAAGTCCGCGGCTCCGACTACATCGGCAAGGACGCGAACGGCATCTACCCCCTGCTGATCGCACCGGCGTTGGAGAAGGGCCGTGCCGCGTGGATCACCGGGCACCTGGACATGCCGCACACGTTCACCTTCAACGGCGACATGGCCAGAGCCCTGGTGACCCTCGCCGAGGACGAACGCGCGTGGGGCCGGGCCTGGCACGTGCCCTCCCCGCCGGCGGTGACCATCCGCGAGCTCGCGCGACGCTACGCCCTCGCCGCGGGCCGGGCGCCGGTCAAGCTGATCCAGCTGCCGCGCTTCGTGATGCGCACGGCCGGGCTGGTCGTGCCCATCGCGCGCGAGATGGCCGAAATGGACTACCAGTGGTACGAACCGTTCCACATGGACGCGACCGAGACGGCGGACACCTTCGGCCTGATCGCCACCGACCTCGACACCGCCATCCACGACCAGGTCGGCGGCGCACAGCGCGGCCGCAGCTGATGTCCGCCTCGGCACACGGGTTCGACCCCAACCATCAGAGCGGCGGCGCGTAGGCGTTGGAGCCTCAGCGGAACTCGGTGACATTGCGCGCGACCCAGTCGGCGAACGGGCGCGGGGCGCGGCCGAGGACCTGGTGGACGTCCGGGCTGACACGCACTTCGGCCGGGCTCGGGGAGCCGAGGATGTCCAGGGTGTCGTCGGCGAGCTCGCCCGGCATGGTCCGGGTCATGCCGGCCTTGGCCTCCTCGCGGGTGAGCTCGTGGAACCGCACCGGCGAGCCCAGCGCGGCGGCGATGACCTCCGTCTGCTGCCGCGGCGTGATCACCTCGGGGCCGGTCAGCTCGTACACCTGCCCGGTGTGCCGGTCGTCCAGCAGGCAGGCCGCGGCGACGTCGGCGATGTCCACCGGGTCGATGATCGGCACCCCCGTGTCGCCGAAGGGCGCGGCGACCACCTGCCGGGTGCGGACGGACTCGGCCCACCACAGGGCGTTGGAGGCGAAGCCACCCGGCCGCAGGATGGTCCAGTCCAGGCCGGACTCCCGCAGCAGGTCCTCCAGCGCCCGCATCGCGATCCGCGTCGTGCCGAACGGCCTGGTGGCCACGCCCAGCGAGGACAGCAGAACGACCCGGCGCACCCCGCCGGCCGCGGCCTTGCCGATGACGTCGGCCGGACCGGCTCCGGCGGCGTGCAGGTCGCCGGACAGCAACAGGAACAACGCCTTCGCCCCGGCCAGCGCGGGTTCGAGGCCGGCGGGCTCGGCCAGGTCGGCCGCCACGTGCCGGACGCCGTCCGGCACCGCCGCGGCGTGCCGCGACACCGCCGTCACCTGCTGCCCCGCCTCGGCCAGCGCCCGCGTCAACGGCCGGCCCACATTTCCGGTCGCCCCGGTCACCACGATCATGAACAGCTCCCTTGTCGATGTGCTTGTGGCGTCGACGCTACGAAACCGGGCTAACTCTCGGTAAGGGCATACCTTTGGGTAAGCTCATGACATGACGGGAGGCGCACAGCTCACACGGTCTGGCGGCGAGGCGCGGCATGAGGTGTTTCACACCGACTGCGCCGCGCGCGAAGTGGTCGACCACGTGACCAGCCGCTGGGGCGTCTGGGTCTTGATCTCCTTGCAGCGCAACGACCTCCGGTTCTACGAGCTGCGGGAGAGCATCCAGGGCATCAGCGAGAAGATGCTCGCCCAGTCCCTGCGCGCCCTGGTCAAGGACGGCCTCGTCTGGCGGCGGGTCGAGCCGACGACGCCACCCCAGGTCACCTACGGGCTGACCGAGTTCGGCCGGGAGGTCGGCGAGCCGCTGGCGGAGCTGTTCGGCCGGATCACCCGACGGCTGTCACCAGGCAGCGCGGGCTAGCGCGCGGTCCTGACGCCGAGCGGTAACCCGTGCCCCGATAGGCTGCCCCGCCATGTGGCCTGGGGTGTCGGTGTCCGGAACCGGTGGCGTTGTCGCGGCAGCCGACATCGCCGCGTTCTCACAAAAGCACGGGATGCCGCTGCCGGGCGCCTTGGCCGAGCTCTACCGGCAAGCCGGAGTCGGCACATTCGGTGGTTTCCTGCACTTCGAAGCGCCGGACGAAATGTGCACGCACCGGGAACTCATCGAGGACCTGATCGACGAGGACGACGAGGAGGAGCTGGCACCGACCGCCGACGTCATCGTCTTCGCCCGCACCGACAACAGGGACATGTGTGGCTGGCACGCCGCCGACCTCGCCGCCGGCGAGGACCGTGTCGTCCGGCTCGACGGCTTCGACGAGGAACCGCTCGCCGGCTCGACCCGTCGATTCCTCGACGGCCTGCCCGGCACCGACTACTTCGGCTTCGGTGTCCTCGCCCCGACCTACCGGCGCCACGACTGGCGCGCATAGGCGAACACGACGCCACGAGGTTTCTCCCGCTAACGCCCCTCGCGTGGCGCGGCAGCGGCCGGCAGATCAGCGGCGACCGCGGAAAGATCAGCAGCACTCTCGGCCAACAGCGTGGCGAAGCCGTCCTCGCCGAGTACCCAGCGTCTGGTCGCCGTCCCCAGGATGGCCATGCCCAAAGCCGTTGCCAGCCTTGACGTCTGCTCGTCGTGGCCCCTGCCGCGTAGCGCCGCCGCTGTTGCCTCGGACAGCATTGCTTCCTTGATCAAACTGCGTTCCCGCAACGGCGGGTTGGCCGCGATGACCGCCCGCAGCTCGATCAGCAGTTCGCGCGGTCGCAGCACCTCGGGGACCGCCGTGAACGCGGCCATCAGCGTTGCCAGCGCACCCGTTCCCGCCGGCACCTCGGCGATGCCCGCCTCCAGACACGCCTGCAGCTCGTCGCCGGCGAAGAGAACCTCTCTCTTGTCGGTGAACCAGCGGTAGAACGATCGCTCGGTCAAGCCCGCGTGCTTGGCGATCTGGGCCACCGTCGTGCGGTCGTAGCCCTGATCACGGAACAACTCCAGCGCCGCGCGCTCGAGCCGCTCACGGGTGTTGCCCTCCCAGCGTGCCATGGGCCCAGCATAGTGACAGCAGATGCTGTCGTCACCGTGGTACCGTCGAGTGACGACAGCATCTGCTGTCACTCATCCCCTCGTCAGGAGATCGCCATGCGCACCCTGCGTTTCCACCACACCGGTGAGCCCCTCGACGTCCTGCGGCTCGAGGAAACCGAACCGCCTCGGCCGGGACCGGGGCAGATCCGGGTCGCCGTGGAGGTCTGCACGGTCAACCCCGCCGATCTGGCCCTGTGCCGGGGCCTTTACCCCGGCGATCTGCCCCGCGGCGTCGGGCTCGAAGTCGCCGGCACCGTCGATGCCGGCGGCGACGATGTGACCGGCGTCCGGCGCGGGGACGCGGTGTTCGGGCCCGCTCCGTTCACCGGACCGACCGCGGGCGCGTCCGATCACGCGCTGCTCGACGTCTGGTTCCCGCGGCCAGCCACCCTCGAACCGGCGGCCGCCGCCGCGTTGCCCATGGCCGTCGACACCGCGCAACTCGGCCTCGACCTGCTCGACCTCACCGCCGGCACGACCCTGCTGGTCAGCGGCGGCGGTGCCACCACGGGCTTCGCCGCCGTGCAGCTCGCCCGCCGGACCGGGGCGCGGGTGCTCGCCACCGCCGGCCCTGCCCACGCCGATGCCCTGCGCGCCACCGGAGCCGAGGTCACGCCCTACGGCCAGGGCATGGCCGAGCGGATCCGCGAACTGGCGGGCGGCCCCGTCGACGTCGTCCTCGACGTGTCGCCGCCCGACGAGGCCACCATCCCGGAACTCCTGCGCACGGTCACCGATCCGCGGCACGTCCTGACCATCAGCAATCTGGCCCAGGCCCGGGCATCCGGCGCTCGCGACGCGTTCACCGAGGGGCCTCTCGGGCACCGCTACGACGTCGTCGGGGAGTGCGCGCGGCTCGCCGCCGAGGGGCGCTTCGGGATTCCCGTCGCCCGCGTCATCCCCCTCGACGACTGGCGCGAAGCCATCGAACTAGCGCAGTCACCCCGCCCGGGCGGCAAGGTCGTCCTCCGGATCGCCGAGCCCCGGTGAGGCGGCTCAGGCGCCCTCACGGGCGAAGTACGGTTCCGCCGCGGCCAACCGCGGCACCGGAACGCCCAGCCGCCGCGCTTCGGCCAGGGTGTCCCGGCAGACCTCACGCGGCTCCTCCGCGTCCGGGTCGGAATGCGCCGCGAAGCTCTCCCGCGCGAGCGCGACACGGGCGGTCAGCCAGGCGAGCACGGGAGCCGTCAGGCAGGTGGGCGCCCGGAACAGCAGCAGACCACCCCGGTGACGGCGCAGGTCGACGCCGCGCGCCTCGAGGAGCGGCAGCAGCTCGCGGCCGGTCAGCAGCGCCTCGCGGATGCTGCCCGTCGACCCGGTCAGCCGGGACAGGGAACCCTGGCGCACTCCTTGGGAAAGCAGGCCGGCGTCCGACGCGAAATGGACCCACAGCCAGCCACGGAAGTCGGGGCGCTCCCTGATCCGCAGCCCCGCTTGGCGGAACGCCTCGCGTACGGCCCGCTCGCGGTCGGTCGGGGGCCTGCCGAAGGTGCCGAAGATGACCGATCGCAGCAGCTGGCCGTGGAGCACGCCGTCCGCGCCGAAACCACCGCCCGCACCGGGAAAGCCCCAGGCGACCTGCTCGGCGGGAAGGGCGCCGATCGCGGCCGCCGGCTCGGTCCAGATGTTGCCGAAGACCAGGACCGTCGCCCGGCCGACCCGCGGGGCCAGGAAGGCCGCCGCCTCCGGGAGGCGGTGGTGCGGCACGCTGAGCACGATGAGGTCGAAGTCGTGGTCCGGCGCCAGCTCCTCGCGGTAGCGCACCGGCCACTTCTCGACGACGCGCTGCCCCCGCACCCGGCGCCGCGTGTCGAGCAGCTCCAGGTCCACCGCGTCCCCGTACGTCGCCGCGCGGCCCGGGCGGACGTAGAACTCGACGTCGTTGCCGGCTCGTTGCAAGGCCCAGCCGTAGATGGTGGCGACCACGCCTCGCCCGAACATCAGGATCTTCACACTGCACCTCGTGCGGTAGGATTGATTTGGAGATCATCTCCACTTAGAAAATATGGAGGTCATCTCCATTTGTCAACGCGAGGGAGCGCATGACCGCCGACAAGCCGCTGCGGGCCGACGCCCGGCGCAAGCGCGAGGCCCTGCTCGCCAAGGCTCGGGAGGTCTTCGACACCGGCGACTTCTTCGACCTGCGCTTCGACGACTTCGCCCGCTTGGCCGGCGTGGGCACCGGCACGCTGTACCGCCACTTCCCCACCCGGGAGGCGCTGGCTGAGGCGGTCTACCGCGGGGAGGTCGCCACACTGTGCGAGCGCGCCCGCGAACTGCAGGCCACGCTGCCCGCGGCGGAGGCGCTGGCGAAGTTCCTGCGGGACACGGTCGACCACATCGGCGCCCACGTGGGCCTGGCCCGGACACTGGCCACGCTCATGGCGGCCGGCTCGGACACCCTCGCCGACGGCAGCCGG
Organism: Amycolatopsis sp. Hca4; assembly: GCF_013364075.1. Taxonomy (GTDB): domain Bacteria; phylum Actinomycetota; class Actinomycetes; order Mycobacteriales; family Pseudonocardiaceae; genus Amycolatopsis. Next base: position 3,017,890 of record NZ_CP054925.1, read on the forward strand.
GAACTGGAGCAGGCGGTCACCGACCTGGTCACCGCGGCCGTGCGGGACGGCACCGTCCGCGACGACGTGAGCCCCGGCGCGATCATGATGGCCCTGCACGGCATCGGCGCGGCCCACGACCGCCCTGAGTGGCGGACCGAAGCCGACGGTGTCATCACCCTCGTGCTGGCCGGGCTGCGCCCAGGCGGCTAGCGCGCACGATCCGACCAGCACTGGCCGATATCGGGGTGCACCGGGTTCGGATCTGTGGCACGTTGCCTCGGTGCAGAACGACCACCCGGCGACTTCGAACGCGCCGAAACCGGATGTTCGCATCGTGCAGCTGACCGGCCCCACGCTCGACGCACTCGCCCGCGGCGACCTGGCCGGAGCGAACGCGACCAGTCCGGTACCCCTGACGGCCTACCTCGCCGGCCCGGACCGGCGCCGGTTGTGGGAGAGGCGCAGCAGGCAGGTCGCCGCGGATCCCGGCAGCGCCGCCTGGGTCACCGGCGTGATCTGGGACCGGCAACGGGAATCGGCCGTCGGAACGGCCGGTTACCACGGACCGCCCGACACCGCGGGAATGGTGGAGATCGGCTACGCCGTCGACCCGGCACACCGGCGGCGCGGTTACGCGCGGGCGGCGCTGGAGTCGTTGCTGGCGCGCGCCGCCCGCGAGCCGCGGGTGCACACCGTCCGGGTCACGATCAGCCCCGGCAACACCGCCTCCTACCGGCTGGCCTCGCAGTACGGCTTCGTCCAGGTCGGCGAAGACCGGGACGACGAGGACGGGCTCGGGATCATCTACGAAATCCCGGCAACCCAGTCATAGCCACGCTTTGCGGGGCGACGCCGGGCGTCGCCCCGCAAAGCTGTTTCCTGCTAACGGATCTCGAACGGTGCCGACACGTCCACCGCGTACGGGGTCGTGGTGTTCTTGTTCAGCTGCAGCACATAACTGCCCGGCACCACCACGGGCGGCCCCGACGCGTCGATGTCCGACCCGCTCGCCGCCAGCGTGCTCGCCGGGAACGTCACCTTCACGACCTGGGACCGGCCCGGGTCGAGCGTCACCCTGGCGAAGCCGACCAGCCGCTGCGGCGGGACGGCCACCGGGCTCACCGGCTGGGCCACGTACACCGGCACGATGTCCGTGCCCGCGCGGGTTCCGGTGTTGGTGACCGTGAACGTCGCGGTGGCCGTGCCGTTCCGCGCGACCTTCGGCGTCACCGCCAGGTTCGTGTGGGTGAACGTCGTGTACGACAGGCCATAGCCGAACGGGTACTGCGGGTTGTACGCGTTGCCCGGACCGGATGCCGTGCTGGGCAGCTGGTCGAAGAACTTCGGCTGGTCGCCGAGCGGGGACGGGGCCGTGCCGGCGAAGTCGGCGCCGACCGCCGGTGCGTCGGACGGCCAGCTGATCGGCAGCTTGCCCGCCGGGTTCGCCTTGCCGAACAGGACGTCCGCCACCGCGGTGCCGGTTTCCGTGCTGCCCTGGTAGGCCATCAGGACCGCGTTCGCCTTCTCCGCCGGGCCCAGCCCGACCGGACGGCCCGCCACGACCACGACGATCACCGGCTTGCCGGTCGCCTCCAGCGCGGAGATGAGCGCCTGCTGGTCGGGGGCCAGCGCCGGTGCCGGGTTGTCGCCCAGCCCTTCCGCGTACGCCTTCTCCCCCACCACCGCGACGTACGCACTGGTGTCCGCCGCGGCCGCGACGGCACTGGCCTGGTCCGGCGCGTAGACCGCGGCCGGGTTCGCGGCCCGGATCCCGTTCAGCACCGTGGTGCCCGGCGGGATCTGGTTCTCCGGGCCCATGCAGCACACGTGCCCGGCACCCGCCACGCCCTGCCAGCTCACGCTCCAGCCGCCGAGCTGGTTGGTCATCGAGTCCGCGCTCGGACCGGTGACCACGACCTTCGCGCCGGACGGCAACGGCAGTGCGTTGTTTTCGTTGCGCAGCAGGGTGATCGACTCGCGCGCGGCCTTCGCCGTCTGGTCGCGGCCCGCGGTGACGGCGGCGTTGGCCGCGTTCGCGTCGACGCACGGTTTCGCCGGGTCGGCCACGCACGGCTGGTCGAACAGGCCGAGCTGGAACTTCAGCGTGAGGATGCGGCGCACGGCCTGGTCGATCCGCGCCCGCGAGATCTGGCCGGTGTCGACGGCCTGCAGGATCGCGGCCTGCCACCCCGCCGCGTCGGAGACCTGCATGCTCATGTCGACACCCGCGTTCACGGCCGCGGCGATGGCGCCCGGCAGGTCCGCCGCGATGTGGTAGGCGGTCTGCAACGCCGTGACGTCCTGGTAGTCGCTGATCACGACGCCCTGGAAGTGCAGCTGGCCGCGCAGGATGTCCGTGAGCAGGTGGTGCGACGAGGTGGCGGGAACGCCGTTGATCGAACCGGAGTTGACCATCACCGTCCCGGCGCCGGCGTCGATCCCGGCCGCGTACGGCGGCAGGATGGTCGTCTGGAGGTAGTTCATCGGCAGCAGCGCTTCGGCCCGGTCGTGGCCGTTGATCGACTGCGAGTACCCGGCGAAGTGCTTGACCGTCGCGCTGACGTTCAGCTCGCCGCGCCTGCCCGGCGTCTGCATGCCCTTGATGTTCGCGGCGCCCATGGCGGCCGACAGGACCGGCTGCTCGGCCCACGTCTCGTAGGTGCGGCCCCAGCGGTTGTCGCGCGCGATGTCCTGGACCGGCGCGAAGTTCCAGTTCCAGCCGGTGGCGCGCAGGGCGTCCGCGGTCGCCTTGCCGCCGGCCTGGGCGAGCGCGGGGTCCCAGGTGGCGCCCATGCCGATGGAGTGCGGGAACAGCGGCGCCTGCCACGGGTGGCCGAAGCCGTGCACCGCGTCGATGCCGAACACGACCGGCAGGTGCAGGCGTGAGTTCTTGATCGCGAACTGCTGGATGGTGTTGTACTCGGTGGCCCAGTCGTAGCCGGTGTTGCCGACGCCGCCCTTGCCCGTGGTGTCGACCGGGTTCTCGGTCCCGCCCGCGAGGACCGAGCCGACGTTGGCGTCGATCAGGATCTTCTTCATGCACTCGGGGTTGGGCAGGTTGAAGCCGTTGTTGCCGCAGGTGGTGCCGTTCGGGTCGGTCAGCGTGCTGACCAGCTGCTGGTCCATCTGCCCGACCTTCTCGGGCAGCGTCATCGCGTGCAGCAGCGCCTCCACCCGCGCCGGCACCGGGCGATGGGTGTCGAGCCAGGGTGTGACGGCGGGTTCGGCACTGCTACTGGCGGTGAACGCGGGAACCGCGAGCAGGGCCGCCGCCGCGAACACCGTGACGGTGGCGCGGGTACTGCGTCTGTGGTTGCGGAACACCTGAACTCCTTCAGCCGTGGTCGGCGCAGACCGGCCGGATGGGGTGCGAGGGCACCGTAGGCAGCTTCTGACGGGCTGTAAAGCGCCGAACGGCGGCCGGGCCTTCGCTTCTTCACGACTTGGAGTAAGTGGTGGCCTGTGTCGTACGTCCTCACCGGCCCGCCGCCCGACGGGCGCGTTGTACGTTGTCCACGAGTTGTCGACACCGGTGGAAACCCGCTGGCCGCGGGGCTGGAGGCACTGTGCTGGAAGCGCTGGGCATGACGCCCGACGAAGAACGGGTCTACCGGGTCATCGTCGGCGGGTACCGGACCGCGCCCGACGAGATCGCCGCCCGGAGCGGCGTGCGCCGTGGTGACGTCGAACCCATCCTGGACGTCCTGCTGGCGAAGGGGCTCGTCAACCGGGCCGACGGGCACTTCGTGTCCGCTCCGCCGGACGTCTCCCTCGGGCCGCTGCTGGTCGACGGCCAGGAGAAGCTCGAAGCCGCCAGGGCCGCCGTGTCCCAGCTCGCCGAGGAGTACCGCGGCAGCGCCCGGCGGCGGGACTCCGCGCAGCTCGTCGAGGTCATCACCGGGGTCGACGCGATCCGGCGGCAGGCGCTCGCCATCCAGCGCAGCGCGCGCGAGGAGTCACTCTGGTTCTGCCTGGAGGGCAACGTCGCGATGGCGGCATCGGAGAACGTCGAGGAGGCGCTGGCCCAGGCCCGCGGTGTGCAGTACCGCGTCATCTACGAGACCGGCCTGCTCGAAGAACCCGGCCGGATCGTCAACGTCCTGGAAGGGATCGAAGGCGGCGAGATCGCCCGCTCGATCTCCAAGCTTCCCGTGCGCCTGGCCATCTCCGACCGCTCGGTGGCGCTGTGCCCGCTGGTCAGCCACGACAGCACCGGCGAGCCCACCGCCGCGCTCGTCCGGGAGAGCAGCCTGCTCTCCGCGCTGGTCGCGTTGTTCGAGGTCTACTGGGAACGCGCGTCACCGCTGCGGATCGGGGACACCGCGCCCACGCCGCACCTCGACCCCGACGAACGGCGGCTGCTGTCCCTGCTCATCGGCGGGGTCAGCGACAAGTCGATCGCCACCCAGCTCAACGTCAGCTACCGGACCGTCCAGCGGCGCCTGCAGGACCTCATGCGCCGGGTGAACGCGCGCACCCGGATGCAGCTGGCCTGGCAGGCCAGCAAGCTCGGCTGGCTGGACGAGCCGAGCCCCGGATACCTCCTGCCGCGAAGCGGGAGGCACCCGGAGCCCTTGAGCGACGCCGCCGCTAGCTGAGCCCGTACGCCCGCAGCACCGTCTGGTCGACGGCGTTGCCCGCGCTGTCGGTGGCCTGCACCCGCAACGCGACGTAGGAGTTCGTGGCACGGAGCGACGGGTGGTCGATCGTGGCCTCGTAGGACTTCCCGGTGCGCTTGACGTCGACCGCGCGCCAGGTCTTGCCGTCGTCGTAGGACGCCCAGGCCTTCACCGAGCGCACGTCCGGCGCGGCCATCCCGTCCTGGAACCGGGCGCTCAAGCCGATCCTGGCCTTGCGGCCCGCCGGGAGCCGGTTGCCGGCGTCCGCGTCGACCGCGTAGTCCAGCTGCAGCAGCGGGAGCAGCGCCGGGGACGCCGACCGGGCCGAGCGGAACGTCCACGACGTCTGCGTGCTGGTGCCGAACAGCCACTCCGGCGAGTCACGGCGCACCGACAGGTCGAGCCGGTAGGTCGCCGGGTCCGCGCCGGCCGGGAACGTGCCGAACGCGTACGGCTGCTCCGACACGAGCTTGCCGTCGCGGAACAGCTTCGCCGACGTGACGGCCGGCCCGGCTTGGTCGTCGCCTTCGTTGAAGCCGTAGTGCCCGGCCTCGCTGTCGACGAACTCCGGGATCCGGATCTGCAGCTTGTCCCCTTCGCGGGTCGACTCCGCGCCCGGCACGCCCCGCGGGATGGCCGGCCGGACGACCGGCGCGAACCAGTCCTCGGTGATGTTCTCCTTGCCCGTGTACGTGCGCGGCGCCGCGGTCATGCCGCCCTGGAGCGGGGACATCTCGTCCCAGATCAGGCCGTGCTTGACCCGGTGCTGCCACAGGACGTCCCCGGAGCTGACGTACTCCACCCGCGTCGACGGCGTCGTCACGTACCGCTGGTACTCGTTGACGGCGAAGTCCTGCCACGGCTTCCAGGCGAACCGCTGTTCCTTGGCCTCCCCGCCGCTGCCGGTCTGGCGGTAGTGGGTGGTGACGGTCGCGGTGTTCGCCGCGGTGACCCGGTGGACGGGCTTGTCCGGGATCCGGTCGCGCTCGGTCTGCACCACGTCGTAGAGGTACGGGCTGACCGCGACCCCTTGCAGGCTCAGGAAAACCGGGAACCGCTTGATCTTCTCGAGCAGCGCGAGCCCCTCGTCCCGGTCGAGCTGGACGGTCGGGATCCTGAGGAACGGCGCCGCGCTGATCGACGGAACCGAGGCGGTGCCCCAGCCGTCCGGCACGACGATGAAGACGATCGCCGCCCCGGCGTCCGCGGCCGCGCGGGCGACCTCGTCGCGGTTGTAGTCCGCCGGGTCCGGGTCGACGATCGCGGCCTTCCCCCGCACGTTCTTGAAGTCCGCCGGCTTGCCGCGCCCCGCGGAGACGGCCTGCAGCAGCCGCCAGCCGTCCAGTTTGGGCGAGCCGGCGAGGTAGCGGTTCGTCAACGCGTCCCGGCCGCCCAGGACGTTCACCGTCAACGGCGGCGCGATCCGCGACCAGCGGGACCCGAACTCGAAGGCGCCGGTGGTCACCTTCGGGGTCGGGGTGACGCGGAGTTCGCGGGTGTAGTCGAACTGCATGGCGTAGTTCGCGATCCGGCGCGGACCGAGTTCCCGGTAGGTGTAGTAGCTCCAGATCCCGGCCTGTTCGGACGGTTGCGGGGTCTGGATGTCCACCTTCACCGCCTTGCGGGCGTCCAGCACCACGGTCGTGTCGCTGCTGATCCGCAGCTCCGGCAGGACGACCTGGGAGACGGTGAGGCCGTCCCGGGTCCCGTCGACCTCGGCGGTCAGGTAGTACACGCCGTCGCCGAGCTCGACCGTCAGGCTTTCGCCGCCCAGCCAGGTGTTGACGTCGAAGCGGTAGTCCTCGCCGTACATCAGCAGCCACGGCGCCACGGTCGGCTTGCCCTGCAGGTCGAGCGCGGTGAGGGTGACCTTGTGCTTCGGCGCGGTCTTGTCCGCGCCGAGCGCGGTGTGCACGACCACGCCGCCGGCCGTCGCGGTGAGCCGTCCGCTGTAGGTGCCCGCCGCCAGTTTCGCCGGGTCGCCGGTGACCGTGACGGTCGCCCGCCCGCCGGCCGGAACGTCCACAGTGGATTTGTCGACCCGGATGCCGTCGGCGGCGGGGACACCGGCGAGGGACTTGGCGTCGAGCGCGAGCTTCAGCGAAACCGGGGTGGTTCCGGCGTTGGTGTAGGTGACCTGCTTGGCCACCGGCGCCTTGCCGTTCTCGACCGCGCCGAGGTCGAGCGTGCCGGTCCCGAAGACCTTCTGCTTGACCGCGCGGGCCACGTCGACCCGGCCGCCGCCCTGCTCGAACACCGAGAGCCCGGTCGCGGTGAGGGACGTGCTGGCCAACGCGTCCTTCAGCTGCCTGCCCGTCCAGTCGGGGTGCTGCTGGGCGAGGATCGCCGCGGCGCCGGCGACGTGCGGCGTGGCCATCGACGTGCCGGAGGCGGCGGTGTAGTGGTCGTCGACGACGTCGCCCATGGCGGTTCCCGCGGCGCGGGCGGCGACGATGCCGACGCCGGGCGCGGTGATGTCCGGCTTGACGGCGTTGTCGCCCAGGCGCGGGCCGCGGCTGGAGAACGACGCCAGTTTCTCGTCACGGCCGACCGCGCCGACGGTCAGCGCCGCTTCGGCGGTGCCCGGCGAGCCGACCGTGTAGGCGCCCTGGTCACCGTCGTTGCCCGCGGCCACCACGAAGAGCGTTCCGGTCTGCTCGCTGAGCGCGTTGAGGCCGACGCTGAGCGCGTCGGTGCCGTCGGTCGGGCCGCCGCCGAGGCTCATGTTGACCGCCTTGGCGCCCGAGTGCGCGGCCCACTCCATCCCGGCGAGGACCCAGGACTCGTAGCCGAAGCCGTCGTCGTCGAGCACCTTGCCGACGAGCAGTTTCGCGCCCGGCGCGGCACCCTTGAGCCTGCCGCCCGAAGCGGCGCCGGAACCCGCGATCGTCGAGGCGACGTGCGTGCCGTGACCGAAGTGGTCGGTCGTGTCGGGGCTGGTCGTGAAGTTGACCGCCTCGCTCACCCGCCCGGCCAGGTCGGGGTGGGTGGGGTCGTAGCCGGTGTCGAGCACCGCGACCGTGGTGCCGGTGCCGTCGTAGCCCGCGGCCCACGCCTCGGGGGCGCCGATCTGCGGGACGCTGCGGTCGAGGGAGACGCGGACCTTGCGGTCCAGGGAGATCCGCTCGATGTTCCCGGACGAGGCCCAGAACGCGGTGGCGGTGGCCTTGCGGGCGCGCGCGGACCGGCCGTTGACGCTGCTCAGCGTCGCGCCGAGGTCGGCGTTCGCGGTGGTTTTCCGGAGGTCGGTGCCCTTGCCGTAGGTGAGGATCAGCGGCAGGCTCGCCGACTGCTCGTCGGCGTAGCCCTCGGCGATCAGCTCGGTGACGTCGAAGAGGGTCCGGTCGACCTGCTTCGAGGCCAGCCGCGGGGTGACGTCCTCGGGGAAGACGCTGAGGTGGCCGTCGACCTCCTGCTGGTGGAACCGGATCTTCTCCCGGCCCGGCGCGGGCTGGACGGTGGCGGCCTGCTTGCCGCCGGGCTGCCGTTCGACCTGGACGACGTCCCCGGTGAGCAGGGTGACCGAATGGCGTTCGGTACCCGCGGCGGACGCTGCCGCGTGCGGGCCGGGCGTCGCGTTCGCGACTCCGGCGGTGCCCGCGGCGAGGGTGCCGACGCAGGCCACGACCACTACAGATGATCTCCAGTGCATCGCACCAGGCTCGCCCCGGCGCCGTGATCCGTCACTAGGGCGGGCGCGTCCGAATCACGACACGTCGCATCTTCGTCAGCGGGGGAACGCCGCCACGAGGAGCCGCCGGAGCTCGCGCCGATCGTGGTCGCCGAGCCCGGAAAGGACCCGGTCTTCGGCCTCGGCCACCGCCGGGTCGAGGCGCGCGAGCACGGCCACGCCCTCGCGCGTCAGCGAGGCGGGCAGCGACCTGCCGGACGACACCGTGGCCGGTCGCGTCACCAGGCCGCGCTCCTGCAGCTCGCGCACGACCTTGTTCATCGCCTGCGGCGACACCTGGGCCTCGCGGGCCAGCTCGGCGTTGGACTTCGGCGACTGCGCCAGCATCCGCAGGCAGACGTACGCGGGCGCGGCCAGGTCCGCGGGTCCGAGCACGGTGGCGGCCACCTCGGCGCGCAGGGCGGCGGTGACCCGGTGCAGCAGGTAGCCGAGCGGCTCGTCGCGGAAGCTGTCCATGTCAACCATGTTGACATGTATCAACCTGGTTGACACTCTGGGGTGCATGACGAACCCCTCCTTGTTCGACTCCGCCTACCGCGGCCAGGCTCCCGAGATGGGGCCGGGCCTGCGGCCGCCGTGGAGCCTCGGCGAACCACAACCCGAGATCGCCGCGCTCATCGACGCCGGCCTCTTCCACGGCGAAGTCCTCGACGCCGGCTGCGGCGAGGGCGCGACCTCGCTCCACCTCGCCGAGCGGGGCTTCACGACGGTCGGTCTGGACCTGTCGCTGACCGCGATCGAGCTCGCGCGGGCGGAGGCGGCCCGGCGCCGCGTGCCGAACGCCCGCTTCGAGGTCGCCGACATCAGCACGTTCACCGGCTACGACAGCCGGTTCGGCACGATCGTCGACAGCACCCTGTTCCACTCGATGCCGGTCGAGCTGCGCCACGGCTACCAGGAATCGATCGTGCGCGCGGCGGCGCCCGGCGCGTCCTACTTCGTGCTGGTCTTCGACAGCGCGACCGTGCCATCGGACAAGGTCAACCCGGTCTCCGCGGCGGAACTGCGGGAGGTGGTGGGCGCGTACTGGACGATCGACGAGATCCGGCCGGCCCGCATCCACGCCGAAGTCCCCGACAACTTCCCGGACTTCGCGGGCTTCGCCGGTAGCGACGTGCGGGACGAGGGCAACGGCCGCAAGTCGGTCCCCGCCTGGCTGCTGTCGGCGCACCTGTCCTGACTTCACCACGCCGTGCTCGAACCGGTCCTCAGATCCAGCCGCGCCGGGTGGCTTCCCTCGCGATCTGGAACCGCGTCTGCGCCCCGACCCGGGTCATCAGCTTGGTGACGTGCCGCTGGACGGTCCGCTCGCTCCAGCCCAGCGCCCGCCCGGCGGCCTTGTCGGTCGCGCCGGAAGCCAGCAGCATCAGCAGTTTCGCCTCCTCCGCGGACAGCTCGCCCGGCTCGGCCGGGCCGAGCCGCACCGGCACGCTGCGCGTCCACACCGCCTCGAACAACGCGATCAGCGCGTCCAGCAGCGGTGACGGGTGGATGAGGTAGGACGCGGTGAGCGCGGGGTCGCCGGGGCGCATCAGCGGGATGATCGCGAGCCGGTCGTCGGCGATCGCCAGCTTCATCGGGACGTCGGCGTCGATCCTGGCCTGCTCGCCGTGGCGCATCCCGAGCTCGATGTCGTGGATGCGCCCGGGCAGCTCGACCGCGCTCTTGTCGTAGACCACCCGGCACTTCACCCCGCGTCCCAGCAGGCCCAGCTCGACCTCGTTCGAGTCCGAGGCCCCGCGGGGCGCGGCGTACGGCGGCCGGTCGAACCCGCGCATCTGCACCCGGATGTCCTGCTGCATCCGGCCCCAGCGCTCGTTGACCTCGTCCCGCCCGGTGATCACCTCGACCAGCTCGCCGGGGTGCGCGAACCGCGTGCTCGCGCGGTACATCTCCATCAGCGTGCCGATGTGGCGGCGCGTGTCGCGCAGCGCGGCCTCGCGTTCGCGCAGCACCGCCTCGATCGCCCGGTCCGGCGGGACGACGACGTAACGCGTCGGCCGCCCGGCCGCCTGCGTCGCCAGGCCCAGCCCGACGAGTGTCCGCACCACGCGCCGGGTCACCGGCAGCGAACGGTGGGCGTCCTCGGCGAGTTCGGCCGCCGTCGCCCGGGTGCGCCGGACCAGCGCGTCGTAGATCGCCTCCTCCGCGTCACCGAGCCCGATCGGCTCCAGCACCGCCCCACCTCCCCTGTCGGGTTTCCGCCACCTGGCGGGAATTCGCCGCCTCGGTGAGCTTGTCACGCGTTGATCACTCATGCACCGTTTGGACGTCGACGGCGCGCAACCTCACTCGGGGCGCGCCGTCTCGCATGTCCGCCGGAACCTGACGGAGCGAAGGAGTTCCCCCATGTCCCTGTCCGCCTCGCGGACCCGCGGCCGCCGGTTGGCCCTGGCGGTGCTCGTCGCCGCCGGGTCACTCGGCGCCCTGCCGGCGACGGCCGCCGCCGCACCGGACGCGCCTGCCGCCGCGCACCACAAGATCGCCAAGGAACTGCTCGACCGGATCGCCGGTGCCCGGTCCGGTCCGGGCACGCGGTTCGAGGCGGTCGTCGTGCTGAAGGACCGGGGCCTCGCACCGTCCTCGCCGGACGCGGCGCGCCGGACGCTCACCGACTCGGCGAAGGCCATGCAGGCCCCGGTCACCGACCTGGTCGGCGCCCGCCGCGACCAGGTGGTGAACACGTTCTGGCTCAAGAACATGGTGCTCGTCCGGGCCACCCCGGCCACCCTGGACGCGGTGGCCGCGCTGCCGCTGGTCGACCGCGTCATCCCCAACTTCACGCTGAAGACGCCCACCGAGCCGCAGCGCAAGCAGGCCAAGGCCCAGGCGGACGCGGCCGTCGCGTGGGGCGTGTCGAAGATCGGCGCCGACCGGGTCCAGGCCGGCGGCACCACCGGCGCCGGGGTGCGGGTGGCCATCCTCGACACCGGCATCGACACCGCCCACCCCGACCTCGCGGGCAAGCTGGTGAGCGCCGACCCGGCGAACCCGGAGCACCCCGGTGGCTGGCTGGAGTTCGCCGCCGACGGCTCACCGGTGCACTCCACGCCCCACGACAGCTCCTACCACGGCACGCACGTGGCGGGCACCATCGCGGGCGGCCACAGCTCGGGCACGCAGATCGGCGTCGCCCCGGGCGCGGACCTGATGGCCGGCCTCGTCATCCCGGGCGGCTCCGGCACGCTGGCGCAGGTGATCGCCGGCATGCAGTGGGCGATCGCGCCGTACGACGCCGACGGCAAGCCGGCGGGCAAGCCCGCGAACGTCGTGAGCATGTCGCTCGGTGAAGAGGGCTACAGCAGCGAAATGGTCGAGCCCGCCCGCAACATCCACCTCGCGGGCGCGTTCCCCGCCTTCGCCATCGGCAACGACTGCGTCCCCGGCGGTTCGGCGGCGCCCGGCAACGTCTTCGAGTCGACCGGCGTCGGCGCGACGGACGACGGCGACAACGTGCCGGACTTCTCGTGCGGTGGCGTCGTGCGGAAGAAGGACTGGGTGGACGCCCCGGCGAGCTGGCCGGACAGCTACGTCGTGCCCGACCTGTCCGCGCCGGGCGTGGACGTGCTGTCCTCGCTGCCCGGCGGCGAGTACGGGCTGCTGAGCGGCACGTCGATGGCGACCCCGCACGTCTCGGGCACGGTCGCGCTGATGCTGCAGGCGAACCCGAAGCTGACCCCGGACGAAACCCTCGAAATCCTCACCGGCACGTCGTTCTTCGACAACCGCTACGGCGCGCGGCCGAACACCCGCTTCGGCGCGGGCCGGATCGACGCGGCCGCCGCCGTCGCCGAAGCGCGGCTCGCGAGCGGCATCACCGGCACGGTCACCGCGTCCGGGAAGCCCTTGGCGAAGACCACGATCACGGTCGCGTCCACCGGCCGGTCCTACACCGCTGACGCCGAGGGGCACTTCAAGATCCGGGTGCCCGCCGGCACCTACGACCTCACGCTGTCCCGGTTCGGCTACCGCGACGAGCGGGTGCGGGCCGTGGTGACCACCGGGAAGCAGACGGCACTGCGCGTCACGCTGAAACCGACCCCGCGGGGCACCATCAGCGGCCGCGTCACCTACGGGCCGACCGGTTCGACGGTGCCCGGTGCGACGGTCCGGGTGCTCGACGTGCTCGACGAGCTCACCGCCGTCTCGGACGGCAACGGCCGCTACACCGTCCAGGACGTGCCCGAGGGCACCTACGGGGTGACCGCCTCGGCGGCGGGCATCTCGGCCACGGCCCCGCGGCAGGTCGTCGTGAGCGGGCACCGGCCCGCCGCGGCCGACTTCGCGCTCCCGCGGCCGCCCGCGACGCAGCGGGTCTCGATCACCCGGGACGGCGGGCAGATCCAGGCCCACACCTTCTGGCCGGCCATGAGCGGTGACGGCGGCGTGATCGCGTTCGCCAGCGCGTCCGGCGAGCTCGCGCCCGGCGACACCAACGACGACATGGACGTCTTCGCGCGGGACGGGCGCACCGGGACGATCGAGCGGATCTCGTCGGCCCCGGACGGCACCGGCGCCGACGCCTGGTCGATCAGCCCGACCATCAGCCCGGACGGGCGGTACGTCGGCTTCCTCAGCGGCGCGGCGAACCTGGTGCCGGGCGACACCAACGGGATCCCCGACTCGTTCGCCCGCGACCGCCGGACCGGCAGGACCGAGCTCATTTCGGTGTCCTCCAGCGGAAAGCAGGCCGACGGGCTGTCCGGGCAGCCGGTGTTCGGCACCGACGGGCGGTACGCGGTCTTCCTCAGCCAGGCCACGAACCTGGTGCCGGGCGACACGAACGGCAAGCAGGACATCTTCCTGCGTGACCGGGTGGCCGGGACCACCGAGCTCGTCTCGGCAGGCGCCGGCGGCGCCCCGGCCGACGGCGACTCGCTCGAGCCGAGCGTCAGCGGCGACGGCCGGTTCGTCGCCTTCGAAAGCGGCGCGGAGAACCTCGTGCCCGGTGCCGGCAACGGCCACCGCGACGTGTTCGTCCGCGACCGGCGGACCGGGACCACGGAGGCGATCCCGGCCCCGGGCGGGGCGGAGGCGACGCAGCCGTCGCTCAGCGCGGACGGCCGGAAGGTGGCCTACGTCATCAGCCCGGCCGACGGGCCATCGCAGGTCTACGTCTACGACCGGCAGACGCACGCGAACACCCTGGTGTCACAGGCGGCCACCGGGACCGGCGGGGCCGATTCCTACACGGCGAGCCCGAGGATCAGCGGCGACGGGACCGCGGTCGCGTTCTTCAGCTTCGCCGGCAACCTCGTGCCCGGCGACGGCGACGCCGCGTCCGACGTCTTCGTGCGCGACCTGCGCACGGCGAAGACGGACAAGGTGTCCGGCGCGCTCGGCGGTCAGGAAGGCGATGCCTACAGCGACTTCCCGTCCATCAGCACCGACGGCAAGTACGTGGCGTTCGAAAGCGAGGCGACGAACCTCGTCGAGGACGACACGAACGGGCGCTCGGACATCTTCGTCCGAGACCGGGCTCCCGGACCCTCGCCGCGCTTCGCCGTGGCCGACCTCCGCACCGGCGAAGGCCACGGGTGGTCGCCCGCCCGGGTCACCGCGTCGGTGAAGGACGTCGGCGAAAAGGCCGGCGAGTACCAGGCGGTGCTGTGGGTCGACGGCGTGGTCGCCGCCGAACGGCCGGTCCCGGTGTGGCCGGGCCAGACCGCCTGCGTCACGTTCGAGCTGCCGAACCTGGCCCGCGGCACGCACACCGTGCGGCTCGGCCCGCTGACCGGTTCGGTGACCGTGCGCCGCTGAGCGACCCGGCCGGGAGGGTGGTGCGCCCTCCCAGCCGGGATCGCACGAACGTGTGGGTCCCGTTCGACCCGGTGGGTGGGTTAGATTGAGCGCCCGACGAAAGGGGGATGTGTGGCCGTCTTCAGCCGGGCGTTCCACGGGCGTCGCGAGCAGGACGCCGCCCTGCCGCCGGGGCAGTACCTCACCGAGGACTTCCCCGTCCTCTCGGCCGGGCCGACCCCGCCGGTGTCCACGAGCGACTGGTCGTTCACGGTCACCGCCGAGAGCGGCGAACGGCATGCCTGGACCTGGGCCGAGCTGATGGCGCTGCCCGCCGAGGAGCCGACCGTCGACATCCACTGCGTCACCCGCTGGTCGAAGCTCGGCACGACGTGGCGCGGCGTGTCGCTCGACGTCCTTTTGGAGGACGTCGAAACCGCCGCGGACTACGTGCTGGCGCACAGCCACGGCGGCTACACCACGAACCTGCCGCTGGAGGACGTGCTCGACGGCAAGGCGTGGCTCGCCTTCGAATTCGAGGGCGAGCCCTTGGAGCCGGTGCACGGCGGGCCGGTCCGGCTGCTCGTGCCGCACCTGTACTTCTGGAAGTCCGCCAAGTGGATCAGCGGGCTGCAGCTGATGCTCGACGACCAGCCCGGGTTCTGGGAAGAGCTCGGCTACCACAACTACGGAGACCCGTGGCGGGAACAGCGCTACGACGGCGACTAGGCCACCGCCGGCTGACCGCCCGGCTCGTCGGAATCCGCGACGAGACGGCCACCGCGCGCACCCTGCGGTTCGCCGTGCCGGGGTGGCCGGGCCACCTCGCCGGGCAGCACGCCGACCTCCGGCTCACGGCCGAGGACGGCTACACCGCGCAGCGCAGCTACTCGCTGTCCGCCCCCGCCGACGGCGAATTCGTCGAACTGACCGTGCAGCTGGTCCCGGGCGGCGAAGTCTCGCCGTACCTCGTGCGCGACATCGAGGTCGGGGACGTCGTCGAGCTGCTCGGCCCGCTCGGCGGCTGGTTCGTCTGGCGGCCGGAGCAGCCCGGCCCGGTGCTGCTGATCGGCGGCGGCTCGGGCGTCGCCCCGCTGATGGCGATGCTGCGCGCCCGCTCGGCGACGAGCCCGCCGTTCCGGCTGCTCTACTCGGTCCGGACCCCTTCGGACGTCTACTTCGCCGGCGAGCTGGACGGTCCGGAGGCGACCGTGCTGTACACGCGGGAGGCGCCGGACGGCGTCGAGCGTGCGCCGCACCGGATCGACGCGGCGGACCTGGCGGCGTACGGGCTGCCCGCCGGGGACGAACCGACCTGTTACGTGTGCGGGCCGACGTCGTTCGTCGAGACGGTCACGGGCCTGCTGATCGACGCCGGCCACGACCCGGCCCGCGTGCGCGCCGAACGCTTCGGAGGGTGAGATGACCGACGACCACCTCGACGGCAACGTCCTGGCCGGGCCGCTGAGCAGCGTGTTCACCGCCGAGGTGACGGCGGCGGTCGCGGTGTGCGCGGGCTGCGGCCGATCCGGCCCGCTCGCCGCGGCCCACGTGTACGGCGCGCCGATGGGGTACGTCGCCCGGTGCCCCGGCTGCGACCAGGTCCTGCTCCGGTACGCCGAGGCCCCGGCGGGCACCACGCTCGACATGCGCGGGATCGCCACGTTGCGGCTGATCACAGTGGACTGACGGGGCCCGGTGCCCCGGGCTCTTCAGGCCCGTTCGCCGGCCGGCAGCTCGGCGGCCCAGCGGTGCGCGGTCGCGCAGAGCTCGGCTTCGGTGCCGCGGACGTGCTCGACGACCTCGCCGTCGGCCCACAGCATGAGGGCCACCGTGCCGGGCCGGATCGGGGTCAGCCCGATGAGCCGGCGGTAGCCGTCGCGCTCGACGACCCGTTCGGCGGTCAGCCACTGCCCGGTCGTGCCGGTGCGGGTGACCGTCCACGCCGGATCGGCGGCGAGCTCGGCCACGGACCGGGGCACGAAGTCCTGTTCGGGGTGCACGCTGC